>CAYTLK010000014.1:40692-42665 GCA_964438515.1 uncultured Planctomycetaceae bacterium
TCGGAAGTATTTTCGGAGGCCGACTCGTCCTGTTCGTCTTCCTCCAATTCGAGTTCCAAGCCGGAATTTTCTGCAGCTTTCGGCGTTGCGGAACGATTTGCGAGGATTTTCTGCTGCAAAATATCGGTCGAAAGCGGACTTACAGCGGACGGGTTGCTGGAGTGCGTCACATTCGTTCCGGTGAGTTCTTCCTGCATCGCCTCCAGAAGCCGCTGGACGAAATACGCATTTTTCGGACGTTTTTCAGGATTTCGTTCAAGCAGCCGACCAATAAGCTCGTCGAACTCGACGGGTAAATCAATCCCCATCTGGCTCGGACGCCGTGCGGGAGACGTTGCGTGCTGATGAATGATTTCAGGAAGCGTCGAGGCGGAGTAAGGCGGATGACCCGTCAGAAGCGCCACAAGCACCGCGCCAAAAGCGTAAAGGTCTGTGCGCGTCGTGACCGGCTGCGCCGCCGCCTGTTCCGGCGCCATGTAATTAATTGTACCGACCACACTTCCTACAGATGTGATTTTGTCGGACCCAAAAAGCGTCGCAATCCCGAAATCCGAAAGTTTAACGATTCCGTTGCTCGTCAGCATCAGATTTGCGGGTTTCAGGTCGCGATGAATGATTCCGTGAACGTGTGCACAATTCAAAGCCGATGCGATTTGAATCGCGTACGAAAGTGTCTCGCGCCAGCCGAAACTGCGTCCCGAACGAATTTCTTCTTCAAAAGACCGTCCGTTCACGAGTTCCATCGCGTAATAAAAACACATCTCCTCGCGTCCGTAACCCAATAATCGTACAATATTCGGATGTTTCAGCTGACGCAGCGCTTCGATTTCTTTCATAAACCGATTTTGGAAATTGATGTCTTCCGCCAGTGCGCTTGCGAGGATTTTGATCGCGACGGGCGTTTTCGTTTCTTTATAGATTCCGCGAAATACCGTCCCCATACCGCCTCGGCCGATGCGGCATTCAAGGACAAACGGACCTAAACTGGATGGAACGGATGAAGACATTTTTATCAAAACAAAAAACAAACAAATTCAAAAATAAATTCGAATTAAATTCAAAAATCAGTTGAACATTAATCGATTTTATTCAAAGTGAAATCAAATTGTACGAGTTCGGACGGCAAATCACTCCACGGCGCTGCGGACCTGAATCATCACGGAAAGAATATCCTCCCACGTCTTCGGATCCATCATGCAGCGGTTCGGAAACATACAACCGTCCCAACAAATGTGCTTGACGGCCCCCGTAAATTTTCCGTTTTCGTCACAGAGCCAAAATTTTGCGCAGTGCGGAATGTCGAGCTTTCCGTTCGGATCGTTTACGAGACAGTGACGTCCCGTTTTGTCGTGCGAGCCGGACCCGAAAACGGAACCGTCGTTCTGTGCGACGTGAAAATCAATGACCCAAGGCCGCAGTCGTGACGTCAGTTTGTACATTGCTTCGTCGAGGACGGTACGGTCGCTCCAATCATAATCTGCCGGCAAAATGCGATCTTCGGGGGCGTTGTAACCCAGCAAATACAGGAGCGTATGCGACATATCGGCCTGGAAACCGAACACTTCCGGCCACGCAACGCCTTCGAGAACGCGAAGCATCCACTTCCACGAATGCATCCCGCCCCAGCATATTTCCCCTTCGGCAGCCAGACGTTCACCGTAGTCGGCAGCGATTTTTGACGCTTCTGTAAATGTGTCGATGATTTTATTCGTGTTTTCGACGGGTTCGGCGCTCCATTCTTCCACACTGCAGGAGGAATCGACCCGAATACAGCCGCTCGGACGGACGCCGAGTTCGCGGAGTTTTCGACCGATACGACACGCTTTTTGAACCATTCCGCAGAATTTCAGACGCTCTTCGTGCGTTCCCATCGCGCTTCCGCCGCCGCAGCCGGTCCAGATGGGCGCAACGCAGGAACCGATTTCGAGGTTGTACGAGCGTACTTTTTCTGCCAGACGTTCCAAATCGTCGTC
>CAYTLK010000014.1:42765-60930 GCA_964438515.1 uncultured Planctomycetaceae bacterium
CGATTTCGAGGTTGTACGAGCGTACTTTTTCTGCCAGACGTTCCAAATCGTCGTCCGTACTTTCAATATCGACGTGCGGCAAAGCGAGAAAAACGTCCACACCGTCGAATTTTTGTCCGTCGACCGACGCGTCTGCTGTGAGTTTCAGCATGGTGTCGAGGTCGATGCACGGTTCCGTTCCCGGCTGACCTTTTCCAACGACGCCCGGCCATGAAGCATTGTGAAGTTTCAACATATAATTAAATTCCTTTGTTTTTTAATTAAAAATAGTTTTAACGATCCAGCAACTGTGTATTCATCGGGTTGGTGAGTTTTTTATCCGCGTAGCTGTAATTCGAATAAGTCTGTGCTTTATTGTCGTCGGGCGCCATCATCTGGGAATACAAAAGCGCGTCGATGTTTTTTGTACAATATTTTACACCGCCGTCCGCAAATGCGACGTTCGCGCCGTTGTTGGGATGGTAGCTGGACGGACGCGCGTGGTCGTAATTACTGCTCGTGGATTTGAAATCGACGCCGAAATTTCGGGAGGTCGTTCCGTAATTATTGAACCAGAAAATACCGTAATTGTAGGGTTGCGTTCCGCTGTTCCAGTTGGTCGCCTGATTGTTTTCGGAAAACAGAATCGTATAGGTTGCTCCGTCCTTCATTTTGACGGTTTGGGACGGTGTGTTTCCTCTTGCGGAGCTTCCGAACGGGACGAACGCGCCGAGCTGAAACGCCTTGACGGAAGTTTTATCGTCGTCGCTGAAGGGTTTGGAACCATCGCAGTAACCGCAGTTTGCAACGTAGGAAAGACCCGCCGTGTTTTTCCGTTTTTCGGGCGTGTCGGGACAGATGAGGAAGTTGAGCGTCGTGTAGGCGGCTGTGTTGTTCGTGCCGTCCTGCCACGTCTGCCAGATTGCCGTCTCGCCGAGGTGCGGAAGAAGAGGAACGACCCAGCACGCGCTGTCTTTTGCGTACGAACGCCAGTAATAAGGGAGGTAGCCGTTGCTCGTTTGATGCGAAAGGGCGGCGGTGGAAAGCTGACGGAGGTTGTTCAAACACGTCGTTTCGCGCGCTGAGGAACGGACGCCCTGGACCGCCGGGACGGTGAGTCCGACGAGGACGCCTATGATCGCAATGACGACCAGAAGTTCCACAAGCGTGAAGCCGAACGCGGAATGACGTGTTTGTATGGTTTTTGTGTTGTTTTTCATTTTGTTTTTCATTTTGTTTTATCCCCCAAAAAGATTCTGTGAGTCGAACATAAAAAATCATGTCGAAAACGGACTTTATTTACTCTACGTCTTATTTTGCACTAAATGTGCGAATAAATCCAGCCCTACTCCCTGTTTTTTTTAAAAAATTTTCAAGAAATTTGTGGGCGGGGGCTGGAAATTTCCGAAAAAAGAGGCAAAATAGAAGAAACATGAGAAAATGATTTCTTTGGGGGTGTTTGCGTCCAAACAAAAAGGAATTGTTTTGCGTAACAGAACAGGTCATTCATTTCATTAATAGTAAAGGGAATATTATGTCCATCAGCAATTCGTTTGCCCTTCGCGGCCGCCGCGGCTTCACGCTTGTGGAACTTCTTGTCGTCATTGCAATCATCGGCGTCCTCGTCGGTCTTCTGATGCCGGCCATCATCAACGCACGAACGACGGCCCTTCAGGCGACTTGCGCCAATAACGAGTCGGAACTTGCAAAAGCAATGATTTTGTACGATTCGAACAAAGATCGGCTTCCTTATTCGGGGCAGTCGGATATCGAATTTGGTTCGTGGTGCACCTCGATTCTCGAAGAATTGGGGCTGGGAAAGCAGAACGAACAATTCATGGACGGAAACCTTGTTGCTCAGCCGATTAAACAGTTCAAGTGTCCCATGGGCGACGCCAAAACGAACGGAATCAGCTACATCGCCAATACGGGACGCTCCGACCAGTCTTGCAACACGAACAACCCCAATAACGACGTTCGCGGCTCCGGACTTCTGTTTTTCTACAATGGAAGCAAATCAAACAGTTATTCAAAATCCTCAATTTCAAGCATTCACGACGGCGCAAGCTACACGATTCTCATTGCGGAAGAGTGCAACAAGGTGCCCGGCGGTTACACGGGAAACACCCCTGCGGACGACTGGCGCGGCGGAAACAATCTCTCCAAGACCGAAGCCAACGCGAAAACCCGTTTCGGAATCAACTGGAACAACAGTATTCTTGGGTCGAAATCAGCGTCCGCGTACTATCCGAACTTCCCCAGCAGTCGACACTCGCAGGTGAATAACTTTGCGTTTGCCGATGGAAGTGTGCGCGCAATCAGCAAGACGATTTACTATTCCACTTTTGCGTCCCTGTTGGCTCCGCACGACGAATACGCAGGGATTAAGTGGAACTTTGCCGACGACCCGAACTTCAAACAGTGAATCAAAAGGAGCAAAAATGATGCAAATCGGAAGTATCGAAGAATTTCAGACGGTGCGTAAGAAATGGGGTGAGAAACTTTTGATTCTCGGACATTATTACATCCCCGATGAAACCATTGCGCTGACCGACCGGCAGGGAGACAGTCTGGCGCTGAGTCAGTTGGCGGCGGCCGACGACACGTGCGAGGCGATTATTTTCTGCGGCGTCCATTTTATGGCAGAAACGGCAGACATCCTCGCGAATTCCCCTGAAAAAGTCGCAAAACGCGGCGGAAAACGCATCCCGGTGATTCTTCCCAACCTCCTTTCCGGCTGTCCCATGGCGAACATGGCGACTCTGCGCGAAGTGAACGAATGCTGGACGCGTCTCGGCGAAATCATCGACGTAAATGACGTTTTACCAGTGACTTACGTTAATAGTTCGGCGGAGGTGAAAGCGTTCTGCGGGCGGCACAACGGCGTGGTTTGCACCTCCGGAAACGCTCGGCGCGTGCTGGAGTGGGCGCTTGCACAAAAGTCGCGGGTCCTGTTTATGCCCGACCAGCATTTGGGTCGAAATACGGCGATTCAGATGGGAATTCCCTCCGACGAAATCGTCATGCGGCAAAAATCGGGCGGTACACCGGCTTCGGCCGTCAAAAACGCACGAATCCTCCTTTGGGAGGGGTTCTGTCACGTGCACCACCAGATGAGCGTCGATGCCGCCCTCTCGATGAAGAAGGAAAATCCGGGCGCAAAACTGATTGTACATCCCGAGTGTGCGCAGGCGGTGGTTGCGCAGAGCGCCGCGGCGGGGTCGACCGCTTTCCTCATTAAAGAAATTCAGAACGCAATTCCTGGAGAATCGTACATTATTGGGACAGAGGCGCATTTGGTGGAGCGTTTGAAGCAGCAGCACCCCGAATTGGTCATTCAGCACCTGGGTCAGCCGCACAATTGTGTGAATATGGCGCGCAACACGCCGGACGTGCTTTTTCGGGCGCTCGAACAGCTGGAAAACGGAACGTGCGAAAATCGTGTTGCGGTTCCGGATTCCATCGCGTCTGACGCTCGCATCGCGCTTGAAAACATGCTGAAGCTGGGATAAATAGAATCGAATGCAGAACCGGGGCCGCAAATCTTGTAACGGTCCCGGAATTTTCAAGCGGAACGAGTCGAAGCGGAATGAATATACATCAGGAATCCAAGTTTCCTAGTGTTTCTCGCTGCACAAATTCACGAACGTTTCTTCGACGCGGCTTTTCTGTTCCGGCGTGGAGATGAAACAGCGGTGACGTCCGTTCTCGTCTTCCGCAAAACGCGTTTTTCCATCGTCCAGCACCGTTACGGTTCCCGCATTCGACAGAGTGCAGTAATTTCGTTCTTTTTCCGGACGAAGCACGAACAAAACGGACGTCAGGTCCCACGTCGGCTGGTCGATTCCGCGGCCTTCATGATAAAGAAGGTAGGATTCCTTCAAAATGTTCGGCGTCGGCGTCTCATAATCGTTATAAATGGTGCAGCCGCGAATGCAGATGTCGATTCCCAGTTCGAAACCGCTGAAAACGATCGGCGTCGGCCACTCGGTGCAGAACTTTTGCGCAGATGGAACGTCGGTGACGATATTATATTCCCGATGATTCACGAAACGCTGGTCGTCGAGGAACGTGAATGCTCCGCCCATCACCGACACAAGACGCACTTTCTGCTTCGCGAGTTCCATTCCTGTAAGCGGCGAAATCTCATCAGCCGGCGTGTCGAGAAGACGCGCGAGATTCGTCGAAAAACCGACTTGCGCAATCACGACCGAATGATCGGGCGCCGCCGCGAGTAATTTACGCAAAAGCGTCACGGAATCTTCCGGTTCCCACCCCTCCGGAATCGGGAACATGGTGCTTCCGTCCGCATTCTTCATTTCCATAATACGCTGAACATACAGCCCAGAATCCGTAGCTTTCCCATCTTTCACGAGTCCGATCGGAACATCGGGATGATGGTACTGAATATTGAACGCTTTACAATATCGGGCGGCGTAAATGTTCGACTTGGTGAGCGTCAGACCGAGAAAATTGCATTTCCCGCGTTCGACCATATTATGAATGATCGCGAGCGCCAGTGCGTCGTCTGCATCGTTTCCCATGTCGGTATCGTAAATGAGATTCACGGGTTCCGCCGCACTGTCACGCACATCGACGAGATCTTCCGCCTGTGCCGCACCGACACAAAAAACCGAGAGACCGCAAATCAGGAGGGTGAGAATGGTTTTTTTCATAAAATGAAACCTTTCTTAAAAACTTGAAAAAATGAAAATTTTGGAAATTTTGGAAAAATGAACGTTAAAAAATCGAGTCAATCTCAGTGTAGCATAAAACTCCGATTTTGTACAGCCCCTTGCGAAAAAATTTTATCAAACTTGAATAAAAAAATCGTTTTGACTCAAGAAAATTTCTGCCACCCCCTAGCAGTAATTTTAAAAACGACTATAATGGATGTTCAACTATAATTGTCTATAATTTTATTATGTTTTAAGTCCCGTTCCCAATGAGGAGAATGTACATGAAAACTCGCCCGATTCTTTGTGGTATCGTTTCCTGCGCCGTTCTGGCAGGTACCGCTTGCGTCGTGCTGGCCGAAGACGCAGTCCGTCCGTGGCAGGTCAACACAATGGAATGGCTTTCCAAATTCGCAAAAGCCGCACCCGTTGAAAACGCGGATGCCGCGACCGAAGCGGAGATGAAACCCTACACGGAAATCATCGCCGGCACCGAAGTGAAATTCGATATGGTTCCGATTCCGAGCGGCACTTTCAAGATGGGTGCGACTGAAAAAGAACTTGAGGATTTCGGTGTGGATGCAGACGAATTCCTCGGAATCGACAATGCGGCTGAAGGTCCTCAGCATGAAGTCAAAGTCGATGCTTTCTGGATGGGAAAATGCGAGGTCACGTGGCAGGAATACGAAGCGTGGTCCGCTCGGCTCGAAAAACAGATCCGTGAATCGAACAATTTCGCGTCTGGCGAACTGGAAGAAGTGGCTGACGGAATGATTCGTCCGACCCCGCCGTACACCGACATGACATTCGACATGGGAAAAGACCGTCGTCCGGCAATCGCGATGTCCGTTTATGCTGCGCAGATGTACTGCAAGTGGCTCAGCGCCAAAACGGGACGTTACTATCGTCTGCCGACCGAAGCCGAATGGGAATATGCGTGCCGCGCTGGTTCTGACACTCCGTACAGTTTCGGCGATGGAAAAATCGAAGATTACGCATGGTTATATGATAATGCGGACGATAAATACCACGAAGTCGGACAGAAAAAACCGAATGCGTGGGGTCTGTACGACATGCACGGAAACGTTCGTGAATGGTGCCTCGACCAGTACAGCAAAACGGGTTACGAAAAGCTGATGGAAGGTGCGGACGGCGCGCTCGACAATCCGTATTACACGACGGCGAAACGGAAACGCTACCAGACGGTTGCGCGCGGCGGTTCATGGTACGATGACGCCGAGAATCTCCGAAGTGCGACGCGTTTCGGCTCCAACAAATCTTGGAACCAGGACGACCCGCAGATTCCGAAAAGCATTTGGTACGAAGCGTCTGCCAAAGAAGTTGGTTTCCGTGTTGTGCGGCCTCTGGCAGTTCCGACCGTCGATCAGGCGGCGCAGTTTGATCCGGATCCGGAAGAAGCTGTGAAGTACGGCAAACTGAATGCGCGTCAGCTGCAGTAAGTGTTTTTAATACATCGAAAAACTGAATATTAATCGAGTAGGAGACCGCTCATTATTGGGGCGGTCGCCTCTCACACCATCGTACGTGCCGTGTCGGTCGTCCGCTAGGCGTCGATGAGCCTCTGCAAATAGATATTCTGCGATTGCGCCGAGTAATTTGGCGAATCCCTGACTCTTTCCAATTTTCCACAACGAAAATCAAAAAACTATAGAGAAAGACGCTCTTTACAAATGGGCTTTCATGATGTATACTTTTAGTATACGGAATTCTGGGGAATTTTAAAGGATAAAACGATATGGACCAACAATTGATTACCGGGTTTATTCAATTCGCAGCCGCATTAAAAGGAGATGAAAAGGGCGAGGCGCAAACTTTCTGCGACCGTCTGTTTCGATTGTACGGTCATAAAGGTTTCATCGAAGCGGGCGGAACGTTTGAGGCTCGTATTCAGACCGAGGGAAAAACAAAATTTGTGGACGGTCTCTGGTCGCCGACGGGACATTCCGGGGTTCTCATCGAGATGAAAAAACGGTCGGAAACGAATCTTGAAAAGCATTTTCCGCAGGCGATGAATTACTGGTGTCAGATGAATCCGCAGAAAATTCTCGGTCCCGGCGCCCAGAAACCGAGGTTTATCATACTGTGCAATTTCGACACGATTATTATTTACGATCAACTTCTGAAAGTCGATGAAATCGCGGTTTCCGACTTGCTGACACACTGGACGGCGCTGAATTTTCTGCTTCCCGATGAGCGGGAACCGCTTTTTCAGAACAATACGCGGGAAATTTCCGAAAAAGCTGCCAGACACATTGGCGAGTTGTTCAATCATTTGGTTTTCGATTTGCATCAGGACCGGGAAATGGTGAGGCGTTTCGTGCTGCAGTGTGTCGTCGCGCTGTTTTCCGAAGACGTGGAGCTTTTGCCGAAAGATTTCTTTCTGGAACTGATTCTGGATTGTCAGCGGCGTCCGAACGAAAGTTTCGACCTCATCGGCGGGTTGTTTCGACAGATGGCGTCTTCTCAATCGGCTGCGGGCGGAAGGTTCAAAGACGTTCGCTATTTCAACGGCGGGCTGTTCGAAGACGTTTATCCGATGGATTTGGACAGTGAATGTCTGGACGTTTTGGAAAAGGCGGCGCGGCAGGACTGGCGCTGCGTCAACCCGGCCATTTTCGGCGGACTGTTTGAAGGAACATTAAACAAGGAAAAACGTCACGAATTCGGGGCGCATTTTACGCATGCCGACGACATTTATAAAATTATTTTTCCGACGATTATTCGTCCTTGGTCGCTGCGGATTCAGCAGTCCAACACCCTCATGAAGCTGGAGGAAACGTGGAATGCGCTCGCGGATTTTCGTGTGCTGGACCCCGCCTGCGGGTGCGGAAATTTCCTCTTCATGGCGTTTCAGGCGGTGAAAGATCTGGAGCTGCAAATCGTTCAAAAAATCGCCGATAAATTTTCTCAAAAGAGTGCGATGAAAGTGAAGCTGGGACGATCCCGAATCCAGACGAAAAACTTTTTCGGTCTCGATATTCAGCCCATGGCCGTCGAACTGGCAAAAGTCACACTCATGATTGCGAAAGAGCTTGCCGCTATCAAGTGGAACCAACGGATTCAGGACTGGAATGAAGTTCTTTATCTGACTTTTGATGAAAGTCTCCCGCTGGATAATCTGGATCAAAACATCCTCTGTCGCGATGCCGTGCTGGAGCCGTGGCCGGAAGCGGACTGCATCATCGGAAACCCGCCGTATCAGTCCAAAAACAAGATGGTCGCCGAGATGGACAACGCCTACATCGCACGGATTCGGGAGAAGTTTCCGGATATGCCGGGAAACGCCGATTTCTGCGTGTACTGGTTCCGCAAGACGCACGACCTTTTGAAACCCGGCCAGAGCGCCGGGCTGGTCGGAACGAACACCATCCGACAGAATTACTCCCGAATCGGAGGTCTCGATTACATCGTTCAAAACGGCGGAACCATCACCGATGCCGTCTCGTCACAGAAATGGCCCGGCGAAGCGGTCGTTTCCATCTCTATTGTAAACTGGGTAAAAGGGGAGGACGACACCGAAAAAACGCTCATTTTTCAGCGCGGAGATTCCGTCGATTCTCCGTTTGAAACGTTCCATCCGGAAAGAATCAACTCCGCTTTGAGCCTCACCGTGGACGTTTCCGGCGCGAAAGCTCTGCGGGTGAACGCGAATTCCCAATGTTGTTATCAGGGACAAAAAGCCGGTCATTCCAGCTTTTTACTAAAAAATGCGGAGGCGGAACGGCTTTTAAAAGAACATCCAGAGTATTCGGAAGTCCTTTTTCCCCTTCTGACGGGTGACGAACTGTTAGGAAATATCAACTCGTGTCCCAGTCGTTACGCTATTGATTTTCGAAAATGCGATTGTTTCCAGGCGGCAACTTATTGCGAATTGTTTGAAATTCTCAAACAAACCGTGTATCCTGAAAAATCGAAAAAAGCAAAACTTCAGATAGAAAAAAATAGGGAGACACTTGAAAAATTCCCCACTGCAAAAGTCAGTAAAGACCACATTTCTGCATTCAATACTTGGTGGCAATTCCATCGTTCCCGTGGAGAATTGATGACGATTTTGGAATCCATCCCGCATTACATTGCTTGTTCCTGTGTCACGAAACGCCAGATTTTTGAATTTGTTGATTCGTCGATACACCCTGATGCAGCCTTGCAGGTTTTCCCTCTTTCGGACGATTATTCCTTTGGAATCCTGCAATCGTCGCTTCACTGGAAATGGTTTCAGGCGCGGTGTTCCACACTGGAAAATCGATTCCGCTACACGTCGAACACGGTGTTCGATTCCTTCCCGTGGCCGCAGAATCCGAGTGGTGCGGATGTGGAGAAGGTGTCGCAATGTGCGCGGGCGTTCCTCGAAAAACGACAGGAAATCATGCGTCAATACGGTTATTGTCTCCGCGATTTGTACCGAATGATGGAACAGACGCCGAACAACCCCGTGACGGAACTTCAAAACCGTCTGGACGCCGCCGTCTGCCGCGCCTACGGTACGAAACCGAACGCCGACTGGCTGGAATTCCTCCTGAATCTGAACCTCGAACTGGATGCAAAAGAACGGGCAGGAAAAACCGTTCGCGGTCCGGGACTCCCTTCCGATTCTCCTTTTTAGTACTTGGTGATTCTTTTTTTATATTTTGCGGTGAGGAAATCCGTCGAAACATCCGCCCCCCCTTGAAAATGAAACAAAAAAAGGTATAATAAACAAATATTTGTTGTATCGTTTCATTTAAGGAGCAAAAACCGTGTCCGAAAACAAACTTCCGTATAAAGTTGCAGATATTAATCTGGCCGATTGGGGCCGGAAAGAAATCATGCTTGCAGAAAATGAAATGCCCGGCTTGATGGCAATTCGCCGTAAGTACGCAGCATCTCAGCCTTTGACGGGCGCACGCATCGGCGGAAGCCTTCATATGACGATCCAGACTGCGGTTCTCATCGAAACCCTCGTCGCTCTGGGCGCCAAAGTCCGTTGGAGTTCCTGCAACAAGTTTTCCACTCAGGACCACGCCGCCGCCGCAATCGCCGCCGCCGGAATCCCGGTTTTTGCATGGAAGGGCGAAACGGATGAAGAATACGACTGGTGCTGCCGTCAGACCGTCTTTTTCGACGATGGTCAGCCGCTCAACATGATTTTGGACGACGGCGGAGACCTCACCGCACTCGTTCACACCCCCGAATTTGAACATTTGTGCCCCGGAATTCGCGGCATTTCCGAAGAAACCACCACGGGCGTGCACCGTCTGTATCAGATGTTCGCGCGCGGCGAATTGAAAATCCCGGCCATTAATGTAAATGATTCGGTCACGAAAAGCAAGTTCGACAATTTGTACGGCTGCCGCGAGTCGCTCGTGGACGGAATCAAACGCGCTACAGACGTGATGGTCGCCGGCAAAGTGGCGGTTGTTTGCGGATACGGCGACGTCGGAAAGGGCTGCGCGCAGTCTTTACGCACGTACGGCGCTCGCACGATCGTGACGGAAGTCGACCCGATTTGCGCTCTTCAGGCCGCGATGGAAGGTTTCCAGGTCATGACGATGGACGAAGCCTGTAAACTTGGAAACATTTTTGTGACGACGACCGGCTGCTGCGACATTATTACGGCACAGCACATGGTTCAGATGCCGAACGACGCAATTGTTTGCAACATCGGACATTTCGACTGCGAAATCCGGGTCGCCGACCTGAACGCCTGGCCGGGAATCGTCCGTACGCAAATCAAACCGCTCGTAGATCGTTACACGTTCCCGGAAACGGGCCGTTCGATTCTGCTTCTGGCGGAAGGCCGACTTGTGAACCTCGGCTGCGCGACGGGACACCCCTCCTTCGTGATGTCGAATTCGTTCGCAAATCAGACGCTTGCGCAAATCGCGCTTTGGACCGAGCCTGAAAACTATCCTTTGGGCGTTTACGTTCTTCCGAAAAAGCTCGACGAAGAAGTGGCGCGCCTGCACCTCGAACAGCTGGGCGTTCATTTGACGAAACTCACGGAAGCACAGTCCGCATATCTCGGCGTTCCAGTCGAGGGCCCGTTCAAACCCGAATACTATCGGTATTAATGATTGTTTGAAAATTGTTAAATAATCATAGCCTTGACCGGAACGACAACAGAAAAGGGGTGAGTTTTACGGAATTCATCATCTTTTCTGTTTTTGTTTAAAACGGCCAAGCAGGTTGAATAGAATAAAAAATAGAATTCAAATTCAAAAACTTCAACACACAAAATGTTGTAATGATGGAAACACTTGCAGTCCCTTCGATAATTTTACGCCTTTTTTTCCTTGTTCTGGCCGGCGGGCTGGGAGCAGTGAGCCGTTATGCGCTTTCTGCGGGTCTGAACAGCTGCGACTGGTGCGGAAAACCTTGGGGAGTTTTAATTTGTAACTTGATTGGATGTTTCCTTTTTGGTGTGCTTTCGATTTATTTGACGCGAAATTTCACTCCGGATCTGAAACTCATCGTTTTGACGGGGTTTCTGGGTGCGTTTACGACATTTTCAACATTTATTTTCGATACGGTCGATTTACTGGAACAATCGCGCTATGCTGCTGCGGCTGCGAACCTCGTTTTGCATAATCTGCTCGGAATCATGATGGTTCTGGGCGGAGTCCTCCTTGGAAGAACCATTTCGTGATGCGGAAAACAGAAAAATGGGTACAAAAATCAAAACAGATGTTCCATAAAAACGATATATCCATTAAAAAAGGAACAAAATAAAATGCGAACCAATTTGGTACATGAAGGAGCGGGTTTCCTCGAATATGAAATCCGTCAGATTGTCGAACACGCCTATCGTATGCGCGATATGGGTCTCGAAATTACGTGGGAAAACATCGGCGACCCCATCGCGATGCACGAACAGGTGGCGCCTTGGATTAAAGAAATCGTCTGCGACATCGTGCAGCAAAATCGTTCGTGGGGTTACTGTCCGACGCGTGGCGTGCTGGAGACGCGAGAGTTTCTTGCAAATCAGGTGAATCTCCGCGAAAACGGCGTTAAAGTGAATCCGAACGACATCGTTTTTTTCAACGGAACCGCCGACGCAATCGATAAAGTATACGAACTCGTGCATCGAAACGCGCGCATTCTTCTTCCGGCACCGATTTACTCGACCCATTCGTCGAACGAAAGCAAGCGCGGCGGTTACAAACCCCTTCAATTTCGTCTCGACCCGAAAAACAACTGGCTGCCGGACATGGATGAAATTCGGAATATCATTCATTACAACCCTCAAATTACGGGAATCGGTCTCGTGAACCCCGACAATCCGACGGGAATTGTGTATCCGCATGAAATTTTGGAAGAGTTTGCGGAAATTGCGCGTCAGTACGACCTGTTTTTGCTTGTGGATGAGATTTATTCGCACATTTGTTACAATGGCGCCAAAACGCTTCATCTGTCGCAGGTGGCGCACGACGTTCCGGCAATCGCGCTGCGCGGAATCAGCAAAGAATATCCGTGGCCCGGCGCCCGATGTGCGTGGATGGAAGTGCTGAATAAGGAAAAAGACCCGAATTTTTCGACATACATCGACAGTATTCTGAACGCGAAAATGCTTGAAGTCTGCGCCACAACCCTTCCTCAGCTTTCGATTCCCCGCGTGTTTGGTTCGCCGAAATATCCGGAACACCTGAAACGCCGTGCGTCGATTTTTGAAAAACGTGCGAATCAGGCGTATGAAATTTTCAGTAACGTCCCCGGCGTGATTTGCTATCGGCCGCAAGGTGCGTTTTACATGAGTGTCGTTTTTGAAGACGGCGTTTTGAACAAAGCGCAGCGTTTGCCGATCGAAAACCCGAATTTACGGCATTATATTGATCGACTTTGTGAAAATGTACCAGGCGACAAACGATTTGTGTATAATTTACTGGGTTCGCGGGGGATTTGTATCGTTCCTCTGACGGGTTTCGCGACAGATATTTGCGGATTCCGCATGACGATGCTGAATAATGACGACGACGTTCGAAACGCATTGTTCCGAAAGATTGCGGACAGCATCACCGAATTTTTGAACAGTTAAACAAAGATTGAAATCGTGCATTTTCAACAAAATTTAAAATATTCCCCCCAGTTTGGGTGGCCCCCCCTTTGAAAAAAGAGGAAATATGTTAAAATGCAACTAAAATTATTTTCATGCTTATTTTTTTAGGGAACTGAAAAATGAAAGATAAAATTCATCCGAATTATGTCGAAACCCGCGTAACCTGTGGTTGCGGCAATACGTTCATCACGCGCAGCACAAAACCTGAACTTAAGGTCGATATTTGCAGTGCCTGTCATCCGTTTTACACCGGTCGTCTGAAGTACGTAGATACTGCAGGACGCATCGAAAAATTCAAAGCTAAAATTCCGCAGGGTGGTTACGCCAGCTTGCAGGATCCCAAAAAGAAATAGCTTGAGTTCAGCGGCGCAGTAATCTTCCAAGGGGTTATTGCGCCTTTTTTGTGGACTTTTCAGGTTTTTCAAACTGTTTTTAGAATTTTTTCAGGACGTTTAAAGTATGATGCACGAAATGTTAGAAGCAAAGCTCGCCCGGTTCGAGGAATTGGAGCGGATGATGGTGGATCCCGATGTGCTGCAGGACTCCGCAAAACTTGTGGATGTGATGCGTGAACACGGTTCCATTGCAAAGCTCGCAACGTGCTATCGTAAATTTCGCGATTTGAACAATCAGATTGCGGAAGCGAACGACATGCTGGCGGGTTCCGACCCGGAAATGCGTGAACTTGCGGAAAGTGAAATTCCGGAACTGAAAGAAGAGCGCGAAAAACTCTGGGAGGAGCTTCTCGACCTTACAATCGGCGGCGAAGATGCGAACCGATCGAGAATTATGCTTGAAATTCGTGCAGGAACCGGCGGCGACGAAGCGGCATTGTTCGCGCGCGATTTGTTCGACATGTACAAGCATTATTGTGAGAAAAAAGGCTGGAAAATCGAAATCATGGACATGAACGCCACGGAACTCGGCGGCTTCAAAGAACTCGTGATGGGGATTGAGGGCGAAGGCGTCTTTCGTGAATTACAGTACGAAAGCGGAGGACACCGTGTGCAGCGTGTGCCGGAAACGGAAACGAAGGGACGAATTCAGACGTCCGCTGCGACCGTGGCGGTGATGCCGGAGCCGGAAGAAGTCGAAATCGACATTAAAGAGGAAGATTATCGGCTGGATCGTTTTTGTTCGAGCGGGCCGGGCGGTCAGCACGTCAATAAAACGCAGTCGGCGGTGCGGCTCACACACTTGGAAACGGGAATCGTGGTGCAGTGTCAGGACGAAAAAAGCCAGCATAAGAACCTCGCGAAAGCGCTGCGTGTGTTGAAATCGCGCGTGTACGAACATTTCCGTGAGATTGAGTTTGCGAAACGTTCTGAAGACCGCAAGTCTAAAGTCGGTTCCGGCGACCGCAGTCAGCGCATTCGGACCTACAATTTCCCGGAAAACCGAGTGACGGACCATCGAATTGGTTTGACGCTTTACAAACTCGACAGTATTTTGGCCGGAAATATGGAACCGTTGATTGAGGCGCTGCTTGAATTTGAGCGTCAGGAACAGCGGACCGCGTTTGGAACAATTGACTAACGTACGATATTCATATATCGAATCGTTGAATGAACGGGAATGATGGAAATACGCATATTGCACGTTGATGATGAGGACATTACGCGCGCAGGGATACGCTCGCTTTTAGCGGATTCTGCGCTTCATCTGGTGGGGTCCGCAAATAACGTTCAGGACGCTTTGAAGCAGGCGGAGGAGCGCTATCCCGACATTCTTGTGTTCAATATTCAAACGAAAGCCTTTGACGGCGTACGTTTTCTGTCGCAGTACCGACAGCAGTTTCCGAAGCAGAAAGTCGTTGTGCTGACGCATTCCAATGACCCTTATTTTCTCGTTCAGGCGGCGGGTTTGGGGGTGCGCGATTATGTTTTGACGAGCGTCTCCGCCATGAGTTTCATTCTGACGGTACAAAATATCTATTATAATACCGGAACCTCGCAAAATACTGCGTGGAATGACGTTTTAGCGATGCAGAATACGCAGGGATTCCTCGAAATGCGTCTGAAACTTACGCGGCGGGAAGAAGAAGTGCTGCGTCATCTGGCGCTGGGAGCGAGCAACAAGGAAATTGCGCTTCAGCTGGGGGTGAGTGCCGAGACGGTGAAAGAACATATTCAGCGTGTTTTTCAAAAAATCGGGGTTCACGGACGTACGGAGGCCGCAGTTTGGGCCGTGCGCAAGGGGTTCGTTTGAGAGCCGCAGGAAAGAAAGATTATTACACAATATTAGTATTTTGAAAATATCGACGAACTCATCGAGTAGGTCCCCTCTCATTTGTTTGCAGCCGGAAAAACCCTAATTCCGCTCGTTTCACTCGCTTCATTACGGGCTTGCTTGTGAATTGTTCGGCCCAATGCACTTTCAGCGGGCAAAAAGCCCGCCGCTCGCCTTGTGAACACCGATTTTATGGAATCCGTTGTTTGCAGCCGAAAAACCCTAATTCCGCTCGTTTCACTCGCTTCATTACGGGCTTGCTTGGTTCCATTCACCCAATCGGCTTGCGCCGCCCACCGGTGGGTCGGTCTTTCGTCGGATTCGATTATACAAAGTTTTGGGAACTTCCTTGTAGTTTTTTATCTTTTTTCCATAAATTCTCACAAAAATCTTCATTCTTTGAAATGCTTTTGATTTCTCAGAGTTTCATCGTGCCGCGGATGGATTGCCGTCAAAGTGCATTTATTTGGAAAACTTGACGATTTCGTTAATATCGTTACAATCGTTAAAGTTTCACTATTTTCCTGTCGATGATTTCAAAACACAGCAACAGTAACGTTCTGTACACGCAGAACGATTTATACTTTCGTACAGGAATCAGATTATGTCTTTTTTCACGAACCATCAAAAAAAGATCGGCCTTGCACTGATATTTACGATACTTTGCGGTTTTTCGAGCGGGTGCCAGCGTCCGTTCTGGCGTCATCAGGCGGACGAAGATGTGCGCCGTCTCGTTGCGGAAAAGAAGTGCCAGTTCAAGGACCTTCCCGTCATGGATTATCGTTTTGAGGCTCAGTCCAACGCACGGTTTTTTTTGCCGTATGACCGCGACGCGCAGCCGATGCCGGCCGACGATCCAACGTCGAACGTGATGATGCGATGCGTTTATGGGAAAAAAGGCTGGGACGGCTGGACGAAAAACGGAGTCATTACATCGGTCGAGAATCCGGACTGGCAGAACAGTTTGCCGCGGGACGCCGAAGGAAACGTGATTCTGAACCGCTCGACCGCAATTCAGATCGCGCTCGTGAATTCGCCGGACTATCAGACGGCTCTCGAAAACATTTACATGTCGGCGCTGAACGTTTCGCTGCGCCGTTACGATTTCGACGTGCATTACGCTTTGGGCGGCGGCGTCGGTTACGACACTGCGTTTCGAGGAACGGGGGCGGTTGAGCTGGATACGGCGGACGCGAGCGGCAAAAAATACACAGCACTCGGCGGAACTTGGGCGGCGGGAATTGCGAACAGTATCGTTTGGACCTGCGGCGGAAGTTCCAATTCGTCCGGAATTTCCACAACGATCCTCAATATGTCGCTCGTGCAGCCGCTTCTGCGCAATTACGGACGGGCGTACGCGCTTGAAAATCTGACGCAGACGGAACGCGCGTTCATCTGCAACCTTCGGGAAATGGAACGCTACCGACAGGGGTTCTACATGGAAATTATGGTCGGAGGGATCGGTATTTCGGCTCCCGGGTCCGGCGGTTACGTTTCGACTCCCGGCGTCGAAAGCATCCTCACGAGCGCCAACAACCTTTACGGACTCATTTACACCCAGCTGGACCTTTCCAACCAACGTCAAAACGTGTCGGATCTTCAGTACAGTATGGACCGCATGGAGGCGCTGTATCTGGCCGACCGGCTCGACAGAACGCAGGTCGACCAGACGCGTCAGTCGCTTTTGAGTGCACAAATCAACCTGATGACGGCCGAAAACCGATATCAAAACTCGCTGGATCAATACAAAATGACGCTGGGACTTCCGCCGCAGATTTCCGCGACCGTGAACGACGAGATGCTGGAACCGTTTATTCTCGTTTCCCCGAAAATAACGGCGATGAGGACGCTTGTGGCGGAACAGCAGCGTGAAGTGCGAAACGGCGACCACACCTTCGACGCGACCATTCAGGTGATGCAGACCGAAATCGGGAAAATGAAAGAATATTGCGCAAATATCGATAGAGACTTTGTAACGCTCAAAAACGCTTATCCGAAACGCCTTGCGTTCCTTCGCCGCCTCGCGTCCCGTCCGGAAGTTTTGGCCGGAAAAGTCGATCGGACCGCCATTGATCCGAAAATCTTTCATGATCGTGTGAAAAAGCTCGGCGAGGACTACTTGCTGTTCAAAGAACGCATGATTGAAATCGAAAATTCGCTCACTCAAATTCAAAACACGCAGGATTTGGAAAAACTCGACCTTTGGATGGACCAATTCAGCAGCGAACTCCTCGATATGTCGCTGCTTCAGGCGCGGGCGCGGCTCGATTCGGTGATGCTTACGCCGGTTGAAATCGACGAACAGCACGCGATTGCACTCGCACGCGAGAATCGTCTCGACTGGATGAACGCCCGAACGGCACTCGTCGATGAATGGCGGCAGATTGAAATTGCGGCAAACGACCTGAAAAGCGACATGAGCGTCACGGCAGACGCACGGTCGGGGCTTGAAAATTCGCACAAAAATTCGACTCTCTCGCTGGGAATGACGTTCGACACGCCGCTTGACCGCCGTCAGGAACGCAACGCGTACGTCGAAACCCTCATTCATTACGATCGCGCACGGCGGGCATACATTCATTATGAAGACTCCATCCAGAAAAACATTCGGACGCTGGTGCGTCAGGTCGATGTGGCGCAGTTGAATTTTGAACTGAAAAGAATCTCCGTTTTCGTCGCGATGAGTCGAGTGGATCAGGCGAACTTGCAGCTGCTTCAGCCGCCGAAACCGAACGAAACGTCCCAGTTCGGCGACACGTTTGCGCGTGACCTCATCGACGCGCTCGACTCGATGCTTTCCGCACAGAATACGTTCGTCGAAAGCTGGATCGGCTTCGAAGCCTGTCGGATGGGAACCGAAGTGTCGCTCGGAATTTTCCAGCTGGACGGCGCGGGCGTCTGGATGGACCGCGGCGAGCTGAACGTGGTGAATGCGCCCTCCATCACGTTCCCGGGAAGCGGAACGCTCACCGGCGCTGCGTTGAACTGAAAAACGTCACAAAAAGATGAAACTATAAGGAATGGAACATCCTGATGGACCGTCAGGATGTTCTTTCTGTATGTCTTGCATGAATTTTAACTAGGGTGTGTTCGAACGATTGAACCGCACACGTATTGCTTCCCGTCAGTGTTCCAATTCACGGATAAAGACGAGTTTTTCGTTGGCCCCATCTGGCGAGCGGCGGGCTTTGTGCCCGCTGAATGTGCGTTCCTGAAAAACGGATTTTT
>CAYTLK010000015.1:0-20759 GCA_964438515.1 uncultured Planctomycetaceae bacterium
ATGGAATCCATTGTTTGCAGCCGGAAAAACCCTAATTCCGCTCGTTTCACTCGCTTCATTACGGGCTTGCTTACGCATTGTTCGGTCCAATTGTAAGCGCGGATTTTCGAGACCCGCAAGCCCGTAATGAAACGAACGCAGTGAGTGGAATTAGCGTGATTTGGGTGCTGGACCAAAAACACCGTTTTTATGGAATCCTGTGTTTACTGCCGGAAGAACCCCATTGTTCGGTCCGTTGCGCGGCCGCTTAAACTGAATTTTCAGGTGGAATCCGTATAATTATAAAACACCCTTTCACGTAGTTCATGTGTTTGATTTAAAATAAGAAATCTGCGGGAGGTTGGATTCACGGTCCCGCAGATTCTGTATAATAAAATTAGGTGATTACTGTTTTGAAAATAGTACCGATTTTCGACGTGAAACGAAAATCAACCCCATCCCAAACGCCAGAAGCACAACGGATGCAGGTTCCGGAATCTCGGAAGCATCGTGGAAATTGACGGCTGAAAGCATCGCGGCTCCGTCATTGTAATTCGTAAAGTCCCAAACCATTTTTCCGTCATCTTTCACAACAAGTCCCACAAGATCCACCGAATTCGTGTCGTAATTGTTCACGAGAGCCGTAATTCCGTCCGGAAGTCCCTCGTCGTTGAGCCACAGAACGAAATTGTCCAACTCCTCGTCCACCGCAATGTTCGTGACGAGCGAGATTTCATCAATCGGGAATGTGACCGCAACCGCACCGCGTCCGAGCGCCGAAGTGAAAACGATGCCGTTTTTGGAAACAACCGCATCCGTAATTAAGATGTCGCTGTTGAGGATCGCATAGAGCGAATTGGTGTTCGCGTCGCTCTGCAAATTGTAAATCGCGTCGCTGGCGCTCTGCATCGTTCCGGTATTCGTGTATGTCGTCATTCCGCGAGCCAAAAGAATCGGGTCGCTGTACGCGTTCAGCCCCGTAAACGAACCCGCAACGAGGGTTCCGGCGAGATTCACCGTTTCGGCGTTAATCGCGGCAAAACCATTTGCGTCGAGATTGAACGTGACGCTGCTGCTCGTGTTGATTTCAAATTTCTGGATGCTGGCGCCCGTGAAACCGTTCCAAACCATTTTGCTTCCCGTGAGCGTCATCGTCCCTTTTCCGGGATACGTATCGCTCGAGCCGCAGCCGAGAGCGTCGATGTTGAACGTTCCGCCGTCAATATTAATTTTGGACGACGTTCCGTTATTAAAGAAGTATAAACCTGCCGACTTGATTTCGCCGCCGCTGATGTTTGCAGTTCCCTGGCCGCCGTGTCCGACGATGACGTTTCCATTCAGAACGTTGAGCGTTCCGCCCGTCATGTTGAAAACACCACCCGAGTTTCCGCCGATGAAGAACGAACGGTTCGTGATTTCCGCCTGACCGACATTCACCGTTCCTCCCGACAGAGTCATCGTTCCAGTTCCGGTTCCGTTTCCGAGACGCAGGACGCCGTAAAGATTCAGGTCGCCGCCGCTCATGTTGAGAGTTGCACCATCTTCAACGATGAAACTGTTAAAACGTACAGGCATAATCACCGTGTCGTAATAATTCACGTTGATTGTGCCGGATTTGAAATTTGTAACAGCCCTGGTTCCGGTGAGTGAGACGTAAGCAGCCGCTGTGTTTCCCGATGTTTTTCCAACGTTGAGGGTCGCGCCGTCAATATTTGTTGTGGCTGTATTTTTCACGTAGGACGTCACGTCGACGGTTCCAGCGGCAAAGTTTATCGTTCCGCCGTTGTTTTCGATTTTACCGGCAAAAGTTGCGTTTGCGCCGGCAAAATTCGTGGTCCCGCCATACGTTAAAAGGTCGCCGGAGGCGGTGATGGTTCCCGAATTGAACTGGGAGGTTCCGGAAAACGTGACGTACGTTGCGCAGGAAATGGCGCCGCCGCTGAGCGTGAGTGTGCCGTTGCTGACTTTCAGACTGCTTGCAACCGTGGTGAATTCGTTGTTTCCCACTCCGACTTTTCCGCCGTCGAGCTTGAGCGTCGTTCCCGTTCCGATCGTCAGCGTCTGCGAGCGAAATGTCGCACCGGTTCCGATCGTCAGAGTTCCATTCGTGGCGGCAGCGATGCTCGCATTATTCCACGAGAAATCCTTTCCGCGTCCGAGAGTGACGGAACCCGCAAGGTTCACCGCAACGTTTGCGGCGCTGAAGTTTCCCGCAAGCGTGACGCTGTTGGTCGTCGCTGCGTCCGTAACGGTTGCGAGATTGATTGCGTTCGCACTGTTGTTTTGCGCCATTCCGTTTTTCAGCTGCAAGGCGCTTTTGACGACGGCACTTGCACGATAGACGAGATTTCCGCCGGTCAAAACCGTGTCGCCAGTGAAAGTATTGTATGCATTTTGAACGAAAACCGTTCCCGACCCGCTGACTGTCAGACCTCCGTCGACGGCTCCCGCCGTTCCGTTCAGGAATTTGCCGGACATTTCGGTCAGAACACCCGCTGCAGTATTAATGGTCAAACCGCCGGCCTGAATGTAGTAAGATTTGGCGTTTGCAGAACTTTGATTCAACGTGGGAGACGGCCACGTTGGATTGCCGGTGCTGTAATTCACCTGAATCGCCGCGCCGTTGAAATACGCATTCGTGGCCGCAATGTAAATGTTTGCCGCATTCATGACCAACGTGGAGTTGTTGTTCATGTACAGATTGTCGACCGTCAGAATCGTTGTTTGTGTACGGGTTTCATTCGTCCCAACGGTCACGTCGGCCGCGCGAACCATTCCAACTGCGGAAAAGAACAGGGAAAGCAAACAAATTATGCGAACTTTTTTCATTGGAATACCTTCAATCGGGGAACATTCGATTACCGATAAAAACACATCGACAAAATGTACAACATTTTACATCGTTTATTTTAATCCAAAGAAAAATAAATGCAACCTTTTTTTCTCAAATTTTGATAATTTTTTCAAAAAATGTGAAAATATTTATCGTTTAATCGGATTTTCCAGTCCGAGCAAGAATTCTTTCCGCAGAAGTCCGCCGCTGTACCCCGTCAAACTCCCATTTTTCCCAAGGACGCGGTGACAGGGAATGAAAATCGGCACAGGATTCTTTCCAATCGCGCTTCCGACCGCCCGACACGCACGGGGAAAACCGATTGATGCCGCAACTTCCTGGTACGAAACCAGTTTTCCGTACGGGATTCCTTTCAGCGCGTTCCACACGCTCAATTGGAAAACTGTACCGTCGAGGCGCAGCGGAATTCCGAATTCTCGGCGCGTTCCGCCGAAATATTCCTCCAACTCCCGAACGGCTCGGTCGAGCAGGGGAGTGGACGCAATTTCCCCGCTGGACGCCTCTTCCGGCTCAAACTCGAGGCGGGTTAAAGCCCCATTTTCCTCGGTGAGACGCAATATTCCTAATGGTGAATTCATCTCTTTGAAAAACATGATGAAAAATCACATCAAAATTGTTCGATAATCTATTAAAATCAAATAAATGAGGTATTACAAAAACTCCGATCTGAGTTTTTGTAATACGTTCGTTTGCGAGCAAGCCTGTAATGAAGCAAACGCAGTGAGCGGAATTAGGGTAATTGGGGTGATAGACCAAAAAACACCGGATTTTTTTGCAATCCTATGTTCGCGGCCTGACGAACCCTAATTCCGCTCGCTTCACTCGCTTCATTACGGGCTTGCTGTACGCATTGTTCTTCCATTATAAACGAAAAATCAAAACACTCATTTTGGAAGTTCCGTCAGCGTCTCAATCGCTTCCGCAATCGCCTTTCGACGTGCGTAAATCCGATCGGGATTCGTACTGAACTGCGTGAGCGTACTCGTGATTTCCTCCGGAACCGTCAGAAGTGCGTCGTATTCCGCCAGTTTTTCTGCCGAAATCGTCTTTCGAACCGCCGGGTCGGAAAGTTTTTCACGAAGGAGCCAAAGCATCTCGTAATCCTCAATCCCCTCCCGCAGCATTTCCAGACGAATGCTCGGAACCGGCTCCTCAAAGTTCGGAACGGCCTCGGAACTTCTGTCCGGAACGGCGCAGGAAAGCGGCGGATAGTAAAAACGTCCGTCTCCGTTTCCCCAGAACCGTTTCGACCCGGCCGGTGTATCGTAACCGCTCACGTACGACATCGGATCAAGGTACGGATTTTGGTACGAATCGGGGAAAGCCGACGTCGAATTCCAATAATTCATCGTCCAGATGAGCGTTCCTACAACGTTGTACTTCCACGTCTGCCACATCCACGTACGCATTTCAATCGCGTTGTGGTCGATGAATTCTGTACAGTATGGTTCATGCGGCCAGCAGCAGATGTACCACCAGAAACGTTCCCCGTTTGCGCGGCATTTTTCGGCTAAATCCTCGTTGAAATTCGGAGTGACGGGACACCAAATGTCGATTTTTCCCAACAATCCGTTTTGAATTACGTCTTCTGCCGGCTCTTCCGTCAGCATCGTCTGCAAGCCCGGCGCGTACTTTTTGATTCGATTCATTCCGTTCTTTACGAACTCATAATCTTTCACGTCCGGCTCGTCGAACCAATAAATGTACGCCATTTTCAGCCAGCCTTTTTCACGCAAATGCGCCTCCAGCTGACGCACCATCGACGCAAACATCGACTGATATTCCACCGTTTCTTCGCCGAAACCCTCCAATTTCGGTTCGTAACGCTCGTGGAACGTTCCGCCGCCCATTCCGGGAAGATGAAGTGAAAAATTCGTGAAATGATATTCGCGGACTGCTCGTTCAAACGCCTCGTCAAAGCGTGTAAAATCGACTTCTGTACGCGAGTTTTCCGGATGTTCCGAGTCGACGATAAATTTGTACGAAATTCCGTCCATCGGACACGGATTGTAGGGGCTGATTCGATAGCGACCCAGAAAACGGAAATAAATGTCGTCCAAACGCCGACGATCCTCGTTGCTTTTCACGTTGTGGTAGAGGTGCGCCGTCCCGTTCGAAAAGCCGTAAGCCGTCTCGGAATGATTCTGTACAGGAATCGAAAATCCCCAAACGTGCAGTGAAAGCGGGAGTTTTTTCGTGATTGAGGTTCCGTCTGCCGGATTTTTGAGCGTGAGCGTGACGCTCGACGCATAATCGCCCGCCGGAGTTCCTGCGGGGACGTAAATCGTGAACCAAAGCGGCGCGTTACGATTTGATTCGAGTTCCTGCGGAAAAACCGCCGGCGGAAGTGCGTCGGGATAAAATTCACGCACCCCCACCCGATCGGTCGGATGGTCGATGAAGTGATAGAATTCGGTACGAATCGCTATGTTTTCGGATTGAATTTTGTTTCCGCGAGAGTCGGTCGGTTCCGAAATCTGTACGTTTTCAAGAACCATTTTTTCCGAAGGATTCAAAACGAGCTGGCACGATTCGAAATCGTTTCCCGCCGCACTCATTTGCAGCCCGGAAGGTTTTTGAATCCCGGACGAATTCTGTACATCAGACGGACTCTGAATCCCGGACGAATTTTGTTTTTCAGAAGAATTTGAGGCGGATTTTGCGGGGATTCGGCGTGTTTGTGTGACTTTCCGCGTCGCGTCGCACCACCAAAGACCGAGTGCGTCGGACGTTTCCGGAAGCAGCTCGCCGAAATCTTCACGATAGAAGTCCGCGACGAAGTATCTGCAGCGGACTTCAGCGGTTTTTTGAATTTCGTTCGTTCCGTTGGATTCCGTCCACGTAAGCGTTTTGTCGTAAATTTGCGTTCCCGTTTCGGTTTTCGGAAGTTCCGAAAGCGGCGGAAGGACTTTTTCGAACCCTTCATCTCCGCGAACGAGTTCCCAGAAACACGTGGTTCCGCGAACGCCGGCTTTTTCCGTTCCGATCGGCGTGTTTTCAGCGCTCGAACCCTCAGTTTTTCCGTTCGAAGAGGTTAAAGGAGCGGAAATCTGAAAGTTGTACAGTTGTAAGTTCGTGTTTTTCCCTCCAACGAATCGAATCCAGAAGGTTTTTACGCCGTTTGCGTCTTCCGGAAGCTGGGCGTCCTTCGAACCGGAGGCGTCGAGCGCTGCAAGCTCCGTCCAGTTTTCACCGTCGGCAGAATATTGTGCGGAAAGCGTTCCGCGCACGAAGTACCCAATGTTGAAAGCGAGTTTTCCGCCGAAAAAGCGCTCGTTTCCGAATTTCGGCGCGTCAAAACGAAAGACGGTTTTTCCATTTTCGCCGAAGCACCAGCGATTCGAATTGAATCCGACGGTCGATTCGACGAACGTGCGGTTATAATTTCCCTGCGTGCCGCCCCATTGGGAGTTGAATTCGTACACGGGTCCGGAGTCGCCGAAAATAACGGATTCGTCGTCCGCCAGTCCGTTTGCGTCGAATGAAGGGGTAAGATACGTAAATTCAAGGTCCGAAAATTGAATCGTTCCCTGAATCATCCACTGTCCGAGCCGGACTTTTGCGGACGTTTGATCTTTCGGGATGCTGAAAATCAGCACGATCGGCTTCCACTCCGAACTGATGGGGACGTCGAAATTTGCGAACGAAAATCCCGTCATTCCGCCGCCCGACCCCGCAGTACGACGTGCGTTGAAGCGCAGCATCGCGGTGCGTCCCGGCAAAACGGGGACGTCGTTCCGCTCCCACGCATTCGAATAGGTTCCGTTTCCGGAAATTTCAAGAATCACGCTTCCGGAGTCCGTCGTAATGCGTTTTCCGTCGCCGTTCGTAAGTTTCCACGCCTCGTCCGCAAAGTCGAATCGCACGGAATCGGCTCCGCGAACGGAAACGTTTAAAAATAACGTCAAAAGAAAGATCCACAAGATGGGAAGGTTTCGGTGAGTCATATAAAATCCTTTCAAAAATCAAAAATAATGGTTCGTTTATGGTTCGTTTAACAGTTATTTATGGTTCATTTTCTGTTCATTTTTCCGTTCTGTATCGTCCGTCCGGGTACAAACCCATCCGGTCCATCGAAAGCGGAAGCATTCCAGCCGCATTGAACAACGGACTTTCGTACGGAATTCTGAATCTCAAGAAACCATCACGCTCGGCGTCCGGATTCTTACAAAAGTCAGAAGGGTCGGCCGACAGCATGAGGTTGCTGAAAATCTCGTTGGTTCCGTTGTCGCGCAGGAAAAATTCCTTGCAGTTCAACACAAGATTGCGCGTGAAAAAGTTCCGATCGTGATGTTCCTTCAGCGTCAAAAGGTCGGGATACTTTTCCATCAGAGGGCACATTCCAGACGTACTAAAATCAGTAATTCCAGTGACGTTTTTCATATAAGGGTACAATTTATTCTGAAGAGAGTCGAACCAGCGCGATTCGCCCCAAGGAGTGAGGGAGACGCATCCGACGCTTCCGATAAAAACGTTATTGTCGATCAAATTGTCTTTTCCGCCGTGAATTTGGATGCACCCGAAGTTTTTACTGGAACATTCCTGGAAGACGTTTCCCGTAATGACGACCGAAGAAATCGCATCGTCGAGACGGATTCCGCCCTGACCGCAAAGCTGCTGATTGATGCGGTTTGCGAGTTTTCGAGCGCGTTTTGCACGCTGTGCGCCGCTCATGCTGGGCGCGTCGCCGCCGTAAGAGGCTTCAAGACAGCCGGTTCCGACGTGGTGCCAGTAATTTCCGCGGAAAAGTGTGCCGCGCAGCGCCGGATTCGCCCACATATCGACGGCTCCCTGGTCGTCTCCCTGATACACAACGTCGTACACCTCGCAAAATTCGATCTTTTGCTCCATTCCTTCCACGCGGAACGCATGGTGCGGCGAATTATGAATTTTGCAGTGCGTCACTCGGTTTCCGGCGCCGTCGATGTGGAATGCGGGCGTGTACGCAAGATCGATGAGTGAGAAACCGTCAATTTCCGTATTTTCCGCAAACAGTTCCGCCGGCTGCGTCCCGTCCGGAGTGGTTTTTCCGCCGTGCATCTGAACCGCACCGCCTGCAAAATTCATGAGATTGCACGCGTAAAGACCGCTTTTTTGGCCGTTCAGAACAACGCCCCAAGTTCCGAAGTTCCGAAGGGTGCAATCGACGAGCAAATTGTGGTCGCCGCCTTCAATTTTGACGGCGGAACGCGTCCCGAATTCCATCGTAAACCCTTCAAAAGACGTCCACGCCGCCTCTTTCATCGTCACGAACGGCTGGTCGAAGAGCGAAATCCAATATTGCGTCTCCTTGCAACCTTCTACATTTTTCCCATCATACGCATCCTTCCAAAAGTAAACCGTCTGGGAGTCGCGATCGAGGAACCACTCGCCGGGTGCGTCGAGTTCTTCAAGAACGTTCAGCACGAAAAACGGATAGTCGTTCCGAACGTTGGAACCTCCTGCAAGGATCGTTTTTTCCGAAACATCGACGTCTTTCAGCGGCATCATTTGGATCGTCCAAAGCGCGGTCCAGCTCCCAAAGAGCCACGGATTCGGCGCGTTTTTCCACGCTTCAAGCCGCGGTGCGTCGAGAGGTTCTTTCACGTTGAAAATCGCCGGCTGATTCGCGTTTTCCGACTTCCAAAGCCCCTGCGACACTTCGTTGATGTTCAAAAAACCGGCGTTCGGGTAGCGCGCCAGCGTCAGAAGTTCGGCGTAATTCGGCGCATGAAAATCGTTCGGATTTCTGCTTTCCACAGCGTAAAGCTGCACCCACGGTTCCGCGTCCGGCCCGCTTCCGCCGCCGCGACGACCTAAAGGCGGGAGTTTCGCATCGGGAAGCGCCTTCAAAACCTCCGAAAACTCCGGAACTTCTGAAAGATGTACGACAAACACATTCTTTGCGGCGTCAGCCGTCAGACGTTTCAGAATCTCGGCGTCTGCTTTCGATTTTTTTGCGGATTCTTCAAGCGGGACCGCATGCTGTGTGAGATTCAAACCGCCGGTAAAAACCGTCTTTTTCGGGTCCTTCACCGTATAAAGAATCGGCGTTTCCCCGCTCCCTGCGTCCTGCGCGCCGAGCGAAAATGTGCGCGTCATTTGGTAGATTCCGGGAAGAATCACGATTTTTACTCCCCCGGCGGGAAGTTTTCCATCGTTCAGCTGTTTGTATTCCCGCAGCCGGTCGCGAGCCGCCTCAAGTTCCGTAAAATTCGACACTTCCAGTTCCAAACCGAATGCGTGATCGGGAGGAAGAATGAAATTTTGCACATCTTCCGCACCTTCCGCAACACCCGGCGCGTCTGAAACTTTCGCAGCGTTCGAACCGGAATCGGATTTTTTCTTTGAGTTTTGCTTCTTCCAATCGTTTTCATCGAGCTGATGATGGTGCAGCGCGCGGCTGCTGAAAAGTCGTTTGGGAGAGTCGGCCAAAAACTGCGTCTGATTGTACATTTCACGTGCGGCGCCGCGTCTCAATGCGACTAAATCGACGACGCCGGGACCCGTACTTTTTTCACCTTCCGAGGCGCTTCCGGCCAAAAGTCGGAAAATTTCGGAGGCTTTGGAGTAATTTTTCGCTCGGAAGAGCGCAAGTCCCTCGCGGTACTGTATTTCCCAGCGTTTTGCGTCGAGTGCCGAACCTTCAAGTACCGAGGCGTATGCGTCTCCGAGCGCCGCAAATTCTTTGGACGCCGCCGTAAGTTCGGATTTTGAGGAAGAAGGATTCGAAAGGGTTTCGAGGACGCACGACTCCCGAAGCACAATTTCCTGACGGGGCGTGAGGGAAATCAGACCCGCCTCTTGCATGTGCTGAATTTCGAGTGCCGTTTCACGAGGAAGAACCTCAAAAACCCGCTTCGTTTCGTTTGGAAGAAGCATTTTTCCGAGCTGCGCACGCTCGGCGGCCGGGATTTTCGAGTCTTTCAGCACCGCAAGCGTCTGTGTGCGCGCGTCTGAAAAACGTCCGCAAAGCTGAAGCATGAAAATCTGCTGGAATTTCAGGGAATTCCGAGGATTCGTAAATACGGACTCTTTCGACGCGTCCGACTCGGTCCCGAACGCCTCAGCGGGAAACGTTTTGCGCAATTCGGCAGACGCATTCGGAAGGTCGGCCCACTGTTTTTCCGACGCGAGCTGCGAAAGGCGCTGAATTTGGGTTCGTTGTGCGTCCGTGAGGGATTCAATTCCGTACGCGTGCGCGAAAATCTCGTCGGGAGAAAGGGCGCGCGAAAAGACGGCGCACTCGCAGACGTCCATGTTGAGCGTTCCAACTCCCGCTCCGCCGTTTCCGAGACGAAAACCGCTTCCGTCCGGAACAAAATCGCCTTCGTAAGTGCCGGAAGAAACGAGAATTCCGTCGATATAAAGACGAATATTCGTACCGTCCCACGCGGCGCAGACGTGGTGCCAGACGTTTTCAGAAAGATTCATGTACGAATTCAACGGTCCGCTGGAGGCGCAGGAGGGTTGTTTCCCGATATTGAGATTCGTCGATCCGGAATTTGTGTCGCACACGACGCGCAATCCCTGCCAGTAACCGTTTCCCTGACAGCAAATCATTCCGTTTTTCGCGTTTCCGCCGCCCAGTTGGGTTCCCTGACCGCGGGAACGGAGGCGGATTTCGACGGAAAACGCGTGACAGACGGACTTTCCGTTTTCGTCTTTCGCCTTAAAAAGTTCGAGGGCCGGCACTTCGAGCCACGAATCGTCAAGCGAAACGAAACGTACGCCGGACGCGAGAGTCTGCGTCTTCCAAGGGGTTTTTCCGCGCCAAATCATTTTGTCGGGGCTCAGATCGCCGCTTTCGAGAAAGTCGTCGCCGGTAAAATACGCAGCAAGACCTTCAGACGCACGCGCCGATGCGGCGTGTTTTTCCCATTTTTCGTCTGCCGACGTGTTTTGCGCGGCGAGAAAAAGGAGTAAAACCGTCAGAAGAACCGCTGGAAACGTGAAAATGGGTGTGCTTTTCATAAAATTCACTCTTGTTTTCTTTATTTTTCCGATTTAATTCGTTTTTTATGAATATTGGACGAGTTTTAATTTATTTGTTTTTTGTGACTTTGAACATCATAACGGCTTCCGGCTCCAGCGGCGATTTTCCGACCAAAACCTCCGTTTTTCCGTTGAGATTCGGTGCAAAATCGGAAAGCTCGACGGGAATGGTTTCGTTCGTCGGATTAAAAACTGTGAGGTAGTAAATCCCGCCGTTTTTCGCATCGGGACGTCCAAAACGCTCAATCAGAAGCCGTTCGTCGCGTACTTTCACACCCGTTTCCGGCTCCCAACCCGCTTCGGCCGCCAGACGGCAAAGCGGAATGTACTTGCAAAACAGCGGTCTGTCGCGATTGTACAGCTCCGGATTGGAAAAATAGTGTCCCGTGGCGGCGTCCGCACTGAAATAACCTGGGAAAAATCCAAACGCGAGCGACCGCTGCATGAATTTATCGCTCATTTCGTACGTAAATTTCGTAAAGTCCGTATTTTGCAGGAAGCAGTACGGTTTTTTGCCGCAAAGAAGGCGTCGGTACTGCATTTCCGAAATCTCCATCGGCGACCATTTTCCGTTCCAGTTCCAGTTGGTTTCCGTTCCGAGAACGTCGAGCAGCGGCGCGAGCCACGAAAGACGAATCGGTGTCGAGTTCGCCATCATGAGTCGTCCCGATGCGTGAACGGGTTTTTCGATTCCCCGAACGTATTCAAACGTTGTTAAACCCCGTAAAATGGCGGGTGTTTTCGTTTCGAGCGAGAATGTAAGAGGCGTCTCGACCGCCAGAAAATGTGAGCGGCGAAAATCGAGTTCCGTCGTCACGTACCCCTCCGACGAATCAATGTACTCGCCGTCGATTCCAGAGTCGTCGCCGTCCGTCTTTTGTTTTCCGTACGTATAGTTTTTGAATTCTTCTGAAAATTTTGCACGAAAATCGGAAGGCTCCGAAATGTTCGGAAGTCCCGACGTACTCCACACGATTCCACAACACCAGGGTGTGTCGAGAAAAATACCGGCTGGACGTTGGTTTTTGTCGTACATCACGGAATTTTCCCACATTTGCGCCATTTCGTTTCCGGTCTCCGCAAGACGTTTAGCCTCCTGAATTCCCGCATCAATCAGCGCCTCGTCTTCATTTTTGTTTTCATTTTTGTCTTTTTCGGGTGCTTTAAATCGCATCCACCACGTCATCGGTTCCGTGTATCGAAACGTCAGAACACCGTGCGCGTCGTCCCACTGCGGTTCGTCGGTCCCTTCTTTGAAAACGAAACCGAAATCATCCGGATTTTCAACCTTGCTGATCGGCGCAAACGGCATCCAGACGCCCATCTTTTTCGTACGAACTTCAAACGCATCTGGAAATTCCTGCATGTAACGGTTCCAAGCGGCTCGCAGACCGCCGCCGGCTCGCTGTTCGAAACGACAAAAATGAAGCTCCCACTCGCATTTTTCCGGAATGAAACCCAAATCGTACGCGATGCAGAGTTCCTGAGTCGAAGGATTGTAAAATGTACGATAAACTGCCGGGAAAGCTGGAGTGATTCCGAGCCAGAATTCCGAATTTTGATTTCCGACGCCCAAAAGCGGGAAGCGATTCATGCGTTTCATCCCGCCTAAAGTGGAAAACGCGCTCGAAATTTCATCGGTTCCGATTTTTGTAATCTTATTCAGACCTAGAAACGCCTCGGTCATTTTTTCCGGGACGGGAACGGCGGCGACGAGCGTCACGCAGCGGTCGATCGGACGTTCCGAACGGATTTTCAGTATATTGTGCGTTATTCCTTTGGAGGAGACGGATTCCGTTTGAAGCAGCGTGAATTCCGAATCTTCAGCTCCGTTTCCGCCTTTGTTCCCGTTTCCGCCTGACTTTTCGCCTTCATTTTTCGTGAAATTTACATTATATTCGGCGTCCGTTTTTGAGTCCGAAACGTCGTACTTTTTCGGCGTCATTCGAACCCAGTTGGAGTCGGCGGCCGCGTCGCGAATGTAAAAACGAACGGCGTCTTTTTGCGGAGTTTCGACTTTGCGGGAGTTTGAGGAAAGCGCTCGGACCTGCGTTCCGTCAAAAAAGAGGATTTCTTTTTGTTTTTCGGGAGTGATTTCAACGAGACGCACGTTTCGGAATGCGGCTTTCCCCGTTTGGTTTCGGAAAAGAGCGTACATCGTCAGACGCTTAATGGGTTTTTCGGGCGCAAAAAGAGTAAATTTTTCCTCCCAGTTTTTGGAACCGGAAAAAGGAGCCGTCACACCCCAGCGCGGCGTTCCGTCCTCGTAAATAATATCGAGATAGAGCGAATAATCGCCGTTTTCCGACCCCGAAACACCTTCCGACCGACTTTCGCCCGAAAAATAGAGGGAAAGCGGTTCTTTTTGATTCAAAACGACGGACCAAACGACGGCGTGCGTTTTTCCGTCCCGTTCGGGCGCCTCGCAGACCCATTGTGCGTCGGAATCTGCCGCAATTTTCATATTCCCCGACAGATGCGGCTCAAAACGATCGAGAACGTTGGACTCATCCGCGAATTGCGAGCTTTTGAGACGCTCAAACCCCTGAAATTCCGCACTCAAAACGCTTTTAAGAGGGAAAAGGAGGGAAAAAACGAGGAACGAAAGCAGGAATTTTTTCATGATTTGATTTCCTTTTTCACAGGATTTTGAATTTTTTCTGATTTGTTATAAATTTTGTTTTAATTATGTGCTTTTGGGGTCTTTTTCACGGTCCAACTTTTAATGACCGATTCTGGAATTTCCACATGTTTGATTTTTTGCCGACGCCACGTGTATGTAATGTGTACGTTTTTGTCGCTTGTTTCAATGACTGCGGGATAGGAAAATTCACCGTCTTCCGATTTTTCAAGGGTCAAAACGCGTTCCCAGTGCAAACCGTCACTCGAAATTGCAACCGCCAGCCAGTTTCGGCGACCGCCCCATTTCCCCGAAACGGTTTCCGTCGGATTGTAAACGAGCAGATGACGGCCGTCGCGGAGCGTCACCGCGTCAATTCCTGAGTTCGGGTTGGGAAGGTTCGTTTCTTCGACTTTTCCCCAACTGCGTCCGCCATCCGACGAAAAGGCGCTCAAAACGTTTCCGGACCGATTCCGCGCCAGCATTTGAAGACGTCCGTCCGAATGAAACAAAATCGTCGGCTGAATGCTTTCGCACTCGGCGGCGCTGTGGATGGGCGTTCCTTTTTCCCAGGTTTTTCCGTCGTCGCAGCTCCACTCGAAGTGCGACTTCCAACCGTCATTTTCCGTGGAAGAAGGGGCGAGAATCGTTCCGTCTTTCAGCTGAACCGGCTTGTTTTTGACGGGGCCGATGAAACCGTCGGGGAGTTTTTTCCGATCGACCCACGTTTGGCCGTCGTCCTCGGAAATCATCCACTCTCCCCGCCATTCCGCCGGATTTTTTCCCACCTTTAAAAACAGCATCAGAGGTCCGTTTTGAGGCTGAAACAGGACGGGATTCCAGCACGGAAATCGAAGTTTTTCGTTCTGAATTCCGTTTGCGGCTTCCACAGGGACGGTCCATGTGCCGTCAATTCTCCGCGAGACCCAGATTCCGACGTCTGGATGATTTTCGTGCGTTCCGCCGAACCAAGCGGCACAGAGCGTTCCGTCCTTCGTTTCGACGATTGTGGAGGCGTGGCACTGCGGAAACGGAGCCTGTTCGAAGATGAATTCTTCATGAATACCGACACTGGAGGTTTCGCAGGCGGAAAAACAGCAAAAAATGAGAGAGACGCAGAGGGAAAACATGAATGATTCCTTTTTTACGGATTCCTCTTTGAATCCAAATGTTTTTGAGGCGGGGGAGGGAGGAAGGAACACGGACGAATTTTCCTCTAATATACTTCATCCGTTCTTTTCTCGCAAGGGGGTGCGCGGAGACGAAAAAATTTTTTCTTGTTTTTCTCTGTTTTTCTCTACAAATCGCGCTGATTGTTTATGATTCTGTATGTTTCATGTTTGTTTCTATTTATTTTATTGTTTGAATTTTTCGGATTTGTTTTCTGATTTATTTTTTCACATTTCGCCGTGATAAATCGGTGCGAGAACGTCGTGAACGGCCTTGTACTTCCGAAACATTTCCGCGTATTTTTTCGTGTTTTCCGCATTCGGCTGCGTTCGAGAAACCTCTTTCGAACAGCGTGTCAGAGCGTCAGAAAGCGACGCAAATATTCCGACCGAAACGCCCGCCATCATCGCAGAACCAAACGAAGAATCCGAATTTTCCTTTTGAATGAGCGTGATTCCAAGCGCGTCGGAAAGAATTTGGCGCCAGACGGGACTTTTCGTGCCGCCGCCGATCGCAACGGCCGCGTCTTCATGAGGGATTTTAATATTTTCGAGAGCCTTCCGACAGTCGAGCATCGACATCGCGACCCCCTCAAAAACCGCACGAGTGAAATACGCCTGCGTGTGTCCCGCCCGAATTCCGATGAAACTTCCACAGAGTTTCGGGTCCGCGTAGGGCGTCAGCTCGCCGTTGAGAAACGGATGAAACATGAGTCCGCCGCACCCAACAGGAATCTCGCCCGCTGCTTGGGCCAAATGCTGGTATTCACCGCCGAAAGTGTCGCGAAACCATCGAAACGACGCCGCACACGATTTTGTGGCGGTCCCCGGGTACCAAAGCCCCGCCGCGACGTGGGAGTAATTAATGAGATTGCGGTCCGGGAAGGCGCGCTGCGTCACGACGCAAATTCGGCCGGCCGTCGCAAGTTTGATCGTCATTTGACCCGCCGAAATCGCTCCGGAAGCAAAAACTTCCATCACCGTGTCGGTCGTTCCGCAAAGAACGGGCGTTCCCGCTGCAAGTCCCGTCTCGCGCGCGGCTTTCGACGTCACGCACCCTGCAATGTCGGTCGGTTTTACGAGTTTCGGCAAAATTTCGCCGCCGTCCGCCGGCAGTCCCAGCAAGCCACAGAGTTCTGCCGACCAGCACATCCGCGTATAATCGAAGAACATCGATCCTTGCGCCTCAATGAAATCCGTTACGAAATCGTCCGTCAGCTGATGACGCACAAAATCTTTCGCGAACATGATTTTTCGCGTTTTTTTCCATATTTCCGGTTCGTTTTTCTGCACCCAAAGCAGCTGCGGGAGCGTCCAGATTGTGTCGGGCTTGTGCAAAACTTCCCGTTCAATCACGTCGGAATGATTTTCGTGCAAGAAACGAACTTCCTCCGTGCTTCGTGAGTCGGTCCAGTAAATTGCAGGACGAAGTATGTTGAAATTTTCGTCGGCGAGAACGGCGGTGTGCGTCGCGGCGTCCAGCGAGACGGCCGCCACATCGGACGGAGAAACTTTCGTTTTCGATAGAATTTCCCCAATCGTTTTTTTCGTCGCCTCGAACCAGTCGCGCGGATTCTGTTCCGCAAATCCCGCTTTCGGGTAAAAAGTCGGATATTCGACCGTATTAATTGCCGCAATTTCTCCATTTTCCGCCAGAAGCGTTGCTTTGGAAGCGCCTCCTCCGAAATCAATTCCTAATACGTATTTCATGATGTTTTTGAATTCCTTCTGTGTTCTACAATATTCATATTTGTGAGTACGATTTTCATTTTAACTTCAGCTTCCGCTTCCGTTTCAGCATCCGCTTTCGTTTCAGCTTCCGCTTTCGTTCTCGTTTTCGTTTTCTGAATTTTGGTTTTTCCGATACTCGCCCATCGTGATTCCGAGTTCACGCTTGAACATCTGACCCAAATGGTTCGCGTTTTCGAATCCGAACGACAGCGCGATTTCATGGAACGACAGCGTCGTTTCCTCAATCAACTGACAGATGTTTTTGAGCCGAACGCGCTTAATTTCTTCCATGATGGAGTGTCCGACGACCTTTTTAAAGCGGTCCTGCGCCGAACGTTCCGAAACGGGAATCAGTTCCAAAATGTCCGACACACGGAGATTTTCACCGCGCGAAATACGGATGATTTCAAGGATTTGAACCACCAGACGGTCCGAAACCTGGAAAAACTCCGTCGAATTTCTCGAAACGACCCGAATTGGCCGATAAATCGTCGGCGAAGTGGGGATTTTTCCGTGCATCATCGCGTCGAGCGCCTCGGCGCAAAGCATTCCGGCCCGTTCCCAGTCGATTTCGATGCTTGAAAGCGACGGGTAGCACATCTCGCAGACGGGTAAATCGTTATCGACGCCCAGCACCGCCACATCGTAAGGAACGGAAATTTCCGCACGCTGACAGACTTCCAGCACCTGCCGCCCCCGAAAATCGTTTGCGGTCAGAATCGCGACGGGTTTCGGCAGAGCTTCGAGCCACTTCTGCAGCGGTTCGCGCTGTGAAAACCAGTCTGCTGCGGCGTCCGGCGGCAAAAAATGATGCACTTTGAACCCTCGGTTTGAGAGCGTCTCCATGTACGACGCGCGGCGTTCCTCGCACCAGCAGACGTCGCGGGAATACGAGACGTACGCGTAATTTTCGAAGTTTTTTCTCAAAAAGAACTCCGCCGCCATGTGTCCGATCGCCGCATTGTCGCAGCGGATGAAAACGGGGCCGATCGGCGAGTCGGAACGGTGATAGTCGGAAAGATCCTGATGGATGTCGCGCGCCAAAAGCACGGTCGGACAGTGTTTCGACAAAATCTCATTGAGCGTCTCGGCGTTTGGAATATGTGCCAAAATTCCATCTCCTTCCCAGTTTTTCAGGGAGGAAGGGTCGATATCGTTGATGGTTTTCGACACGAAATTCACATTCCAGGGGGAATTGAGACGAATATACTGTGTGAATCCGCGCAAAATTCCGCGGGCGGATTCTACCGCGAGGTCGAAAAATACAGCCACTTCCAGACATTTCAACGGAAGACGTTTCGAAGAGGTTTTACGTTTCGACATTTTAACTCCCAATCCGGTTCCTTCTTTAGAGCGCCAGTGTGTTCCATTCGAGCTGTTTTCCGTTTTGCACTCTTTCGTGGGTATAACGTACCAATTCAGAGAGATACACGTTTTGCGACTCCAGAGAGCTGCAATATTTCCACGTTTGCCATGCAATTGGAATCGCAACAACAACGAGCGCCGCACCGCAGGTTGCCGCCGTAAGAACCGCAGTACCGCCAGCGACTCCCGCACCGCCTGCGGCGATTGTTCCGCCTCCGAGCCACGCAAGGGCTGCATTCGTCGCAGCGATTCCGCTTAAGGACGAGATGGCGGCACCGGTAGACGCCGTACCAAAATAGTACGCGACTGCCGTAAGCACGACCGGGGTTGCAGCATAAATTCCGAGAACCGCGGTTCCCGCAGCGGCCATCCAGTTCGCCTCGCCGAGGGTACAATATCCCATAAAGTACATTCCGTATGCGAGACCGCATGCAGCAATGGAACCGCCGACCGCATTTGCAGCGGACATTCCCACGCCGAAAGATTGAAGTCCGAAAGAGGCGGCGACTCCCAGAACGGTGGAACTTCCAGTAAGCAGCGTGATTTTTCCCGTTCTTACGAGGTCGACCGTTCCCGTTGTGACGTATTGCGAAATTGCGTCGACTCCTCCGATGAGCACGAGAGCCGTTCCCGTCGTGACTCCCGCCCGAATCAACGAAGGCGTTATTCGCGGCTGAACGCACAGTTTTTTGAACTTTTCAGGGTTGTTGCAGCAGTCTCTCACGAGCGTTTTCAAATCATCAATCGAGTGAATCCCCAGCGTTCCTTTTTGTTCGTTTAACGTACGAATTGCCGTACGTCGAATCACCTTACGATAGTTTTCGGGAAGGTCTTCGAACGTTCCTCTCGCCAGAATGCGTTCGGACACAACTTTTGCGTCGGCATCGAGCGTTTTGGACGAAATCACATGCATCCCATTTTCCGTTTTATACGTAAATAACTCCGATCGGTACGTGATTTTTCCGTCTGCGGCGCCCTGCAAATAGATGCTCGTTCGGCGAGCCTGTCGGCACAGCTGTTCGGAAGTGACGTTTTTGTTCGGAGAATAATACGCCAAACCGTTTTTTGTGTTCCAAACGAGCGCGTACGTTTTATCGTTAATTTGTACTAAAATCTGCTTCGAAACAGGGACTTTGGGCGGGTTTTTATAAGCGGTGACCTTTTCGTTCTGTAATTTTTCAGCCAGACCGCGATAATTGTTTGCCGTTTGTTGAATTCGCGGGCGGATCCAAGAGTCCGACATCTGTTTTCCGTCCTGCGTTTTTCCAAGCCGAGCGGAATACGTCTTCGCGTCGGCCACCAGAAGCCGTCTCGGATTCCCGAGCGGGTCCATTCTGACGTACAATCCGTCGATTCCGCCGCTTCCGACTCGCGCAGGCGTCAGTTTCGCCCATCCTCCCGTTTGTTTCAGGAGCGTATTTGTAAAAACACCGTCCATGAGCGACTCGCCGAGCGCCCCTTTTAGGGAGTTCAGCGCGTATGAAGGCTGGTTTTCCGTAAAATGCACAGCCGGCGCCAAAACGGAATCGTCCAAAAAACTCGAATTATACGCTGTCAGTCCTCCTTCCATTACACCCGCTGCATTCACCTGGAACGACGGCAAATAAGGTCTGTCGTCCTCAGCGGCGAACGCGGCTCCCCAAAACAAAGACGTCAGCGAAACTCCCAGGAGCAAAAATTTCCAATCGTATTTCCAACCGTATTTCATCAGCTTTCTCCTTGTGCAAAAATCAAAACTGTGAGAGCGGTTTTTTCGGTTTTTCGTACAAGCCTTTTAATGTGTGTAATTTTGTGCCGGGTTCATTGAAATCGGCGCTCGTTTTGGGAGGATTCAGCTGATTGTCCGCCAAAAATTTCCCCTGAACTTCCTGAAAACATCGCGCCACTTCGTTTGTAAGCAGCCGCTGGTCGATCGGTCCCAGGTGTTCAATCAGCGCTTTTCCGATGATGGTGCGCCCTTCTTCCCCGTTCGTAAAGGTTCCAACCCCTCCTTTTGCTTCATCCAAACACACTTTAATCTCACCCAGCGCCCAGGAATTGTAGGCCTGCTGCTGCTTTTCGGCCGCATTTTCAAGGAGTTTCTGCAACTTTTGCATGTGTGCGACTGCAGTATTTGAGGAGGCGTCAGGCTGCGCGACGTCTCCCAGAAACTTTTCGGATAATTGGGGCATAATTTTCTGCAACTCCGCTCTTCGTTTCTGAATGAGACTGATTTTTTGCTGATTCACCCCCTCGGATTGGGTCGGTTTCGCCTCACTGAGACTTTTTTGGAATGCAGCGTCTGCCGTCAAAAACGCCTTCCAGACGAGTTCCGATTTTTTATCCACGACCCGTCCCCCCAGCTGCTTCAAATTGTCGTAAATCTCTGCAACTTCTTTCTGATATTCGGGTGCAAGTTTGGGCTGTAATGCGATTAATCCCCGCATCAATTGCTCGCATTCCTGAAGCTGGTACGACGCGATGTCCAAATACTCCGCATCGACCGATTTTTCCACGTAACCGCACTGTTCCGTCAGCGATTGTTTCAAGGCGGTAAACGATTCCAGTTCTTCGCTGCTTTCAAGATTTCCGTCCTGAACCTCCGAAACGTCCTCAATTTCAAACTCCTGCGCCGAATTGTCGAGAGCCGTCCGCTGTTCCGCGATGTTTTGAAGATAAAGTACCAATTCATTCAGATTTTCAGTCGGAACATGCACGATTTGTCCCTGTAAAAAAGTTTCCAGTGCGATAAGATAACCGTACTTGATTTCAGAATCCTCCGAGTCGTCGATGTACTTCTGAATGGCGGACCGATACGCCTTAATGACGGTCATATTTCCGGGGTCTTTCCCGAGCGCATTCGAAAAAAAGTAAGACGCCTTCTGAATGTTTCCCGCCTGAACCAGCCGCGTTGCTTCCTCAAAAGCCGGTTTCCAATCTTCCTGTGATGGAGAAACGGACGCGTTGGATTCTTCTTTCGCGGAGACGGATTCTTTCGTTTCGGTTTGCGGCGAGGAATCCGATTGAAGTTCCTTCTGCGAATCTTTCTGCGGTTCCTTCAGTGAATCCGTCTGCGCAATCTGCTGCA
>CAYTLK010000015.1:20859-25429 GCA_964438515.1 uncultured Planctomycetaceae bacterium
TTCTGCGAATCTTTCTGCGGTTCCTTCAGTGAATCCGTCTGCGCAATCTGCTGCAAAGTTTCCTGCGATTCACCCTGCGATTCACCCTGCGAAAATTCCGAAGAATTCTGAGTGCTGTTCTGTGTGCAGGCGGCCAAAGTGACGCCGACTAAAATCATGATGACGCTTGCATACGGATTGATGTGTTTCCAAAACCAAGACATTTTGTCCCTTCCTCTCGATTGTAAATGGAAATGAAAATGGAAATGGAATTTCCGGAAAAACTCCTCCACTCTCGCTGATTTTTAGAAATTTCACCTTTACTGTACGTTTATTGTGACACACGCAAAAAACTGCGTCAAACGGAATGACGTAAAAACGCGAAAATGTGACGAAAATGTGACGAAAGTTTATTCGCGACGAATGATTTTTGTAGTATATTTCATTGTTCGCGGATGCGGAGGCTCGGTTTTTCCATCATGACGGTCATATTCGGCGCGACGGATTGCGTGACCCAGACGCTGGACCCAATGACCGCATTTTCGCCGATGATCGTCGAACCGCCGAGCACTGTGGCGTTCGCGTAAATCACAACGTGACCGCGTATCGTCGGATGACGCTTCTGTCCGCGTACCAACTGACCCGATTCGTCCGTCGGAAAACTCAACGCGCCGAGCGTCACGCCCTGATAAAGTTTCACCCACTGACCAATTTCGCAGGTCTCGCCGATGACGACGCCCGTTCCGTGGTCGATGAAGAAGTGCGACCCGATCGCCGCTCCAGGATGAATATCGATTCCTGTACAGCGATGCGCCCACTCCGTCATCATGCGCGGAAGAAGCGGCACACCCAGAAGATGAAGCTCGTGCGCAATCCGATAAATCGTAATCGCCCGCAGTCCCGGATAGCAAAAAATGGCCTCCGCGTACGATTTGCACGCCGGGTCGCCCGCATACGCCGCCGCAACATCCGTTTCGAGAATCCGACGCAATTCAGGAAGCCGACGTAGAAACTGAAGCGTTTTTTCCTGTCCGTCTTTTTCCACTTCGGAACGCGTTTCTACGGTACATGTTTCTGTACAGTTTTCTCCGGAACACCGGCTGGAGCCGTGGCAGAGAGAGAGCGTGATTTGCGTGGACATTTTGTCGTACAGACGGTCGAGAATTTCACCCATAAAATAGTTGAGATTTCCCATATGAAGGTTGTTGCGGCGCCCAAAACCCGGGTAAAGCACCTCAATGAGTTCGTCCAGAATTTCCACGACGATATTGTAGGTCGGCATCGGGCACTGACCCAAATGTTGAATATTTTTGAAATTACACGAGGTTTCAACCAGTCGCCACGTGATTTCAGGAAGGTTTTCCTCTTTAGTTTTAATCGAAACAAGATTCATCGTTCATCGTCCTGAAAAAGGTCCGTTTAAAAATTCAAAATGCGTCGGATATAAAATGTGATGAAAATATTATACCATATTTGTGGAATTCGTAAAGAGACGCGGCAAAATATTCGTCAAAAAATGCAGAAAAAACGTTCACAATTGATTTTTTACCTGATTCTGCGCCTTTTTGATCTCTATTCTTGAACCATACGCCCGTTTCCGACTCGCAGGGTCCAGCAACCGATAGAACGGAGTGGTTCGGCTTTTTTGCACCTTCCACCCCTGAAACTCTTCGATCGTCTGCCACCATCCGGAACTTCCCAGCGCGTCGAAATTCACGACGGGATGCGTCTGACGAATTTCGATTCCATCCTGCGGGGCGGGAAACCTGGAACGAACCTCCAACTGCTGCGTGACTCGCATAAAACTGGTGTGCAAAACTTCGTATCGGCCCGACGCGGCGCGTACGTTTTCCGCACTCAGAATTCTGCAGCTGCGCGTGAGTCGGTTTTGCTGCAGCACCCATCCGAAATGCGCGTCGAGCGTGTTCCACATCGGATCCTGACGCGGAACCGGCACATCCACCTGCGTCTCATCCTGCGGAACAATCACGTTTTCGTTCCTAAAATCGTCGGCTCGAATGCACTCCAAAAGACGTTCAAAGTATTCGTAACCGTAATGGTTGAGCGTCCCCGACAGCGCGATTTCGTAAAATCGTTCCGGATCGTACGTAAAAAGACAGCCAGTTCCCAGCGCCTGATGATTTTCCGAGATTTTGTAGGCCGCCAGAATTACATCGTGTTCATTAATGAGGCTGTACACCGTTTCCTGCGACGTTTGAATGGCGAACAAAAGGTCGGGATCGTCAAAAGAATCTGCGGTCCCCGCCAGAATAATCTGCCGAATCCGCACATCTTCACGTTCTGCAAAACAGCGCGCCATCGCGTGAATGACGATGCGTCCCCCAAGCGAGTGTCCCGCAAGCACCAGACGCCGCCGCTGCGGTTCGGGAAGCGCCATGATTTCTTCCGAAAGCGTCTGCGCGTACGTTTCCGCATTCTTAAGAGACTCCACCCAGCGCGAGTGCAGCGTCTGAATCCCGTCGGTCGGAGCGTTCCAGCGTTTCAAAACGACTTGGGACGCCCGCGGATAAATCTCGCGTAAAAGCGCCAGTTCCTCCCGGAAGTCGTTTCGGCCAAAAATCATTCCATGAATGAACCAGACGCAAGGAGGGTCTTCCGGCAAAATAACCCCCTCTTTTGCGCCCTCTGCCGCACCTGCGTTTGAACCCTCTGCCGCACCCGCAAAAGCAGTACAAACGAAAAAAATCAATACAAAAAACGAAAAGAATCGAAATTTAAACATAAAATAGGAATCTATGCGGAAATATTGGGGGAGGGGGGGTGTTAAAAACGGCGAGTTTCGTCTATACTAAATCGAAACGGAATTTTCCAATTTAACTCTCCCCCTTAATTTGAAAGGTAAAAAACATGAATCGACGTGAATTTTTGAAAAATTCGCTCGCTGTGAGTGCCGCAGGCGCGCTGGTTTCCGCGTTTCCGACCCCTGCACTCCTCGCCGACAGTAACGTAAACGACAAAATTACGATGGCCGGAATCGGAATCGGATGGCGCGGCGGCGACCATCTGAACGCGTTCAAAGGAATGCAGGACGTGCGTCTCGTCGCGTTTGCCGACCCGGACGAATCGCGTCTTTTGGCCGCAAAAGCTCGCGTAAACGACGCCGCAACGTACCGCGACATGCGTAAAATTTTCGACGATCCTTCAATCGACGGCGTGTACATCGCGACGTGCAATCACTGGCACTGCCTCGCAAGCATTTGGGCGATGCAGGCCGGGAAACATGTGTACGTGGAAAAACCGCTTTCTCACTCGCAGTGGGAGGGCGATCAGGTGGTGAAAGCCGCCCGAAAATACAACGTCATCTGCCAGGTGGGGACCCAGCAGCGCAGCGACCCGATGCAGGCCGAAATCAAAAAATTCCTTCACGAAGAAAAAGCACTCGGCGCGATTCGTTCCTGCGCTGTGAATCGTTACGGAATTCGTCCCTCCATCGGAAAACGTACGACGCCTCTCGAAATTCCGCCGGAAGTTGATTACAATTTGTGGCTCGGCCCGGCACAGGACCAACCGCTGTTCCGCGAAAAATTCCACTACGACTGGCACTGGGACTGGAACACCGGCTCCGGCGAAATGGGAAACTGGGGCGTGCACGTTCTGGACGACGCTATTAATAATGTGCTGCTCGACAAAGTTGCGTATCCGAAACGGATTCTCGGCGGCGGCGCGCGCGTCACGTACAACGATGCGGGGCAGACGCCTAACGTTCATTTCGTGTACTTCGACACCGGAACGATTCCGATGGTGATTGGACTGTCGAACATCCCCGCCGGACCGGGTTCCAAGTCGGCCGGAAAATGCACGGGCCCCGGAAGCGGGTACTGCGTCTATTGCGACGGCGGAATGCTGTGGGGCGAACGCGGAAAAGCAAAAGCCCTCGATTCGGAAGGAAAAGTCGTCCGCGAATTCAAAGGAAATTCCGGGAGCGGTCATCAGCGCAACTTCATTGAAGCGGTGAAAACTCACGACCGTTCCATTCAGGCGGCGGAGGTCGAACTCCACAATCACGTTGTTTCCTGGTGCAATTTCTCGAACATCGCGTTCCGCGTCGGAAAACCGTACAAAGAACAAAATGCGGAAGTTTTGTTTGGAAAAACAGAGGGACGCTGGGAGGAACTGATTTCCAACACGCGCGAACTTTTGGCCGCAAACAACATTCCGATGGAAAATTCCGAACTGGTTCTGAGTGAAATGTTGACGTACGACGAGACCGCCGGAAAATTCACGGGCGACGGTGCGGACGCTGCAAACTCGCTGCTGAAACGTGAATATCGTGAAGGATTCGTCGTTCCGGAACTCTAATTTTCACACGGAAAATCGCGTTTTTCGAATAAAAAACAGTCCGCAACACAAACGGACTGTTTTTTATGAATTTCGCTCAAAAAAGATTCTAAACCGATGCCCCCATTGCGGCATTCAGAAGGAATCACTCTTCTTCTGTCGGTTCCTCTTCATTTTCTGTATCTTTTACATTTTCTGCATTCTTTTTATCTTCTGAATCTTTCGCGTCCTCTGCATCTTCAGCAGAATCAGCGTCTTCAGGTTCTTCAGCATCTGCATTTTCCGCTGTTTC
>CAYTLK010000015.1:25529-59002 GCA_964438515.1 uncultured Planctomycetaceae bacterium
TCCTCTTTTTCCTCTTTTTCTGCAGCTTCCGCAGTTTCCGCAGATTCTGCATCGTCGTCCGAATTTGCAGTTTCCGCAACTTCATCATTTTCCGCAGGTTTTGCGCTGTCGTCGGAAACCGCCTCTTTCACGTCTTCATCATCGGACGCAGATTTGGTCCCTTCCTCATCCGTCGAATCGGAAGCGGTTTTTTTGCCTGATTTTTTCGACTTTTTCGACGATTTTGCGGATTTCGTCGATTTCGTTGATTTCGTCGCCGTCTCTTCTTCGGCCTGCGCGTCGGTGGAAGATTCCTCTGCGGCCTTCACCTTGCTTGCGTCGGCGTCCGCTGCATCGGCGGCTTCATCCGTCTCGGCGTCTGCTTTAGTCGACTTTTTCGGAGTTTTTGCTTTTTTCTTTTTCGACGTCTTTTTCACACCGCTGTCTGCCGCCGCCGCAGCCGCATCCTCGTCTGCCGCCGCCGCTGTCGAAGTCATTGCAAAGCCCAAAAGCATTCCGAGGGATAAAAGTCCAACGGAGAGCGTCAAAAAGTATTTGTTCATAGCGTCCTCTGATTTAATTCGTGAATATTTTTCATCCAATGAATTTGTTTTCTGTCGTTCGAAACCCCAAAATGTGGAATGAGTCTCGTTTGGGGAAATTCCTTATAGTATGTGCGATTCCACTCCGTTTTACAAGGGGGGGGCGGGTAAAATTTTTCAGGAAAAATACGAAATTTTTTGCCGACCCTCCACGGATTTTCTGTTTTTTCGGGTTTTATCCCTCTGCGGACTCCAGCGCGTCCAGAATGGTTTCCACCGTCGCAGGTCCGCCCGCGAGCGGCGCCGCGTTGGTCTCACAAAATTTCTGAATCTCCTCGCTCGCAGCTCCGCAGGCGTCAAAAGCAACGCGAACCGTAAAACCAAGGTCGTAAGCGGTGAATGCCGTCGCCTGAACGCACACGTTGGTGAGGAAACCGCAGATTACAATATTCCGAATGTTCGCGTCGTGAAGAATCGTTTCGAGGTCCGTGTGACTGAACGCACTGAGCGACCGCTTCCCTCCGAGCGTTAATTCGTAATCCGCCGGCTTCATCGCCTCCAAAATCGCCTGTCCCCAAGTGTGAGGCGCAAAAATCCGCGACTCCAGAATCCCGTGCAGGATTCCATCCGCCTGAATCTTTTCGGTCCAGTCGGCATCCAGAACAAAGGGACAGTGAATTACAAACGCGCCTTTTTCCCGTGCGCCGAGAAGAAGTTTTTGCGCATTTTCAATCGTGTGATTCCGCGCGATTTCGTCTTTCACGAGGTCGTAAAGTTTGCCGCCCTCCGAACAAAAATCATTCTGGAACTCGATAAAAATAAAAGCGGTTTCTTTGGCTTTCATTGTTTTTTCTGTCATTCTTTGTTTTCTCTCTGTTTCTTTTTGGTTTTTATTTGATTGCGTTTTGTTCTCGTTCGAAACTGTTTGAATTAATGACTGTAAATCGTATTAATCACATCCTGAACCGTTTTGAATTCTGCACCGCTTTTCTTAAGTTTCTCGATGTGGTTCCGCGCGTCCGCCTCCGAGTGTCCCAGCGCAAGGAGCGCCTGAAATGCGTCGGCCATCACTCCTGGATCCAGTGTGAGACTTGCGCCAAAATCACCCTCAGCAGGCGACAAAATGGCGAATTTAGCGACTTTACGTCGTAATTTTGCGATCATTCTTTCGGCAGTTGCGGCTCCGATTCCGGGAAGCGTCGCGAGAAACTTTGCGTCCTGTTCTTGAATTCCGTACGCAACTTCTTCGACGGGACGGACCATCGCACGAAGCGCTTTTTTGGAACCCACGCCGTCCACGCTGCAAAAAAGGTCGAAAAACTCACGTTCAAAGGTCGTTTGAAACCCGATTAAACGTGGAGTGAGACGGCCCTGAGCCGGATTTCCGTCCAAATAAAAAATCGTGTACAGTGAAATTTCCTTCTCGACGAGCATTTGCAGCTTTCGCCGAGTGTATTCAGGAATCAAAATTTCAATGTCCATAAAACCTGCACGAAGAATCAAATGTTCTTCGTGCACTTCTTTTAAAATCCCCGTTATTCCGGAAATCATATTTTAAACCTCTATATTTTCAACCGGGCATTCATGCTTTTTGACATTTATGCGTTCGGTGTTCATGCGTCCGGTGTTTCTGAAGCGGAATTTTCCTGCAGCGCAGGGCGCGAAGCAATGGCGGGACCGATGAAACTGTGGAAATTATCGTGTCCCAGCTTCGGCCAGCCGGTGGATGCGAGTTCGGTCGAATCACAACGAACGCCCACTAAAACGTCGTCGTCGAGCGCAAACGTCAGAAGATTCGGCGCGACGATCGTTCCCGAAGAACGAATCCCGCTTTCGAATTTTGCCGCCCACTTTTTGTCGCCCCGTGCGTTTAATGCATAGAGCCAGCCCGCATTGTTCCCAAAGTAAATCGTTCCATCGTCTCCAATGCACGGCGTGGATTCAATCATGTCGTCCGTCTCGTACTGCCAACGAATTTTGTGCGTATTTCCGTCGACGGAAACGAGATAGCCGCGATTTCCCTGTCGGGTCGACATGCTGGCGCCGACGTAGATGTTTCCGGAGGCGTCTACGACCGGTGAACCGAGCAGCTGGCCCGGCATATAGGTCGTCCAGGCGACTTCACCCGTCGAGTAAAACCCGATGAGGCGTTCTGCCCGCGTCGCCACAACGATGGTTCCGTCGGCTCCGATTACAGGTGAGGAATTCAAAAAACCGCCTGCGTAACCCACTTCGCGACCCTGATCCCAGAGGAGGCGTCCGCCCGCGTCGTCGAGGTCGATCGCAAAGAGGTAGCCGTCCTCGGAACCGATGTACAAAATTCCACCCGCAATCACGCCGGAAGAGTCGAGCTTTGCGCGGCTGCGGAAGTACGGACGATCGTCTTTCTGTCCCTGCGAATTGACGCGGATTAAGCCTCCGTTGTAGTTGCTGATGAGGGTGTTTCCCCAACCATCCACCACCGGTGCGGCGTACCCGAGCGGCTCACCGACCTGAACGGGACGATAGGACTGCTTTCCTTCTTTCGTCACGAGATGCAGGTAGCCGTCCATTGCGTGAATGTGGTAGTCGCCGTGCGAATCCATGACGATCGGCCCCGGAACATGCGACTGAATCATGTATTCCCAAACAACATCCGGTTCCGGACGCGTAATGTCGAGACAGAACAGTTTTCCCTGCGAAACAATCACCATTCGGCCTTTTTCGTCCACTACGGGTGCATTGCGCATCGGACGCGCGTCGCACGTAAACGGCGGAGTTTCCGGGAATCCCCAGTAACAACGCTCCGGACGATCGATTTCTGGACGAATTTGCGGACGCGGTTCCGGCGCACGATAGCGCGGACGCTCGGGAGCCGTTCCAGGACGCTGCGGGACCTGACGCACTCGAATCCCCTTCGGATCCGCAGGAGCGCTAGGTTTTTTCGCCTCGGGAGACGGCGCGGCCGGACGCTGCTGAACCGGACGTTTCTGAACCGAAACCGTGGGACGCTGCTGAGGTGCGGCCGCCGGGCGAGGCTGTGTCGGACGCTGCTGAACTGGAGCCTTGGGCGGAGTTTGCGGCGCTTTGGGCGCGGCCGGCTGCTGAGGCGGCGCAACCTGTTGAGGCGGCGCAACTTGCGGCTGCTGAGGCGGCGCAACCTGTTGAGGCGGCGCAACTTGCGGCTGTTGAGGCGGTGCGACTTGCGGCTGCTGAGGCGGCGCAACCTGTTGAGGCGGCGCGACTTGCGGCTGTTGAGGCGGCGGAACCTGTTGAGGCGGTGCAACTTGTTGCTGCTGTGGTGCGACTTGCGGCTGCGGCGGAACCTGTTGCTGCGGCGGGACTTGCGGCTGTTGCTGACCGTACATCGGCGTCTGCGGCTGGGGTTGCTGCGGCTGGGGAGTTCCGTACGCATTCATACCGGCAGAAGGCGTCCCGAAAGGAGATTGAGGCTGTTGTTGAGGCGGCTGTTGAGGCTGAAAACCACTGTGCATCTGCGGCGCGCCAAACCCTGCGCCGGGCTGCTGGAAGCCGGGATTTTGAGGCTGAAATCCATTTTGCTGCTGGAAACCGCCGCCCATTCCGGGCTGCTGCTGGAAGCCGCCCTGTTGCGGACGGAACGCACCGCCGGGTACACTCCCGCCGGGCGCGGAACCCATTCCAGCCCCCATCCCAGGACCCATTCCGGACCCCATCCCAGGACCCATTCCGGAACCCATCCGATTCATTCCGCCGGGGATTCCAGTGTTCATTCCAGTGTTCATTCCGCCGGGGATTCCGCCGCCGAAAGTTCCGCCCTGCGGCGCACCAAACCCGCCTTGGGGCTGCGTCGGCCGCTGAGGCTGAAATCCGCCCGGCATCCGCGGCTGCGACGGTTGAAACCCGCCGCCCATTCCAGGCTGAGAATACGCGCCGCCCATTCCGGGATTCTGCTGAAAACCCTGATTTTGGGGCTGAAACCCGCCCTGCTGGGGCTGTTGGAACCCTCCTTGGGGCTGTTGAAATCCTCCCTGCTGCGGCTGTTGGAACCCTCCTTGGGGCTGTTGAAATCCTCCCTGCTGCGGCTGAAAACCACCCCCCATGGGCTGCTGCGGACGAAAACCGGGCTGCATTCCAGGATTGTTGAACCCTCCAGCCGGATTTCCCCCCATCATTCGAAAGAGACCAATTCCTTGCGAGCCGCATTGGGGGCAGCGAAACGGTTCCGTCGGCTGCGTCAGTGTGCAGCCGCATTTTGTGCATTGAAACGTATTCATATCGTGTTCCGTTTATATTCGATTTCTGTTGTTTTTTTGAATTGGCTGGGTCAAAAACCCGGAATGTTATTCAACATTTCGGGAGGAATCCCAAGCGACTGCTGCAAATCCATCCGCTGTTGCTGCTCCGCACTCTGAATCGCGTTCGAAACGTTCAAAAGAGCCGCAAAAATCAGGTTTTCAAGGATTCGCGCTTCCTCCTCACCAAAAAGTTCCACATCACATTTGACGGAAACAGGAGTGAATTTCCCCGTCATGGAAATTTGAATGGCTTCATCGTCATCCGAACCAGTATATGTCGCGTTTTGAACCGACTCTTTCATGGCGGCGACTTTTGACTGAACGTCGCGGGCCATCGCCATGAGATTATTTATGTTAAAATCGCCAAAATTCATAGGAGTTCCTCTATTACTGTACATCCACGAGCGCTTTGGAATAAACCGACCCGTTTCCACGAAGCACAACCCACCCGTGAACCTGCGTAATCGTGACGCCGCGCGAAATGGAGTTGTGCCGGGACGCGTCAAACCGCTGACCAATCATCACCGTTTCGATGTGGTTCGGAAGGCCGGCGCTCTCGCACTGCCACTGCGCCCACCGCGCCAAAACGTCTTCAAATTGTTCAAAATTGTTTCCCGGCATCGAATTCGTCCAACGATAAAACGCTTCGCCGAGATCCTTCAAAAGAAGCACCATTTTGTCCGGCACGGAAGACTGAAACATCATCAGAATCCCGCCGAAATACGAACAAACCGCATCGTGCGCCAAAATTCCCTGAAGCAGGTACTGACGCTCATTATTGATGGAGGGTTCGAGCGCCATTTCGCCGAAAATCGCTTTATCGAGCTGCTGCAAAACGGCCGAAGGACGCGCAGAAGCAGGTTTCGCCGCCGAAATGGAGGAGGAAACGCCCGATGAACCTGAGTATTGAGTGTTCTTCATATCCTCTGGAATTCCAGGTTCCGCGAGATCCTGTACATTTCCCCCAGACTGCGCAGACTGTTGCGCACCGGGTGCCGCAGAGTCCGAACCAACGGAACCGGCGGAGTTCCCTGAAACTCCCGCCCCCCCTGAAGTTCCTGAATTTGCGGAACTGACAGAGGATGCGGAATTTGCCGAACCTGTAAGGTTTGCGGAACTTCCGGAAGATGCGGAGGATGGGAGAGCGCGAAGGAGGGTTTCGAGCGTGTCGAAACGGCTCGAAATGGCGCTCATCATCTGTCCGTCGAGGTACTGGCCGATCATGTTGAGCGTGTCCATAATCGGATGCAGCTGATCCGCAAACATCCGCATATCGACGCGCGCGCCGCCGTCACCCGCCGAGCCGGAACCAGAGCCGGAAGCCGAAGCGCCGGAAGCGGCAGATCGACCTTCCAGCTCACGGGCGATCAAATAGTCGGTCAGCTGTTTCTGCGAATTGGCGATTGCATTGTACAAATCCGAAAGAGAAACTTTCAAATCCGGATTGGTCGTCGAGCCGCCGCTGGCGTTTTCCGAACCAGAAGGAGCAGGGGAGGCTGCATTTTCAGGTTTTCGTGTTAAAAATGACATAAAAATCCTCTTCTTTCTCTCAAACAGCGCCGCCGAGTTCGATGTTGTCGAGTCCTCCGGTGTCGAGATAGTAACGTTCGTCCGCAAGGGTGCGCCATGTGAAGAATACATTTTCTCCAAGTACCGCATCTTCACCCGCTACAACGCCGCTGACCGAATCCACTTCGAGTCCTTCTTCGCGGCCTGCTTCTGCTTTACGCCGTTTGATTTTAATCGCAACGTTCGTGCGTCCGATGCGGTCTCCCACACTCATTTTTACGACGTAAACCGGTGAGGCTTGGGCCGTTTCCATGGGACTCATTTTTCGTCCGATAATCACACGCTGCGAACTCGTCGTAAATTCGGTGATTTCCTCACGCGCATTCTCGTCGGCCGGCGAAAAGAGGATTCGTTCGGGCCGAATTCCGCTCGTCGAGTCGCTCATCACGCCCCAATAATAGGAGTTTTCATCCGTTCGTACTTCCATTTCAAACTTGAACTGAGGAAGCATTCCGTTCGTGGCCATGAAATTGATGGCGGCACCGACGACAACGGGGCTTTTCGGATCGATGATGATTCCCGGCAAACGCCCTTTTTCGTCCTGATACGGATACCAGTTTCCGGCATAATGATGGAACATCGCGACAATTCGTGACGGCGGAAGCGGGAGATACATTCGTACAAGTTTCTGAATGAATCCCAACTTCGACGGCTGACCTGCCAAAAGGACCGCATCCACCTTGTAATCGATGCAGCGTTTGCAGAAGTCGAAAATCAGCTCGTCGAACACTTCCGTAACGACGTCTTCGAATTCCTGCGGATGGTAGTACAGCTCCATGTCCTGCTGGAGATTGTAGTAACCCGGGCCGCGCAGTTTGTCGAAGACGCGCTGGAGAGATTCAAGAATGGCGGGGTCGATGATTTCCGGGTCCATATGATTGATCGGCTCGTCGGTGATTCCGTCCGTTGCGAGCGTCAAATATTGCTGCGTCAACGGAATGAACAGACGGTTCATCCACATGATTCTCTGGCTGCGGAACTCGCGGTTACGCGGAACTTCCGGACCAAACATGAGTTTCACATCCTCTTCGTCCATCGCCATCGTGTCGGCAAAAGCGGGAATGATGATGCGTTCCAAAAGCCGTTTCGCGAGCTGGTCGCCTGCCAGAGAAATACCGTCCTGATGGAGGACCTTTCCACGGATGCTGTCGTCAATTTTCGACTCAAAATTGTATTTTGCAATCATGAGGTCGGAGGTTCCGCCGCCGATGTCGATGCAGGCGAGACGAATTTCATGATTCTTTTCGCCGAATTCTTCCTTCGGAGCCGCACCGCGCATCGCCCCCATTCGCCGCCGCGACGCGGGAGACCCCAGCATCGGAGCGGCGGGCGCCTCTTCTTCCTTCTTTTCTTCCGGATTGGATCGTTCCTGATGAAGAGAATCGAACCAAATTCGCGGATTCTGTCCCAAAAGCTGCAGCTCGCTCCAAATGTACGTCAAATGGACGGCGCTTGCTTCGTCGATCGAGAGGTTCAGCAGGGGTTTGACGTGCTGATGACGGCCGAGCGTCATGCTGAAAATCTCAATTGCTTTCTGCACCTGCCGACGGAGACGGTCTTTTTCTTCGGAAATCATGCCGCTCGGGTAGGTGAGAGTAAGTGTACGAATTTCACGTGCACGACCGGCGTCGCCCGACTGCATACGGTAGGCGATCGAATTGACGTACGTGTACGCCTGCGTCAGCAACTCATAAATTGCGCCCGTCATAAGTGTGCGCGGAGCGTGACGCGGTTTCAGAGGCGTTTCCGGCGCGAAATCCTGAGGTTTTACGCCCGTTTCTTTCAGAAGAAAATCGTTGTCGTCTTCATGAATGAATTTGAGGAGCGAGCCGCGCAGTGTGCCGCAGTATGTGTGCGTCTGTTCGCGGTCGTAGGGGTCCGCCATGTGCCAGTTCGCGCCTTCGAGCCAGCTGGAATCGTCGGCCCACAAGTAACGTTTCGGGGAGCTTAAACCTGTACGAATATCATCATCTGTCGCAATCACTTGCAGCACATCGTCGGCTTCTTTTCCCATGCGCACCATGGAAAAATCCTCGAAAATGTCGGGACGGCGCGCCACTTCCACTTTGTTGAGTTTCGGTTTGCTTCCGACTTTTCCGAAACCGAACCATCCGCGTTTCTCGCCGCCTTCGTCGATTTGCTGATATTCGATTTTACGCATCGTTTGGGACGGTAAATACGGGGTGTTGCACCAGTGCGTCTTGGACGAGAACCAACGGGCGCCGGGATTGCGCATATACTGTCCCTCATCGTCCCACGCGTCCAAATGGTAGCGGTTCGTCAGTTCAAACGGGAGCATTTGGGGGGTTTGGGAGATTTCACCCACGACTTCCACGAGGAGTGCGCCGGTGCGGCTGTTTCCAAAGTCGATGACCATGTGGACGTGTTTTGCATCGCCGGCGACCGCAGCCGCAGGACGAATACAGATTTCCGTCATCGGAACTCCGCGCAGGGGCTGACCGTTGAGGTCCTGAATGTTTTCAAGATTAATATTGAAGTCGCCCGTCAGTGCGTTCGCGTCGCAGAAATAGCCGATTTCCGGGTCTCCGCAAGTCGTATCGACGGCCAAAAAGAGTTTCGTCGTGGTTCCCTGAATGATTTGCCACTGAATAAAAGGAAACTCCAACGCAGTGGATTCCACAGGCTGCGCGTTCCGTTTTTTCCCGGTTTGCTCCTGTTCCTCCGCAAGGCCGCACTTTGTCCGCTGCCAGCCGTTTCCGATCTGACTGACGTTATAGCGCGCGCCGCCTTTCAATGGAACGCAAATGACTTGAACTCCGGTATTGGCGAAAAGAATATGCATCGTTTTTCTCGTTGATTCTATAAGGTTTAATGTATTTTATACAATTATATTAATGGATGTAAGTAACTGTCGTGCAGCCGGGAGTTTTTGTTCACCATTCAAACAGGCGGTTTTCGGCTCCCGAACTGCTTCAAACTTATTGGATTTTCGAACGATTATTTATCTTTCATTTGCGCTAAAATGCGTTCAAATGGTTCCAAAATCGTAATGAGTTCCGCATTTCCCGGCGGAATCTGGATGTGGTCGCCGGCACCGAGCGCCAGAGCCTCCGGCAGACGCTCGCACCAGCGTTTCATGAACGTGGCGGTCTGCCCGTAATTTGCGTAATACTCAATCGGCTTTTCATGAGGTGCGTGTTCTGTCTCATCCACCTCAAGCTGCGGCGGCGCGATGGAGGCCTGCGTCGGACCGGGACTCATAATGTAATCGTCCATAATCATCTTCACGTACTTTCGCCGAGCGTAACGCCGAGCGGCTTCGTCACGTGTTTTCAGGTTGCAGACGGGGGTGAGCGCCTCCAGCAGCTGGTCGATGCAGTGGGAGCTGGTCAGATAATCGCGCAAATATCGAACGAACGAATTCATGTCGTCTCCGGAGAGCCACGGTGCGCCTTTGTCGTTTGATTTTGTGTACTGTTCCCAGCGTTTCGGAACCTGTTTCGTCGCCCACTCGTGGAGGAAGTCGCGGAGTGATTTGGGGATCGGATCTCCGAAACGTTTTCCCGTATCGACACAGTCGGCGAGGTGCCAGCTTTCGCCTTCCGGGACGGCCAAAGTCTCCTGAAGGGCGTATACACGTTCGTACACGCGTTCGGGGTCGTCGGTGAGCCAGTTCACGACTTTTTCAGCAGCACGCACACGTTTTTCACGGTCCACGTTTGCATCGGGGTCGACCGCCCAGTCGCGCGCAAGGAGCAAAATACGGTTCAGAACGTCGTTCACCTCCGTTTCGAGCTGATTCTGCTTTTCAGTTGCCGTTGTGACCGCACGAATACCGGCGCTGATGAGCGAGAGGCCGCCGTCTCCGTCCGCCATCGCCGCTTTCCACTTTTGTTCGGGGTTTGCGGTATATTCTTGTACCCGTTCCGATTCGAGGAAGGCTTGTCCCGCTCGAACCCACTTTTCGGGGTCGTCGTTCTTCCGCTGTTCTTCGTCCGTGTCCCAGGTTCCCGGATAGCGAAGCGGATAGGTGTTCGTAAAGGCTTTTCCGCGGCCGCCGAAGTCCGTCATAACGGGACCCAGCGTGTCGACGAGCTGTCCGAGACGCTGCTGGTACAAACCTTTGTCCGCATATTCCTGACGGTTTCGGAATTCTTCATCGATACCCGTCATTCCGATGAACAAAGCGGGGAGTTCGTCGGAGACTTTGCTGGGCCAGTATTTGTCTCCGTAACGCGCGCGGCCCCATTTGTCGATGTGGTGCTTCATCTGCGATGTTACTTCGAGGTTTCCGCCGCGAGAAAGCAGAATCAGGGTCTGAATTTGCAGCTCATCGGTGAAACGTTCGAACAAATACGCCACTTTACCGCGTTTGACGATTTCCATCTGTTCTTCGAGTTTGTCGGCCTCGGTTCGTTTTCCCTGTTCGGCGCCCTGACGTCCCGCACGCATACCCGGAATGTCGAGAAAGTCCATCTGTTCAATCACTTTGCGCCAGTCGTCATTCAGTCGGTGCGGCAGAATCGGAAGCACGAGTTCCAACATGGCGGCCTGCATCGTTTCGAGGTCTTCATCTCCGTCGCCGCTTCCGGGGGAGTATTCGAGTACGTACCATTCCTTGCGCTGTCGGAGGTGGAAGTCGGCCCAATCGACGTGAGTGAAACAGAGGGAGTTTTTACGTTCGTGCACCTTCGCGCGCTGGGAGTCCAACAGGAACCGCACGCCCGCCCAATGAACGAGAATCGCAGGTTCGGGGGAGGAGGAGAGTTTTTCGAGGAACTTGTTGATTCGAATGAACAACGCCGAAAGCGTCGCCCAGCCGCCCCAGAAAATTTCGCCGCTTGCTTTGATGTACCCTTCTTCGGAAAGCATGTAGCGGCTTAAAAGCGCGCTCAAAATCGCTTCTTTCGTTGGGAAACCACGGCGGTCGACGGTCCTCATGTAGGAATAAGCGTCCAAAATATCCATTCGCCAGCGTCGGTCGACACTCGTTCCGGGGTACTGACGCGAAATGTCTTCGAGCATTTTATCGAGATGCGCCTCGTCCCAAGCGAAATCCTGACCGCGGCATTCCACCTGGAAACCGCGCGCCAGAACACGAATCCACTCCACACGGGTCAGCGCCTTCACCATCACGGGATACTCAGGCGAAACGCTTTCGGAAATACGATCTTTTGTAGTAAAACGCGTCACAAGTGCGGTCGCTTCGTTGGACCCGGACTGCGGGTTCAAGTCCGTATTGAACGATAAATCTTTGTAGTACGCCGGCTCACCGTGCGCCTCATCACGTCCCAGCGGGCTGAATGCTTCACTCTGAGCGCGCAGCACCTGACCCATAAAAAGACTTTTTCCTACCTGAGACGGACCGTAAACAGCCGCCGCAACCGGAACTTTGGACGATGTATAAAGACTGCTGGCGAGACGACGAAGCTGAAGTATTTCAAACTCATCGCTCTCCGGAATCGGAAGGAGGTCCACCTTTCGGCGGTCCGCGTTAAACTCTGCAAGCCAGTCACAAATATCCGTCGCCAGTTTCTCAACCTGATCTGCCTGGCGGATAATTTGACGATCGCGTTCATCTGGAAATCCCATAAGTCTCTCGTGTAATTAATGAAAAAAGGGTGAAAAGCAAAAATAAAATAACGTGTACGATAAACGTACAGGCCGAAACCTGTACGTGTGTTTTACGGAAATCAGGACGAAAATCCTAATTCACGTTTTGAAGCTGTCGTCCCTGATGGAACAGGCGGAAACTGCACGGATACTGCTGCACGTTCTGCTGTCCTTTCGTACGGGATTCAAGAATTAGGCGGTAAATGTGGTCGTCCTCGAAACGTCCGTCGATTTGGGGACTTTCGATCGAAATGGTCTGACCGGACGCATCGGGAAGGGCGGGCGCCCAAACGTCTGCGGGGGCGGAACCTTCCTGATAGACGCGATATTCAAGCTCGCCTTCCTGCGTACTCGCGAGGACGCTGAAACGAATCGAGAACATTCCGCTCACGGCGTTGTCGGACGCCAGTTCGCTTTCGACGTTGAGGTAGCGCTCGCCGATGACGCTCACGTCCGCGTAGAGTTCGTTCCCCATGTACGAGGCCCAAACCTGCGTTTTTCCGGGTCCCGCGGCCTGGAATTTCCCGTTTCCGAGAGATTGAAGGACCGACGGATCCGTCGAATTGACGTCTGCCGGGACGGGACGTTCCACGCCGTTTTCGAGGGAGGTGACGACGAACGACGGGGTCGTTTCGCCCTCTTTAATCGTCAGTGATTGCGGTGCGATTTTCAAATTCAATCGTGCAGAAACACTCACAGGAAGCGTCGTGCTGAGGCCGTTGTAGGTGCCGCTCGCGTCGCGGGACTGAACCACCAGCGTGACGTCGCCGGGGGCGTTTGCCGTGATTTGATTGTTCGCGTCGACCGAAACGATGCTGTTGTCGGCCGGGGGCAGAATCTGATAGTCGACATCGGTCGGCATCAAACCGTTCCCCGGATTCACCTGCGCCGAATCAATGCGTCCATTTCCGCCCGCCACGAGGTACAAAAGACCTGGATAGACGTTGAAGGATGCACCTTCGACGACGGCGTCACCGATGTTGAGCATCAGAGGAACCGCCGATTTCAGCTCGCCGAGCGAGGCGTCGACCGTGACGGTTCCGCGTTTTTCGCCGAGCGGACGAACCAAATACTGTCCGTCTGCACCGCGCGTCAGTTCGGCTGTCGTCGTCGGACGATTGAACGTGAGCTGGAGATTGGGGTCGCGAGAAACATCACGCCCGAGCCGTCCGTCTGCCAGTTCTTCGTAAACCTCAACGGGGACCGCATTTCCAGTTTTCGACATTCGCAGCGCACCATCCATGAAACGCAGACCCGCAACGGTTCCATTAACGTACGTATTCTGAATCACCTCCGGCGCGCCGTCGACTCCGAAAATATCGGTACTCGTGACGCCCGCCACACCTCCGTCGTAGAGCGTGTCGGCCGGACGATAAACGACGTCCGCGTTGGGATCAATGTAGGAACTTTCGACGCTTGCAGGGATGCTTCCCGCTTCCACGACGTCCAAAACGCCTTCAGAAACGAGACCCGCAAAGCGCGCAATCACCGTTGTGCGTCCGACGGAACGTCCGAAAACGAGACCGTTCTGAACGACCGCAATGTCGGGGTCCTTCGTCGTGAGTTCCAAACCCGTATCGGGCTGAATAACGTACAGTCTTCCGCCTCGAGTGGCGGTCACCTGGTACGCACGGCCTTCACCGACCGCGATGGCCGCAGCGGCTGGATCAATGGTGAGGTCCGCATACGGATTGTCGTCGACCTGTACCGGGACCTGCTGTTTCAAGTTTCCGGCCCAATCAATCTGAATGTTTGCCTGACCGGCGCTTCGCGCTTCGACCGTGGAAATCCCATTCATGGCGGCGCAAGGACCGTCGACCGAAACTTTCAAAGCGGGCTGGTCGAACAAACGGCGCAAACCGCTTCCGCTTCGGCCCTGAATGAAGAGGTTCGATTTGTCGCCCGTGGACATTCGAATCGCTCCGGGTTCCACAACGAGTTCCGCAATCGGATTGTTGTCGACCGTTACGAGAGCCGCATCGGAGGCTTTTCCAGGGACGTCTGGAATTCGTACAGAAACATGAGCCGTTCCGGGTTTCTTGGCGCAAAGCCAGAGTCCGCGAACCTCCACAACGTCCGGATTGTCGCTTGTAAAGACGGCGCTGTTCGTACGTTCGAGACGGATTCCGTCGTCGGTCACCGCGTAAACGCTCGGATCAATCATCTGACCGGCAGAAATCGTGAAACTTGCGGGTTCCATAATTACTTTTCCGTTTTCGCGCAGTTTCTGCACCGTTTCAGCGTCCACGCCGCCCACGACGGCACGCATGACGGCTTTTTTGTCGCCCATCGTGAAAATGACGTCTGTCGCACCCGGCGTTTTTCCGACCAGCGCGTGACGTGAAGCGTCGTACGCGCAGATTTCCGGAACGAGCGGCGTCACGTGGCACTGCATGCTGAAATCAATGTTTCCGCGAATCAGAGCGAAATCTTTCCCCACGAGACGGCTTTCGCCGACCATCATTTTAATCACGTTGTCGGTCGGACCCAGTTTTTCATCAATCGTCGCAACGACTTCGACCCCTGCAGGAGCGCTCGTCACGCCGTTTAACGAAGCCGTAATGTTTGCGGTTCCCAGCGCTTTCGCCGTCGTCACAGGTCCCTGCGGAACTGCGATTGCAGGATCGGAGGTGTTCCACGCAATGTTTCCCATTCCCGTCAGAAGTCCGACGGATTTTCCTGCTTTGAATCCGTGCAGCTTAAACTGAACCGTTTCGCCGGGAAGCATACGAATGCTTTTCTCCGGTTCGAGACGCAATTCGTCGATGTCGACGTCTTCCGTCACGTTGAGCGTCAGTTTCGTCGTGTCGGTTTCCGCACCCGCAAACTCGGCGATGTACGTCACCGTTCCTTTTTTGACGGCCATCAACTGTCCGTTCGCGGGACTCACAGCGTCTTTGTCGCCCGCAACCGCATGAAGAGTCGCGTCTTTCGTAACGATACGCACGAAACCGTCGGGATATTCCGCTTCCACATCATAATTTGTGTAAACGGACCCCACCGGGACGGTCACTTCCTCACCGTCGTCGCTCACGAACCGCAAACTCGACGGCTGACCCTCACGAAGAGGCGGCATTTCACCCTGTACGGATGTGTCGATGGGCTGCGTCCAGAAATTTACGAGACGATTTCCGACTTGAGCCTGCAAAAATACGGGGTTTCCAGGGGACAAAGCCGTCAGAACCGGCGACTCCCACTGAAGCTGCGAGTTTATAAAATCGGGGGTCCAGAACACGTTCGGAGCCGGCTCGCGCACGTTCCCCTTCTGCATCCAGATTTCGTACCCCTGCGACTGTCCGATCGGCAAAAACGCGCCTTCGGGCTGACGCACCACCACGAGTTCGACCGACGGATCCTCCGGATTCAGCTTCGGTTCCGCAACCGTTACGTGACACGCGGCGGCTTTCTTTCCGAATTTCGCAGTGAGTGTAAATGTTTTTGTTCCATCGTCGGGAGCCGTCACGAAAGGACGAATCCCGTTTGCGGCGTCCGTCCAAAGAACGTTGCGCGGAATGTCCCAACGAACCGATTCGGGCGCGACTTCCTTAAATTCCGTTTCGCCCGCCACTTTTTCTTCGACTTTGAGCGAGAGCGACTGACCCGGTGCCAGCGTCACTTCCGACGGCACAACGCGCAGTTCTTCCGTCTCGCGGCGTCCCACCGAAATCATCGCAATTGCAGGATTTTTCAAGTACGGCAAATAACTCGCCGTGATGCGGAACGGATCCGCCTCCTGAAGTCCCGTAAGCGTCGTTGTGTGCCACGCAACCGCGTTGGGCTGTTCGACCGAATAGTAAATTCCCGGCGAGTTCATCGGAACGTCCCAGATCGAATCCGCCGGAATCACCGCTTCCGCCGGAGCAACAGCGTCCGCAGGAGTTCCGTCCGCTTTTGCCGTTCCGTCCGCCGCCGGAGTTGCATCTGCTTTTGCCGTTCCGTCCGCCGCAGGAGTTCCGTCTGCCGCAGGAGTTCCGTCTGCCGCCGGAGTTACAGCCGCAACAGAAGCCGCAGCGCCTTCATCCAACAGTTTCGGATCGCGAACTTTCAGCCGAAGCTGGAACGGAATCACTTCACCCACCGCCAGATTTGCTTCGGACGGCGCCCAATACATTTCAAGGTGGCGGGGATGAACGACCTGAAGCGCGACAGACGCGGCGTTCGTCGAGGCGGGATGCGACGCGGAAAGCGTTGCTTTTCCCTGAAGTACCGCTTTGTAAACACCCGCGGCCTCATCCACAATCGCAACATTTTCGACCGCTGAGGTGCTGAATTTCGCAAGACCCGGCACAAGTTCGACGTCGCCTTCTGCTGTGCGTCCTGTGAGGACCGCTTTTCCCGGCTCGCCTTCAATACGAAGCGGTCGATCGATGCAGATTTTCAGTTCAACGTCTGCCGCTTCCACTGTCGTTACGCTGACCGGGGCGGATTCTTTGGTGCAGTACGCCCCTTTGACGACAAACGGACCCGCACCTTCCGCGTACGCCATCGCGCGTCCGTTGAGGAATTTGAAACCCGCATCTTCCGCAGGTTCCGGCGTGACGCTCCATGCAATGCGCGTATTATCGACGAACGCTTTCACACCGTCGCCGTACGTCGCAATTCCCGTGAATGTTCGGCACAAACCGAGCGGAAGTTTTAATTCTTTTTCCGGACGAATTTCAAACTTAAGCGGCGGGACGTTCACGACGACCTCGGCCGATGCTTTTTTGGCTTGATGTCCGTACACGACTTCTTCGGGATCCGTCGTTGCGCTGCGTCCAAAGACGGTTTTTCGGATGGGATTCACGATTGCAAACGCTTCGTTCGGCGCCGCAAGCAGGTCGACCGCATCGTTTTCAACGAGATGAAAACCGGTTCCCGACTGAGCGAGAAAAAGGACGTTCGACGCGTGGTCCTGCGGGACGTTCAGACGCGGCGGAAGCGCATAAAGTGCGTCCGTTTTAGCGGCCGACGTTTTTACAGGAACAACGATTTCCGACGAACCATTCGTGAAAGTGACCTGCGCCTCACCCGCATCGCGCGCAATGAGAGTGAAATTTCGACCGACTTCGACGATTTCAGGGTTGCTTGAAACGACTTTGACGGCCGAAGCGTCGGCACACAGGACCGACATCGGGAGTTTCTGATCGACCGCCATCGAAACGAGCGGCGGGAAAACCTGGAATTTAACCATTTTTTCCGTTGCACCGACCGTAAACGCGGCGCTCGCGTCGAGTTTTTTCCCACCATCCGCATACGAAACCGCCAGATTTCCCGACGCAGGCGCGCCGGTTTGGAGCCAGTTTCCACGGTACGCAAGGGCGTTTGCAGGCGTGACGCTCCACGTGAGTTTCGAGGACCCCGTGAGTTCAAACTCAGCTTTTTCGGCTGTTTTTCCAACGACACGATACGGAACGCGACTGTCGGGCGCGAGTTTTCCGCCATTCGGGAATTCGACTTCGAGAGACGTAAAGACCGGCGCTTTTGTAACCGTCAGCGCCAGAACCGCCTCCTTCGTTTTGTTGTCGCCAGGAGCCGTGTAAGACGCTTTCAGCTCGGCTTTTCCGGCACTTTTCGCTTCGATGAACCCTTCATTAAAGTAAATCGGCGCGGTGGACGCGATCTGCCACTTTGCGGCGTGCGTCAGATCCGCCACTTTCCCCTTTTTCCCGAATTTTCCCAGCAGACGAACCTGCGCGGTCGTTCCAACTGCGAGATTCTCGCGCGACGATTCAATCCAGACCGACTCCGGCGCAACGGGCGCAGTGACGGTGAATTTCACACTCTTGCGGCGGAAACCTGTTTGAAATTTGATACGCGTTTCACCCGGTGTGACGGCCAGCGCCTTCTGCGAGCCGTTTTCGAGGAAACATACAACCGAGGGATTTTCGGACGCACGAAGGACCGACTGCGTGACGTCTTTCGAAAGAATGAATCCGAACCCGTCGAGCCCCGGCGTGATGATGCGGAAATCGACGCACGTTCCGGTTCCCGTTTCGCAGACGCCCGGCGTCACGCGGAGCGTGAACTGATTCCAGACGACCCAGCCGACAAGAAATAGAAGCAGCGCAAGAATACAGTAAAAATTCCGTTTGCGCCGAGCCGCCTCGACCGCTTTTCGCCGAGCCGTCGGGACGTGCGCGCAGATCGGACACGCGGCTTTTGCTTTCGGAAGACGCAGATAGAGCTGCTTGCACTCCTCATCGTCGCAAATCATCGGCGTTCCGCCTTCCTGCGAAATGGGCGTGTATCCCGGAATCCAGATGAGACGCCAGAACCCTCCAGCATCCTGATATTTAAAGAAATAATACGTCCGGTCGGGACGCTTGTGATTTTCGACCAAATCATGAAATTCTTCGCTCAAACGCTGATACAGAATCTTTTCGGTCGTCGAAACGGGGCGAATCGCATCAAACCGAAGCTGAAGACGCTCGATTTCACCCGCCAGAGTCTCTTTCAGGTCCTCGCTCGTCACAGGAAACACTTCATCAACATCTTCGAGACGCGCTCCCTGATCGTTCCTTATATAATACTGTATAATTTCACAGTTTTCATCCACCCATTCCGGTTCCGGAGTCATTCCGCGGAACCAGCGAAAAAGAATTCTGTCGTTTGCATTCGTTGGGTCGATAAGGGGACATCCAGGTTCAAGGGCGACAGGACGAAAGAACTGTCCTTTTTCCGAAAGATCAATACGCACAAACGATTTGGCCATAGTAAAAATCCGTAAAATAAATAACTTACACAGTTTCCGGAAACTGTGCGGGACAAGATATGATAAAATGCACAAAATTCATTGCTTGGATAATAAATCCATAATTATACAGCATACACGAAAAGAGTTGAAAAATCAAGAAGCCCCCCGGCATAATTTAAAAAATTTTCAGAAAATTTCAGAAAATCGACCATTTTTTTCCCTAAACAATCTATTTTTTCGTTTTAAATTGAAATTTAGCTGAAAAAAGGTGTCCCTGCGATGGGTTCGTGGAGTTTCGAGTCGGCGCGCCGAGCCCCTGGGACCGCGGGCGTCTCGTCCGCATGATTCCTCAAAGGAACGTTCATTCATGGGGGGATGCGGGCTGGAAGCCCGCGCTCCCAGGGGGATCTCGCATCACACTTTAAAGTGATTTTTCCGCGTTGATTCACACAATCGGTTCGCGCGGCTCGCCGAAGGGAGGTGGAAAACGATTCATCGTCCAGGCACTGTGTGCCGTCCCACTTGAAATGAGGGAAATTAAAAGCTGAGATCTCAAGTGGAATCCGTATACAAAACCATATTGGATTCTTAAATAAATCGTACAATATTATATTATTTATTCATAAATTAGTCGTACAATATTCTTATTTTGACTCAAACTCCTGTATTTCCTCACGTACAGTCTTTAAAAATGCATCACTGTGATGCGTCAAAACGTTGAAATAGGCCTCTCCATCCGCAAGTGATAAAAATTTATCCATATCAAAAATAGAACGCACATCCTCCTCGTCTCGCACAAGACGAAGTACTTGCTGATTCCACTCGTCCGTACGAAAATCAGCGACATCCGCGGGACCGTGAATCAAGCACCCGCAGATTTCGCAGATGGACGCAGATTTGTTGTTTTTAAATTGAATCATGAAATAGGTTTTATAATTAAATTTTCATGTAATTTATGGTCTGTTTTATTTCGCGGTGAAGGGGAGCGACTGGCGTATCGCGTCGGGAAGATTTTGAATGAGGTCGGACGCAATGAGCGAAACCTCACCCACTTTTTGGGCGGCTAAATCTCCCGCACGGCCGTGAATCCAGACCGCTAGCCGAACGACATCGTAAAACGAGACGCCGCGCCGTAAAAGCTGAGCGCAAAATGCCGCAGTAATCCCCGTCAGAACGTCGCCGCTTCCGCCGGTCGCCATCCCCGGATTTCCAGAAGGGTTCCGCGAGGATTGATTTCCGTCCGTAATTAAAGTTCCAGCCCCCTTCAACACGACGACCGCCTGATTCTTTTTCGCCCACGCAATCGCTGCGGCGCGCTGTTTTTCGGGGTCTGAAGCGGGTGCGTCCGGCACAAGACGCGCAAATTCGCCGGGATGAGGCGTAATTACACGAAGAGCGGCAGACGTCGGAAGCGTTCCGTCGTGTTCCGCACTCCAGACCGACAGCGCGTTCAATGCGTCTGCGTCGAAAACTGCCGGGGTCGGCAAACGCTCCCACAGAATCGGCACAAGTTGGTTCAAGTCGGACGAACGCCCCAGCCCCGGCCCAATCGCCGCAACCGTTCCAGAGACGCAAAGAGAGAAAATCCGCGCGCAAGCCGTGTCGGAAAGCGTTCCAGAGGAGGTTTCAGGAAGCGGAATCGTCGTGTATTCGAGGTTCTGCGACGCAATAATCGGCAAAAGACTTTCAGGGAGCGCGATTTTTCCGAGTCCCGCACCCGCTCGAAGGGACGCCATGGTACAAAGTACCGGTGCGCCTGTCATTCCGCGCGAGCCGCCGACCGTCAAAACCGTCCCGAAAGTCCCTTTGTGACCGTTGCGCGGACGATTCACGAGCGTCTGACGCAGCATTTCAAGTTCCGAAAGCGCCTGAGTTTCTGTAACGTTATTCATTTTTGCACCTTTCATTTTCACGCTCCAGCACGAATCTTTCGGGTTGTTCATCGGAACAGAAAAATTCCTAAAACCGGCAAAACAAAGAATATTCCAATCATCCAGCAAACGACGTACACGCGGTGAGTTCCTAAAATGGGACTGAATTTTTCCGTCAGAAAGACCGGCAAACGCAGAAACGGAATCGGGTACAATAATCCTACGCCGACGATGTTGAAGAGGAAGTGTACGAGCGCGATCGCCATCGCGTTGGTTCCGGCCGACGTTCCTAAAAACGCAAGCGCTGCGAGAACGCCCGTAATGGGAGTCCCAAGCTTTGCGCCAAGAATAAGCGGATACGCCGTTCGAATCCGTAAAATCCCGGCTGCGACGAGCGGAACGAGCAGGGAAGTCGTGATTCCGGAAGATTGAATAATCATCGTTACAACCCACCCAATCAGCAAACCCAAATACCCGTTTTTCGAAAGAACGCAGTTAATCCATTCCTCCACTTTGTCGGCCATCAGTACTTTCATGTTTTTCGTCATATTTACGAGTGCGAAAAACAGGACGATCAGCCCCAAAATTCCCATACAAACTGCGGCGGCCGTTACGGGAAAGCGGAGGAAATTGCAGAAAAATAGATGTACGATTTTCACAGGTGTGTCGACCAGAATCGGCATCGGATTGCAGAACCAAGAGCCGCAGCCCGCCTCGTTTCCGCCGGAAGCGCCCCAAGAGGTCACGACGGTCGAAAGGAATCGCGCGCTGCCGCTCAGAAAATGAAAACTGTACTCGAGCGTGAAACAAACTGCGGCGGTGATGAGGCTGTAACAGTCCTGAATGAATGCAACGCCAAAGCCACGGATAAACGCACGTTTATCTGTAATGTTTCCCATCGAAACCATCATGCTTGTGATGGAGGCGCCGATATTTGCACCAATCACGATCGCGACTGCATGTTCGAGGGAGATTGCGCCGGACGCGACCATTGCGACCGCCAAACTCGTCGTTGCGGAGGAACTGTTCATGAGGGCCGTCGCGAAAATTCCGATGCACAAACCGATGAAAGGGTTGCTCATTCCGGACATCAGTACGTTTACGGACGTTTCGTATTCCATCCGCAGCATCTGCGCGGCCTCGCCGAACATTTTTACCGCCGCCAGAAACAGAAGAATCAGCAGTAAAAACAGGAGGGAACGGAAAAAAATTTCTTGACGGCTTAAAGATCCATCATCGCGTGGATTCGACATCATGATTTCGACTCACTCTCAATCTTTCGCATTCGGACGAATTTTTATTATTATAATCGAAATAAATTCTTTTTCAATTGGGACGCACGCGCGGCCCGCACGTTTTCCGCAAATCAAAGCGTCTCCGGCTCGAAATTCAACAGCGCGTCCAGCTTTTTAGCGACGTCCTCGTAATTCTGTTTGGCGGGTTCGTCGTTTTCGTACGCAAAACGAATCAGCGCCTGCGCAAACTCCGCCCGAGCGTCCGCAATCTGTGCAAGCCGATCGTACGTTTTTCGATATTTTTCCGGGAGCGATTCGGCAGAAACGGTCCCGCACAAACTCTGCAGCTGCTGCGAGGCGTCGAGAATCGAGCTGTAAATTTTCTCCAATTCCTTCGGGTCTTTCGTTTTTGATTCCGACAAAAGATGAAGCTGCTTCACGACGGCTTCGTCTCGTTCGTAGTACTGCGAGAGAAAAATGACGAACAGATTTGCGCTGCGAACCGCAAAAAACGACGGAATCGTAACCGCAAGAATCACGATTCCAAGAGCCGCCGCCTGTAAAAAAGCGGTCGCGAAACGTCGTTCGGACCCCATTTTGCAGGAAAAAACGCCAATCGTTCCGAAAAGAAGACCGCCCGCCAGACCTCCGAGGTGCGCCCAATTATCGATTCCGGGCTGGAGGAAACCGTACGCGAGGTTCAAAAGGATGAGCCAGATTGCGTCGGTCAGGATTTTTGAGTAAAATTCACGCGGAATCGTATTTCGAAACCGAAGCAGATACACCACGAGAGCGCCGAAAAGACCAAAAATCGCGCCGGACGCACCCGCTGAAATTTGCAAAGGATTCATACAGAGTGAAAGCAGAGCGCCCGTCAGTGCGGAACCGACGTAAATCAGGAGGAAAACGACGCGTCCGTAAAGCCGTTCGAGAAGCGGACCGAAATCGTACAGAACGTACATGTTGAACGCAATGTGAACGAGTCCGATGTGGACGAACGCGCTGCTGAGCATCCGCCGCCACTCCCCCTGAAGCGTTTTGGGACCGAAATCCGCGCCGAATTGCAAAAGTGAGTCACTTGAGGGGGAAAACCAGCCGCCCTGAAGCACGCCCATGAGTAAATAAATCACGATGCAGACCGTCATCAGTGCGTACGAAACCCACGGAATCGGAATGCGTGATTTTAAATCTTGTACAAAATCAAAGTAATTCTGATTTTCATTCTGATTTTCGCCCGGATTTTCGTTCGGATTCAAACCTTGATTTTCGTTCGGATTCAAACCTTGATTTTTGTCCTGATTTTCAATTTTAGGTGCCGAAGCCGCATCCTCACTCATTCTATTTTTCCTTTCGCTGCATTCAGCTTTCTGCGGGACCGTCAAAAAGAAGCGTTTTTTCCGCATCCACTTCCTTCTGAGTTCCGTTTCCCTTCATCACCAGCACATCAAAAATCCGGTCGCGCCGCACTCGCCGCACGACAAACACCCAGCCGTCTTCCTGAATTTTTTCGTTCGGAGCCGGAACGTCTTTGAAGCGTTCCAACAGCCAGTCCGAGAGGGTTTTTGTTTTCTCCGTGAGGGAAAAATCGAGCGTGAGATTTTCCCCCACCGCCGTCATTGCGACGCCGCCGCCGAACGTAAAAATGTCGTAACCCGAACGCAGAACGTGGGTTGGAAGCTGTGTGTCGAATTCATCCTGCAAATCGCCGCCCAGCAGTTCCTCCAAAATGTCCTCGACCGTAATCATTCCCAGCGTGTGTTTCTGTTTATCTTGTACAATAATCATATGTCCGCGTTCACGCACGAAATACTTCATCAGCTCGCTCAACGTTGTTTCCGGGGCGGCAAAACGCACGCCGCGTTTCAGCGTGTTCAGCATTCGTGTCGTCTGTTCGAAACGTGAAAGAGAAAAAAGGTCCTTAAGATTCAAATATCCCAGAACGCGGTTCGAATCCGCGTGTTCCCGCAGCGGAAAACGTGTGTGCGGGTCGGTTTTTGCCATTTCGAGAGCCTCGCCGGGAGTTTGGTCGAGCGACAAAAACACCATTTGTCCCACCGGAACCATCACTTCGCCCGCCGTTCGGGACTGCATAACGACGCCGTTTTCGACGATATTTCCCTGAATTGTATCGAACAAGTCGGTCTTTTTTCCCATTTTAACGAGAGCCGACAGTTCCTCAAGCGGCGAAACGGTCGGCGCGTCTTTCGTCTCGAACGGCCGATTCATAAAATGAACGAACCAGATTATTGGACGAAAAACAAAAATCATGATTCCGAGCGGAACCGTCACGAAGTTTGCGACCGTCGTATTGAAACGAACGCCAAGATTTTTTGGAAGGATTTCAGTAAATTGCAGCATTAAATACGTAAAACCGATCGAAAAAACAGTGAGCCAGAGGCTGTCGTTCTTACAGAGTTCCGCAACCTGCGACCCTGCAATCGTCGCGCCGATGGTGTGTGCCGACGTGTTCAAAATCAGGATCGCGGAAATCGGCGTGTCGACGCTGGAACGATACGCGCGCCAGACTTGCGCCTTTCGCGGACATTTTTGCGCCATTCCTTCAATCTGACCGGGCGTCAGACTCAAAAGAGCCGCTTCGCATAACGAACAAAAAAACGAACATCCAAGGGCGACGCCCAACGCAATGAAAAAAATCGACCACATAAAAATTCGAACGGGTTCAAACTCAATACCAACATGAAAATCATGAAATCCTGAAATCCACATTCCACGGATGTGAGTATTTTACACCTTATTTGATTTTTTTGCAACTACCAGCCCGCGAAAGAAGTGAAAATTTCTGATTTTTTTCTACTGAGGCTTCCGAGTTGGTGTGCGGGAACAAACTCCCGCTCCGAATGCGTCCTGAATTTTTATGATGGAAGGTTCCACAGAGGAACAACGCGGGCAGAACAACGCGGGCAGATGCAGGCCCGCTTCCACAACGTTTTTCCAAACGCAGGGAATTGCGGGCGGATGCAGTGTGTTTTCAGAACATTCATTCCAAACGATAGGGGATTGCGGGGAGCGCACCCACGGAAGCGCCTTTGTTTTGAGGCGCTTTTTCCTCCTCTTTCTTCCAGAAAATCTCAAACAAAAGAACGCCTTCCTTGGGAAGCGCCTCGGGATTCGTCACCCGAAGCGTGAGCGTCTGCGTTACCGCGTCGAAATTCTGCGAAACGACCTCAATTCCCGGAACAAGCGGCGAAATGTCGATGAACGTATTCGTCGCTTTTCCCGGCTCGCGCTGCGCCTTTTTCCCTTTGCGCCACGGCACAATAAGGTCGTACGCGACCTCCGTCGTTCCTTCCCGATGAAGCACCGCCGGCAGTTCCGTCACGGGGGCGTATTCGAATTTTTGCCAGCCGCGGAACATCGCAGTTACAGGACCGAGCGGGAGATAGTGGAAGTAAATGAACGCCTGTTCACGCTTCATCGCCGCACGAATCGGACGCTCAATCACGGTTTTTCCTTCGGCTTCCAGGCTCCGGACCGTGATGGGAAGCGGCAAAATCACCGGCGTCTTTCCGTCTGGTTTGGAACCGTCCGCTTTGGGAGCCGGTTTGGGCCAAAAATCTGTAAGAACCGTCACGGTGCAGAACGCGTGCGTCGTTCCCGCAGGAATCAAACCATTATGAATCACGATTCCCGGCTGGGTTCCGACGACTTCAAGCGGTCCGTCAAAACCGTGAAGCCGCACGACCTGAAGCTCAAGAATCTGCGTCGCACTGTTGAAAAGCAGCGCAGGCGTCTGACAGAAAACGAGAAAATCCGGTTCCGTCTCTGCGATGCGTATGCGATAAATATTTTCAGGATTGTTCTCGAAAAGCGTGTTTGAAAGCCGCACGGAATACGTTCCGTCCTCCGGAATTTCCAGCGCCGCAATGGGGTCCGCGTGATGCGTCTCGGTTCCAATATTGGGACCGTCGGAACCCGCCCGATCGTCGTTTTTGACGAGAATTTCCCCTTTTTCGCTGCGTATTTCAAGACGCGCGTCGAGCGGCGAGTCGAACGTCTGCGCCGTCACTTCTGCCGTAATGTGCATTCCTTTTTTCGCCTCAAAACGGAAAACCGCCGCTTTTCCCGCTTCAGCCAAACGACCGTAAAAGACGCATGGAAGTGAAACGTTCTGTTCCGCGGCGGCTTCCTGCGGCGCTTCACGTTCCACAGAATAACGTACAGGATGAATGAGCGGCACACCCTGAATTTCGTTCACCTCTGCGATCGGCACACCCTCGAAATTGGGCGTTCCTTGAGGATTTTCGACGACGAAATCACGTGCCTCAGAATCACGTACGTTTTTAGAATCATGCGTGTTTTTTGGGAGATTCACCCCCTCCAGGTGCGTGTGAAATGGCGTCCCCGCCTGCGCACAGGGTGGATAAAGGGCTGAAATCCACTCAAGTGCGCCGACGGAAAGCCGATACACGAAATCATCACGTCCGCGAAACAGCGAGTCCTGAACTGCGGCAGAATACACACCGTCCTGCGGAACTTCGAAAAACATCACGGGGTCCGGATCGTTTCGGTAGCTGCACGCATTCTGCAGTTCCGTTCCATCCGGCGCGTAAAGCGTAATTACAGGCTGAAACCATCCCGGAACGGCGTCCGCCAGAAACGGCGTCAGTGCGCGGCCCGTGACGGAAAGTACGAGTTTTTGGCCTTTTTTTGCTTCAAACTGGAACCGATCCACGTCTCCGGGCCGAATTTGACCGTTCCAAACCACGGGCAGAGCGGCGGTTTCCTGCGGAACGAGCGCCCATTCGACCGTTTCTATTTTTTTCGTCTCACGATTCCAGCGAGCCGGCAGTTCCAGCGCATCGTTTGGTTCCTGTTCGTTTTTCTCCGGAATCGCACCCACAAGAAATGGAGTCGGTTCCGTCTTCATCTGCGGCGTTTGAAGCGTCACCCACCGCGTTCCGCACGGTGCGTTCGGCGCAATCGTTACTTCGACCAACACCCCCTGATTCAGTGTGTCTTTCGGTTTTTTGTCCGGACGATTGAAAAAATATTCCCAGTAAATCGTCTGCACCTCCGCCGGCGCGGGAGTTCGTAAAAATGCGTCCCAATACACGAAATTTTCCGCAAGTTCCTCCAGATTCTTCCACGCTTTTTCGTCTTCCGTCCGATTCGGATCGTTCAAACGGCGCTTTCGTTCCTTCATCATTTCCGCACGTCGTGCGTTGCGCTCGGATTCCGGAACCTGAAAGATCGACAGTTCTTCCTGAAAGAACGCGTTTGCAGGCTCGCGAAATTCGGCGGAATTCATCGACATCTGCTTGAAACATCGTACGACACGAATCGAAACGCCTTCCCCCGTGATTTCCGCACCCGTTACATTCGCGATTTGTCGGCCTCCGAGTAAAACGCGGACGGTCGTTCCGCGCTGACCGCCGGAGGGGTACGCGTAACTCACGGCCGACCCGGGAGCCGCCGCCTGAACGCACTGTACGTCTGCTGAAAAAAGGAGCGCGACGGCCCAAAGCACTGCGATTTTTAAAACGCTGTAAAATATTGAATTGATTTTCATTGTGTTTCGTTCTTTTTTCAAAATAGGACCCATTTTACTCAATTTTACTCTATTTACCCTATTTGCCCCATTTTACCCCATAATTTCCGTGAGCCAGCCGCTTTCGGACGGCGGATCCATAATCGGATAGTCGAACCCCTTATTGTTCGGCATTTTTTCCGTCGGATTGATTCCCATCTGCCAGTAAATGGAACCCAACAAATCCTGCGGCGTCACAGGACGTGAAACGACGGTTTCGCCCGTGGAAGAGGATTCACCGACGACCGTTCCGCCTCGGAAACCTCCGCCCGCAAGGAGGACGCTGAAGCATTTTCCGTAGTGACCGCGCCCGCCGAACCAGGGGGATTCAAGCTGGATTTTCGGTGTACGTCCGAACTCGCCGCCCCACCAAATGACGGTTTCGTCCAACAGATTTCTGTCGCGCAAATCTTTCAGCAGGACGGAAAGCCCTGTGTCCCACTCCGGCTGGCGTCTTGTGAGGGTTTCGAAATGACGTTTGTGCGTGTCCCAGCCTTTATAATTGATCGTGATGTACGGAACGCCGCGCTCGACGAGGCGCCGCGCCATCAAACACGACTGACCGAACCAGTTCATTCCGTACCGATTCCGCATTTCTTCGGATTCCTGCGCAAGATCGAAGGTTTCGGCCGCCGTTCCGGAAATGAGTTTGTACGCATTTTGACGCGCAGCCGCTAAATCGTCCGCTAAATCGATTCCGGAGGTCTGATTTCCCCAAGTGTCGAGACTTTTCAGCGTTTCCTGCCGCGTTTCCTGACGTTGTGCGTCGACGCCCGGAAGGACGTAACCGGAAACCAGGAACGGAGTGCGCGACGGATCGCCGCCCGTGATGAAGGGTTTGTACTTTGCGCCGAGAAAACCGGACTCAGAGAAGCGTCCCTGACCCGTTGTGAGGACGACGTACGGCGGAATCGGAGAGTCGTAACCGTAATCGTACCCGCGCAGCATCGAAATGACGGCGCCGAGGTTCGGAAACACCATCCCGCCCGGCATCCGGCCCGTCTGCATACGGTAGGCGGCGATTTCGTGATGATTCGTTTCGTGCGTCATCGTGCGGATGCAGGAATAAAGGTCCGCACACTGCGCGAGATTCGGGAGCGACTGACTGATTCGAATCCCCGGAACGTTCGTTTCGAGCGGCGTATTCCACGCTCCGCAGTACGCGGCGCCTGCGTCTGGCTTGGGGTCGAACGTTTCGAGCTGGCTCGGCCCGCCCCACATCCAGATTTGAATGACGTGTTTTGCGCGTCCCAGCTTCGGCGTTTGAATCGATTTCGACATTTCAGCTGCTTTCGACGTTTCAGCTGCTTTCGACGTTTCAGCTGCTTTCGACGTTTCAGCTGCTTCGGACGCCGACAGATTTACGGAAAAAGGAACCGTTCCGGCGGAAACCGCAGCTCCGGCAGCTCCCGCAACGGTCTGAGAGAGAAATTGACGGCGATTTAACATACAAAAAACCCTTTCTGAAATTTGTCCGTTATTTAATGCTGGCAGAGAAACTCGCGTGTGTTGATGATGCACCAAATGACGTCGTCTGCGTTCCGACTGTTCAAAAGCTCCCAAAATCGCTGTTTCTCGTCCTCTGTAGGATTTCGCGACAAATATCGAATCCAAACGGTGCTGCAGAGTTCGAACACCTTTTTCTGATATTCGTTTTTGTCCTTCGATTTTTGAGATTGCAACATTTTGATGCGCTGCTGCGGGCTTTTGATCCACTCGTTGATTTCGTTTGAATTCATAAGAAACATCTGCTGCGCCTCATTCACGCTGTTGTTTCGGTCGGTCGTGAGGCCGCTGTCGCGCGTGGAACGTCCAAACATTTCGAGAAACGGATTCGTGAGTCCCGAGTCGTACAGCTGAACCGTCCGCAGCGTTGCTGGAACGTACGAAAAAGGTTCCGGGACCTCGCTCGTATAGGGAAATTTTGCGCCGAACAGATCGATGAATAAGTCCTGCAGAATCTCCGCATCCAGACGCCGAACGGGAAAAACCGCAAGATTCTTTTCCGCCAGTTCGACTTTCTGAGCGTCTAAAACTGCGGCGGCTGCAGGAGTTTCTGATGTTGCGGGAGCTGCGGCGGTTTCCTCCTCAAGCCGAACGACGGACGCCTGCTGGTACGTACGTGAATTCAGAATCATCCGCAGCACTTCTTTCACGTTGTAATGAGATTCGACGAGTTTTTGTTCAAGAACCTCCAGCAGCTTCGGATTTACAGGGGGATTTTGGTCCCGAATATCGTCCGGCGGGTCCACGATTCCGACTCCAGTGAGCCAAAACCAGAGGCGATTCACGAGCGCGCGATTGAACGCATGATTTTCCGGACGCACGAGCCACTGCGTGAAAACCGCTCGCGGGTCGGTTCCCGGCGGTACCGTTCCTTTCGTTCCGTCAGGAAAAACGACTTCGGACGACTCAAGCGGCGTGTCGTCCCAATAAACGATTTCCTCTTTCCACTGCGCCGAACCTTTGAAAGCCGTACGCGAGAAGAAAACCGTCACTTGCTCGCGTTTTTCAGGGGTCCAAAGGTCCGTTCTTTCACCGAGGAAGGTCAAAACCGCCGCCGACGCGAGTTCCACCGCATCTTTCCGCTCGACCGCTCGATAAAAGTTCGACGCAGGCGCACGAAAGCAGCTTCCCTGACCCATCAGCAACTCACGCGCAAACTCGTCGTACGGCTTGTTTTCCCGTACAGAATCGTGAATCCACCGAAAATACACCGCCGTGGCGTGCGGCCAAAGATTGATCGGAAATTCCGACTTTACGCGCAGAAAATCCGCCCAGTGCATCGTCCAAAGATCCGCAAATTCCGGACGCTCCAGCAACTCATCGATGATTTTTGCTCGTTTTTCGTTTGTCGGTGCGGGATTCTGCAGGAACGAACGGGTTTCCGCCTCGGTGGGGATGCGTCCCAGCACGCTGATGTACGCGCGCCGCAGAAAAACCGCATCGGAACAAAGCCGCGCCGGCAGAATGTTTTTCGTGCGTAAATCCTCAAGCACGGCGTCGTCGATGGGTCCGCGAGACACAAAACCATCGTCGATTTCAAATACAGAAATTTGTTCCGCATTCAAATCGGACTGCAAGCAGGAAAAAACGATCGCCGAGGCGGCAAAAACGGCAAAAAAAGCGTGAAACGACCCGATTTTGTTTTTCATGGTTCGGAGGAATGAAAAAAGGAAGGAGTGAAATACTATGTATGAAACGAATCGCCCCCCTTTTTTATTGCGTAAATGTTAGTAAATTTCGGTTTTTTCTGAAATTTTACTCATCCCGCTTTAATATTCAAGGAATCGTTCGAGGTTTTTCGGCTTCGGTTTCACGCGCGATTCACCCTGCGGGAGAATCTGACTGCCCGTCGAAAATTAACGCTCGTGGGGAGAGGGGCTTTTTGCAAGCCGCCCCTCTCCCCAGACCCCTCACCCGGAAAACTCCTAATATTTTATCAGATTTTTATTTTTCTTCCATTGTACACGAAAGAAGTAATTCAAGTATCCGAATGCGCGCACGGTCCGCACGGGTTCGGTCGCGGGAAACCTTCCACTCCAGGTCGGCCCGGACGTCGGATTCCTCCTGCGGATCCAAAACTTCCTCCACAAGCTCGTTGAGTTCCGCCTCAAGCTGCTGCGCCCGCGCGGGATTCGACGTTCGAAACGCTTCAATCCGTGCACGCAAAAGCATAATGTACTCGAAATCCTGAGCGCTGGCGGCGATTGCTTCCATGTGCTTTCCCGCAACGACCCGCGGATCGGCAGGGTCTATGAATAACGGACAGTAACTATTGCGTCCGAGGAAATATTCGTTCCAGGAAGTGACGCCGCCTCCGTCTCCCATCGCCCAGAAAAAGGAGGATTTTGCGCCGACTCGTGCGGCTTCCCACGCCTGAAGGACGCAGTACGCGTAAGGATCCAGCAGACGCTGCGGGCCGGAACATGAATAAAGATGAATCGTGCGTCCCTCTTCCTTCTGTCGGAGGTAAAATGCGTCAAAATTCTTCCGATCCGCGAGCCACATGGGGCGATTGGGACACAAAACGTCACACGATTCGAAGAATTCTTTCGGCGCTTTTGCAAGGTCGCGATAGCACGGATCCTCCCAGATTTTCAGTTCGGGAACGGCCGCATGAATCGCCTCGATCCACGCAAGCAGCGGCGCGAGATCCTTCGTCGTTTCGTTGGGTTCGTCGTGCAGAAGAAGATTGATTCGGTCCGCAGAAATCCCTTTTTCCGCCCAATGTTCATTCCAGGCTGCGAGCCAGTTTTTTACGACTGTTTTGAATTCGTCCGACCCGACTTTGGTTCCCAGAAAAGTATTGTTCGTTCCCGAACTCCAGCCGCCGAGCGAGAGGAAAATGAAATATTCCTGTACCCGTTCCGGCTTCCAGTTTTCAATCCACGCATCGAATTCCGAAGTGTCGATCGTCACGCGAAAATCCTCATCAACCGTGCATTTCATAAGGACGCCGGGACGCGCCCAAGGTGCGTTTACGTGACGATTTTGAATGTGGTTCAGAAAACTGTGGAGGTTTTTCGCGTTTACATTATACGCACCCGCACCGTCCGTATAATCCCAGCCGCCCAAGAGGAGCGTCGTTTTTTCAGGAAAATCGAACGGATAGACGGTGAGTTCGACCGGAACCGCCTCGCCGCCGCACAAAATCGACCCTCGCAAGCATTTTTTGCCGTCTTTTGCGGAATCTTTCTTCGTACAAAAATCAACCCACACCTGCTGAACGAGTCCTGGAGCGACGGGAATCACGAACGTTCCGTCTTCTGCAGGTTCCACTTCGGGAAGCGCGCAGGCGACGGGGGTGCAGACGTGCGTGTCGGTCCACAAAACGCGGCGAACTGTAACGTCTGCGGCGTCTGTAACGTCGCAAAGCGTTCGAAAATCAAGAGTTACGTTTTGCACGTCCTGCGCCGCGTTGTAAATATTGAAGGCGGCGGAACGCGTTTCGTTCCTCATTGCGGTCACGGAAATTTGCGCTTTCGGAAGGTTTTTCGGAATCGCAAAACGTTCGAGCGGGTCCCAAATTTCGGCGGCCGCCAGCGTCACATCGGCGCAGCCCTCCGCCTTCCAGAGCGACGCAAGCACTTTGTAAAGCTCCGCATGATTTTCTTCCAGAGGTAAAATCGCCTTAAAGTCGGTCGGAAGCGCATCTATGGAATCTGTTCGTTTTTCGTAAACGGCTTTTGCGCGCTGAATCAAGCTGATTTGGGCGTCGGTCGTCAGTTCGGAGTTTTCGATGAGCCGCACGATTTCAGAAAAATCGTCCCTGTAACGCTGTTCGATGCACAAACGCGTCCGCAGTTTTTTGTACATTTTTTCGGGTTCGTCCACAATCGGCGTCGTCACTTCAATCTGGTCGGCCGGAACCGTCCCGGAAAAGACTCGAATTTCGTCACAGAAAACGAAATCTCCGGTTGGGAGTGCGAAAAAACGAACGAAACGCCCTTTTGTCGTCATCGGTTTCGACTGAAGCGTCCGAATTCCGTACTTTTCGGGAAAGCGTCCGTTCAATTCCAGGTCGTCGCGAATGAGTTCGGCCGCCTCACGGAAGATTTTTCCATCGTCGCTCACCTGTACGTAAATCGCCTGGGGCCAAAAAACGCCCGCGACGCCCGCCGCAGCAGTGAATTCGACCCGACCGATGGATTCGACTTTTCCGAGGTCGATCGTCGTGACGGCATACGTCGCGTGAACCCAGCCGACCGTTCCTTTCTGCGTCCAGAAATACGACGTCGTCGTTTCTCCGTCCGTCAGCTGCGTTGGGTCGTCCGGGTCCGTGCAGTAGGAATACGTCGGCCGAGGCGCAAGCGTGTACGCCTTATGCAGGGCCAAATTCACCTCTTCCGCCCAAACGGAGGCCGAAGAAAAAAGGAAACAGATAATTGTACTTAAAACGAATCGCAACATTTCAGCACCTTTCAGTTTTAGAAAATGTGAGGAACATCCAAAACGTTCAAATTTTGGATGAAGGAAGGATTGAATAAAGGCAGGATTTTGTTAAATATCAGTGAGTGCCGCGTCCTCTCGCAGACGGTTCCGTCGCACTGCGATTCGCGGCGCGGCATCAAACGCATCCCATCTAGCTCCCTCGCTGGGTCGTTCTTTCATGGGATTCGATTTTTTACGGTCCAAGGCGCGTCCCCGATGTGACGGCTCCGCACTTACAGCGGGCAAAAAGCCCGCCGCTCGCCTTGTAAGCGCGGATTTTTGAGACCCG
>CAYTLK010000016.1:0-56785 GCA_964438515.1 uncultured Planctomycetaceae bacterium
ACACGGGCGGCATTCACAAGCGGCAAAAGCTCGCTCAAAATCGGTTTACGATGAATCTTCGTGTCCTTCCGTATCTCATCAAATCGAGCGTACAGCGCAGACCAATCCTGCGGCGTTACGGTCAGAATCGATCCGTATTCCTTGGCGTCATGAAGCTCGGAAACGATGGTTTCTATCGCCTTTTTCAGTCCGGCATCGCCGTTTGCAAAGATTTCCACATTATCGGAATTCACATGATTGCTCTCCGCAACGGCATACACGTGCGGCTGGACACCGCGGCTGAAGAAACGACGGTCATGACGACGCGCCGTCATCATCACGGCAAAATAGGTAAGCTGCGCGGCACGGGTATCAATTTCCAGTCCGTAAAGATTGTTCTCCACAATGCTCGCGACCGCTTCATGCGTCGTGTAACCGCTGACTTCATACATCTTTACGAGTACGTCAAACAAACAAACCAGAATATGCCCGCTGCCGGAACAAGGGTCAATGCACTTCACAGCGGGAAGTGAACAGGGGTCTGCGGCGAGTTTGTTGAGCTGGGCACGTACTTCGGGGGTCTGCTCCGCTTCGGGAAGATAGTATTCCCACCTGAACTTTTCCGCAAGCTCTTTCTCTTTTGCAATCCGTTCCTTCTCGCCGCCGTCCACGGCACACTGACCACAGAGAAACAAGCGTCCGAGGGAGTTTTCGACCATGTAACGGACAATCCAGTCAGGCGTAAACAACTGCGTTGCGGCCGGGATATTCTCTTTGGTGATTTTGACATTCTTTTTCAGCGCGGCAAAAACTTCGTCCTTTTTCTCGGTGTTGTAATACTGGTACAGCCAGCCGAGAATCTGCACGGCATTCTTCCAGTCTTCTTGCGGTATCATCGCAATCATCTGCGCAACGGCACTGTCCTCGCGCAGAAGATTGTCCGGAAACAGAAGCTCCGTATAGTCATTAATCTCCTGGAACATGCCGGGCAGAATCGCGTTCAGCGCGTTGCACTGGGTAATAAGCAGGTATTTGAACAACTTTTCATCGTCGTTGGCCTCCTTCAGAACATAGATTTTCTCGATCTCCAGACCTTCAAGTTCAAGGTTGATCGCCTCCGCCAGAATCTGAGGTTTGAAAGCATTCGTATCGTCCGTAAATACGCGCACATGCGTGGGCAGATAGCCGTTCACTTCCATAAAACGCAAGGCGGAGAAACGGTTAAACCATGTGTAAGCCGCTTCCTCCATAACCTGCTCAAAACCCTCTTCATGGATTTTCTTAATCAGGGCCTGACGCTGCTTTTTCTCTTTGGCGGACAGAACCGCCCCGTTCACACTGGCGGCATCTGCCGGCTGCATCTCATTTTCAGTGATTCCGTATTGAAGCGCCTTCTGCGTCACACGGGAGATAAGCTCGCGCCGCGCCCAAACTGCGTATTTTTTAATCGCATTCTTGTCCATCGGTTCCTCCTTATTGCAGCTGAATTCCGTCGTAGTTTTTCAAAGTCTCTTTCAGACTGGTGCGCAGTTTCTCTACATAGTCGTCAATCTCCGCTTCGCTTTCCAGACACTTTGCAGGGAATACGATGGAACGATAAAGCTGTTTGTACACCTTCTTCGGCGCCGACGGAGGTGTCGGCACGGGCGGCTTGACCACGGTCTTCAATTTCTCCACAACGTCATCTTTGTACCGCAGCATGGGAGGCTGAAGACCATCCAGAAGGGCGAGACTTTTCAGATCGTGAATCTGCTGTTTTCGCTGTGAATAGACGTCGTCCGCCGCCTGAATGATACTCTTCGCGCCGCTGTTGCCGCCCTGCACACTGTGAATTGCCTCCATGCACTGACGCACGATTTCAAGCAGTTCATCACGCTTCGCCTCAAGCAGAAGGTTGTGACATTCCTTCACCCGGCTTATCAGACCGTTCAGCTCCGGAATGCGCCTGTACTCAAAACGGCTGTCCTCGCGCACACTGCAAATGAGCCGAATCTGCTCCAGCGCCGCTTTGGATTCCGCCTCGTGCGAGAGGTACTCCAAATCGTTGTGCAGGTCCGCCTCCATCTGAACCGCCGCGTCAAATAACGCCGCCTGATTCTTGAAGAAGGACTCCACACACATCATTTCCTCACGATTATCTTCCAGCGCGTCCTCTTTTTTGATGAGACCGTCAATCAGAGCAATGTTGTCTTTATACTGCGACAGCACCTCGTCCATGAGCTGAATGCCGGCAGCAACCAGCGCACGGTCAGGATACTTGTGCCCCGCATAACGGGCATTCAACTCTTCATAATGCGTTTTCTGCTTACCGAACCTGGTCTTGATAAAGTCGATGAGACCGTCTTCATCGTCCGGCACATCCATGATGTCGAAATACTCACGCAGGAACTCCTTCGCTTTCTTCATCATGGTGATGGAAACCACCTGACGCTTTGAAATACTGGTTTTGCCGATTTCGCTCTTTTTACGAAGCAAGTCCGGCAGCTTCGGATCGTTCGGCTGAATGGTGGTGCCGGCGTATTTGATGGTTACTTTTTGTTCACGAATCAAACGAGCAGCGACCGCCGCAATGTCAATCTCACGCCATCCGTACGGAATTGCCTGATAACGGCTCTGCACGTCGGCCATGGAAGTGGGCAGGTTTTTACGATACTGTACCTCCAGATACTCTTCCATCTTGGCCGCTGCGCCGCGATTAGGCTCCATGCCGGGAATCATGGGTGCGGAACCGTTCAGAATGGCGAAAATGTCCTCATCGGATTCTGCGTACTGCTCGATCAAATCAAGATTGCTGTACACATGAGCCACCAGGTATTCCAGCGCCTGATCGATTTTGTTCTTGGCGTCGCCTGTCCTGATCTCAAGGTGCTCTCCAGCCGCATAGAACTCGGCGCCGACGATGGCGTTGCGCAGTTCCGCTGTGACCGAAGTCTCCAGCCGAGTTGCTTCGTCCTGCTGGTCGCGAATGATATTTTGTACGGATTTCGGAAGTTGGGAGACATTCCGCTGTTTCACATACTTTCTGATTTTCATGGCCTGTTCCAGCGCATTGTAATAATCCGTCTCAGCCAGCACCGCGATGGCCTGATCGGTGGAGTCGGTCATCAGACGGAGCCTGGATTTTTCAGTGACATCCGTGGCGTCCGTCAGGAATTTCAGGCACATTCCACCTGTTGCGGCGCCGACGGTTACTCCATCCACCATCTGACCGAAGGAGAAGTCATATTTGCCGTAACGATACTTTTTCGTGGTATAAATGTCCGCAAAAATCAACTGGGCGATGCGTTCCACGATGGCGGCCGTATCCACAGAGGTCTCGTTCCGGATTGCTTTTTGAATATCCTGCTCTTCGTCGGTGAGGAAGTTGTAGGTTTCCCCGCTTCTTCCGATGTAGTTCTGACTGAGCAGCCGGTTCAATGAATTCCGTACGGTTTCCCGAAGAGTGATTTTATCCACACGAATGTCGTCAGCCGTCAGCACCACGATGTTGTCCAGATTCGCCGGGACATCATTATCAATGTAACGAATCAGATACAGCAGCTTCAGCACATCCACATCGCAGGATTGAATACCGTCGCCAGCATCTGCCGCACGTACGCAGCGCTCGATGACACGACGAATCGAACTGTCGAGGAAAGTGTGTACGGTGTCGTAAAAACGGAAGAACGGAACAATTGCGAACTCGTCCCTGTCCTGAATCGCCTGCGCAGCCTCCTGAAAGCCGGACAGCATGGAACGTTCTCCGTTGGAATGATGCTTTCCGGCGTTTCCGTGCTTGCGGATTTCGTTGAACACCTTCTGCATGATGATGAACTGATACGGCACAAACGGGAAGTTGACCGCAAACTCGTTGGCGCCTGCAAACCCCTTAATGTCCAGCTGAGCACCCTTGAATGTAAACAGATTGCGCAGAACCGAATCGTTCCGGTCATACACTTCGCACAATTCCGCCGCCGCTTCCGGCGTCTTCTTCAAAATACGCTTCTGCACAACTTCATCCACCGAGGAGGACGTCAGGGACAGCCTGGTCTTAAAACGAGCCTGAATGCGGGAGAACTCGTCCGCACGGACTTTGATGATTTCGTCGACAGCTTCCTGACCGGTGCAGCACACCCACACTTTGCCTTTGCACTCGCTTCCGATTTTCTCGACGAGGGACTGCAGGTCGAGAAGCATCTGCGTATCGGTACCGACGTACTGGCCCGCCTCGTCAATCATGAACAACAGTCTGAAATTCTTCGGCTTGCTGTCCACATATTCCTTAATATCCCCTACGAGCTGCGCAATGGAAAACGCAACCGCCGTTTTGTCATAAAACCATTTATTCGCCGCATCCTCGCTCATTTCGAGAACTTCCACAAGTGTCGGAAGGATGAACTTGTCGTTGAATGCGTATGCACGACGTATCTCCACCCACGGTTTGCCTTTCTTCTCCTCGAAAACTCGGCGGAACTCCTCGGTTTTGCCGCTCTTTTCAATGTAATACTCCAGCATCGCGACCTTCAGGTCTTCTCCGTAGAAACCGAGATGGTTATAGAACATCTTCGCAAAAACGCGCAGAACCGCGTCCTTATTGCTGTTCCTCTGAATAGCAATGTTGAACAAAATGGTTTCCGTCTCACATCGGGCCGCCTTGTCAATCATCATGAAGGTAGCCGGATCGTCCTCAAATTTCTGACGAAACATCTCCACCGTGGGGGTGGCGCCGATGAGTTTATTCTCCAGAATGTAGGAGAGCATTTTCAGGAAGTGAGATTTACCGCTCCCAAAGAAGCCTGAAATCCACACGCCGATATCGACAGTAGGAATATCAAAAGAATCGCCATAATAACCGAAGAAAGACGAGAAATGTTTTCTCAGTTCCTTCGTAATGACGTACTCGCGAACTTCCTGCTCGATGATGTCCGCCGCGTCTTGATCGACCTTAATAACACCGTTAATCGGACGGTTGATGTCATCAACGAACATATTCTGTATTTTCATGGGACAGTCCTCCATTATATTTCATTGAATGCCCTGTAATAGGGATTCGGTGTTAACTTGTCAAAAAGCCGAACATAGTTTCCGTCAAAGGTTCCCGGATACATGACCAGAATCGGAATGTCCGAGAAATGCGGCTGCAATGCTTCGAGCAAAGAGTGAATACGCATGAACGGAAAAACATCCCCCACACCGGTCAGCAGCAAAATATCGCCGGACCGATGGGGTTCATACTGTATTTTGTCGATAAACTCATCTTCGCCGACGGCAGAATGAAGCTGTTCCAGCAAGAATTCTTTTCCGTCGCGTTCTTCCATCTCAGGAATGACATCTGTAATATCGAGGTCATCACAAAGCGATAAATAAGTCTTATAAAGATTGCACTCTACCAGACGGCACACAAGCGTATTGTCTGCCGCCAGCTGTTCGATAAACCGACTTACAGGCATTTCATCTGCGGCGTCGTAGCAAAAAATACGGATGTTTACCTCATTGCTCAGACCTCTGCCTTCGAGAAAATCCGTCTGCTGGATGTGCTCGCGCAAATTGTCCAGGCGCTCTCTTATCGGAACCATGCTGCCGCCCTTTACGAAAAGTTGTTAAATGCTGATAAAGCGATATCGTCATTGTTGCTGCGGATGGCATTCTCCAAAATCGGATGAAGCCACACGGGATTGAGATGCTTGGCCGCGGTACTGTCGAGGTACTCGTTCTCTACCAGCATTTTATTAAGCACCTGTTTTATCCTCGTGATGGTGCTGTCGCTCCAGGACGCTACCCAATCATCCTGTTCCTGAAGCCGAAGAAAGAAGGTGTTCAAGTCGATTTTGCCGAAGGAACTGTCCCTTAATCGGTACTTTTCCCCCACAACGGTAATCATGAAGTCCCAAACCAGACGATACTGCTTCATCATGGCGTACAAGCAAATCTGCTTTGAAACGTCAGACGGCTGGGTCGCCATTGCAGAAATCAGGGCGTCATTATTCATCGCATGAAGTCTGCGCAGGCACGCCAGAGCCATTCGGTGCACGGACTTTTCGGTTGGGTACTGGAACAGATTATCTGCTGTGATTCGTTCAACGGCTTCATTCTCGTTCAGACCTTCATTCAGCAATCTCGCCGTCGTACGCATTTCATAAAATAAAAATTGTTCTCTCGTGACGGCAGCATTGTAGGGACTGGTGTTCTTTCGTCCCGCCAAGTTATTTTGAGCCATACTTTCCATCCTCCTTGGGAGCGTCCCCCCCGCCGCAGTGCATTTTCGTACAGGCACTTCCACTGCGATACTTCCTCTCTTTCCGGGCCGTATTTCGTCAGCCGTCGGAAGGGAAATCGGGGGCGGGAGCGACCGGGAAGGTACCCGTTTCGAGATTTTCGATCCGAAAAGTCGTAAAATTCCTTCAAAATTTTCGTTCAAAATTCAGACAATCGCTCTTTTTTTATTATCGGTCATCATGGACTCCCAACTCTCTGGATTATTACGAAATTACGGCAAAATACCGTAATTCTATACCAACTTTCAGACATTCTGTCAATAGAATTAATTTGCGGGCGAAAATTATTTGCAGAAACCTCAATCGCGTGTCGGGAAGAGCGCAGGAAGGAACAGAAGAACCTGTTTTTGCAATCGGAACGTGATTCATCCGCCCCATGCGTCCAGCTCGCCGAACGAACCGGATGCGTTCCCATACGGGTGTAATACACCCGTATAAAACACGAAACGACAGCAAACAACGTCATTATAAAAAAAGGTTTCGTCCCGTAAAATACGAAACAAAACCTAAACGTCTCCGGCGGGGGTCGAACCCACAACCTCTGCCTTCGGAGGGCAGCGCGCTATCCAATTGTGCCACGGAAACTCATTTATGCATCATTGTACCCCTTTTTGACCGTTTGTCAAGCCCCTCCAGAACGCTTTTGTTTACTTTCCGTCAGTTTTTTGCTTTTTCAAAAAAAATTTTTCCTTTTTTTGATTTTTTTCTTGACTTTCCTATTATTCGGTGTACAATTTATACTGTATATTCATTGGTATAGTTTTTTCAGGTGGTTCCCATGAAGAATTTTCGATTTTCGTACTGTTTTCAGCTTGTCCTTTCCATCGTCCTCCTGCTCGCTGCGGCCCGCCTCGCTGCAGCTTACACCTGGAAAGGGGCTGTCACGGAACTGAATACCGACTACACAAACACCCATTACTGGAACGAAGGTACGAGCGGTGAAACGCTTTTTTACGGTACCGCAAACGTTTCGTACGGAAATACACTCTCATTCTCAAATTACACCTTCAATTTCGGCGCAGCGAACACCGTTTCGACCCTTAATGTCGATGGAACGCTCAATATTACGACCGATCGCCCCGTGATGGGCATCGGCAACGGTTCCACTTCCACGTTCAATGTGAACGGTTTGCTCAACGTGACGGCGGTCAACTTCTGTTTCGGCGAATTCAATGACACGAAAACCGTCATGAACATCCATTCCGGCGGGTCCGTCGTGATGAGCGGTCTCGTCGGCTCGTCCGGTCAAACGACGGTTAATATCGCAAGCGGCGCCTCCTTGCGGTTCGCATCCGGCATCATTTTGGGCTATCGCGGCGGAAACAACACCTATTCCTACCAGGGAATCATCCATCAAACCGGCGGAACCTTCAGCGCCATGACGACGGGACGGCAATGGACGAACATTTCCGGCATCGGAATCGGTTCCAGCGCAGTGACGACGGGTTCCAAGATGCCGTCCGGCCAGCTCATTCTTTCCGGCGGGTCGATGAGTACCGTCCGTTTCGGTTTCAACAACGATTACGACGAAGACCGTTATACTTATACCGCCTCCACTTACACAAACTCTGACCGACTCACGATTTACAGTAATCTCGGTCTGTCGGACACTCAGAAAGCGCTCGCGAATTCGAAATGTTTCCTCATGACGGACGGCGAAGCAAATATCGTTTCCGTCTCGAATCTGACGGCCTCAGACTCCGCATCTTTCGGGTCGCTCGAAGTGCCGACGCTGTTTTTAGGCGGAAAACTGAACGTCCTGAAAATCGACGCTGGCCGCATGAAGGACGACACGTTTGAACAGTACGGCGGCGTCATTGCGCCAAACGGCGGAACGTGGGCGAACAACGTGCTGACCGTCGACCCGCACGGAATCACAGGAACGACCGTCACCGGGAATTTCAAGCAGTACGACGGTGCCGTCTGGCTCGATATCGCGTCCGGAACGAGTTTCGACCAGTTCACCGTCTCCGGCTCGGCCGACCTTGCAGGAACCATCTACGTCACCGACGTTTCCGGAGCCGCAACCGGCATTCAATCGTACAATATTCTGAAAGCTGGTACTTTGACGACGCAGGACGGTTTCGGAATCGTCTTCGGCGGAAAGAACGTGTTGGATTCGAGTTATTCCATCGAAAACGGTACGATTTCAACGTCTGTTACGTACGGCGACACCGTGACGTACAACTGGAAGGGCGGAACCGACAGCGCCAACGCGTTCCTCACACGCGCCTCCTGGACCGACAATAACGGCGACGCACACAGTAATATTAATTACCAGAATCACATTTTCGGCGACAGCACCAACGGAAATGCGTACGCAAAAGTCACATCCGGGACGCTCGCCGGCTCCAACACGCTTCAAATGGCGGCGGGAACGTCGACAGCCGCGCTGGAGATTGAGGCGGGCGGACAGTACGAGGCTCTCGATGCCGTCACGCTGGCGAGCGCAGCCGGCTCGACCGCGAGTTTGAACATTAATGGAACGTTTCTTGCAGATTCGACGCTCACGAGCGGCGCAGGAACGACGAATATTACGGTCGGAACGAAAGGAACGCTGAACGTTTCAGGCGTCGCGGGCCTTCAAAACACGACGCTTAATTCTTCCGGAACGCTGAATTTTGCCGCCAATGCGACTCTCGCGTCCGGCACACTGACGGTTACGAACGGAACGCTCACTGCAAACGCTTCCAACACAACGACTTACATCGGTTACGGGGCGGGGAATACCGCGTCGCTTGTCGTGGGAACGACCGACCAAAGCACCTCGCCCGTTCTGAAATTCAACAAACTGTACATCACCGGCCAAAATGCGAACGCTTCGACGGGGAATTTCACACTCAACAGCGGAACTGTCACAACGGGCGAGCTGGATTACGCCTTCTCAAGCGATTCCAAAGGAACGTTCAATCTGAACGGCGGAACCTTCATTGTGACGGGACAGACGCGGTTTACGGAGTCTCAGAACGCAGTTCTCACGTTCAACATGACGGGCGGAACCTTCCTCATGCAGGCTCAAACGACCTGGGGGTCGCACGGTCAAACAACGGTCAACATTTCCGGCGGAACCATGACGGCGCTGGGACAGTTCGTGCTGAACTTTTACGAACAGTCCGATTCCGTCATGCAGACGGGCGGAACCGTAAATCTCTGGGCGAACAGTACCGCCGGCTGGAATGTGCGCACAAATCCCGGCTACATCAGCGGTTACGCAAACAACAACACGTGGAATGCGGGTCTGCAGTTCGGAAATACATGGGGTTCCGACAGTCTGCGAGCGGCCAACGGAAGCACGACATGGAGTATTTCGGGCGGAACACTCAACGCGTACCGCATCTTCAATATGATTGCGCCTACAGAAAACATGCTGTACATCTCCGGCGACGCGCAGGTAAACATCGTCAGCAGCGGCGCCGCCGCCGCAAAATACTACGGAATCCTCTCCGCACCCGCCAGTATGACGGGCGGAACACTGAACGTCGAGACGATTTATGCGCTGGCTCCTTACTACAATTCGAAAAACGTAATGTCGGAACAGTCTCACAACTACATGCTGGACGGCATCTTCAAGCAGGAAGGCGGCGTCCTCTCCCCCGACGGCGGAAGTGTCGATTCGAACAACAAATTTGTTGCCAGCGCCGCGGGAATCAGCAGCACGACGATCATTGGAAACTACACGCTCTCCGGAACGGGTGCGATTAAGCTCGACGTCGGAGCGTTCGACACCGATTTCAACAGTGCGAACGACTCCGTCCTCGTCGTCTGTGCGGACGGTACGGACGGCGGACACGCAATCATCGGCGGAAGCGGCGTAAAAATCAATCTTTCTTCCGCACTCCTCACGAACGTCCAAGCCGGGAATTACGATGCCGACCTCAGCGCGGCCAAAGTCCTTCTGATGACCGCCTCCGATTTTGGTTCTTCGGTCGTCGACTGGTACGGCTGGAACAATCAGCTGAAAGGAACGGACTACTACTGGACCTCCTCCGTCGAATCGTACGGTGCGGAAGGTCTTCAAGGTCTGTATGCCGTTCTGGCGTCTGCCTCCGCCGCTTGTTATTGGGACCAAACAGCCGGCGCTTGGTCGTCGAACGTTTACGCTGCGCCGGAGTTTTATGTCGGAAGTTCCACCATCGGAAACAGTCCCAACGCGACGTCGGCCGTCCTGAATCAGTCGAGCAGCAGTCTCGGAACCATGCACGTCGCTCAGGATGCTGGAAACACGGGGAAACTGACGGTTACGAATAATGCACAAATTTCATCGCTTCAGCTGAATGAAGTGGGAATCGCCGGAACTGGGGAACTCGTGATTGATGCGGGTGCGTCTCTCACTGCGTCGAGCGTCACGCTGGGCGTGGATTCTACGGGCGTCGGAACGCTCACCGTCAACGGAACGGCCGCACTGACGAACCTCGTTCAGGGAAAAGGAACCGCAAACATCGCGGTGGGAAGCGCTGGAACGCTCTCCGTCGCCAGCACTTTTTCACAGACGAAAGGCTCCATTACGTCTGCCGGAACGCTTAGATTTCATGATGATGTGACGCTCACGAACGCCGACGTGCAAATCACGGGCGGAACCGCTTCGTTCAACGCGCCGCTCGTTATGAATTCCGGCACGATGACCCTTTCAGGAAACTCGAAAACCTCCATCGTTTATTCGGAAAATACCGTTTCTCGTATCGGAACGGGTTCGAGTACCGCAACGCTCAATGTGAAAGGAAACGCGCAGCTGCAAATCAGTGCCGGCTCAAACGACGAACGTTACATGAAGTTCGGCGGCTCCACGAGCACTGCAAACCTCAATTTCTCCGAAAACGCCGTTGTGTTCTGGGGGACGGATCCGACAACTCGTTTTCGCGGTTCAACGACGCATTTAGGGGACGGCGGAACCACAAACACGACGCTTTCAGGGAACGCACTTCTTTTCTCGAACAACCGAATTTATTTCGGCGAAGTGGCAAACGCATCCCGTTTGAACACGCTCAATCTCACGGAAAACAGTAAATTCCTCGCAGGCGTGCTTCTCGTTTCCGGGTCGGGAAATACGGAGCTGAACATCAAAGACGATGCGTACATGAACATCGCAAACACTTTCTGCGTCGGTTTCGGCGGCAGTACGGGCGTCATCAATCCGACGATTCAGGCGCTCGGTCGAACTTCCTATGGAACGACTTCCGTCATCAATCAGACGGGCGGAACGGCTGAAATCTGGTGCGACACCGGCGAATTGCGCTGGAATTCCAGAGGTTTGACGTTTGGCGGTGCAGGCGGGACGCTCACTGCAGGGACCTACAACCTTTCCGGAGGAACGCTCAATACGTACCTCATCTGGGGAAACGGCGAGAATCGCACTGCGCCTCTTTTCACGATGTCCGGCGGAACGCTCAACGTCATTGATTCGCCGAATCGCACCGACATGGAAGGTTCCATTGAAGTGCCATTCCTTTTCACCGGCGGAACGATCAACGCGCGGACTATCGTCGGATACGGATCCGAACGTTCGTTGGCGTGGTCCACCGACCACAATAACGGCGTTGCGGCAAACAACACCTTCTATCAGTTCGGCGGAACGCTCGCTCCGAATGGAGGTTCGACGCAAAACGCGACTCTGGCGGTCGGCGACTTTGGAAACGCCGCGTACAAAACCTACGCCGCTGGAACCGAAGCCGCAAACACGACCGTTGTGGGGAATTACGTCATTGATCTCAAAGATGCGACAGACGTTTCCATCCCCGTCATCTCGCTCGATGTGTTTACCGGCGGCGCCGCAACGACTTACGACACGATTACAGTTCAAAATGGAGATCTCGCGATTGATTCCAAAGCCGTCCTTCAGCTCGTTTTTGACGATCGTTCGGCAGCAGACCCCTTTGAAATTTACAACGTTATTTCCATTACAAACGGTACACTTTCTGGAACTTTCGGCGCGATTTCCATCACGGATCTCACGACGAATACGACCGAACTCATCAACGATCCCGGAACGCTCGCACTCCTGATGCGGACCGGAAACACTGGAATTTCCTTGAGTTTGATGGTTCCGGAACCCGCAGCGTGGGTGCTGTTTCTTCTGGGGACACTCGGTTTATTAGGAAGCCGAGTCCTCACGCGAAAACAAAATTCACGTTCGGTACAAGTTTGATTTCAGAATTCCACACAGCAGAATTCCCTCTACAGGAGCAAATTTTATGAAATATTCCATTAAAAAAATTATCGTTTGTTTTTCATTCATCACGGCGTGTGTTTGGGGACTTTGGGGAGAGCCGTCGGTCGTCGAGGCGCAGCTCACGCCCGATGTGACGATCGATACGACTTCATCTGCCGCCGGAATCGCGCTCATTGCGGACCAGGTGTACCAAATCAACCCGGACGTGACGTACACGCTGACCGCTGCGATTACGGGAGATTTCACCCTCACGAAAATCGGAACGGGAACCATGCAGCTCAATGCGACAGGGAATTCCGCACTCGTCGTGAACGAGGGAAACGTCATTCTAAGCGGACAGAACAGTGTTGCTCGTTTTTCCAAAGGTTTGACCATTAATACCGGGGCCGTTGTGACGTGTATTTCGAAAGACACCTTTGGTTACGAAAAAACGTCCGCAGGTGCGAGCCAAAACATCTACATTTACGGCGGAATCCTCGACAAAAACTACACGGCAACCGACAACAATGAGACGCTGGGATACGTCAATTTCTACCTCAAAGGCGGCACAATGAGCGCCACTTCGGGATATTACGATGTTTTGCGGCCTGAAACGATGTTCTATTCCCAGGCGGCAGACGATGCGACGGCAGAAAATCCAACGGAATCTTTGATTTCAGCACAATTAAACATTCGTACGAATTACATGGGAACCACCGGCAGTACGTTCGACTCGGCCGCCAACTCCGTTTTGACGATTTCCGGCCAAATCACGGGCGGTTTGGCCTCCGAACCCAGTTTTCAGAAAACGGGAGCCGGAACGCTGGTGCTTTCCAATTCGGGAAACAGTTACGCCGGCGCGACACTTTTGAAAGAAGGAACGCTGAAACTTTCCGGCACGGGAAAACTCGGAACGGGCGCACTCACGATTTCGGACGGCGCGACGCTTGAAATTGGAAGCACAACTGCCGTTTCGAGTGCGTACACCTTCACGGGCGCAGGAGTCGGAGGTCTCGGAGCGATTCGGTTCACCGCCGCCGGGTCGATTTCGGGAGCCGGAACCCTTGCAGGCGACGGAACGATTTCCGTTGCGGAGGGAATTACCGCCACGCTTTCCAATGCCGTTGCAGGAACCGGAACGCTTACGAAAATCGGGACGGGAATCCTCGATATTACGGAACTTCAAACGGGTTTTTCCGGAAATCTCGTCATTAATGAAGGAACGGTCCAACTTTCGAAAGCCTGCGGACAGACGGGAATTTTCACAGCTGGAAATACGATTACAATTAATACGGGCGCCAAACTTGTGATGAACGCAAGCGACTGCTTGGGTTACACGAGCGGAAACCCCGACATGATTTACATCAACGGCGGAACGTTCACGTCCGGCGCAAGCGCACACTATTCCGTTGGAAACTTTACGCTCACGAATGGTTCCATTCTGGATGACGGACACAAAGATGCATCGAACCTTTCCTATATTTTCGACGGGAAAATCACGGTAAATGCCGGCACTTCGTACCTCACGACGACAGGAAACGTGCAGTACCGCGCGAAATTAAACGCAGATAAGCAGGTGATTTTCGACGTGAAGGAAGGCGGAAATTTCATCGTAAATGCTTCGTTTGTTTCTTCGGAATCTGCAACGCTCCACAAAACAGGAGCAGGAACGATGACGTTCACCTCTGCCGGGACGAAAGTCAGTACCGGAAGTCTGTACATCGACGAAGGAAAAGTTTTGATGCAGCTCATCGGCGACAGCCACCGATGGAATGGAAACATTTACATCGCGCAGGGTGCGACGCTCGAATCCGAACACGACGGCTTGGGGTACGGAACCAGTGGAACGACAAACCTTTACATCGCAGGAACGTGGCAAACGCCGACAGACTCAAACGAAACGCTGCGCAACGACAATTTGTTTCTTCAAGGCGGAGTCGTGAAAGGCGGAAGCCTCCATGTGCTGAACGCAAACGTCCAGCTGAATTCGCTGGCTCTTGAGGGCGCGACGGCTGAAAATCCAACGGTTTCGACCATCCAAAACTCCCTGCGATACCGCAATGCCACAAAGGACACCAACTCTATGACGTTTACGACAGCCGAAAACTCCGTACTTCGTCTCGAAGGCTTCGTTGAGTCGGAATTTTCTGGAGACATTACTGTTCACAAAAAAGGGGCGGGCGAGTTGGTCTTTTCAAACGCAAATAATGCGATGAGTTCCTTCAACCTGACGGTCGATGAAGGATCGCTGAAGATCGAAAATAACGCACTCAAAACCGTCAAATCCATCACGATGGCGGCCGGGACGTACTTCGATCAAGGGGCCGACGCTCTGACAATTGGAACGTTGAATTTCGGTGCGACCGACACGATTGCTGTAACGAACGATGGTTCCGATTACGCAACCATTACGGGAAACGTATTGTTTACGGACGGCGCGACTTTTGCGCTGACTTCCGACATGCCGCTCGACTACCTCGATTTCTACAGCTCAGCCGTCACCCTGATGGAGAGCAATCATGAGTTTTCAGGTCTCGACGAAGTTGCGCTGGATATCTCCGGCCTGAAGATGAACCTTCCCGACGGGTACGGGTTCCATGTGGAACAAATGAGCAACGGCGGAATGTACTATCTTTCTGCCGTGATGAACGCTCCGGAACCTGCAGCGTGGGTCCTGATGACGTTCGGAATGCTTTTTATCGGAAATACGCTGCGAAAAACAAAAATGAAGAAGAGTTGAAGAAGAATCGACTCAAACTGGGTCGTTCTTCATGAAAATATGAAGGAGTAATGATGAAACAAATCAAATGTGCGCATTGCGGCCACATTGAAGAAGTGGAAACGGTCGCGGACGGGATGGCGTGTCCCAACTGCGGCACCAAAATGGTCGGCGACCACGTACGAATCACCGATGTTTGTGTGTTTTGCGGAAAACCCATCCATCCTCACGAAGCGGAAATCTTTTGTCCGGAATGCGGCAAAGAATATCATGCCGACTGCTGGATCGACAATGACGGCTGCGGGACGCAGGGGTGCAGCTACCAGAACTTTCTTGCTCCGATGGAGGTTCCGCCGGCTTCCGCCTCGAAAGCGGGTTCAAAGTCTCCGATGGTGGAAGACACCGGACAGAGACCGGAAATTTCGGGACCCGCCACGGTCGACAACGGGGTGGTGCAAAGCAGCGAGGATGGGGACGTTTTTGCGATTCCCGATACGCCGCAGATGACCGAAGAAGCCAAAATGGACGATGAAGCGTTCCTGAATCAGCACATGGAAAACATTCGGAAGCGTGAACAGGCTCCGGAACAGCCGAAAATTTCCTGGCAGGATATGATGAAGTGGAAAGATACGCCGCGCGACACGAAGTACGATTTTGCCGGACCGTGGTACAAAGACCCGTATTTGTTCCGAAAAGCTAAAAATTACCTGATTTTCCTCTTTGGAGGTTTCATGGGCGGGGCGGTTCTCGGCGTGTCGCTCGTTCTGTTGTTTGCGATTTTCAAATACATTTTTACGCACTCCGGAACCTCATGGTTCATGATCTGTTCGTTCTTCTGGCTCGGCGTCGCGGCCGGGTGCTGTGCGGGTGTGTATTTTGCGTATCGCACGATGGCGACGCTCATCGATAATTAGACGTTCCAAAAAACGCAGAGGTGCAGCGTGCAGTGTACTGCGCCTCTGTTCGGAACCGTAAATTTACAACGAAATTAAACGGCAGCGGATTTCGAGCAAGAGCTTTCGTTCGATTTTTCACAGCTGGAACTTGAGGCGGATTTCTTGCATTCCTCGCTGTTTTCCTCGTTGCAGCACTCGCAGTAACGCATTCCGTGAACGTTGCAGTACGCGCGGAAATGCGGTTTTTCGTCTTCCGTAATCCACTCCGCAATCATGAACTCCGCAGAGGGTTCTTCGTTGGGTCTCAGATGTTTGCGGAACACATGATTTCCGAGCCAGCATTCGATCCACTGAATGAAGTGACCGGCAGACATTACGTGATGCTTGTTTTTCCCGACCGAAACGCGCATTCCGCCGGGGATTTCTTCGAGAACCAATTCATGGGCTTCATCTTTTGCCGCCTCGCTGGAATGGTCGAGCAGAATCATAGGTTCGCCGCAGCAGATGATTTCTCCGCCGCCGTCTTCCACAATTTCGACCTGATTTCCGCAAATACCGCAGATGTAGAAATTTTTAGCTTCCGACATTTTTTTCTCCTGAAATGAGTTTTATTTTAACAAAACCAACTGAAAGCGTCCTTTTGCTTTCACGTTTTCATTATAGGAGAGAAGAAAAGCCGCGAACTCAAAAGTCGGGGGTCCGAAGCATCTTTTCCACAAGCGCCAGTTCCTCCGGCGTATTTACAGAAACGGCCTCCGTCGGTCGAAGGACGGGAAGCGCGAAAACTGTCTTTCCGCGTGAAAGCAAAATCGCCGGCGCGTCGGTGATGTAGTATTCCTTCTGTGCGTTGTTCGACGTCAGAGCGTCCAGCACCTCCGTCAGTTCTGCCGCGTCAAAAACGTAATAACTTTGATTCACCTCACGAATCAGCCGCTGCGCCGGCGTCGCGTCTTTTTCTTCGACGATTCCGAGGAAACCGCCTTTTTCATCGCGCAAAATGCGTCCCAAACCGTGAGGATTTTCGACTTCGATCGTTCCAAGAACGCAGGCGGGATGAGGAGTTTGAGCGTTCCAAAAGTCGAGTAAATCCCGAATGGTTTCCCCTTTCATCATCGGCGTGTCGCCTGCCGCAACCACAACAGGAATGCTTTTTCCCGGATTTTCCGCAAGAATTTCCCGCAGCCGCGGAACGGCCGTTCGAACGGCGTCCCCTGTTCCTCTTTGTTCGGTCTGAAGAACGAATTCCACTTCGGGATGCGTCGTCGAGAGCGCTTGTTTTACGTCGTCCGCGCGGTATCCGACGACGGCAAAAACGTGTTCCACGCCTGCAAAACGCAGCGCCTCGAGCGGATATTCAATCATCGGGCGTCCGCACACGGACGTCAAAACTTTGGGACTCTCCGAACGCATGCGCGTTCCTTTTCCGGCCGCCAAAATAATCGCGAGTACAGAATTCATAAATTTTCATTCCTAATCATATCGTCGAGGATTTTTCTGCATTATACACGTTTCAGAGAGAAAAGTACAGGGGGAGGGAGTTGATTTTTCTTCGGAGCCGATGTAAAATAGGAAACATGTGCGGGTTCTGCCGCAATTTCACCCTTTCACCCTACAGGTATTTTCATGAAAAAAACATGGATCCAAATTTTGTCGGCGACGCTCGTTCTGACCGCCGCAGCCGTTTCTGCTGTAAGTCTTTGCGCAGACGACCTTTACAAACAGTATCAACCCGAAAAAACATCGCGGGTTCGTGAAGCAACGGAGTGGAGTAATTTTCGTGCAAATAACACCCAGAATACGACTCTCCCCCGAATTTTGCTCATCGGCGACTCCATTGTGGCGGGGTACAACGGGAAAGTTGCGGAAGAACTCGACGGAAAAATGAACGTTTCGTTCTGGGCGTCGTCGAAATGCGTCACGGATGCGGATTATTTCAAGGAACTCGACACCGTTTTGGGCGCCGATCATTACGACGTCATTTCGTTCAACAACGGTCTGCACAGTCTGTCGACGGACCGAGCGGAATGGGAATTTGCGTACACGCAGGCGGTAAAATTCATTCGCGCAAAGAGTCCGGAAAGTCGGCTGTTTCTGACGACTTCCACACCGCTTAAGGACCCCGAACTGACGGCAAAAGCAGAAGAATTGAACGCAATCGTGTTCAAAACCGCCGAAACAGAAAATCTGCCCGTCATCGATCTTTTCAGCCTGATGAATCCGCTCGACCGTGAGGAATTCTGGAGCGACACGTTCCACTATAAAGCGCCCGGCATCGCACTTGAAGCGGGAAAAATCGTCGAAACCGTCACGAAAACCGAATGAATTTCGAAAAAATTCTTCCCCCTCCCATTGACCGCAGAAAAATTTGTGGTATAATTTTTGTATTATGTTGAATATGGTTGCAAATTACTTCCGCTTTACTTTTTACTTCGTGTATTATTACTTTAGTAATAAACGCTGAAGTTCGAGGTATTTTGCAGTAATCGAACCCGGCGTTTTCAAAAAACAGCGCCAGCGGTTCTATTCCAGAAATAACGAAAGTCCAAGCCGTCGGCGAGTTTTCACCGGCGGCTTTTTTTGTTCCGACTTCGGTCGGTGATTGGAGAATTGAATTATGGACCTGAATCTACCCTCGCTGCGCCGTGAAATCGATCGGCTCGACAATACGATTTTGCAGACCCTTCAGAAACGGCTCGAAGTGGCGCGGCTCGTGATTAAGTTCAAACGGGAACAAAATCAGAACGTCAATGTGCCGGAGCGTGAACTGCAGATCCTCAACAGTCTGAAAGGACGCGAGCGGTCCCTCCTCTCGGCCGACGTGATTGAAGAAATTTACCGCATCATTTTCGCGGAAAGCAAGCGTCTTCAGCGCGAGAGTCAGCAACTGGCGGCGTTTCAGGGCGAACACGGCGCTTTCAGCGAGGTCGCGTCACGAAAATGGAATCCTCAAATTGCGCCCATTCCCTGCCAGACCATCGGCGAGGTCTTTCACGGCGTGCAGGTCGGATCGTACGATTTCGGAATTGTGCCCATCGAAAATACCGTCGGCGGGATGATGAGCCAGGTAAACGCCCATCTGCTTGAGAGTCAGCTGTACATCGTCGGAGCCGTTGAAATGTCGGTCGAACACGCGCTGCTGATTGTTCCCGGCGCGGACTATCACAACCTGCGCCGCGTGTACTCGCAGGCCGTCGCGCTGACGGAATGCAAAAAAATCATCGAACGTATGAAACTCGAACCAATTTCTTACTACGACACGGCAGGCGCCGCGAAAATGCTGGCGCAGACGGGGGAAGAAGATTCGGCTGCGATTGCGAGCGTACTCGCGGCGCGTTATTACAATCTTGAGGTTCTTCGGACGGGAATCGCCGACGCGCAGAACACTCGAACGCGGTTCCTCATTCTCGCGAAAAATCCGCTCGACAGCGAGGGAAACCGTTGTTCCATTACATTCACGATGCCGGACCGACCTGGAATGTTGTTTTCCGTAATGAAAATGTTTGCGGACAAAAACATCAACCTGACGCGAATCACCTCCATCCCGACCGAGGTGGGAAACTACGTCTTCTTCCTCGATTTCGCAGCGAGCGACCGTGCGCCGGGCGTCCAGGAAATTCTGAACAAAATCTCCTGCGAGTCCGAATCGTACCGCTACCTCGGCTGTTACAATGAAATATCCGCTGAAATCAGCAGCCATTAAAAACAAAAATCAATCTCAGGGGATGCGCGCACCCAGGCGTCCCCCCTTGACGCCGATTCCCAATTCTATTAAAATAACGATTAATACAAATTCCTTCTTTTTCTCTCCCTCCTATTTTTGTACAGGAAACAATACTATGAGAAAATTTGCCGCTTTACTGACCTTTCTGCTTTGTGCCGCCGCCAATTTCATGGTTCAGGCGGAAAATGCAGATTTTTACGTCGCAACGAACGGAAACGACGCATGGAGCGGGACGCTCGACGCCCCAAACGCACAGAAAACCGATGGTCCTTTCGCAACTCTTACGAAAGCTCGCGACGCCGTTCGTGAGGCGAAAAAAACGTCAGAAAAAGCTTTCGTCGTCGTGGTTCGCGGCGGAATTTACGAGCTGGATGCGCCTTTGACGCTCGAAAAACAGGACGGCGGAAGCGAAAACGCCTGCGTCACTTGGAAGGCGGCCGAGGGTGAAGAGGTGCGTCTGAGCGCTGGAAAACGTCTGACGGAGTGGAAAATCGTGACCGACCCCGCCATTTTGAAACGTTTGCCGGAAGCCGTGCGCGGAAAAGTCGCAATGGTCGATCTGAAGGCCGCGGGACTCGAAAATTACGGGTCTCCCAAAGGCGGTGGAATGGAACTCTTTTTCGACGGCGAACCGATGTGCGTGTCGCGCTACCCGAACGACGGATTCCTGAAAATCGTAAGTGTCGATGTGAATGAGCCGAAAGACGTACGGGGAACCAAGGGCGACCAGGTCGGAAACTTCCAGTTCGACGACGAACATTTACTGACGTGGGACGACGAAAAAGACGTTTGGGTCCATGGTTACTGGTTCTGGGATTGGGCCGAAGAGCGTCATCCCGTCGCGGAAATCGTGAAAGAAACCAAAACCCTCAAGGTTCAGCCGCCGTATCATTCGTACGGATATCGTAAAGGTCAGTGGTTTTACGCGTTCAACCTCCTCTGCGAGATCGACGTTCCCGGCGAGTACTACATCGACCGCGAAAACGGAATTCTGTACTTTTATCCTCCGAAAGAGATTCAGAAAAAATCGATGACGGTGACGGTCCTGGATTCTGCGGCGAAAATCACTGCGGATTTTGTGCGTTTTGAAGGTTTCACGTGCGAGTTCAGCCGTGGAAACGGGATTTCATGTAATGGAAATCACGACGTTTTGAAGGGTCTGACGGTCCGCAACACGAGCGGCGGCGGAATCAGCATGAACGGAATGAATCAGCTTCTCGACGGCTGCGACCTTTACAACCTCGGTAAAAACGGCATTTCGATGAACGGCGGCGACCGCAAGACGCTCACGCCCTCGAACAACGTCGTGACGAACTGCATCGTTCACGATTACGGACGCATTCAGCGCGTTTACGCACCCGGCATCTCGATCAACGGCGTCGGAAATACGGCCAGCCACAACCGAATTTACAACGCGCCGCACATGGGGATGGGATTCAGCGGAAACGAGAACGTCATCGAATACAACGAAATTTACAACGTCTGCTTCGAATCGAACGATGCGGGCGCGATTTACACAGGTCGAAACTGGACGATGCGCGGAAACGTCCTGCGCTACAATTATTTGCACGATATTCAGGGCTTCGAAAATCGCGGCTGCGTCGGAATTTATCTCGACGATCAGTTTTCGTCGGCCGAGATGTTCGGAAATATTTTCGTAAACGTCACGCGTGCGACGATGATCGGCGGGGGACGCGACTCGAAAATCGTGAACAACATTTTCATCAACTGCAATCCGTGCGTTCATCTCGACGCCCGCGGCCTCGGCTGGCAGAAAGATTTTACGGAAAATTGGGTGAAAGAGCTGCGTGAAAAGGGTACGAATTGCGGAATCAACATCACGGAGCCGCCGTATAGTACGAAATATCCGGAACTTACGACGATTCTGACGAACAATCCCGGCACGCCGTGCGGAAACGTGATTTCGACGAACATTTGTGTCGGCGGAAACTTCGGTGCAAACACGGCGGGACAGTGGAAAGGAACGTCCATTTGGCAGAAAGCGCCGGAATTCAACACGATTGAAAACAATTTCCTCGATGAAGATCCGCTCATGGAAGACTGGGAACATGGGAATTTCACGTTGAAACCGGAATCTCCGGCGCTCAAGGGCGGTTTTCAGCAGATTCCTTGGGAGGAAATCGGTCCGAGAAGAAAATAAGTCCCAAAACTTGTTCTTATTCTGTTCCGATTCGAACCGGAACAGAATAAGAAACTTCCTTAAAATCCGGCAATTTCTGCGCTTCTTTAAAGTGGGTTAATTACGCAAGATGATTCTATAAAGTAAACTATTTGGGGAAAACCGAATAAATCAGAAGAAATATTTATAACTATACGATAATATCGTATGATTGAATGTCTGTCTGTACATTTGAGTAAATGTGCGGGACATTTGTGGATTCTGAGGTTTGTAAACAGCAGGGAAGTCCAATGAGTAATAGTGGTTCCAATCCTTCGGTCGCACCGACAGGAAAATCCAGCAGGGAATTGTTCCTCTGGAGTCTTTTTGGTGCATTTTTTATCGTATTAATAGTTTCCTATTGGAATATGTTCTGCATCGCCGCAAACGAGTGGAACACCAATGAACTCTATTCGCACGGATATTTAATTCCCATTTTGGCGGTTGTGATTTTGTACATGCGCCGTCAGCCTCTGACGCCTTCCACGCGGAAAGAACAGATGGTCGGAATGGGACTGATTCTGGTTGCGTCGCTGGGACGTGTGTTTCTGTCGTCGTACGAAACGTTCGACATGTACACGTTCGTCATCGCGTTTTTGGGACTGATTTTGCTCATCGGCGGAACACCCATGCTGCGCTGGGCGGGTCCCATTGCATTTCTGCTGCTGTTTATGTTTCCGCTTCCGCACACCGCCACGACGAAACTGCTGGTTCCGATGCAGCATTTTGCGACACATTCAAGTACAGCGGTGCTGAAGATTTTCGGTTTTGCGGCGTTTCAGGACGGGAATTCCATCAGTTTGGGCGCTAGTCGAATCGACATCATCGAACAGTGCAGCGGTTTGAAAATGACGACAATTTTCCTCGCGCTCTCCGTCTCGCTCGTTTTGATTAACGAACGTGAATGGTGGGAAAACGTGGTGATTTTACTCATGGCGATTCCCATTGCGCTTGTGACGAACATTACGCGAATCGTCACGACGGGAATGGCGATTTTCATGTTCCCGAACAGTGAAACGCTGAAAAAGCTGGTTCATGATGGTGCGGGTTTGTGTATGGTTCCGCTTGCGATTGGGCTGCTGATACTGCTTCAGATGGTTCTTTCGCACATTTTTGTCGATACGGACGAAAAATCGCAGTCGGACGTGCTGGAATCCCCGCAGGATGTGTTCTGGAAGGACCACAAAAAAATTGAGGATTAAAGAATGGAAACGAAAAGAAAAAGGGATGTTTTCAAAAAAAACGCAACTTTTTTCAGAATCCTTACGTAGGAAAAGATGACGTAAAAACAGAATAGGTTGAATAGTTTAAAGGGATTTTCTTTCCTTTTGGTTTCCGTTCATGTTTCGAATAGCGGAACGAGACGAATCCCAATGAAAGAGTTTGAGTATAAACGTTGTTGATTGAATTCAACATGAATCAACGTTAAAATAATAGGTGCAATTGTGGAACAAAATTACAACCAGCTTCCAGTAGAAGCGAATAAATCGGGGCGAAACCTCGCCGCGTCCGGGACCCCCGGCAGCCGCAGGGACATGCAGCTGTATAAAAGACAGCCGGAAATCATCAATCGAGCGATTCGTCCGACCGATATGATTTACGCGCTGAGACGACGTTGGGCGTTGAGCCTGATTTTGGGTTTCGTCATTACAACCATTACGATTCTCGTCGCGCAGCTTACGATTCCTGTCGAATATAATGCGAAAGTGATGCTGCGTTTTGCGGAATCTCGTCCCTATATTCTGTTTAAAGCGCCGTCCGAGAAGCACTATTTGAATGACCGCAGCGCACAGGCGACACTGATTCGAAGCAGCATCGTGCTCGCTCCGGCTCTTCAGCGTTCGGGAATCTCGAAATTGAACTGTTTGAAAAACGAACAGGACCGCGTTCACTGGCTCGCGACGCACTTGAACGTTTCGTACACGGGTGCGGAAATTCTGACGATTTCCATTTCGGGGCCCGACAAAGAAGAACTCGTGAAGATTCTGACGGCCGTTCGAGACGCGTACATGGAAGAAATCGTCATGGTGGAACGCGACCTCGACACGCAAAAACGTGCGGTACTGGATCGTGCGTACAAAAACCTGGAAAAGATGATTCAGCGTAAAGAGATTCAGTATCAGAACCTTGCGGACCGTCTGGGAGTCAGCGACTCGAAAAACGCGATGTATTCGAACCGTTTTGCGCAGGAAAACCTCGCGTACTGGCGACAGAAACGCGACACGAACCTTGCAAAAATCAACGGTATTACGATGGAAATCAAACGCCGTACCGCTTTTTTGAACGCACTCGCGCCTGAAAATGCGGATGTGTCGCCTGAAGAGCGTGAAAAAGAACGCGCAAAACAGCGTATCGAAACGATTCGAACTCTGACGATTGAGGCGCTCAGCAAGAATCCGGAACTTGCGGAACTGAAAAAACAGTACGAAGGAATTCAGGCCGTCCTGGAACGAGAGCGTTCCGTTGCGAAAGACCCGAATCATCCAAATATCAAACGCTGGGAACAGGCGCTTGAGAGCTGCAAGGAAGAAATCGACAAAATGACGAAACGTCTCACGCCTGAAATCGCGAAAGCGGTCCAGTCGCAGCTCGACAATCAGACGGTTCCGATGAGCAAGTCTGAAATGTTGATCGACCAAATTGATCAGCTGAGAATCGAGCTTTCCGTCTATCAGGCCGAATTTGATTCCTGCGAAAAATCGTATCAGGCGGAACTTGCAAAGGCGAAAACGTCCGGTGAAACGACGGAACTGGAAACGCTCCGCAACGAGCTGGATCGTATGAAAAGCATGTACAACCGAATGGGAACGCAGCGCGACGAGTGGAACCTCGAATCTCAGGCCGCGCCGCGTGTCCAAACGATCAGCGAGCCGGAAGCGCCGAAGTACAATAATCAAGGCGATAAATTCAAGATGATGGGATTTCTCGGTCTCATGAGTTTCGTCGGAACGGTTATTGCGGTCAGCGGGTTCGATTTCCTCGGACGGCGCGTCAACACGACGGACGAACTGAATTACGGTCTCGGACTCCACGTGATGGGCGATTTGCCGCTCATTTCGAGAGGGGTTCATCACAATCGCGTGAATCAGAGCGTTCAGGGACTTTTGATGGAATCGATCGACAATATTCGAACGGCTCTGCTTCATCGTGCGGAATCCGAGAATATGAAGGCGGTTCTGATTACAAGCTCGCTTGAAAAAGAGGGAAAAACCACGGTTTCGAGTCAGTTGGCCGCCAGTTTGGCGCGTACGGGGCGTCGAGTGGTTCTCGTCGACTGCGACTTGCGTCGTCCGTCTGCGCACCGAATGTTTGATCGTTCATTGAACCCTGGAATGGCCGAATATTTACGCAAAAAGGTGTCGCTTGATGAGGTCATTACGACGACGCGAGTCGAGAATTTGTGGATTATTCCAGCGGGAACGCCGCATCCGGATGCGATTATTTCGCTGGCGCAAGGCGGGATGGACGAACCGATGCAGCTGCTGCGCGAGCAGTTCGACTTCATTATTGTGGACTCCGGACCGGTTCTGACGGATGCGGACGTTTTGGTGGTGGGTCGTTTGTGTGACGGCGTGATTCTTTCTGTTTTGCGTGACGTCAGTCGAATTCCGCTCGTGTATGAAGCTTGCGAGCGCATTCGAATGGTCGACATTCCGCTTATCGGCACGGTTTTGAACGGTGTAAGTTTCGGAAAATATCGTCCGTATTATTCGAGTTACACGATTGAAGTTTCGACGAAGCCGAAAATTCGGAAAAATTGACCCATCCAACGGGCTGAAAAACGGGATGCACCTACCCGTTTGAAAAGAAGAGCGTGAATCGAAAGGTTCGCGCTCTTTTTTTGATTTTTAATTTTAATTTTTATTTTTATTTTTTTGAAAATTTTTGAAAATTTTTGGAATTTTTTGGGAAAAAATTTTCTCTTCTTCATCATTTGGCAGAATGAAGTTCGTTCGTTTGACGGAATTCATTCCCCGTTTTGGAGGGTGCAGGAACCGTACGAACCGGGAGCCTCCTCGATTTCCAGCTCAAGACGCGTCCAGTGCCGGTCCGAAAGCAGCTCGCTTTGCGCCATCTGTTCCGCCAAATATTCCGCCAAAAGTTCTGCCGTCGTGTTCAAAATGGGTAAAATAACGCACTCTTCCATCGGAAAAACCCAGCGCCGCGACCGATATTTCACCTCAAGCTCAACGACGAGAGCCGACATTCCGTTGGAAATCGTACAAACGTCTTCCTTTTTTTCCTCTCGAAGACAGTGCGGCACATCGGAATCGGAATCTTGTGCATTATTCATTTCTTCGACAGACATTCGAGCCATTTTCTGAAAATACTCGTCGGAACTCCAGTTTTTTTCAGAATTTGCGTCGTAATTATTCACATTTGAGAGCCATCCGCCCATCTTCGACATCCATTCCAAAATATCCGGCGTCTCTTCCGGTTCTTTTTCTTCCATATTGAATTTGAACGATGGATTTTCGCCTTGGAGGAGTGTTTTGTGGTCGAAATTTTTCAGCAAATCGAGTAGCGTTTCATGCAGTGAGACGAAATCGACCGCATAACCGCACTCGCAGAGCGTTTGTTCGAGCGTGAGGGACACGCGAAAATTGTGTCCGTGGAGCGGCTCGCATTCTCCGTTCGAAAAAGTGATAAAATGTGCTGCTGAAAAGGTTTGATCCGCCTCGTCCAATCGAATCCGAAAGGTTTTTTCCATCATTCTGAGATTCTCCGGAAATTCCGTTTGAAATAAAATCGACTTTTTTTCCTATTATACAACCGACGCAAATTGAATTTCCGCTTCGTCGCCGTTACGCTCTCGCGAAACGACTGCCGCCGCAGCCGCCAAAGCGAAATTTTCATGTGAAATCAGTATAGAAAGATTTTCTACAAAAATCAAGAGGAATGTACACATTTTTCCGCTAGATTTCTGATAGAAAAGAAATTTATACGAAGACTCTTTTAAATTCCAGTTTTCCTGTCCGCCGTTGGAGCTGCGCACCACGGTTCCTGCAGTCTTTGTGAACGCTGAATTTCATTGTAGAACCAGCATAAGGTTTTTTTCTTCCGCTGCCGGGACCTTGACAAAAACCTGAAGAAACAGTATAATTGTAAAATATACTGTTTTCACTTGAAAATCTCTCTTCAGGCGGTGGAGAAGCGGAAACTCAAATACGTCGGATATAAAAAATCAAATCATTACAGGAATTAAGATGGATACAATTTGGCTGTGGGCGGGGTTCCTCGCGCTTGTTTTTATCATGCTGGCTCTCGATTTGGGAGTCTTCAATCGAAAAGCGCACGTAATGCACATCGGTGAGGCTCTGAAATGGACGGCCATCTGGGTCTTCACGGCTCTTTTGTTTAACGTCGCGATTTATTTCATTTACGAACACAATCTCTGCGGAATTGCCGCCCAGTTTCACACAAACTCCGGCGCGCTCTGCGGGAAAACTGCGGCTTGCGAGTTTTTGACCGGCTATCTCGTCGAAAAATCGCTGTCGCTCGACAATATTTTTGTAATCAGTCTGATTTTCTCGGCATTTGGTGTTCCGCAAATCTATCAGCATCGGGTGCTGTTCTGGGGGATTCTCAGCGCGCTCGTTCTGCGGGGAATCATGATCGGCGTCGGCGCTGCGATGGTGGAACGTTTTGACTGGATGATTTACGTTTTTGCGGGCCTTTTGTTCTTCACCGCCCTGAAAATGATGTTTTCCCGCCACGAAGAGGTGCATCCGGAACGTAATATTGTGGTCCGCATCGTCAAAAAGTTTTTGCCGCTCTCCGACCGCATTTTGAGTCCAAATTTCTTCGTTCATCTAGACGGACGCTGGATGATGACGCCGCTGCTTCCGACGCTGCTCGTGATTGAAACGAGCGACGTGATTTTCGCGGTCGATTCGATTCCCGCCATTTTTGGAATCACGCACGATCCTTTTATCGTTTTCACTTCGAACATTTTCGCACTGCTGGGATTGAGGTCGCTGTACTTTGCGCTCGCCGCCATGATTGAAAAGTTCCGATTCCTCAAAGCAAGTTTGATTTTCATCCTGCTTTACGTCAGCGCAAAAATGGTTTTGGCCGGCTATTACAAGACCCAAATTCACGACAGCGTCATTCTAGGAATGAACGGAAACGACTTTTTAACCCTTTTGTCGCTCGGTGTGATTCTCGGAACGATGCTCGTCGGAATCACGGCGTCCGTCCTGTTTCCGCAAGTCGAAACGATGGAGACGGAAACGACGAAATCAATTTGAAAATAAAAATTTAATTACTGTTCCAGACTCGCAACTTTCCCATCACTGCGGTGAGAAAGGTAGTAATGCGTCTGCGCGTCGAGCGAGTAACTGATGCGCTGTGCCGAACCGTCGCACATCGCCATTCCGAACGTCCCGGCGTGACAGCTGCCGAAAACGTAACGTTCGTAACCGCTTCGGTCCATGAGCGGCGCCGCATGGTCGGTGGAAGTGTTGTAGTACCCGCCGCGAAGCACATCGTTGCACGAGCCGCTGTAAAGGGTCTCGTTGTCGCCCGGATCGACCGATGTGGAATCGTATTTATCAGGATTCATGTTTTTCTCGCCGATTAAATACGTATTGGAACTTCCATCTCGTATCTGGCCGATCGTGACGGCACTGTGGTACGAAATGACGCCTGTGTCGCTGGGATCCTTCCATGTTTTGTTTTTCGTACATGACGTTCCATCCGAAAGAGAGCCGATGGCCGTTGCGCTGGAGTCAGGATTAAGATACTTTGTACCAAAATTGGCGGCGTAATCGTTTTTCACTCCCGTTTTAATCGTGCCGGACTCTTTGTAACTTTTTCCGGACGTCGTGAAGATTTTGACGGAGCGTCGCGACGGACACGTAAACATCGAAATGGGCGTTTGAAGCCGCGTTGCAACACTCGCCTGAGTCGGCATCGTATCGACCCCGCTTTCCTCACCGAGATGAAACAGCGCGTCTTGTTCAATGAACGGCAAAAGTGAGAAAAACCACGACCCCGGCTGATTTTGGCCGAGACCGCGCTGTGGAGTTCCGACCCAGTAAAAGTCCCAGCCTGCAGACGGAAAAGCGCGCATGCTGCTTTCGTGGTTCAAGCTCGCAAGTCCGTACTGCTTCAGATTGTTTCCGCACTGCATCTGACGGGCCGCTTCGCGCGCCTGCTGCACTGCAGGAAGAAGAAGGCCGACGAGCATTCCAATAATCGCAATAACCACAAGAAGTTCGACGAGCGTGAACCCTTTTTGATTTTTCATTTTCAACCTCCTCCAATCTCCCAAATTCACCAATCACTCCAAATTAATTTTCCCCAATGAACCCAAACCCCTCTTAAGGGTTCAGTATTCATATTATAATCCGACTTTTAAAAATTGCAAGAGAAAAAAAGTTAAATTTTCATGTAGTTTATATATTTCATATATTTCATGGTTCATTTCACTTATTTAATCTGCAGGTTCGACGCGGAAGCGACAGCACGGCGCCGAGGCGTGACGCGACGCGATGCGCGTGACGCGAACGTCCAATATTCGACACAAAGTTTGAAGATGAATCGCGCAAACCGTTCCGGAATCTTCATACATACTGTAAAATTTACACGTTCGTTTCGTCAAAATGGCGGAACCGTCCGGCTGAAATTCGCATTCGTCGAAACCGCCGCGCTGAACGAGCGTCGCGACGCGTTCCTCCCACGGAAGATCGTTTTTGCACGTCGATGAAAGCTGTTCCGACGTTTTATCCACCACTTCTTTCAGAAGCTCCGGCCCGCCGATTTCCAGAAGAGAATTCCAGATTGCAGGAACCAAAAGATGCTGGTTTTCCGGGAAAAAACGCATCATTGCGTCCGGCGTGATGGTGTAGCGATACTGCGGACGGCCGCGGCGCTCCGAACGTTCTGGAACCCGCGAAACGTACTGCGCCTCCACGAGTTCGTGAAGCGGTTCCGTAATTGCGGTCCGCGTAACACCCAGAGACGCTGTAAGTTCCGGAATACTTTGAGGCGCAACGCCGACGAGACGTTCAAGAATCCGCATTCCCGCATGGGAAACCAAACTCTCCGACGCATCCCCTCTTTCTTCTTCCATGATGAACCTTCCGTCAAAAACGTTTATTGAATCGCACAACGAAAATCTTCTAAAAGCGTACGATATTTCTCCACCCATTCCGCAACGGGTGCAACTTCGTCGCGAAATTGAACCATTTGCTGTGCCGCGTCGCGAACGGTAAATTTTTCGGAGACGTGATTTTGCGTTCGTCGGTGATTTTCCAACGCGGAAAGCGCCGTGACGGCCGCGCCCAGCGCCGGTCCTTCCTGCGAGCGGAGACGCCGAAGCGGAAAATTCAAAACAGACGCCAAAATCTGACACATCAAATCGCTGCGCGCAACGCCGCCCGAAACGGAGATCGAACGCACCGCACAACCCGCTTTCCGATGTTCCTCGACCCCCAGCGCGATGAGGAACGCAAGCGCCTCCAAACACGCACGGAATTTTACTCCCGGCTCCGTCGGTTCCGCACTCAGCCACTCAAGCCGCGGTGTGTTGATTCCTAACGACGGTTCCGAAACGATAAACGGAAGGATTCTGGCTCCGTTTGCCCCCGGCGCGCACCGCACCGCAGACGCCTCAAGCGCCGCAAAATCCGGGTTGGGACCGATTACGCGGTCGATGAAAAAGGCGCCGTTGCTGTAACAGCGCATCAGCAGGTACGGACCCCAGTTGAGCGCCATCACGTCGAGATTCACGTCCGAAGACGGAATGACGCCGCAGGAACTGTTGACGACCGCCGAATTTCCAAGAATAATGGCGATTTCACCGTCATTTACCGCTCCGCCGCCGACGAGTCCCGCCTGCTGATCGTCGCTCGTCGGGAAAATCAGCGGCGCGTTTTCGAGGCCCGTCACTCTCCCAATCGGCGTGTCGCAGTCGATTATTTGCGGCAAATGTTTCCATGCGAGTTCCTGAAACTCCGGTTTCTCAATCGCTCCGAGCATTTCTCGACGCCAGACTTTTGTACGAAAATCCATAATTCCTGTACTTGCGGCTGCCGAAACGCTTAAAACGTCGAAATTTCCCGTCAAAAACCCCGCTGCGAGTCCGCCGTGGGTCTGCATTCGGACGGTTTCCTTCCACAATTTTTCTGGGAGCGTCCGTTCGTCTTTCACGAGGTGCGACAAACTGTATCGAATCGCCCACGGTCCTCCGATGATTTCCGCCGCACGTTCCGGCCCGCCGAGTCGTTTCATTCCCAGTTCGTGGTACTTCGCGAGCGTTTGGTCGTTCCAGCAAATCGCTCGCCGAATCTGACCGGAATACGCGTTTAAAAGCCCCGCAGTATGATGCGTCCCGGAAATTCCGCCCGCGAGCCAGTCGTCGAAACGATTCAAATCCCGCAATTGTGCGGCGATGCTGCGCGTTGTTTGCCGCGCCTGACCCTCAAGCTGAAGCAGATTCAGTTCGATTTCGCCGTTTGGTCCCATCCAGAGGTCGGTCGGGTAGCGCGACTCCGCCAAAACGTTTCCTTCCAAGTCGAACGCCAAGCATTTTACGGCTCCCGTACTGAAGTCCCAGCCTGTTAAAACCGTATTTTCAGGAACGAAACGCAATTTCATGAGTGTCTCCTCGATTTTTAATTATTATTTTGATTTATTCAATTATAGTAAATAGATTCATTTTGCCGGAAACGCACCAGATTCCACTTCATTTTTATACGACGCACAGGCGTTGAAAATTTGTGTACGAATATCGACGTACTGTTTCGCGTGTTTCGGCGTGCGGCCGGAAAGACCCAAAATGTCTTGAAGTACGAGAATCTGACCGTCACAATGCGGACCGGAACCGATTCCGATCGTGGGAATACTGATTTCTGCACTTATTTCTGACGCGATGGAATGGTCGACGCATTCCAGAACGACGCCGAACGCTCCCGCCGTCTCGACCGCTCGCGCGTCGCGAAAAAGTTCGTCGCGCACACGCTGCATGGAATACTTTCCGAACGTCTGAATTTTTTGCGGAAGCAACCCGATGTGTGCTAAAACAGGGATTCCAGCATCCACCAGCCGCGCGACCATTTCCTGCTGTTCGAACGACGTTTCCATCTTGATTCCGTGACAGTTGGTCCTTTTTATGATTTCTGCACAGTGACGCATCGTCTCCACCCACGACTCGTGACCGCCTGGAAACGGAAGATCCGCAATCACCAGCGCGTTTTCGGCCGCTCGTCGTACGATTTCTGTATGATAAATCATTTCTTCGAGCGTGACGGGAAGCGTGTTTGATTTTCCCTGCACCACCATCGCGAGCGAGTCGCCGACGAGAATCGCGTCCACTCCCGCAGCATCCACGATCTGTGCCGTAGGAAAATCGTACGCCGTCAGCATCGAGATTTTTCGTCCCGATTTTTTCAAAGCAGTAAATTCTGGAACCGTGTGCGCCATTGTAAAATCCTAAAATATAATTATAGGAAGTTCCAAAAAACTTCCTTGTGAAATTTTCTCAAAAACCGTTATTGTGCGAAAATCGTATTGTAAAAAGTTGCGACTTGAGGTTTTTTTTCGCACCGTAGCGGTGTTTCCACCCTGACGGGAGGAAAGAAACGCTCCCGTAATGTCGTAACGGTCGTGAGAGGGAAACATTTTGAATGTTGTTTCCCTCTGTCGACTCTCCTTTCAAAAACTTTTTAATATTGTGTTTTTAGGACTTCCTTTGATATTTAGTTTTCAGTTCTTCCGCGACCACGGGGACGCAAGGAAATGCCCGAGCTTGCTCCACTTTCCGGTTTTCGCGCCGTGAAAAAGTTCGAGGTTTTCGCGGCCAAAAACCTTGCAGATTCCCGACTCGGTGATGAGCGTTCCATCCACAATAATTTCGCGCAAATTCACAAAACGACGCAGCGCCCGAAGCGCATCGTCGCTGAAATACGTGTCCGTCACATTGAACTCACAAAGTTCCGTCATTTTTTTCATGCTGGAAAGACAGGCGTTCGTCACCTGCGTGTCGTTCAGATGAAGCACCTTCAGATCCGCGAGGCCGCACAGCCACTCCACGCCTTTGTCGGTGATCGGACTCTCGTAATCGTCCCCTTCATACAGGATGGTTCCGCCGAGATAGAGTTCCACAAGCGTCGTCATTTTCGCGATGGATTTCAAACCGGCATCCGAAACGAGGGTTCCTTGAAGGTTCAAAAGGAGGAGCTGATGAAGACCCTCCAGAGATTTCATTCCTTCGTCCGTGATTTCCGTATCGTCGAGCTTCAAAGAGTCGAGCCGCTGAAAATTCGTCAGATTTTCCATTCCCTCATTGTTGAACGGAGTCGATGTAAGCGTCAATTCCCGCATATTTTTGCAGTTTTCAAGACTTTGAAACGTCGAGCCGGTGACCTCCGTGGAGGTGAGGATGAGAGATTCCAGATTCACAAGACGGGAAAGCGCCCGAATTCCTTCATCCGTAATGCGGGTGGAAGTGAGGTTGATTTCACTCAGATTGGTAATTTGTCCCAAAAGATGCATTGATTCGTCGTCGATTGCTTCGTTCATTGCAAGGCTCAAACGGAGCGGGACGGCTATTTTTTTCCACGCGGACACGCATTCGGCCGTGAGGGGGAAGTGCCACCAAACTTCCAGCGTTTCGCCGGGTTCGAGGGCCTTCACGACCAGCGGGTCGATTTCAGGATTGGGAGCCGTTTCGGACGATTGAATATTTTCGTGCCACTTTGTGGCGGGTTTCACCCCCGAAGACGTCCGCACTTCAAGCTGGTTCGCCGACATCATGGAAGAATGCGCAGGCGGCTGGGACGCAGGGTTCGGAATCGAAGCGGAAGCCGGGTCGATATTTCCCATCGGAGGATAAACGAAACCGGGATAAACGGCGCCGGGGGTGTACGGGTACGTCGCGCTCATCTGCATCGGCGTTCCAGGCGGTAAAACCGTCACAAACGGAGGAAGAACGGGCGAGGAAATCCCGTTTGAAGAAGAAATGACGTTCGGTGAGGAGGAATTTCCGGCAAAATTTCCGGCAAAATTTCCGTTTCCAGCCTCCAGAATGACGGAGCCGGGAGCCGACGCGAAGTTGGAGTGCGTATTTTCCTCTTCCGCCATCGATTCAATTTCCGACAATAGTTTATTGTACGTTTCTTGATCGATTGCGCCGTCTAAAAAACGCTGCATTAATTTCTGTTTGAGTTCCAGAAGTTCCCGTTTCATATTTTTTCCTGACTGAAAGCGTCCCTGAATCCTTCATTTGTATACGTTCTATTGTAATCCATTTTTCGATTGTGTAAAGAACTCAAGCCCCCGAATTCAAAAAAACAGGGTGAAAAAGAAGATTTTTTACAAAAAATTTCGTCACTCGGACATTTAGTCGCCGTTTCTCTCACATTTCTCTCACATTTAGTCCCTGTTTTTCTCACGTTCCCGAATTGGAAATCTTCCGAATCCACACATTCCGAAACTTTGCCGGGCTTCCATGGTCCTGCAGAAACAAGGGTCCGAACCCCGTTTCGAGCTGCGTCTTCCACACGTCGCGCAACAGAGGCGTTTCTCCGTAACAATACGGATGAAAATGAGAAACCGGCTCGCCGAATTCCACATCGTCTTGAACCAATTCCCCGTTGAGCCAGGCGGTCAGACGCCCATTTTTCACGATTTTTCCCGAAGCATCGCGGCGAGGCGCTTGGAACAGAATATCGTACGACTGCCACTTCCCCTCAGGTTTCGACGCATTCACGAGCGGCGGGTAAAAACCGTACAATGCGCCCGAAACGTCGCGGCTGAGAACGGGATTTCCGAAACTGTTCATGATTTGCATTTCGTAATTTCCGTGAATGTACACGCCGCTGTTTCCGTGATTCACGTCAGAAACCTGAAACTCTACGTGAATTTCCGCATCCTGAAACGTCACATCCGAAAAAATGTGGTTCGAACGCATCGGATTTTGTGCGTCGATGGGCCGCGAGCTGGAAACGAGCGCTCCACCTTCGACTTTCCAGTCCGCCGTCGTTCCTTCTTTCGAAAGAAAACGATTCACAACCGTTCCGTCTTTTGCGGTTCCAAAAAGCAAAATTGCATCGTCCGGCATCGTTTCAGCAGGCGTCCAGGCGGCAAAAATTACGTTCGTTTCCATCAGAAAAACAAACGAAAATAGGAATAAAAGGGTCTTTTTCATTTCAGGAATTTCAGTATAATGGAATATTATTGATTTTTATGATTGTTTTGTTTTTTGCAACTGTTTCAAAATCACGTTTCACGGACTCGTTTCGGTTCCTCGTTTCGGGTCCTCGTTTCGGGTCCAAACGTCCGTAACGTTCATTACATCGGCAAAAGTTTTGAACAAACTTCAAAATTTATCGTTTATTCGGTTTATTTTAACCAAACATCCGATAAAAAAAACGACGAATCAAAGGACTTGCGCCCTCCGTTCGCCGTGTTTGAGTTCGAATAATAACGAAATTTAACGAAATTTAACGAAATTATCGAATTTTGATGGGAATCATCGTCAATTAATGATTGCAGTTGCAGCCGGAATGGCGCGTTTCGTAGCGGCAATTTCCGTACGAGTTTCCTCCACAACCATCGTAACAAGCGGGCGCCTCACAGCAGCAACTGTTGTAACCGCAGCTGGTGCAGCAGCAGGAACGCCGCGCCTGACGGCGGTGCCAGCGGTGGAATCCCCAGTGATGATGACGGCGGCAGGGAGTGCAGTACGTCTGGCACGGATTGCAGCACGGATCGCACGGTTCGGCTTCGCACGCAGGCATACAGTTCTGAATCATTTCGTTTCCAGATTCGGCCATCGTTTCGGAACCTTCTTCTTCGACCGCTTCCTCAGCGTTCTGCGGAGCCGTCGTTCCAGGAATTTCTTCCGTCATTTTTTCGTTTTCCGTTTTTTCAGGAATCACCGCTTCCTCTCCCACCGATTTCTCGGCCACGACCGACATGGGAGACGGCGAGGGGTTGGAATCTCTCAAGATTCTGCCGCTTCCATAGGACGTCGCAGAGGCGAAGGTACTCGTGCAAAAGACTCCCAAAACGAACAGGAACCCCATTGCGATACATTTTTTCATCATTTCAATCCTTCCATAAAAAGACTTCTTTGGATTATTTGGGCCGCGAGATAAAAATTTGGCGGTGTCGATCTCGATTCCCGCCTTTATTATAATCCGCAAGTCCAGCGCCGAACGAATCGGGAGGAAGCGGAACACGCCGCGAGCATGTACCCCCCCCCCTTTTTTCGGTGAAGAAGAAACATTATAATAAAGCGGAACCCTCAACGATGCGGGACGTTCTTTGTTTTTAGGTTTAAAAATCATCATTCTTCGGAGAGAAAAAATGAAAAAATGGATGCTGCTGTTTTTGACGGCGATGTTCTGCGCCTCTTTTGCGCTGGCGCAAGACGCGGGCTTTCGGCGTCTTTCGATGTCTGAATATCGCGACAAAATGAAAGGAGGCTGGGTCGGTCAAATCGCCGGCGTCGTGTGGGGCGCGCCCACGGAATTTAAATGGGTCGATAAAATCATCCCGGAGGCAGAGATGCCGGTCTGGACGCCTGAAATGATTAATAACGCCTTCGGACAGGATGATTTATACGTCGAAATGACGTTTTTACGAACGCTGGAACAATACGGAATCGACGCGTCAATTCGTCAGGCCGGGATTGATTTTGCAAACAGCCGCTACTCGCTCTGGTGCGCGAATCGTGCGGGACGAAACAACCTTCGATCGGAAATTGCGCCGCCGGATTCCGGTCATCCGATGTACAATAAATGTCCAAACGATATTGATTACCAAATTGAAGCCGACTATTCAGGACTGATTTCACCCGGAATGCCGAACAATGTGGTGACGCTGGGGGAAAAATTCGGACGTCTTATGAATTACGGCGACGGAATTTACGGCGGAATCTTTATGGGCGCAATGTACACGGAAGCTTTTTTCACGAAAGATTTGAACCAAATCCTCGATGCGGGGTACGCGGCGATTCCTGCGGAAAGTCAGTATGCGGAAATGGTGCGCGACCTGCGAAAATGGCACGCAGAAAACCCAAACGACTGGACCGTCACGTGGAATAAATGTCTCGAAAAATACCGAAAAAATCCGGAATATCAGAAAGCCTCAAACGGCGCAATCGATGTGAAAATCAACGGCGCATGCATTCTGCTCGGACTTCTGTACGGAAATGGAGATTTCGACGAAACCATTAAAATCGCCGCACGGGCCGGTTACGATTCCGACTGCAACCCTTCGAGTGCTGCGGGCGTGCTTTTTGCGTCTGTTGGTTTCGAAAATCTTCCTGCACGATTTTCAGAAAAGTTGAATAACGATGCAAAATTTTCGTACACGGAGTACAATTTTCCGTCACTTTTAGACGTTTGCGAAAAACTGGCGCGGGAAAGCGTCGCTGCGGCGGGCGGACGGATGGAAATCGTCGATGGGATTGAATATTTTGTAATTCCAGTACAGAAAACAGTTCCGATGGAGTTGGAACTTTCGTGGGACCCGAAACCCGCGCAGAACGTTCGTTTTACGGAAGAAGAAATGAAACGCATTGAAATTCTTCATTACGGCGAGAAAAATATTCAGTCCGGAATCGACAAATTTTATCCTGGGTGGAAAATCTCGCAGTGCGGGCCCGACATGAATCCGAGAATTGAAGAATCTTTCGGCGGGAAAGAAAATGTGTTGAAGACGCATCCGCTTGATTCCGGAACGCCGTGCGTCTTGAGCCGTTCGTACGCCGTCCCGAAAACCGGAAAAACCACGCTGGAACTGACGGTCCGCAACCATCCGAAATGCGACTGGGAACTCGTGATTCGCGTAAACGGTTCCGTTCAATTCAAAAAAACGATCGACGGCGATGCGTGGCAGAATGTTTCTTTCGACCTCACCCCTTTTGCGGGAAACACCGTTCAGCTGGAGCTTGAAAATCGTCCGGACGAGTGGATGTGCGAAGCGGGTTATTGGAGCCGGATTGAGATTCTGAATGAAGAATGAAAAGTAGAAATATCGAAAAATGAGCAAAGAATAAAGATACAAAATTCGATAAAAATTCAAAGAATCGTCGTACAAAAAAACAACGATTCTTTTTTCGCCCCTGATGTGACGCAAAAACGGAAACGATTGACGGAATCACGCTATTGACTTTTTCGAATTTTGGAATACAGTAATAGTAGTATGCTGGTTCCACAATGAAATTCAGTTTTCACAAAGACTGCAGGAGCTGTGCTGCGCAGCTCCAACGGCGGACGGAAAAACTGAAATTCAAAAGAGTGTTGTATAAATTCATCACGTTTAAACAAATTTGAATTGAACTTAATTTTCCGGGAAAATCATGACGGACAGACACACACAGCCGCGCGTTTTGCTTCTGATGGGGACCTCCCACGGTTACGGACGCTTATTGATTGACGGAATCACACAATACCTCTACGAACACGGCTGCAATGTGGATTTTGAGCTGCGCGGCCACCTGGAACCCATCCCGCCGTGGGTCAAAAACTGGCGCGGCGATGGAATTATTGTTCGTCACAATGCGGCAAAAACGTTCGAACTTTTGGAACGAATGAAAATTCCCTACATTCGTTTGAACTGTCCCGACCATCCGTCCGATATCGACGTCGACGAAGACGCGCTGGGCGAGCTCGCCGTGCGGCATTTTATGGAACGCGGAGTTCAGAATTTCGCCTTTTTTTCCCAGTGCGATCATTACTGGACCCAACGTCGGTGCGACGGTTTTCTCCGTCAGGTACATCGAGTCGGGAAGGAATGTTCCGTTTTTGTGCGTCCGTCGGCCGACACCGCCCCTTTTTTGACGTGGGAACCGAAATTACAGGCGAAATTGATTCGCTGGCTGCACGAGCTTCCAAAACCCGTCGGACTTCTTGCTTCGTACGATTTTCATGCGCGGCAGGTGATGGAAGTCTGTCAGAGCGAGGGAATTGCGATTCCGAACGAAATTTCAGTTCTCGGAATCAACAACGAAGAATGGTTTTGCCGCATTCAGAATCCGCCGCTTTCAAGCATTATTCAAAACGGACTCCGTGCCGGTTACGAAGCCGCTCGGCTTCTGTGCTTGAAGATGGAAGGAAAACCGCTGCCGCCGCTTCCCGTTCTTTTTCCTCCGATCGGCGTCGAAACGCGCATTTCGACCGACCTCATTGCGGTTCAGGATGAAGATGCGGCCGAGGCGCTGCGTTTCATTCGTCGGGAAGGAACCAACGGAATTTCCATTGATGAAATCGTCGAACACATCGGACTGTCGCGGCGAACGCTCGAACGAAAATACCGTCAGGAATTCGGAAGAACGCTCGGTGAAGATTTGATGCGCATCAAGATTGAACGTGCAAAAACGATGCTTCGCGAAACCGATTTTCCGATCGGAAACATTGCGATTCAGCTTGGTTTCTGCTCGCACGCGTACTTCATCCATGTTTTCCGTCAGATTTCCGGAGTGACGCCGACCGAGTTTCGCAAAAACGTACAGTAATTAAATAAAAATCAAACATTCCCTGTTTTTTCAAAAAAACACAGTTTTAGTATAAGGATTCGAATTCATGAATACAAAGAAGGTTCTTCACGGCATCATTCCACCCATGATTACGCCGCTGCTTGGAAACGACACGCTCGACGCGGACGGTCTCAAAAAACTGATTGACCGTATGATTTCCGGCGGGGTTCACGGAATGTTTGTGCTTGGAACCACCGGCGAGGCGCCGAGCCTTACGTATCGTCTGCGGCGTGAAGTACTTGCGCGAGCAAGTGAATTCATAGCGGGACGCGTTCCGATGCTGGCGGGCGTGACGGACACTTCTTTTGACGAGTCGGTCGCGCTTGCGCAAGTTGCGAAAGAATATGGTGCGGCGGCGGCGGTCGTTGCGCCTCCCTACTACTTCGAAGCGTGCGGCGAGGATTTGAAACGTTATTATGCGGAAATGGCGAAAGCGCTTCCGATTCCGATGATTTTGTATCATATGCCGGGTCTGACGAAGGTGAAATTCACGCATGATTTGATTCGTTTTGCGGTTGAAACTCCGGAAATTATTGCGCTGAAGGACAGTTCCGGCGATCTGGATTTCTTCTGGCGTTCGTGTAAAATTGCGGCAAAACGTCCGGATTTCCCTATTTTTGTCGGTCCCGAACATCTGTTGGAGCCTGCAATTCGTTTGGGAGGAAGCGGCGGCGTAAACGGCGGTGCAAATATTTGGCCGGAACTTTTTGTGGAGATGTACAATGAGGTGACGTCCGAGACGCCGAATCTTGCGAGAATCGACGAACTTCAGGCAAAAATTGACCGTTTGAACGACATTTACGCGGTTGCTGCGGGCGGGATGGGGGTCTGCAGAGGAATTAAATATGCGTGCAAATATCTGAACGTCTGTTCAGACCTTTGTGCCGAGCCGTTCCATCCGTTGAAAGACGACGAAAAGAGAAAAATCGAAGCGATTGTGGATGAACTGGGGATTCGAGCTTTTTAAGCAGGAAACGTTTCATCACTTGCGACTCGCCGCGAAAAACATATTCCTGGCGAGCCGGGGGTGTGAGTCCCCGGAAGGTCGGCGCAAGCCGATTGGATGAATGGAACCGGAAAAATTGCTTTTTGCCCGCTGGATGTGCATTGGACCGAAAATGCGTAGCAAGCCCGTAATGAAGCGAGTGAAACGAGCGGAATTAGGGTTTTTCCGGCAGTGAACAAAGGATTCCATTAAATGTCTCTCGCCCAATCACCCTAATTCCACTCACTGCGTTCGTTTCATTACGGGCTTGCGGGTCTCGAAATCCTTACAATGTTTTTACGAGGCGAGCGGCGGGCTTTTTGCCCGCTGTGAGTGAGGAGCCGTCACACCCCCGGCTCGCCTTGGGCCGTCAAAAATGGAATGCGACGAAAGACCGAACCACCGGGAGTTCATCTTGGTTCGTCAAAACCTGATTTTTATGTGCGATGAGTATAAGTTTTTAAGTTTTCAAAACCTTCCATTCAAATTTACAGTATGCGTCAAATTCCTCCAATTATCGTTTTTTGTGTATTGCTCGTCGTGGTGTTTTTTTCGTACAAGAATCTTTCTTCTGACCGAATCACAACGACGGTCGCGTCGCATCCCGTCGGCGTGATGGGGACTTCCTGCACGCTGTGCGTCACCGTGAAAAATCGGGATGTGCAGAAGGCGAACGAACTTTTACGTTTGGCCGAGCGGGAAATCCGAACGTGGGAACTGTATACGAGTACGTGGATCGAAACGTCCGAAGTGAGCCGCTTCAATCGTGCAAAAGCAGGCGAAAAAATTCACGTTTCTCCGCAAACTTTAGCCTTTTTTCAGCTTTCAAAAAAGGCGTACGACGAGACGAACGGCGCGTTCGACATCACGTGCGGCGCTCTCTGGAATTTGTGGGCCAAATGCGAGAAAGAAAACCGTACACCAACCGAAAGTGAGATTCAAAACATTCGTACAGAATCCAACTGGGAGGCGCTGGAGGTTCAAGAGGATTCCGTTTTGAAAAAGACGGACGCGCTTTCTGTTGTGACGGGCGGAATCGCGAAAGGAATGGCGGTCGACGCGGCGCTGCGGGTTTTGATTTCCAGCGGAGTTGCGGTTTCGGCTTTCGTCGAAATCGGCGGCGATGTTGCGACGTTTCAGTGTTCCGACCCGATTTACATCCAAAACCCCAATTATAAACCGTCGAAAAACGGAGATTCCGAGGCGCAGCGGCTGAATAAAACCGTCATTTGTCCCAACGGCGGAATTTGTACGAGCGGTCACAACGCACGTTATTTTTTGATTCAAGGACAAAAATACAGTCAGATTCTCGACCCTCGAACCGGTCAGCCGGTTGCGAAACGGTGGAACATTACAGTGACTGCGAAAAACGCCGCCGAGGCGGATTATTGGGCGACGGCACTCGAAGTCCTCGGAAAAGAAGGCGTTTCGCTGTGTCCCGAACCGAAAACCGTTCAATTTACGGATTTTTTAAAAAATCAAGATTAAAATATTCCTTTTACCCATTTTTACCGGAGATTCATCATGAAAAAAGTATACATCGCCGCAAGCGGAGATTTGCGTCCCGCCGCGAACGAAAACTGCTGGCCGGCACAGGCCGCTATGGAAGAAGGACTTTTCGAAGCGATTCGCGCCGTCGGTTGGGAGCCGGTTCGGGCACACGCTTACGACCCCGTCCGAAAACATGGTTTTATTGCGTCCCAGCGCGAGGGACTCGACGTCTTCAAAAACATTCCGTCCGACGCGCCCGTCATCGTTGCGGAGTCGGTCTGGCAGTACTCGCACCACGTCTATCCGGGCCTCATCCAGCATCGGGGAAACATTTTGACCGTCGCGAACTGGGACTGTACGTGGCCGGGACTCGTCGGCGTGCTGAATTTGAACGCGTGTCTCACGAAAGCCGGAGTGAAATATGCGTCACTTTGGGCGGAATCCTTTACGGAGTCGAAATTTCGTTCGGACCTGAAAAACTGGCTCGAAACGGGTGAAGCGGAACACGATTTGTCGCACGTTCAGCCGGCCGAATACGTCACACTTCCTCCATCCGACAAAGCGCTCGGCGAGCAGCTTGCTGCGGAACTCACCGCCAGTCGTCCGATTATGGGGATTTTCGACGAAGGCTGCATGGGGATGTACAACGGAATCATCGAAGACGCCCTTCTTTTTCCGATGGGAATCTACAAAGAGCGTCTGAATCAGTCGGCTCTTTATTACGAAACGACCCAGGTTTCGGACGACGAGGCGCAAGAGGCGTTCGACTGGATGATTCAGCGCGGAATGAAGTTCCATTTCGGGACCGACGACGCGACGGAACTGACGGTAAAACAGGTTCTGACGCAGTGCAAAATGTACATTGCAGCCGCTCGAATCGCGGATGATTTCGGCGTTTCGCTCATCGGAATTCAGTATCAGCAGGGCCTGAAGGATCTGCTTCCCGCGAGCGACCTTGTGGAAGGAATGCTGAACAATACGGACCGTCCGCCCGTGCGCAGCCGCGACGGGAAACGGATTCTGTTCGAAGGCGAGCCGATTATTCATTTCAACGAAGCCGACCAGTGTGCGGGAATCGACGCTCTGCTTATAAATCGCGTCCACAAGGCACTGAATCAGCCCGTAGAAACAACGCTGCACGACGTTCGATGGGGGGATTGGGACCCAACTGGAACGACGAAAGAATACGTCTGGGAGTTCCTCATCAGCGGCGCGGTTCCGCCGGCACACAACGGAGGGTGGAACAAATCGCAGGGAATGCGGCAGGACGCCATGTATTTTCCGTTCGGAGGGAGTACGATTCAAGGAACGTCGCACCCGGGCGAAATCGTCTGGTCGCGCGTGTACGTTGCGGACGGACGCCTCAATATGGACGTCGGACGCGGCGAGTCGGCAGACCTTCCAGAAGAAGAAACGCAGCGGCGTCTCAATCTTTCCACGACCGTTTGGCCCATCATGAATGGAATTCTGTACGGTGTTTCACGCGATCAATTCATGGCGAAACATAAATCAAATCACATTCAGGTGGTGTACGCAAACTCGGTTGAAGAGGCGGACCGTGCGGCTCGAGTGAAAGTCGCGATGGCCCGAAAAATGGGGTTCAACGTGAATTTCTGCGGCACACTGAAAGATGGTTCCCGCTGGTAAAGGTTCGAACCTAAATATTCTCTTCGCGGGCAAAATTTCACTTTCACACCAGCATTCCGACTGAGAAAGACGGAATTTGAACCCGCGAAAAAGGTTCTTTCTTGCTTCTTTTTTAATGGGAGACGCGCTGACAGTCGTCAAGCGGAATTTTCGCAAGGAAAATGGAGGTTTTCGGCGCTTCGTGCGACGAATAATACGACACGAAAAGTGTTCCATCCTGAATCAAAAAACCCGGATAGCTCGTGTCGCCGCCGCTCGGAAGAATCGTAAAAAGATGAAATTTTCCCTGTTCATCCAAAATTCCAAGCCCCATCCGTCCCTGAACCCGGCCTCCCGCAAGAAATTTCCCGTCCGGAAGAAGAATCATGTTGGGACCGCCAAGCGGCTCGCCGGTATCGTTCCAACTCCAGTCGGTGTACGGCGCCGCACTCGTCCCAATCCATGCGGTATTCGAGCCTGCGGCTTCGCGGCGAACGAGAATTTTCATGGTTCCGTCCGGCAAAAATCGAACCGTCGCTTCATTCGGACGGCCCGGAACCTCAAGCGGCGCGACGTTGGAATAGTGGATTCCGTCGGTCGTTTTGACGAGAAAAACCTTCCAATCGTCTCCGTCCGGCCGATACACAACGCCGTATCCCGTTCCGTCACGCCACGTTACGCGCCAGAGCCAGTCGAGCGGCGAACGTATCGTTTCGTCGATTTCGATATTCTGAGGTTCCGAAAAATCGAGACCTTCCGCATTCGAAAAAGAAACCAACGGCTGACGTTCCTTCAAAATTTGATTAACGTACACACTCCCGCCCATCACGATCATGAGGCGTCCATCGGGAGTGATACTGATTTTCGAGTCGCGCAGATCGATACTTTCTTTCTTCAAAAGAGCGGCGGACTCCCATTTTTCAGCATCCGGACTGCGCAGAACGCGAACGCTTCCATCGCCGACGCCCGTTTCCTTTGAGGGGATGTGACCGATGCTCGACTCACGGAATGTGCAGTAGAAATTTCCCTGAAAAAAGACCAAATCGGTAAACGCACAGTGCTTCGCGGCGTCCCAGATTTTTACGGATGTGTACGTCTTTTCAGGATTTTGGGCCGACAGCGTTCCTCCAAACAGCAGGATTGCAAGCAAAAACAGAGCAAACTTTCTCATCAAAATCTCCCTTTTCAAAACGAAACCAAGAAAAAAGCCGCTCCCTTTTTTGACAGAAAAGGAACGGCTTCGTGATTTTGGCACCCAAAACGGGTACAAAGTATCAATTACATGTTGCCCATTTTGTAGATGAGGTCGGCAGCGCGGTTGCTGTAACCCCATTCATTGTCGTACCAGCTGAGGCACTTGAGCATGTTGTCGCCGACGACCATGGTCCACGGACCGGCGAAAATGCTGGAATGAGCGTCGTCGACGATGTCCTGAAGGACGATCGGATCTTCGGTGTAGTCCAAAATGCCTTTCATCGGGCCTTCGGCAGCGGCTTTAACAGCAGCGTTGACGGCTTCTTTCGTGACGGGTTTGGCCGTTTCGACGACGAGGTCAACAATGGATCCGGTCGGGGTGGGGACGCGGATGGAAATACCGGTCAGTTTACCCTGGAGTTCCGGAATGACGAGACCGACAGCTTTGGCGGCGCCGGTGGAGGTCGGAATCATGTTCATCGCAGCAGCACGTGCACGATAGGGGTCCTTGTGGGGCAGATCCAGAACGCGCTGGTCGTTCGTGAAGCTGTGGACGGTCGTCATCAAACCCTTGACGATGCCGAAATTGTCGTTGATGACCTTGGCAAACGGAGCCAGGCAGTTGGTCGTGCAGGATGCGTTGGAGACGTATTTCATGTCAGCGGTGAGCTGATCGTCGTTGACGCCGAGAACACACGTGAAGTCAGGATCCGTTGCAGGAGCAGAGATGACGACTTTCTTGCAGCCTTTGTGAGAGTCGAAGCCCGCTTTGCCGTCGGCAGCGCGTTTCGTGAAAAGACCGGTGGATTCGAGAACGACGTCAACTTTCAGGTCGGCCCACGGAAGATTTCCAGGATCGCGTTCTTCGAACACTTTGATCATTTTGCCGTCGACGATCAGACCTTCGTCATTGGCTTCGACGGTACCGTTGAAACGACCGTGAACGGAGTCATATTTCAGAAGGGTCGCCAGCATTTGATTGCTGGTCAAATCGTTGATTGCAACGACTTCATATTTTTCGGGCTGAGCCGCCATAACGCGGAAAACCAAACGGCCGATACGACCAAAACCATTAATACCAACGCGAATAGCCACTGTGCTGTCTCCTTGCAATAGAAAACAATATTAATCCAATCGTACCCCTTATACAGCAACACTGCCGGGAGGGTATGATTCCTAAATTTATTCCAATTATACACCCATGAAAAAATTTTACAAGCCCCCCGCCGGGGTCTTTCGAGAATTTTCCGTAAAACTCCCTTAAAATTTCAAACAAATTTCTTCCCTTTTTCCTAAATTTCCACACTCCCATCGTTCCCCGGCTTGTACCGACGAGCGACAGAGAGGAGGATTACTGAATAAAAAGGCGATGAACGCGCGAAGATGGAAAGTGTGAGCGAAAAGATTTCACACGGATTCCATTCGAAAAATTCATTCTGGGCGGCGGCAGAAAAAGTCATTCGCGATAGAGAACGATGAAGAGGCGGGAAATTCAGAATATAGAAGGGGTATAATGTTGCAGCGGTCCGGGGGGAATCTTTTTGTACGATTCGGTTCCCCCCAAGAACTCACTCCCGGGCGTACCGGGTCAAAAACTCTTAAAATTCAGAATGTGGAGTTCCTTTCACTCTCCATCATCCATTGCTTCAATCGTCGCAAACATCGAAGAGACACAGCCCGACACAAGGGAATCGGGTCCGTAACTGCGAATCTGATCGCGTTTCAGCTCCGCCACTTCGAGCGGCAGAACGGCTACCGGCGTTTTTCCACAGGAATGGACACCGCACGCGATAATCATTCCGCGAGTTTTACTGTATCCGAAAATGTGCTGCATCATGCTGACCACATAATCGAAACTATGGTCGTCGTCGTTCCACAAAATAACGCGAAACTGGGGTTGTTTCTTGGGTTTTTCCCGTTTTTTATCCTGAGGTTTTACAATGGTACTGTCTTTGGAATCACGAACGGCTGCGGTGTGTTCTTTTTTGCTCATAATTACTTCTCCTCTCTTTTTCCAAAACATGATGGGACTCGGATGAAATCCCGTCTTTATCAAAACATGAATCAAAACGGAGCGTTGTATCGCACGAATTTGAAGGGGCTCGATGAAAACGAAACCTCAAAGGAGCAAAATTCTATAAATTCGTTTTATTCTATTCTACGTTTCAAGCTGTACATTCGATTCATTCGAAGCGGTTTGCGCCTCAAATAAAATAAAATTTTTGGGTGGGGTCCCTAGAAAAAATGTTTTTTCTCTGTATATTTAATATGGTATTATTTTAATTATAACTCATTCTGTAAAAAAATACAAGCAGGGGAGACCTTGGAAGAGGAAAAAAATGCAAACAATTAATGACTATTTGAAGGAAAATGGGCAAAATATCGAAGAAAAGCTGCTCGATTTTGTGCGTTTCGCAAGTGTAAGCGCACAAAAGGAACATATTTCCGACTGCAATCAGGCGGCTGAATGGCTCAAAAATTACTTTGAAGCGATTCATTTTAAGGCGCAGCTGTTTCCTCTTTCGAGCGGACATTCGGTCGTCTTTGCACAGTCGCCGGAGATTCCGGGGGCGCCGACGCTCCTGTTTTACGGTCATTACGACGTTCAGCCGGTCGATCCCATTAAACTTTGGACCGAAACGGAACCGTTCAACCCAGTGATTAAGGACGAAATTTTATACGGTCGAGGAGCCTCCGACGACAAAGGCCCGCTGTTCGTGCACGTCGCCGCCGCAGAATTCTGGATGAAGATGGAGGAGTCCGAACGGCCGAGACTCAATGTGAAATTCTTCCTCGAAGGGGATGAAGAGGGGGGAAACTCCTGTACGGAAATTTTTGTTCGTGAAAACGCAAATCTACTGGCCTGCGACTACCTCGTGCTGAGCGACACGACCCAATTTGCGCCGGGAATGCCGTCTATTAATTGTTCCCTTCGCGGCGTCGCAGCCTACGAAATCATCCTGCACGGCCCGCATCAGGACCTGCATTCTGGAATGTTCGGCGGCGCGGTCACGAATCCGTGCAACGCACTCGCTCGAATTCTCGCAAATCTCCACGACGAAAACTATCGCATCACGATTCCCGGCTTTTACGATGATGTTCGGCGGCTCTCGAACGAAGAAGAAGAACAAATGGCTCGGCTTCCTTTTTCGGACCATGATTTTTACGCTTCGGTCGGCGTCCAAGGCGGCGTCGGCGAGAAAGACGCAACGGTCCTCGAACGCATCAGCTCGCGCCCCACATGCGACATCAACGGAATTACGGGCGGATATCAAGGGGAGGGCGGAAAAACGATTATTCCCGCTTCCGCGTCCGCAAAAATCAGCTTTCGGCTCGTTGCAAATCAGGATCCGGAATGGCTGACTTCAACATTGCGTCACTGGGTCGAAACGCAGCTTCCGCCGGGAATCACCTTTGAGTTCATCGTCGAATCTCAGGCCGGCAGCATGATGGTCGATATTACGCGGCCGTGCATGAAGGCGGCGGTCCGAGCGATTGAATTTGGGTTCGGTCATTCCCCTGTTTTTGTTCGTGAAGGGGGTTCGATTCCGATTGTGGCGTCGTTTGTTCGGACGCTGACGCCGAATATTATGATGATTGCTCTGTCGCAAAAGACCGACAATGCGCACGGTCCCAACGAGAATTTCTCTCTGACGGATTTTCGTCGAGGAATCAAAACCAGTGTGAAACTCTGGCAGGAACTGGCAAATTTGGAATAAAGTACAATATTGCGGTCTGAATTTTAATCAGACGCTGTTTGTTAAAAACTGTTTGTTAAAAAAATTCCCCTCTGTGAAGAGGGGAGTTTGACGGGTGCGTATGCTTTGATGGGTCCTCAGGATTTCGGCTTGGGTTCCTCCAGCGTCTCGTTTCCGTAATTCCAAAAATGAATCATCTGAACAACACTGTTCCGAAGCAGCCGCAGAACCCTCGCGTAACGCAAAAATCCCAGCAAGAAAAAGACGAGAACTGCCGCAATGCAAAAAACTTGCAGGTACGATGCCGACGAATCGTCACTAATGAATAACGTAACACCCAAAAACGCCAGAATCGTGTAAAACACAAGCCGGTGAATCCGTCGAATCTCATAGGGTGCCTCTTTCTCACCAAGCACATAGGAAAGCCGCTGCAAAAACGTCAGCCAGTACTGCCAGGCAAAAAGAAATACGAGAGGTCCGAAAAACGGCATGATTCCCGACAGAAGGAACGCACCAAACCAAGTGAGTCCGTAATAATGCGCGTTCGGAATGATGCTGCGCGGGCAGCTCATGCACAGGCACGTTCCCGTCACATTCAGAATACTTCCGCCCAGAAAAAGCAGCGAGAAAATCGAGCCTGGAACCGAAAGTTCCTCCATTGGAAGTTCATTCATGAAAATCTGCTGAATTTCATTCTGAGGAAGCGACTTCAGCAACTCCATGCGTTCGGGCGTCAGTTCCTGAAAAAATGTCCGAAAGGACTCGGAATTCGTCGAGAACCAGAAAACCGTTCCGACAAAAATCCACAGGGCGGCGACCAGGAGTAAGTCGGCCCAAAAAAGGAACTGAAAACCAAGCGTAGTTGTACGTAATTCATTCGGATCGCACGGGAAGGAGAGTGAATACTTTCCGTAATTTCGAACAATCACGTTTTCATCAGGGTCGCTGGGAAAATTAGGGGATTTAAAAGAGGAACTCATGAATCGAATATAAAATATAAAAAAGGGATGAAGCAAAAAAGGAAAAAGGAACTCCTAAAAACAAAATATTAAAAAGTTTTTGACCCGGTACGACCGAGAGCGAGTAAATGGAGGATAAAAAACAACATTCAAAATGTTTTTCCCCACGACCGAAACGACAAAACGCTCCCGTACAAAAGGGACCCTTGAAACACAACGTTCACTGTACGATTTTTATACGACTATGTTTTTTGAAAAATTACATCTTTTTGGTTTTTAGAACTTCCTTTAATACTTATTATAGGCGAAAAACAGAAAAAGTCAAACAGTTCCGAAAGAAAAAAGCAAAAAAAAGTAGAAAACATTCAAAAAAGTTTTCACCCCCCCTGTGAAAAGTCTGAATGTACGCTATAATAAAAAATAAATACGTAATATTTAGATATCGTTATGCCGAAGCTTCCAACAAGAAGTAAGGCCTTCACTTACAGGAGAGAAATACCGTGGGAACAAAAGTTTCAGGAAAAGGACGTCGCAAGATTGGTCGTAAAAAAAGGAATATGCGTTCGAGAATCCGTCATCGTAAATAATTCCGCAGTGAGGTGTTTTACCCCTGCTGGATTTTTTAGCTGACTCGATTGCTTTCCGAATTGTGGAGCCGTACTCTTGCTTGAGGGTACGGTTATGGGGTTGTGTTTGCATTTTTATGCCGTTCGACCCAGAACAACTCGCAAAGCGGCTTCACGCTGTCGATTTTCCGACTCGTTTTGTGCTGCTGTGGAATGGTGCTTTCTCCTGATACTGCCGCCTCCGGAAATATTGACGGAGATTCGTTCAAAATCCGGTGTAAAGCCATACACTGGATTTTTTTGGAAAGGCGGTTCCATGGCTCCTCATCCCGGCTCTGTGAGTGTCCAGCATCAAAAGCAGAGAATTCACATCTTTGGGGCGCGTGTGCACAACCTCAAAAATATCAATGTGGACATTCCTCGAAACCGCCTCGTCGTCATTACGGGTCCAAGCGGGTCCGGGAAGAGTTCGCTCGCGTTTGATACTTTGTATGCCGAGGGACAGCGCCAGTACATCGAAAGTCTTTCCGTTTATTCTCGTCAGTTCTTCCATCAGATGGAACGGCCGGACGTCGATCGGATTGAGGGGCTGCAGCCCACCATTTCCATTGATCAGCATTCTGGAATCAGCAATCCAAGAAGCACTGTCGCAACCGTTACGGAAATCTACGACTATCTCCGCCTCCTTTTTGCGCGTCTCGGGACGGCCACCTGTCCGAAATGTCGGCGTACGATTCGACCGATGCTTCCCGAACAGATTCTCGACGCATTGATGGCGTTTCCTGAGGGAACGCGTATGATGCTTATGGCGCCGATCGTTCGCCGCCGCCGCGGAAACAGTATGGATGTGTTCGAACTGATTCGCAAGGCGGGGTACATACGTGCGCGTGTGGACGGCGTCATTACGGATCTCGACCATGCAGCCCCGCTCGACCCGCAGAAACCTCATTCGATTGAGGCCGTTGTGGACCGAATTATTATTCGTGAAGCGGCTCGGCCTCGTCTGACGGAAAGTCTTTCGCTCGGTTTGCGGCACGGAAGCGGACAAATTATCGCAACTTTCGAACATAATTCAGAAGAAGGACCCGTCTGGAAAGACCGTATTTTCAGTACGAAAAACGCATGTCCCGTCTGCGGAATCAAGTTCGACGCGCTGGAACCTCGAATGTTCAGCTTCAACAGTCCGTATGGAATCTGTCCGACTTGCGAGGGGTTCGGATATCTCGAAAAATTCGACGCGGATTTGGTCATTTCCAATCGTTCCCTCTCGCTGGCGTCCGGTGCGGTGGGAATTTGGAAGAATTTGCCGGAAACCACGCTGCGTCGTTTCCGTACGCGACTCTCCGCGTGTCTCGCCGTACTGGGAATCCGCTGGAATACGCCGCTTGAGCGTCTCGACGAAACGCAAATTGATTTCCTGCTTTACGGGTCCGAGAGCGACCTTTTCGACATCAACGAATATTTAAGTACCGTTTCCTCGCTTCGATCCGCCTCCGCGTCGTTTGAAAGCATGCTGAATTGTGCGGAAGAAGACGACAAACGCGATGCACAGAACGGTCAAAACAATTCCGTAAATAATTCTGATGGAAATGTCAGCGAAAACGGTGATGGAAGCAGCAACGGAAAGTCTGACGGAAACAGAACGAACGAAAAATCCGGAAAAGTCCGTACCTCTGATTCCTGTTCGAATTCGAAGGCAGAAACTTCCGTCACAATGCAGAAAGCCGCGATGAAGGGGACGTTCAAACCCACGAAAATTCGGGACGACGATGAAGTCTCCGCGATCCCCGTTCCGGCGCTGGATGTAGACGATGACGACGAAATTCCCGCCTCCACCTCCGGTGCGCCCCTCAAAAAATCGCAAAAACTGAAAGAAAATACGTCCGGACACAAATCAAACGTTTCCGAGGAGGATTCGGACGCCGATTCCAACGTCGAACTCGAAAACGACGCGCAAAGCAGCGATTCCATGATCGACTATTCGGACGGAATGAAAAGTGTGCGAAAAAGTTCCGTCTCTGGAAGCTCCAATCTTTTCGGCTCCGATTCCAGCATTACTTCGGCCTCCGGCTCCAATTTAGGTTCCGGGTTGGGGTCCGGTTTAGGCTCCAGCTCCTCAATTTCGTTCAGCATCGGAAGCCTCACCGAACTCGCGGCTCGCACCTCTGTTTCCCGAAAACTCCCGCAAATCGGCGACCACGTGGCGGGAATTTTTGATTTATTGAACGACGAATATCAAAACGGAACGTCCCTTTCGTTCCGAGCGGTCCTCGATTCCTGCCGCGGCCGCGTCGTCTGCCCGGCTTGCAACGGCGCGCGGCTCCGAAAAGAAGCGCTCAACGTCCGTATCGGCATACAAAATCGTACAGATTTCATGCATCCGCACACGATTCAGGAAGTGACGGCTTTAAGCGTTCAGGACGCGCTGAAATTCTTCCAAAATCTTGATTTTTCGAAGGAAGATGAGTTTCCGATTGCGGAACCGATCGTTTCGCAGATTTTGCCGCGTCTTGAATTTTTGAATCAGGTGGGTCTCGGATATTTGACGCTCGACCGGTCGGCCGACACACTTTCGGGCGGCGAACTGCAGCGGGTGCGTCTCGCCGGCGGACTCGGATCCGGTCTGGTTGGAGTCTGTTACGTTCTCGATGAACCCTCGATCGGCCTGCATCCGCGCGACAATCAGAAACTCATCGATACGCTGCGGCAGTTGCAGCGGATGGATAATACGGTGCTGATCGTCGAACACGACGATGCGATTATGCGTCAGTCCGACTGGATCATCGACGTTGGACCCGGCGCCGGCGCCCACGGCGGAACCATCGTCGCCGAAGGAACGCCCGAAAGCATCCAGAATCACCCGCGCTCCCTCACCGGAAAGTACCTCCGTGAGCAGCAAAAATACGCACTCCGCCACAAAAGACGATCAATAAATACACGTACAAAATTCATATCTATCGAAAACGCGACGACAAACAACCTTCAGCACGTGACGGTCGATTTTCCTCTGAATCGTTTTGTGTGCATTACGGGCGTCAGCGGGTCGGGAAAAAGCTCGCTCATCAACGAGACGCTTGCGCCCGCGATTATTCGTCGTTTGGGCGGCGTTTCTGCGAAACCGGGACCGCACGATGCGATTCGCGGATCGCACCGAATCGATAAAGTAATTATGGTGAATCAGGCGCCGATTGGACGTACGCCGCGCAGCAATCCCGCAACCTACATCGGAATATTCGATGAAATCCGCAAAGTTTTTACCGAGACGCGCGAAGCAAAACAGCGCGGATACAAAATCGGACGGTTCAGTTTCAACGTTCGCGGCGGACGGTGCGAGCACTGCCAGGGTCAGGGCGTGCAGAAAATCGAGATGAATTTTTTGCCGAACATGTACGTTCAGTGTCCCGAATGCGAGGGAAAACGATTCAACCGCCAAACGCTTGAGGTTTTGTACAAGGGAAAATCAATCGCCGACATTTTGCAGATGAAAGTGGAAGATGCGGCGGTGTTTTTCGAAAATTTCCCTGCAATTCAGCGTCCTTTGAACAGTTTAATTTCGGTCGGACTCGGATATTTGGAACTGGGTCAGCTTTCCACAACCCTTTCCGGCGGAGAGGCGCAACGCATCAAACTCGCGACAGAACTTGCACGAAATTCAACTGGAAACACGCTGTACGTTCTGGATGAACCCACGACCGGCCTGCATTTTGCGGATATTGAGCGTCTTTTGAACGTTTTGCATGATTTGGTCGATCTCGGAAATTCGGTTTTCGTGATTGAACACAACCTCGACATCATTGCATCGGCCGACTGGATCGTCGATTTGGGTCCTGAAGGCGGAACGGAAGGTGGAAAAATCGTCACAATCGGCACACCCGAAGACGTCGCAAAAGTGGAAGAAAGTCGTACAGGAATCTTCTTGCGAAAATATTTGGATGCGGCAAAACAAGAATAATGCACAGAAAATCAGAACTCGTAAATCCCGTATTCTTTGTACGGAATTCCGCCGCATCGTTCGATAATACTATTGACGGCTGTGTTGTCGCGATACGTCCAGCTTAATTCACCGCCTTCGTAACCAACTTCCAACCCGCGTTGAATCGTGCGCATCACGAGCAGCTCGCTGATTCCCCGCCGTCGGTATTGTGGATCGATACAAAGTACCATCATGCGGGCATTTCGGATCTTTTGGCGATGGTAGAGGAATTTCAGGAAACCGAACGGAAAGACTCTTCCATTCATGGGTTTAATCGCCTCGTTCAAATCCGGGATGGTGATGGAAAATCCGACGGGTTTTTCGCCGTCGAACGCGAGAAAAATGTGTTTCGTGTCTGCAAACTGAATCAATTGTTTCGCGAGGACTTCAATTTCCCGGTCGCTTAATTCCGCATAGTTCCAATTGTCGCGCAATGAAACGTTGTACACATCCCGACTGAGTTGAACTTCCCGCTCAAAATGTCTCGGATCGAAGGGTCTGCACGTAATTTGTGTGCGTTTCATGAACCAGTTCATCCGTTTCTCCCATTTTTCGAGCATTTCCGGGGAGCTTTGGAACCACCACGCGTAAAGTCCCTGGCACTCTGTGAGGCCCGCTTCTTTCACGAGACGCTCGTAGTACGGCGGATTGTGATTCATTCCGTAACGCTGCGGCGTGTCGAACCCTTTCGTCAGAAGCCCAATTTCATAGTTCGTCGAGTAATTCATCGGTCCAATGATGCTGCTGCGTTTGAAATTTGTACAACTCCATTCCCTGGCCGTTTCGAACAATTTGGAAGCCGCTTCAAGATCATCGAGGCACTCGAACATTCCCCACGCACCCGTATTCGTTCCTTTCCGCGCATTCAGTTTGGGGTCGTCAGAGACCAGAATCCGTCCAACGGGCTTTTTCCCTCGGTACGCAATGAACGTCTGTGCGTGTCCAAATTCGTAAAATGGGTGAGTTGCAGGGTTTAGGAAATTTCGAACATCCATCCGCAGAGGCGGAACCCACATCGGATCCGAGGCGTTGCAGGTCCATGCGAGCTGAATAAAATCGTTCAGCTTTTTTAAATTATCGACGGGGACGACCTGAACGGGGGGATTGTTCTGTGCAGGAAGATTATTGAACATAAATCAAATTTACTGTAAAATGGACGTTTTGTGAAACCTCACTTTATATTTTGTATATAATATCGGGTCAAAACGTTCGAAAAAGAAGGTTTTCGACCCAAATCGAACCGGAAAGTGTATTATTTTTCAGCAGTTTCCGATTTTTCTGATTTTTCTGAATCATCCAAATCTTCTGAATCATCGGAATCGTCTGTTTTCTCCAAATATTCCGATGGATCCATCGGCAAAACGCCGTCCTGGGTGTACATATCGTTGTGCTGGGTCTGAAGTATCCGCAAACAAAGCATTTTCTGGTACGGAGCCTCCGTTTCGTCTCCTGTGAAGAAAAACGACCCGACATTCGTACCGGAGTCTGGAAAACACGTCATTACGACGACCTGACCGGGTTTCATATTGACGCTGCTTCGCAGAGTATCAAACGTCCGTTTTGGCCGAGCCGTCTCCATCATGACGGAGCCTGAATCGTACGAAAATGTTTGACGCGCCGTACCGTACTGTACTTCCGGAACCATTTCGACGTTCACGCTTCCGTCGCCGCACGTTTGCGTCCGAATCACCAGCACCCCCTGCGACTGAACGAACGTTTCGCCGCCCAGCGTTCCATTTTCGTTAAACAGCACAGTCGCCTCGTTTTTAACGTCAGAAACGTTAATTTCGTTCCTCTGACCGTTTCGCGCCGAGATGGTTTTTCGCATAAAATGCGGCGAGTCGGACATTTCGTCGAGACGAATCGTCGTCACGATTTGCGATGGATTTTCGTCGTCGCGCGATTTCAGAATCTGCAAAAAGGAAGACGGAAGCTGATTTCCGAGGATTCCGATGCGGAAACCGTTTGCGGCCATTTCACGACGATTCGCGGCTGGAAACGCCTGTTCGTCCACATCTTTCCACAATTCCGTATTCAAATTTGCGTCGCCATACGAACAGCGAACGTAAAAAACCTCAAGCGTTACGGCCTCTGCCGATGAAACTCGTCCGGAAAGCAAGAACGAATCGTCCTGCAACGGCGTGTTTTGCGAGCTGGAAGCAAGAAACAAACTGGGATGACACCCGCACAGAACCAGTGCCGCGACGCAAAGCGTCGTGCAAAGCCACATGCTGAATGATTTTTGTTTTGATTCTTTCATCACTTTTCGGTTCTAATTTTAATTATAAATAACACAAAAACACGTAATTTTGACGCGTCTTGAACTCCCATTTAAATGCTGTCAGTATATATTCGGACACTCAGGACAAAAACCAGTGTACCCATTTTCAAGTTTTTTGTCAATCGGAATATTCCGGTTACGCCGATTTTTTACAAAAAGGTGAACTTTTTTTACAGAAAATCCGAAACAAAAAGCATTCTGTCAAAGCAAAACAGGAAAAAAGACGGAAATTTGCCAAAATTTTGCCGAAAATCGTCGAAAATCGTCGAAATAAAGAACGAACTAATTATTGTTCATATTTCATAATGGCCAAAAAGAAGAAAAAACTCCCCGAAGAGTCGCCGCCGGAGCTTCAGCACTGCCGATATTGCGGCGGAATTGTTGCGCCCGATGCACCCGCCTGCGTCCATTGCGGCACACCATCCCCGCTGAAGAAGCCGGAAGAAAAACAGTTTACACCTGAAGAACAGCACGCGCTGATCGCAAACTGTCTCTGGATTCTGTTCGGTTTTCTTTTTCTTGTGACGCTTCTTGGGGTCCTGATTTTTCCCAGCTGCCGCGGCTGATAGTTCATCGGATTCGGATGGAACGTCATCGGGTTCGGACGGAGCGTAACGGAAACATTTTA
>CAYTLK010000017.1:0-16000 GCA_964438515.1 uncultured Planctomycetaceae bacterium
TTCAGGCCGCGACAACGGATTCCATAAAAATCGGTGTTTTTGGGGTCAATCGCCCCAATCACCCTAATTCCACTCACTGCGTTCGTTTCATTACGGGCTTGCGGGTCTCAAAAATCCGCATTCACAAGGCGAGCGGCGGGCTTTTTGCCCGCTGAATGTGCGGAGCCGTCACACCGGGGGCGCGCCTCGGACCGTCAAAAATCGAATTCGATGGAAAACTGACCCGCCAAAGGATTAGCGAGACGTTTTGATTGCGAGCCGAGGATGTGAGTCCCCGATAGGTCGGCGCAAGCCGATTGAGGAATGAATTCAGCCGGAAAAATCCGTTTTTCAGGAACGCACGTTCAGCGGGCAGGATGCCCGCGCTCCCAGGGTCCCTGCTTGTAATTTTTTGGACCTGTGGTACAATAGGTACGATTTTATACACAACGTTTTTTAACCCCAAGAGGACGCACGATGCCCACTATTTTAAACGGAAAAGAACTTTCCAAAACACTGCGTGAAGAAATTGCGGCAAAAACCGCCGAGTTCATTCAAAAAACGGGAATTACGCCCTGTTTGGCGGCGATTCTCGTCGGCGACGACCCTGCGAGTCAGGTGTACGTGCGCAACAAAGAAAAAGCCTGCGCCGCCGCGGGGATGAAAAGCATTTTGCACCGTCTTCCGGCCGAAACGACGCAGGAAGAGCTTTTGACGCTCGTTGCGCAGCTGAATCAGGACCCGTCGGTTCACGGAATTCTCTGCCAGCTGCCGCTTCCGAAACAGATTGCGGAAAAAGTGATTTTGGACGCGATTTCGCCCGACAAAGATGTGGATGCGTTTCATCCGACGAATGTGGGACTGATTTTGCAGGGTCGGCCGCGTTTTTTGCCGTGCACTCCGTACGGAATTCAAGAAATGCTGCGGCGTTACAACATCGAGACGTCGGGAAAGCACATCGTGATTCTCGGACGCAGCGACATTGTGGGCAAACCGATGGCGGCGATGATGGTTCAGCGCGGGGCGGGCGCCGATGCGACAGTGACGGTCTGTCACAGTCACACGAAGGATTTGGCCTCCGTAACGCGTCTGGCGGACATTTTGATTGTTGCGATTGGAAAGCCGCGATTCGTGACGGCCGACATGGTGAAAGACGGTGCGGTGGTGGTTGATGTCGGAATCAATCGGCTGGAATCGGGGTTGGCGGGCGACGTGGATTTTGAGTCGGTTGCGCCGAAAACGTCTGCGATTACGCCGGTTCCTGGGGGTGTGGGACCGCTGACGATTACGATGCTTTTGGGAAACACGCTGAAAGCGGCGATGCAGAACTAATTAAAAATATTTTGAAAAAAATTTTAACCACGCGAAGCGTCACAACCTGGATGCGCCCGCGGCCCAGAAGTACGATATTCAAACATTATTTATATTCAACCCCTTATTTTAGAGGAATCATGCAGGACCAGACACTTAATTTTTTACTCCGTCGTTTCGAAGATGCGGGCATTTCGCCCAATCACAAGCTGGGTCAGAACTTTCTGATGGATCAGAATTTGCTCAAGCTCGTGGTGCGAACGGCAGACATTCAGCCGACGGACCTCATTTTGGAGGTGGGAACCGGTACGGGAGGACTGACCGTCCAGATGGCGCCGCTTGCCGGTCACATCATTACAGTGGAACTCGACCCGCAAATGTATCAGCTGGCGAGCGAAGAACTCTTTTCGTGCGAGAATGTGACGATGCTGAATAAGGACATTCTGCGCAACAAAAACTCGCTCGATCCGGAAATTCTCCAGCAGATTCAGGAATATCGGACGGCCCATCCCGACGCGAAGTTCAAACTCGTAGCGAATTTGCCGTACAGCGTCGCAACGCCGATTTTGACGAATCTTCTGGCGCTCGAAAATCCGCCGGATTCCATGACGGTTCTGATTCAGAAAGAGGTGGGCGAACGCATGGCCGCCGCGCCCGGCACGAAGGATTACGGTGCGCTGTCGCTCTGGTGTCAGTGTCAGGCGGACGTCGAGATTGTGCGGACGATTCCGCCGACCGTCTTTTTCCCGCCGCCCAAGGTTTTTTCCGCAATTGTGCACATTCGCTACAATCCCGAAAAACGTGCGCAGGTGCCGAATCTCGAACGCTGGCACGAATTCGTTCGAGCAATGTTCTTCCATCGTCGTAAATATTTGCGCAGCGAGCTGACGGCCTGCTACAAAAACAGACTGGAAAAGCCGCAGATTGACGCGATTCTGGCGGAGCTGAATCTTTCACCGGACCTGCGTGCGGAACAGTTGAATCTCGAAACGATGCTTTCGCTCTGCAGCACCTGCGAGCGCTATGCGGGTTAAATCTCATTTTTTCGACAGAGGCGAGGGGCGGTGCCGGAGTGTTCCGCCCCTGCGAGTGTGAGTAATTTTGGGTTAAAAGTGAAAAAACGAAGACGTCAAAAATCGTAAAAGTTTGACTGAAAATGAACGATTTAGCCGATTAAAACCCGTCTGAAACAAAAAAATTCGGAAAAAACTGAAAAATTTCGGAAAAATTTGAAATTTTTTTGAATTCCCTCTTGACAAAGCACAAATAAGTGCTATAATGAGAAATAATTGTTAGGGGTCATTTTCGTATCTCTGTTGTATCAGCTAGGAATGACTCTTGCAGCCGGCGCTTTTCTGCATCCGGCAAAGAACCTCAATTTGACTTTTGCATATATAATCTGAGTGCAGAAGTTGTTTCAAAAAGGAATGTTGTTTACGGCTTAATGTAAACATCCACGTAATACATTTAACTGCTCATGTTTCGTTTGATAATTGGGAATTACTTCGGTACCCGGCACACGCTTGCCGGATTTATGGAATCTGTAATCTTACTGAATGGTGAAAATCTGGAGTCCAAATGGACGCATCAAGAAAAATGATTAGAAAAAAAGTCGGCGGAAACGCCAGTAGTCATTTCGGTTCTGAAGAGGGAGCAAACCCGTCTTACGGAAATAATGGGGAAAACTATCGCGGCAATTTCGGCGGCGAGGCTGGAGGATACGGCAACGCAAATGCTGGTTACAACGCGCAGTCTGCCGACTTCGATTCCCAAAATGACGGCTTCGGCGGTGAGGCTGGAGGGTACGGCAACAACGGCGGCGGAAACTACGGAAATCAGGGCGGGTACGGAAACGGCGGAGGGTACGGCGGATACAACAACGGCGGATACAACAACGGCGGAGGGTACGGCGGGTACAACAACCGCGGCGGATACAACAACAACGGCGGCGGGTACAACAACGGCGGATACAACAACGACCGCGGAGGGTACGGCGGGTTTCGGCCAAGAGTGAATCGTCCGCGTATCAACAAAATGCGCACCAGCAACGACCCAGTCATCGCTGCCGACCCCTTCAAAGGGGCAAACGGAGAGGACCTTGAAGAAGTCCAGATTTCCGGTGTTCTTGAGCTTCATCCCAATGGTTACGGTTTTCTTCGCGATCCGGCAGTCACTTACACGCGCCAGCTCATCGACCCGTTCGTTCCTGGAAACATGATCGAGCATTACGGTCTGCGTGAGGGCGTCTTCTGCACTGGAATAATGACCCCAGGCCGAAAAAATCAGGGGCCGCGACTCAAAGAGATGCTGACCGTGGAAGGAAACGATCCCGAAAAGTACCATGAAATCCGACCGTTCGACGAGCTTACCGCCATCACGCCGGAACACTGGTACAAACTCGAAACGGGTCAGGAACCTGTGAGTACGCGGGTGATGGACCTTCTGACGCCTCTGGGACGCGGACAGCGTGCGCTCATCGTGGCGCCTCCGCGTACGGGAAAAACCATTCTGATGCAGCAGATTAGCCGTGCGATTTCGGACAATTATCCCGATGTGAAACTCTTTATGCTTCTCATCGACGAGCGGCCTGAAGAGGTCACGGACATGCGGCGGGCCGTTCGCGGCGAGGTGGTTGCAAGCAGTCTCGACCGCGACATTGAGAGTCACGTTCGTCTGTCGCAGCTCATCATCGAACGCTGCAAACGTTTGGCCGAGATGGGGCAGGATGTCTTCCTTCTCCTCGACTCGATTACACGTCTGGCGCGTGCGTTCAACAAATGGGTTGGAAATACGGGACGTACGATGAGCGGCGGTGTCGATATTAAGGCGATGGACATTCCGAAAAAGCTCTTCGCAACCGCTCGGCAGTTTGAAGAAGGCGGATCCCTCACGATCGTCGGGACGGCGCTTATCGACACGGGAAGCCGGATGGACGAATTGATTTTCCAGGAGTTCAAAGGAACGGGAAACATGGAACTGGTTCTTGACCGGAAACTTGCGGACCGTCGAATTTGGCCGGCGATGGACATTAGTCAGTCGGGGACGCGTCGAGAGGAAAAGTTGTTAGCGCCGGATGTTCTTCATGCGGTGACGCTTCTTCGTCGAACGCTTGCGAGCATGAATCCGATTGATGCGATGGAGCAGCTGACGCAGAAGCTTGGAAAGAGAAAGACGAATCAAGAATTTGTGGATCTCATCATGGGTCAGTCGCGCCGCGACTAAGTTCCTCCCCAAAACTCACAATCTGCCGGTTCTTTTCCGGCAGATTTCTTTCCTCGATCTGGCGAGCGGCGGAGTTTTTGCAAACTGAATGTGCATCGGACCGAACAATGTACAAGCAAGCCCGTAATGAAGCGAGTGAAGCGAGTGAAACGAGCAGAATTAGGGTTTTTCCGGCAGTGAACAAAGGATTCCATAAAAATCGGTTTTGAGGGGGCAATCGCCCCAATCACCCTAATTCCACTCACTGCGTTCGTTTCATTACGGGCTTGCGGGTCTCGAAAATCCGCATTTACAAGGCGAGCAGCGGGCAAAAAGCCCGCCGCTCGCCAGAAAAACGAAAAATATGAATATGAATACAGAATCACTCGATGATTTTGACGTTCATGCGGCCCGATACTCGCGAATCGTACAGTTCGTGGGTGAGGAAGGCGTGAAACGTCTGCACCGCGCGAAAATACTCGTCGTCGGTCTCGGCGCCGTCGGAAGTTACGCCGTGGAAGGTCTCGCCCGCGCAGGGGTCGGACATTTGCGGCTCGTCGATTTCGACACAATTCAGCCCTCGAACATCAATCGTCAGCTGTACGCTCTCGAAAGTACCGTCAATCGCCGAAAATGCGACGTCGCACTCGAACGGGTGCACGACATCAATCCAGACTGTCAGGCCGAGGCGCTTCCAACGTTTGTGCACCGCGACACAATGGAGGAGATTTTTGCTGATTTCACCCCGGATTTTGCCGTCGACGCAATCGATTCGCTCGAACCGAAAGTCGAACTGATTTCGACGCTGCGTGAACGGCAAATTCCGTACATTTCGAGCATGGGGGCGGCGCTGCGGACCGATCCGACGCAGATTCATGTGGGTCGGCTGAGCGGCGTGAAAGGGTGTCCGCTCGCGCGCATGGTGAGAAAGTACCTGCATCGTCGAAACGTTCCGACCGACAGTCTGTGCGTTTATTCGTCGGAAGACGTTTCGGCGGTTCGGCGCACGTGTTTGGGACCTCCGGAGCCTTCGACGCTTCAACGGAAGGGGCGCGAACGTCACGTTTTAGGCTCGCTCCCCACCATCACGGGCATTTTCGGTCTGACGATTGCAAATTACGTGATTCAAACAATCTGCTTTCCCGAAAAAATACAGGACTTCAATGAGGGAAAACGGGAATGATGCGTGAACTCGCCCCAATTTGAGGCGGAACGTTTGGACCCGACTCACTCCCAGGAAGTGGAAACCTCGGAATCCGCCTTCAGCGGAACTCGGAGCGTCCAGGCGTTCGTCATTTCCGCATCAAGAAGGTGCTGTACCGTCTCAATCTCTTCCGGCGGACACTCCAAAAGAAGCTCGTCGTGAATCTGAAGCAAAAGGCGCGAACGAAGTTTTTCACGTTTCAGACGCGCATACACTTTCAGCATCGCAAGCTTAATGAGGTCGGCGGCCGACCCCTGGATGACGGTATTGATCGCCGTGCGTTCGGAAAGATTCAACTGCCCTTTCTGTATCGGCCGAATCCCCTCAATCGATCGGCGACGGCCAAAAAGCGTGGCGACGAAACCGTTTTCACGCGCAAAATCCAGTACCGACGTCAAAAAACGCTGAATTGACGGAAACTGTTCGAAGTACTTCTGAATGAAACTCTGCGCCTCGTGCTGATCGATTTTCAGCTGCGCCGCCAGTCCGAACGCCGACTGACCGTAAATCACGCCGAAATTGACGGTTTTTGCCGCTCGACGCATCTCTTTCGTCACTTCTTCAAGCGGAATATGATGAATCTGACTCGCAACCCGCGTGTGAATATCTTCGTCACGGCGAAACGCCTCGCAAAGATTTTCGTCGCCGCAGTAGTGCGCCAAAACCCGAAGTTCAATCTGACTGTAGTCGGCCGACACGAACTTCCAGCCCGCGTTTTGAGGAACAAAAGCGCTGCGAATCACTTTTCCTTCCTCGCTGCGGACGGGAATGTTCTGCAGATTCGGATCGCTCGAACTCAGACGCCCCGTGGCCGTCACCGCCTGATTGAAACTTGTATGAATTCGACCGTCGTCTGCCGAAATCAGTTTGGGAAGCGCCTCGACGTACGTCCCCTGGAGCTTCATTAATTGACGGTATTCGAGGAGTTTCGCGGGAAATTCGTGCTGGGACGCCAGTTCCTCGAGCGTCTTTGCGTCGGTGCTCGGACCCGTTTTCGTCTTATGCAGAATCGGAAGACACAGCTTTTCGAAGAGGATTTTTCGCAGCTGAATCGGAGAATTCAGATTGAGCGACTCCCCCTTTGCGTCCGTCGGCGCCTCCACTCCGGCCAGCTCGTACAAACGGGCGCGAAGCGCGGAAAGCAGACCCTCAAAACGTTTCGAAATCTCCGCGAGACGGTCCCGACGCACAAAAATCCCCCAATATTCCATCTCCGCAAGAACCTCCGTCAGCGGAAATTCCAGACCGAAGCAGACCGATTCCAGCCGCGATTCGCGCAGTTTTTGACTCAAAAACGGAACTAAATTGCGTAAAAACGACGTTTGCGCCGCTGCGGTGACCGGAACGGTGTCCGTTGTGGGTCCCGCGTCCGTTCCGCAATGCGCCTCGGTGAAAGTCTCGTATAAATCCTGGAAGGAGTCGTGTTTTCCCGAAGGATTCAGGATGTACACCGCAATCATCACGTCGAAAAGCGGGCCGACGAGTTCGAAACCGGAGCGGCGAAGAACGTTTCGTACTTTTTTCAAATCAAAACCGACTTTCACGATTCCGGGGTCCGCGAGCGCTGCACGGTGCTGTTCGAGAAACGTTAAAAGTGCGTTGGAATTCGTCGAGGAATCCGCGTTTGACCCGCTGTTTTCCGCTTCGAGGAACATGCCGAAAAGGTCGCCCTGCTCGGACCCCTCACGAAAAATCGACCCTGAATTTCCGCCCGCAAACAACATCGGCGGAAGAATCAGCTGCGGTGCCGAAAGATTTCCGTCAAAAGTTCCGGAAAAAACCGGGATGGAATGACGATCCACCACCGCATTTAGAATCGTACAAAAATCAGTGTCCGATTTCTCGTCCTGCGTCTTATTTTGCATCTGCGCGGATGAAACGGCAGAATCCGTAGAATCCGTAGAATTGGTTGAATTGTTAAAAATGGCGGAGTTGCTGGAACCGTTCGAGTTTGTAAACAGCGTCCTCATCAGCGGGAGTTTTTCGCACATTTTTCGGAATCCGTACTGTACGAAAATCGGTTCGACGTGCATAAAGTCGAAATTCCGCACATCGCCGGCCGCCCAATTGATTTCGACAGGAACATGCACCTCTAAACGTACAAGTTTCTTACACAGACGCGCCATTTCGGTCCCATTGAGGAGATTTTCCTTTTTTTTCGACGGTTTTGACCCAAAAAACGCGTCCAGATTTTCTGGTTTTAGAATTTCGTCCAAGTTTCCGAATCTCGCCAGCAGTTCCTTCGCGGCTTTCGGTCCGATGAGCGGAATTCCCGGCACATTGTCGGACGAATCCCCCACGAGCGCCTGATAATCGACGACCTGTTCGGGCGCAATCCCCCAATCTTCGATCAAAAACGCACGATCAAGATACAAATTTCGCCGGAGACTGAAGATTTTCACGTGTTCGGTGATGAGCTGCCGCGAGTCTTTGTCGCTCGTCACGAGGACGCATTCGCCCCCTTTTTCCTCCGTTTGAGCCGCCGCAGTCGCTAAAATGTCGTCCGCTTCAAACCCCTCAAGCGCCAGAACCGGAATTTTCATTACATCGAGAATTTCCCGAATGCGCGGAATTTGTTCAATCAGTTCCGCCGGCATTTTTTCCCTCGTTGCTTTGTACGGCTCGTACATTTTCGCACGAAAAGTCGGCGCGTGAAGGTCGAATGCGCAAAAAAGCAGGTCGGGATTCTGGTGTTCAAGAATCAAAAACAGGTCGCGAACGAACCCGAAGACCGCATTTACAAGCTCGCCGTCTTTCCCCTTCATTTCCGGCAGCGCGTGAAACACCTGATACACGAGTCCGTAAGCGTCCACAACAAAAACACGTTTCCCGTTCAATGTGGAAAAGTCGGTGGAAAAGTGGGAGTTTTCCACACTCCGCGACAGTTCCGAAACCGGATTTTCAGCGGGTTTTTCAGCGGGTTTTTCAGTCGGATTTTCAGTCGAACTCCCAGCGAGTTTTTCAGTCGGATTTTCCGTTGCACTTTCTTTTGGATTCTCAGTTTGATTTTTGGTTTTATTTTCGTTAAAATCTTCATTTTCAGGTTCGTTATTTGAAAACATCATGTACTGGGAATCGTCCATATGGAACTCCTGCGCAAAAGGTGCCGATTTTGCCGAAAATAAGAGTTTTAACAAACAAAATGACAAATCGGATGTAAAATATAAAAAAGTCTGATTATAATGCTAATCGGCAAAATAAATAGTATAAATTGTGAAAATCTGGCGGAATTTAATAAATTTTGCTTGACAAAGAACACGATGAAAGGTAAAATAGATGAATACGGTAATATCGTCACTGCATGCGGCAGAAATTCGGAAGAAATGTGAACGTCGGCCAAATGCACAGGATATAAAAATTAAAAGGAGTCATCCATGGGCAAAAATCCCGCACTTTCAATCGCGCTGATTCTCTTGGTAATTATCGCGTGTGTTCTGGGTGGAACAACATACTATTTCAAAAAAAATGCGGACGAACAGCGAATCGCCAAAGAAAACGCAGCCAAAGTGATTCCAGGAAAAGATGCTGAAATCGAAAACATGAATAAGGAAATTGCGGTTCTGAAAAGCTATTTGGGGCAGGAAACCGCGACCCTTGAAGATATTACGGCTCGGTACAACAAGGACATGAAAATCGTCGTCCTTGAAGGCGGTGCTCCGGCAAAACCTGCGGCTCCGGCAAAACCTGCGGACGGCGCGGACGGCGAAGCGGAAGGTGCAGAAGGTGCGGAAGTTGCGGAAGGGGATGCGGCTCCGGCGGCGGCTCCAAATGCTGAAAAACCCAGTTATTTGACCGTCATCGAGTTTCTGACGAGCAAAATCAACGACCAGAACGCGCTGAACGCCGAGATTGAAAAACTGAATCTTCAGATCGCCGACCTGCAGAAACAGGCAGAAGACGCAAAAGTCTCTGGAAAATCTGCCGGTGTTGAAGAAACCGAGAAGAAATACGAAACGGAAATCGCCGCGCTGAACGAACAGATTGAAGCGCTCAAAGGCCGAATCGACACGAAGGACACGGAGCTGCGTCAGGCGTCCGTTACGAGAAAAAAGATGACGAAAGAAAGTACCCGTCAGAAAAACGAAAACGACGAGCTGAAACGGCAAAATCGTGAACGCGGCGAGGCTATCGAAAATCTTGAAAAAATTCACCGCGAAAGCAAGCAGCCGCCGCAGGAAAGCAAGATGGGTGAAATCACGTTCGTGAATCCACGCGGCGACCAGGGCGTCATCAACCTGGGAAAAAGCGACAATCTGTCGAGAGGAATTACGTTCAGCGTGTATGAACCGAACAATATGACGGAATACGGACTGAAAGGAACGATTGAGGTTCTGAACGTCAGCGGCGATCGGGAAGCGGAAGTTTTGCTCTACAATGAAGACGAATCGGATCCGATTGAGCTGGGCGATGTGATTTACACGCCGACTTGGGCCCCGGGCTTCGTCGAACACTTCGCGATTGTGGGATTCATTGATATTAATGGCGACAACAAGAGCGATTTGGAAGAGGTCATTCGACTCATTCAGAGAAACGGCGGCGTCGTCGATGCGTATCAGAAAGACGATGGAAAAATGAGCGGCGCACTCACCTCGCAGACGTCGTGGGTCGTTCTGGGGGTCAAACCAGACGAAAAATCCCAGAAGGCGCATCTGACGACCTACACGAATATGACCAAAGCGGCCGACGATTTCAACACGAAAACGCTCCAGCTGCCTGATTTGCTCCGAAAGATGGGTTATCGTCCGCCGGCGAACACATCCGACTTCTCGGTCCGTGAAACGACGGGAAGTTCCGGCCGCGTTTCCACAGGAAGCGTCTCGGGGCTTTATTCGGATGAACCTGGAAAAACGACGCGTCAGCCGCCCAAAAAGAGTGCGTATTAAAAGAACATCAAAAACTCAATATTAAAAAGTTTTTGAAAGGAGAGTCTGAGAGGGAAACAACATTCAAATGTTTCCCTCTCACGACCGTTACAACATTACGGGAGCGTCTTGTTTCCTCCCGTTAGGGTGGAAACACCGCTGGGGTACTGAAAAGACCCTTGAAATCTGATTTTTATTATAAGATTTTTATACAATAATACTTGATTTTTTCTAACAACCATCGAAACCGTCAGGAGTTTGCTGCGAGCCAGCGTTCCGCGTCGAGCGCCGCCATACAGCCGGTCGCCGCCGCCGTATTTGCCTGTCGATAAACCGAGTCGGCACAATCTCCAGCCGCAAAAATTCCCGGAACGCTCGTAAACGTACGAAAAGGAACGGTCCAGCGAACGTATTTCTTTTCCGTAAGTTCCACCGTTCCTTCGAGAAAAGCCGTATTGGGAGTGTGACCGATGAGGACAAAAAGTCCGGAAACCTCAATCTCCATTTCCGGTTCGTTTTTGGTGCTGCGGAGTTTCAGGCCCGTCACACCCGCACGGGACGTTCCGAGAACTTCTTCCACGATGCGGCTGTAAATCGGCTCGATTTTCGGGTTGGAAAGCGTCCGATCGACCATGAATTTTGAGGCGCGAAACTCGTCCCGACGATGGATTAAAAGGGCTTTCGACGCGAAATTCGCGAGGTAGTTTGCGTCTTCGAGTGCCGAATCGCCGCCGCCGACCACTGCGACCGGGCGGTTTCGGAATCGAGGGAGCGCACCGTCGCAGACCGCGCACGCGCTGACGCCTTGATTTTTGTACTGTTCTTCCGATGGAAGTCCCAGCCAGTTCGCGCTTGCGCCCGTTGCGACGATGACCGCCGACGATTCGTACGTATTTCCGTCACTGGCGCTCAACCGGAATGGACCGGCCGGCCGGGCGGAAACATCGATGTGCGTGACGTCTTCTGAAATGATTTTCGTTCCGAAATTTACCGCTTGCTGACGCATGAGTTCGACGAGTTCCGGGCCGGTGACGCCGTGTTTTCCGTGGGGCGAAAGGTAGCTGAGCCGTTCCGGGTCGACCGCGGATTTCAGGTATTCCGAAAGATCGCCGATGGGAAAGCCGGGGAAGTTTTCAACTTCGGTCGTCATGGCGAGCTGACCCATTGGGAGGGTGTTTTTTTCCTGATTTTCCGGAGTGACCGCCCCTTCAAAAACGAGCGGATTCAGATTGGCGCGTGCGGCGTAAGTCGCGGCCATCCAGCTTGCGGGACCGCTTCCAATGATTACAATTGTATTTTTCATATAGGTTTCATCCATGAGTGTGTTTCGAAAATTTAAAACTCGAATTCTTTTATATTATACACCATATTTTTCTTTATTGTAATACAAAATGTCGAAATTTTGTCAAAAATTTTCGATTCTTCCTAAAATAACGCCTCCACAAGCCCCTTCATCGTCGCGTCTTTTGCTTCTGCCGACGGTCGGAAACCTAGTTTTTCGAGCGTCGCCGTCGTAATGGGGCTGATGCTCGCAAGACGCGTGTTCCGCAGCGCATCGCCAAAAAGCCGAACGGATGCAGACGCAATCGCGGAACTCGTAATCGTCGTCCAATCGATTCTTCCCGCCTGCATTTCTTCCAAGTTTTCGGGATTCCAGTCCGACGACTCCGGCGTCACATCGACGCTCGAATACGCGACCGTCTGCGTCACGCGTCCGCCCTCTTTTTCGAGCGTTTCGGCAAGAATTTCCCGTCCGCGGCTCGCACGAATCAGAAGGAACGACGCACCTTTTTTTGCTTCGGTTTTCAAACCTTCCGCCAAATCCTCCGCACGAAAGACTTCCGGCATAAAATCGACCGAAAATCCAGCGTCCTGCAGCGCGCCGGCCGTTCCGGGACCGATTGCTGCGAACTTCAGCGCGGGGGGAATCGCCGCGATTTTGTTTTCTGAACGATTAACAGTTTCAAGACGTTTTCGGAACGCATCGACGCCGTTTGTGCTGGAAAAAACGACCCATTGAAAGTCCGCCAGCGCCGCGATTTGCGCATCAAGCGCCGTCCACGAGTCCGCAGGAGGTCCGATTGTAATCGTCGGCTGAAACAAAAACGTCGCCGCACAGCCGTATTTCTCACGAAGGAGACTTTCGAGTTCCGCCGCCTGCGCACGCGGACGAGTGATAAGAATTCGCATTTTTTTCCTTTCCATACGCAAAAAACGTCCCCTACAGAGAGGACGTTCTTTGTTTTCCTGTTTTCACGATTTTACTGTTTTTATGGTTTTGACCGCTGTGTCGTGTTCTTTTCTTTTAGAACATGATTCCGCACATCATACCGCCGGAAAAACCGTCATCTTTTGCGCCTTCATCGACCCAGTCGTAACGAACTTCAGGCCGTACGAAGAAGTGCTCGCTGATGTTGTAATTCGCAAAGAACGACAGTTCGTGATAGTTCGCGCTTCCGAATTCAGAATCATAATCCGCCTCATCGGTGACCCACTGATGGAACCATTCGTACCGCATTCCCAACGAAATTTTGTCGGTCAGGGTGTAGGTGAAATAGTTTCCAAGACCAACGTTTCCGTAAACGGTGTTGTTCGATTCCTGAGAATTCAGCCCCATGTAGTTCGTGACGAACGTATAGTTGAGTTTTTCCGTGATATCCCAGCTGACTGCGACCGTCTGAATGAATTCTTCACTGTCGCCGAGGTCGGCTCCCATGAAAACGTCGTAGTAATCGAAACCGAGGAGTGAGCGTTCACTTCCATGGACGCTCTGCCACAAACCGCTGTATCCGATGTTCAAGCGGTCCGTAATTTGGTAACTTCCGCCGAACATTAAACCGATATCGCCGTTCGGGTTTTCGAAACCGTCGTCTGCGCCGGCACTGATTCCGCCGAAGAAGGACAGTTTATCGTTCATCGCGTACGTAACCAAAGCGCCGCAATGGGTGAGCGGCTCGTGCTCATACATGTACGAGTAGGAAATAAACTGATTCTCCAACTCGTTCAGCGATTCGTAACCGATTGGTGTGCCGAATTTTCCGAGTTTCACAGAAAGTTTTTCAACACCGAGTTCTGCATACGCCTGGAACAGCGATCCGCAGTAACCGTCTTCACTCTCGCCCCATTTTCCGTCGAACGTTTCGTCGCCGTAACACTGTCCGTTACTGATTCCGAAAACGGCGTCCACGTGAAAGCCCCAATCTGCGCCGTACTTTTCCGTGTCAATCGCGCGGTCCGCAGTCAGCCAGACTTGGTCCAAATTCGTACTGTTATCGTTCCGCGTGAAACCATCCCACCAAGATGCGCTCACGTGTCCGCTGAATTTCGTACGCTGTTCATATTCAACGTATTGAACCTCCCCCGCTTGTTCCGCAGCTTGTGCGATGACCGCTTCTTGTGTCTCCGCAACGTCCGCAGATTCTTCCGAAGCCACCATTACGGACTCCGCAGCGCACGCAACACCGCATGAAGCTAAAACGGCGGCGAAAAAGACGCTTAAGCTCTTCAATTCCTTTTTCATGATTTTTCATCCTTGAATAAAATAAAAATGGATAATAATGATTTGTACAATCAAAATCTCCCCTCACAGAAAATATTTTCGACTGTATGCGAATTTCCAGTTAGAATATTTATACCGATTTTTTTGATTTTGCGAAACGAAGTGGATGTACTTTCGGTACAATCATTACAATAGACAAAAAGCTCCTAAATTTACATTTTAAGATAGATAAAGATTGAGGGTTGTAAGGATTACAACACCCAAAGAGCGGCGCTGGAAAAGAAATCATGAGGTGCGTGAATTTTGCGGGAGAGATGGAAAGAAACTCCCGTTTTGTGTTTTCAGAGGGTTTCGACAGTTTTGAGGGTTCCATTCCGAAAGTTGTGTCGGAACGGATGTTTCCGCGGAATACGACGAAAGTTTTTCGAATATTCAAACAAAATCGGCGCTCCCCCGCTTGCAAGGATTCTAAAATAGAGTATATTTATAAATACTATTTCCATTTTTTCCTTTATTGCAGGGACATTAGAATGTTGAAAGTCGAACGATATCCGCATCTGAAAGTCACAGATCCGGAAGTTTATGATTTGATTTACCGTCAGGCGGCCTACGAAGGTTCCACGCTGAAAATGATCGCGTCGGAAAACTACGCATCTTTTTCCGTCTTGGAAGCCACTGGGTCCTCACTCACGAACAAATATTGCGAAGGCTATCCCGGTGCCCGATATTATGAAGGGAACGCCGTCTGCGACGAAATCGAAAATCTGGCGATCAATCGTCTGAAAGCTCTTTTCGGTGCCGAACACGCAAACGTTCAGCCTCTGAGCGGCTCGCCCGCCAACTCGGCTGTTTATCGTGCAATTATGAAACCCGGCGATAAAGTGATGGGGATTCCGGTCGATTTCGGCGGTCACCTCACGCACGGATGGAAAGTGAATTTCTCCGGAAAAGATTACGTTCAGGTTCCGTTCGGTCCTTCGCCGCTCACGGGTGTGCTGGATTACGACGAAATTCGTGAAATTGCGCTTCGGGAACGTCCCCGAATGATTTGGTGCGGAACGACGGCGTATCCGCGAACCATTCATTACGATCGTTTCGCGTCGATTGCGGAAGAGGTCGGAGCGTATTTAGTGGCGGATATTGCGCACATCAGCGGACTCATTGCAGGCGGCGCCCATCCGAATCCCGTGCCGTATTGCGACATTGTGTCGAGCACCACGCATAAAATGATGCGCGGCCCGCGTGCCGGTTTCATCATGAGCCGCATTGAGGACCGATATCAGCAGAAATACTATCCCGCGAGCAAGAATAATCTGGCAAAACGCGTTGATCGCGCGGTTTTCCCGACGCTTCAAGGCGGTCCGCACATGAACGTGATTGCTGCAATGGCCGTCGCATTCGGCGAAGCGGCACAGGATTCTTTCAAGGAATACGCGCATCAGGTTGTGAAAAACGCACGAACGCTGGGCGATTACTTGATGGAACACGGAATTAAACTCGCGAGCGGCGGAACGGACACGCACATGCTTCTGCTCGACCTGCGCGACAAAGAATACACTGGAAAAGACGCGGCAGAAGCTCTTGCTCGCGGCGGAATCATTGCGAATTTCAACACGGTTCCCGGCGACACGCGCAAACCGACCGTGACCTCCGGGGTCCGTATGGGAACGCCTGGAATCACCAGCATGGGAATGAAAGAGGCCGACATGCAGAAGGTCGGCGAGTGGATCGTACGGATTTTGAATTCTCTTCCGAATTCCGAATCGAACGAACAGGCGGTCCGAAAAGAAATCGCAGATTTTTGCACCCAATTCAAAATTCCTGGTCTCGACGACTGAGAACGGAAATTCCTTAAAAAATAAAATTTAGATTTTCGCAGTACAGGCGGCAGTTTCAAACCGAATCTGCCGCCATTTCTGTACTTTATTCTGTCCGCTGGAAGAA
>CAYTLK010000017.1:16100-55878 GCA_964438515.1 uncultured Planctomycetaceae bacterium
TGTTTCATCAGTTGTTTCATTTGACGTTTCTTTTATACTGCAAATCTCGTCGAGACTCTCCAAAACATCGTCCAAATATTCTTTCGCCTCGTCGCGCGACATACTCAGCGGATCGTAAATGAGCGAAAACTGCATGCTTCCCGCATACGTGATGCAGCAGATGGAAAGCGTCGTCTGCTCGCGAATCGGCGAGGCGGATTCAATTTCTTCCAGTACGAGACCGCCCAACTGCAGTTTCCCCTCCGAGTTTCGCGGAAACGGAAGTGCTTTGGGAGTAAAAACGGGTCCCACATTCGTTAAAACCATGGAGGCCCAGCACTTACACATCTTCACGGCCCCATACAGATTTCCGCACACATTTCGTGCATCCCTCAAACTCTGAATGAGGAGGAATCCCAGCGAGTATTTTTTCACATGGTTCATTTCCCGCGTAATCGTCTGACGAAAGTCGGCCGACGTATTCACGTCTTTTTCGCGGCGATCGCAGAAAAGCATACTGACGATGTTGCTCGCAGGGAAATTTTTTTGGCGCGGATGACGCAGATTGGAAGGAACCGCAATCCGAATCCAAGCGTTTCGTTCGTTCGTCGTCGATTCCGGATGACGTTCCCGCCACGTTTTGGTTCCGCACCAGACCGCCTGAAGCATCGCGTCGTTGAACGTAAACCCTTGCTCGCGGCTGCGTTTCAGAATTCGACTCGTTTTTTCGGATGAAATCGTACAAAAATATAGCGCCGGCGTCCCTTTCGGATGATTTTCCTGAATCGGAGCGGGAACCGTGATGGGTTGAACCCGATGCAGAATAAGTTTGAAACTTCTTGGTAAATGGGCGGTGCACGTTGCGAGCAGTTTCGTTCGTTCCCAGAGCGTTCGACCGTATTTTTGCCGAGACGCCAGCGCGTCCACGTCGGTTTTCGGACGATTTTCCCACTCCGGCATTTCGACCCCTTGAAGCTGTGCGTATTTCACAAGAAAGTCGGCCAAACACTGAAACATTCCGATTCCATCCGATGCGCTGTGATGGCACTTGATGATGAAATCCGTCCGTTCGACCCGTCCGTCCGTTCCTTTTTCTTCGAGAAAGTAGAACCGCAGCATCTCACCGCCCTCGCGCGGCGCGAGTCCCACCTGCGCCTCCGGCGGATATTGTTCGCGGCATTTTCCTTCGAGCCAGAGGAATTTTACACCAAAAATCTCATTGTATCCCTCAAAATGCTGAATCGGCTGCGGCGTGGAAAAATCAGGAAGCACCCACGCAAAGCGGTACTTTTTCGTCTCCTGACAGCGGGAACAAAGGAAAGGATGGTTCGGAAAAACGGTCACAAATGCGTTTTCGACGGCTTCATGGTTGAAACCTCCGGAAAAATGCAGACGAATGTGGCAGTCCATGGGATACTGAGCGGTTCCGTCGAGAAGCATGTACTCCTCGAAAACCGTCATCGGTAAAAGGTGCGGAAGCATGAAAAACAACAACTCCTAAAGCGTTACAATAATCATAAAAATTCAAACGTCATTTTTGAAATTCAAACTTTTGGCGTTAAATTCAAACATAAATCAGTTAAAACGGTTAAAAACCATTCGCTCGTCGAGCGTCTTTTTTGCCGGAGACGTAATTTCCTCTGCCGGGACGCCGAGCGGAAGGAGAATCTGAACCGACTGTCCTTCGGGAACGTTCAAAAGACGATTCATTTTTTCGAGGATGTCGTTCACCATCAGCGTCCCCTGAACCCAAACCGACGCGTATCCGAGGGCGGAAGCGGCCAAAAGCATGTTTTGTGCGGCGGCGGCAAAATCTTCCACATGAAACGAGTGTCCGCGAAAAACCGGAACGGGACCCGCGACGAGCACGATGGCGGCCTTCGCGCTCTTCATCGAGGCGGGACGTTCAATCATTTCGCCGAATTTCGCGAGAATTTCAGGGTCGTCGATGAGTACGAAACTCGTCGTTTGTGCGTTGCAGCCGGACGGTGCGGCTCTTCCAGCCTCCGCGATTTTCAAAAGATCCTCACGCGGAACAGGCGTGCTTTTATACGGGCCGCGATACGAATGACGTTTTTCTAATACTTCAAAAAATTCCATCTTGAAACCTTTCTGTAAATAAATTACGGATATTTGTACGATAATTTATGTTTCATACTCTGCTATTCATTCGTTTTTGCGGAGCTTAAAAGCTGCGGAAGATTCATGATGAGCTTCTGAAACTGTGCGCGTCCCATTTCGTTGGGAATCGTTGTGAACGTGCAGCCCGTCCGACCCGTGGTGGTGTACACGCTCAAAAAGGGCGGAAGGTTCGACGAAAGTTGTTCTCGAAATTCGTCCTTAATTTCAAAGTTGTACGTTTGAGCCGCAAAATCAAGGGTGTTGAGCGTCTCAGACGGGGTCAAAATGGCGGCAAAACGCAGCGCGTGCATGTTGGGATTTGCAATCATTTCGCAAATGGAATTCCAGCTTGCGTGCCACGCGGTGCTTTCCTCCAGCGGACCATTCACAGGCGTCGTTCCATAGGCGGGAACGTATGGCGGAATCCTTCGGCGAGCGTCCAGCTGTTCGGGCGTTGGAGGGGGCTGCGGGGGCAAATATTGCGTTTTTACCCACTCCCAGCGGCGCACCGCGTCGTACAGAACGTAATCGTTTCCCGGAACGATCAGCAGATGATTCGGTCCCAGAACCACAATGAAATTCCGCGTCGCGGCCATCGGCGGGTCGCCGGGCGTTTCGTGCGAAAACTCGCCCATTGCGCTGCTCATATCGAGGTTCATGTCGCCTGAAATCAGTCCGGAAATCACCGTTCCAATCATCTGCGACGGACGCATCGTTCCGCCGCCAAACAGATTCGTCGGCGGGGCGGTTCCCTGCTGCTGTTCTCGAATCCTCTTCTTAAGCTGCGTAAACTGCACAAGATCGGAAACATAGAGGTCGTATCCCATAAAATCTTGTTTTTTCATGGCGGTGTTTTTCGCAACGGCTCCGCCGATGAGACCTCCAATAAGTCCCCCCAGACGCTCCCCTCGAGCCGCAGCGGCCTCCGGATCTGCCGGCCGACGCGGGGGGCGACGGCGATTCATCTGACGTTCCTGACGCTTCTCCGCAGCACGCTGCGCCGCATCGCCGCCGATCTCCGCCAAAGTGTTTGCGCCAAACTGCGTCCCCACCTCTTCCGCCTTTGGAATAATCATTTCCCGGACGAACGCTTCCGAATCGTTGACCTCAAGGAAGAAGCACCATGCTTCCGCCAGACGCCCAGTTTCAGGAGGCGTGATGAAAGAATATTCGACGTGACGAATCCGATTGAACGGCGCCTGAAGGCGTTCGGCCGTGCTGGGCGGAATGTCCGCCTGACCGCAAAGTGCGGAGGGATAAAGAGGCGCAACTTTCAAAAACGATCCGCCGTCGAGCGTCGTCGAAATGATGGGGATGAACGGGTCCTGAATCAGTTCCGCCAGTCGGGTTTCAGGTTTCGGCAAATACGACGAACTTAAAACACTTTCTTTCGCGCCGATGCTTAAATCAAGGCGAAAACTCGCGATATTCGCGTCGAGCCACGTGATGGAGTCGTTAATTTTATCAAAATACTGACGCGCAAGCGCCATTTGCTCGCTTCCTTCCTGAATTCCCAGCATTTCCGGAGAAAAAACGGGTGCAAACTCCTCCATTCCGATCCGTCCGCGCGAAACGAGGAAACGGAAAAAGACGTTCGTCAGTTCGAGGCTCAACGTTGGATCTTTCACCGCGCAAGGCGTGTAACGGCAGTAATCGCCGAACTTTGCACCCCTCTGAATTCGTGCAAGAATCATAGGATTTGCCGCCAGAAGCGCGTATCCCCGATACGGAGCCGCACAGAGCGTCGGCGAAAGGACCGAGACGGTTCCGTCCGGAATTTCCGCAGGAAGTGTGTTTGCATCGGCCCCCAGAAGGGTTATGAATTTTCGGTAGTTTTTCAACGGAACGGCCGCAACCCATTGAAATGTATTTTGCATCGGAAAAAGTGCCGCTCCGACCGGCCGATCGGGTTCCACCTGTTTCGCGTATTCACCCTGTCCCAGCGTCTTGAGGAGCTTCAAAACATTCGTTTCCGTGATGGTTTCCAGACGTTCATTCATTTTTCGCACGGACGCCACTCGGAAAATCACGGCAGAGTCGGCCGGCAGAATCTGTTCGAGCGGAACTCGCGCCGCATTCAATTCCGGCTGCGCAACGGGGGTCGCGGCGGGTTTTACGGTCGGTTTTACGGTCGGATTTGTTTTAGATTTTACGGCGGGGTTTGTTGCTGGTTTTGTTTCGGACGCTGTTTCGGGCGCAGCATCGGAATCCGTTTCAGAATCCGTTTCAGGCGTTGTTTCAGGCGCAGCGTCGGAATCCGTTTCGGGCTGCAAAACGGATTGTACTTTCCGTTTCGGTTCTGATTTTTGTTCTGATTTTTGGTCCTTTGATTTTTCATCCTTCGTTTCGGACGGGGATTCTTCCTCATCAAAGTTTCCGAGTTCGGAGAGGTCTAATTCGAGCGGTTCGACCGAATCTTCGATTTTCGTTCCCTCATTTCCCCCGTTTTTCCCCTCGTTTCCCACCTCCTGGGCGCAAAGCGAATCAGAAAAAGAGAAAAAATCACACGAAACGGAGATTCCGAAAAACATAATCGCCAGAATCGTCGGAACACGCAAAATAAAGCGTCTTAAATCCCATTCATGGAATAAATGTAACGTGAAATTCATAAAAATTTCCTCCAAATCGAAAAATTTTTTGCCACCCGCACTGGAAAAAATAGAAAAGGTGTTTATAATAGATTACGACATTTGAGAAAAATTTGGAAGGGGACTATTTCGAAAAATCAGGAAATTTTCGAAAATAGATCAGAAAATTCCATTTTTATACTCGATTCATTTCGAATTTCCGCTTCCCCATGGTTCCGTTTTCGCGAAACAAAGGCGAGCGGCGGGCTTTTTGCCCGCTGAATGTGCGGAGTTTTCAAATGGAACGAGTACAACTCAAAATCAGGATTCAAATCAGCAGGGAAGGATTCCTTTAGGGTATTTATGTTCGTTTATCTATTGACCAAAAACGCCTCCAATCTTCGTGAACTTCGCAGCCTCGTGGAACAAGTGGATGAAATACGTACGAATGTTGTCAGCTGCTGTTCGCGCAGCTCGCTTCTTTCGTCCTGCATCCGCGGATTGGGCTGCATCCTCGTTACGGGTGCGGATTATTCGACGGAAGAAGTGAAACATTTGATACACGTTCTGCGTGAGTCGGGTTTTCCTCATGCAGTCCTCGTAGCGGAAAAAATACCCACGCCGGAAAAGGCTCTCGAATGGTCGCGGCTTCCGATTTGCGACTATTTTCAGCTTTCGACGTCCACAGACTCGATGCGTTCGATACTCGTAAACGCGCAGCAGTGGATGTGTACGGAAGGCTTTCGGACGGTGGCGCGTCAGCACCTTCGGCGACAGTGGAAAACGCTCGACGAGGGTCTGAAATCCGTACTTCGGCTTCTGTATGAGGGTTATTCCAATCGTGAAATTGCGGAAAAACTCGCGTTGAGTTCCCGTACGATCGAAAATCGGCGCGCGAAACTCCTTGATTCTTTCGGAGTCCGGTCTTTTGCGGAACTCATTCGGGTTGCTACGGAATTTATGGAGGAAGATCCGATTCCCACGGCTTTGTACGAGGAGCAGAAACTTCTTTGCCCCCCCTTGTTTTAATGGAATGTGTTTTTATAATATAATTAGCAGCACTGATAATAGCACATGAGATTTCCGTTTGGAACGGTCCCGGAGTCGCTCGTTTTGCGGATTCAGAACGAGAGTGAAGCGAAAAAAATGAAAAGTGCATCGGGTTTAAGGGAGAAAAAATGTCCGAAACGCCCCAGCCGCAGTCTTTGTTCAGTCAAATTGACGTGACGAATATGGTGTCGCCGACATCGAACGATGGAAATTATCGGGAGGAAGAGCGTCATGCAGAAGAAATGTCGCTCCTGCGTCAGATGACCCTCCAGATGAAACGGCAAAACGAACTTCTGACGCAGCTTATTAATTTGCAGACGGCTGCGCAGCGCCAGCGAACGCACGAGCTGCAGCTCTGGAGGAGTGCGCACCCGGAGCTCGCGCTGGGCTGTCGGACCCTTTTGCAGAAAATGTCGGAAATGCAGGCCGATTATTTTACGCGCATGGTGGATGAATCGTCGGAAAACAGTGAAGATTGGGAATACAGCGAGTACATGTTCAACGATTTCATCGACCGTTTTGGGCCGCGTCTTATGCACCTGAACGGTCTGCTTCAGGCGCTTTCGCAGCTCGCCGCGCCTCCGGACGGGTTTGAACCCTGATTTTTTACAAAAGAATATTACTGTACAAAAATCTTATAATAAACATCGTGTTTCAAGGGGCTTTTTGAAAGTGTTTCCTGCATGCAAATTTGCCCCAACGAGGGCGCTGCTCGCGCGGTACACAGTTGCTCGTCGCAACTCGCGCCCCGCAGCCCCCTCACTCGGAAAACTTTCTATTTTAAAACGGATTTTTCAAGTAGAATTAGTATAGAACCAACCCTTTATACTAACACTATTTTGAATTTCAGTTTTCCCGTCCGCCGTTGGAGCTGCGCACCACGGCTCCTGCAGTCTTTGTGAAAACGGAATTTCATTGTAGAACCAGCATAAATTCACCGCCCTCACAACGTTAATTTTTTCTGAACCAGAGGGACTTCCAATATTTTTCGTCCAGCTCGAACGGATTCACGGATTTCTCCGGGTCGGTCTCCGGCGGAAGAATCCCGTAACGAATCATTTCCCGCAAATACGCCCATCGCGGAACGAATCGCTGAGGACAGTTCGGGCCGTTGTTGGGCGAGTCGAAAAGCATCGAATACCGATTGTCTTCCTGCAAAATATAATCCCTTCCGCGCTGAATTCCCGCCAGAATCGCCTGATACTCCGGATCGTCCGTCGTGTTGAAGACCGACTGACCCGACTTTTGTTCGCAGATTCCGAGACCGCCGCCGGCCTTCGACAGAGGCGCAAGGAGGATTTTAGACTGTTCGGGATACGACAAATCGAAAATTTCCAGCCGGGAGTACCGACCGTTCGTCTGTCCCAAATCGTGCGCGATGAACCGATTCTTTTTTTGCCGCGGGTTGGAATTGCTGTAATTATCGCTGTACAAATCGTAATTTCCGATCTTCTTTTCCGCCTCGGTCGGCGCGTGGCACACATCGCAGCGGTTCGAGACGGCGCTGCGCATCGCCAGAGTCTCCGGCCAGTCTTTTTCATTGTGAACGTGAATGTTTGCCATATAGTACCCGACGCCGCCGGACGCTTCGGCCGCGTACGTTCCGGCAAAATTCGCCCCTGCGTCGATCCAGAGCCGAATGATTTTCTGATCTTCCTCCGACATTTCCACGCCTTGATGTTTTTGCTCGATGAGCCGCACGAGTTCGCTCGAACCCGTTCCGATTTTGTAAGGGTCGAAATTGCTTTCCGCCCGATTTCGATTGTCGCCGAACAGGCGCAGCCACGTCAGATTCGCGTAACTGATGGTGTAGAGCGGCGACCAGTGTCCGGAAAGATTCACGCCTCCATCTTCGCGGCGGGAATTGTGGCACTTCACGCAATATTCGTCCAAAATCGGCTGAATGTTGCGCGGAAAATCAAAAACACCGTGAAAATCCGGTCCGAGTTTCGCGAGTCCGTCGATCGGCTGAATCTCGTCGGGCCGCGTCCGCATTCGTTTCATCAAGCGGTTTCGATCGTCAGAATCGGGCGTTTGCGTTCGTTCTTCGTGACATCCGATGCAGATTGCGCTCTCGCCCGGCATCACGGACGTAAAGGAGTGCATTCGTTTCACGCAGTGTCCTTTTTCGTCCATCGCGACGAACAAAACCGGCCGATTCGCTGGGAGTTTGAAGTAAGCCGACCCGTCCGGACCGACCGGGACGCGTCCCAGCAGACGTTCCAGGGTGAAGGTTCCGAAAATCGACATCATTTCCGTTCCGCCGGTGTAGTGAATCGGTTTGGGAAGCGTTTCGTAAACGAGCAATTCCGTCACGGTTCCGGGTTGCAAGTCGCGCATTTTACGGCCTTTATAGAGATTCGCCATCGCCAGAACGCCGTAATCTTTCGTGTAGTCGGTCTGGTCGGTCAAAACCTCTTCCCGTGCGTGAGGCGCCAGCGGACGGGGTTCATTCACCAAAAAACCTTCTTTCGCGAGATTTTCGGGAAGCTGGAACAGCGTTTGTTCCTGTCCGCGCGCGTTGAGAAGCAGAATTTTGTCTCCCGACGCAACCATAAAGTGAGACGCATCGAACGCCCAGGGGTCGGAATGGTTTGCACTTCGTGAAATTCTCTGCGCGGACTGCGGCGTATCGGGGCCTTTGGACGGATCCACGACCGTCACGTATCCGTAATGTTCCGCGATTCCGTGACCCGGCGAAAACGTACAGACGATCTTTCGCGTTCCCGGTATCGGTTTCGGTCCCAGCATGGTCGTTCCGGGATGAAGATTTCCGTAAAAAACCGTCTGCTGCGTTCCGTCGGGGTTCATCGTCCAAAGGTGGTGGTAGTTCACCTGCGAGCGGTCCACGTACTCCCACCGCATATAGATGATTTTTCCGCTGGGAAGCACCCACGGCGTATTATCCTGCTCGACGTTGCTCGAAAGGGGCAGAATATTTTTCCCGTCCGAATCGCACCGATAAACCGTCCCGACCTGCGTGAGCCAGCAGCCGACGTACCGCTTGGCGCGTGTGGAACAAAAAACGATTTTGCCGTCCGGGAGGTACGCCGCCTCGTAATCGTCCCAGCCGGGAGGAGAAAAATCGCGCCGATTCCCCAGTCGTTCGGCCGACATCCGCCAGTCCGGCGACGTGTCTGACTGAACACCCTCCGGGATTTTCAGCGCCTCATCTTCACCCTGTCCCGTAATTTGCCGCAAACCCGTCCCGTCAGATTGAATTTCGTACAGACTGAAATGTTTTTTGCCTGCCGGAAGATACGAAAAAAGGAGGGTGTGACCGTCGTAATGAACCTGCGGGTCGCGAAAGTTTCCTGCCGGGTCTTCCAGAATCGTCCGCAGCGCTTTGGTTCGCACGTTGTACGCATACAGCCCGCCTCCGGAATTCATCGGCCACGGCAAATGACAGACGTTGTCGGCGTAGTACCCGATATTCGCGTACCAGTGTCCGTCGAAACAATGCTTTCGCGTACAAAAAACAATTTCGTCCGGCATTCCGGCCTCGCGACAGCTCTCGAAAATGTCTTCGGACCCCTGAAACGCCTCCCGAATATCCGCCTCTGCCGCTGGACTTGCGAAAACCAGAATCTCGGCCATTCCCGGATTGGGACGGTGGAAATCCGACAAAAAACGAATCCGAATCTGCTGCGTCTCGGTGGTCGGCAAATCAATTTTCTGCGCCTCCGCGACGGGCTGCAGTGCGCCTTTGGCAGCCGGAACGGTTTCACGACCGAAATAGACCTCATAATCGCGGAACGACTCATCGATGAACGAGCTTCCGGACCGTCCGAAACAGACGATTTGCGAAACGGTGACGGGTTTTTCCCAAGTGAGCGTGAATTCTGCCTGACCCTTTGCCGTCTCGCCCGACACGCACCACGCGGTTCCCGCGTCGCCTGTTTTCGGCTCTGCGACGATTCCATCGACGGCTTTTGCGGCGGAATAGTCGGCACTATATTCGGACGTTGCGGAGACGTCGGCCTGAAACGCCAAATTGGGATTTTTCCCGAATCCGGTGGAACAAAGAGCGAGAGACGCCGCCTGCAGCGTCAAAAAAGCGGCAAAAAGTGTTTTCATTTTCATGGGAGAACCGGAGGGGTTGAGGCGAGGAAGGAATTTTGAAACGAATACGTATTCTAGAATTATAACGGATGGTTCTGATTTTATCAAGCCCCCCCTGAGAGCACAGGCTTCCAGCCTGCAATACTTCATGAATAAACCCTGGGAGCGCAGGCTTCCAGCCTGCAAAACTCATGAATAAACGTTCCATTGAGGCATCCTGCGGGCAGGATGCCCGCGCTCCCAAGATTAATTTTATCATAAATTGAACTAACGTCAAGCAGAAATTCTGAAAAAGGAACCTTTTTTCCGAAAAAAACAAAAGAGAGAAAGAATTTGCGCCAATCTCGGTTTCACGCGCGATTCACTGTGCGTGAGAAACGGGACGTTTTGCAAGACGCCCCGTTTTTACAATTCCACAGAGGAGACGCTCACCGACTTGCACGCAGCTTTTGCGCAATCCCAAAACAGAGCGTCGAACAACGGCGTTCCGTCACATCCATACTTCCGTAAAACCGACGGCCCAAAACCTCTTGCTCGTGTATCAGCGCATTCACTGCCGAGACGGAAAGCGTCGTCGGAACCGCTTCGCGCGCCTGTTTATACGGATTGAACACCACCACCACTTCTTCTTTTACCCGATTTCCGTGCATGACGTACGTCGGATTCTTCCGTTTGTCCTCGTCTTTATGTTCAAACTCGCCCAAATTCAGCTGAAAAACCAGCGCTTTTCCGCTCACTTGCGGCATCGGAACTTGAAACTCAAACGTCTTCGGTTTCGATTTTCCTTCCACCGTCCCAATCGGTCGGCAAACCACCGCCGCAACGATCGAATTCTGCGTTTCCGCCTCGTTTTCTGCCGAAGGTTCAGCCCCCGGAATTTCCGCATCTTGTGCAACTGCCGCATCTTGCGCCGCTGTTTCATCTTGTGCCGCCGCAGGTTCCGTTTCGTCCGTCACTTCAAGCGGTGTGGATTCCCGGTGAAACGTGAGTGAAAGCGCGTACGGAACCGTCTCTCCGTTTACATTCAGCCCAAATTCGAAATTCATCGGCGTGTCGAGCTGCATCGGCGCGTTCTCGGCGCCCTGCATCGGCGCGTAACGTACGTTCAGCTGGTCCTTTACGCCGATCATAAACGTGTCGGCCCGAAACGAAATCGAATACGCCTGGACGTCTGTGACCGCCTCTTTCTTCTGAAGTTTCTTAAAAAGCGACTTTTTCGACGCCTGTTCCATTCCCGGAATCGCCATCGGCTGAATCACCAGTCCGCGATTGTCCGCCAATTCTTTCAGCTGCAGCGGCGCTGCGGACCCCGCCATTTCGTGCTGAAAAACATACGCATTCATACGATTTTCTGCCGCCGGCGTGTCGATGAGCTTCTGAACCTCTTCCAACTGATTGAGCGTCAAAACCCAATCGGAAACTTCGAGCGCCTCGCCCCCGGTCGGTCCTTCCACACGCTTGCAGGTTCCGAACTGACTCAGACTGGTACGAAATACCAACTCAAGCTCGTCGAGCGAGATGTTTTGAGGCTGAAAAAGCCGCGTTTCCGTGCTTTCTAACGGCTGCGGAAGATTTTCGAGTCGGTCTGAATGTCCAACGTACACAAAATTCCCGCTTCGCACAAACTGAAACGGCGTGCCGGCCAGCAGCTGACCCAGCAAAAGTTCCGGATTTTCGCACGTCGTGTCGCACGAAACATTTCCTTGAACGTCCAGCGACGCCGCGACTTTTAACCCCGTTTCCGTCTGAAAATCCGCAAGCGCTTTGCGTATATTTTGATTATCGATCCGAAGTGCGTACGTTCGCGGCGCTTCCGTCGGCGTTTCGACATCGGATTTTACCGTTTCCGCAACCTCTGCCGGAGTTGGATTTTGTGCCGGGTTGGAAATTTCTGCCGGAACTGGAGTTTCTGCCGGATTTTCCGGAAGTGACGCGAGTGCCGCCGCCGCATCCGTTCCTGCTCGGTCCAACTCGGAAAATTCCGGACTACGAACCGTCATTTCAACGGCCCGACCCACCATTTCGTGAGGCGCTGCTTCCTGAAAATCGCCTTTCAGAGCGTCGATTTCCCGAACTTCCGCACGAGACTCACGAGGCTCACGAGGCTCGCAAGCCGCAAACTGAAAAACGGTCGGACTGACCGAAATTTGTACCGTCGGTTCCAAGGAATTCGTCAAATTCTGAAAATCGTTAGAAAATGTACGAATATTGTTCGCACAGGTTTCCATCGTCATTTCCGAAACGTCTGCAATTTTCACCTCCGGGACCGTCGTCGTTTTCGCTTCAGGAACCTCGGCAGATGCAAGCTGCGCGGCCGTTTCTTTTGATTCTGCAGCGTTTGCCGCTTCTTTCACGGCGGGGCGCGTCGCTTCTTTTTGCGCAACCAGCACAGGCGCGGGCGAGACTGCGGGCGGGGCGTTTTGTGTCTTTTTTTCCTCGATGGGCGTAAAAACTCGAACCATTCGTTCGGCTCTGCCGCCTCGAATGTCGGACGACCAGCAGACGTCCGCCTCTTGTGAGGAAAAACGTACGGAATTTTTGGATGCGGTGCGTTCGGCGAGGGTGCTTCCCTGCTCGAAATACCACCATCCTCCCGCACAGCCGGCCAGAAGGCTCAAAAAAAGGACACAAAAGCGTTGTTTCGGTTTCACTGTTTCACCCATTTTAACACAAAAAGGATTCTGATTTCCGGAATGTATGCTGGTTCTACCATGAAATTCAGTTTTCACAAAGACTTCGGGAGCCGTGGTGCGCAGCTCCAACGGCGGACGGGAAACTGAAATTCAAAATAGTGTTAGTATAACTCATCATTGAAAGGTTATCGGCCCCTTAAAGTTTTTTCAATAGGAAAAGTTTCTATAATCGTTAAATTTTAACAGAAAAATTTTGTGTGGAAAAGGGTGAGGTCCCCCTAGACAAAATGGGAGAGTTGAGTATAATAAATTATTCAAAATACAAAATCTCATAATCCGTGTAACATTTTACTAGATCGAACCGAAGGAGGTGATTTAAGTGGTCAAATTGACATTGAGAGAAAACGAGTCCGTTCAGGAAGCTGTGCGTCGTTTTCGTAAGCTGGTGGAACGCAGCGGCATCAAAAAAGAGATGCGTCGCCGTGAGTTCTACGAGAAGCCGAGCGAGATTAATCGCCGTATCCGCCTTCGCGCCGAACGTCGTCGCAAGAGTCTTCGCCGCAACCCGCAGACGGGTTCGTGATTCGAAATAAATCAGATGAAAGACCGTTTCTTCAAAGAGCGGTCTTTTTTTATGGGTCTTTTATGGGTCTTTCTTGAAATATTTTTGCCGCTGGCCATTATATACCCGATGCATTTTGAATTTTCGCTTCTCCGTCGTTACTCTATCGAGAAACGACTGCCGCCGTGGCCGCCCAATGCGAAATTTTCAAGTGGAATCATTATAATATATATACGGATTCTGACCGAACAATGCGCAGTAACCCCATAATGAAAAATCAGTAACCATTCCCTGAATTTCAAGATGTAATGCGTATAATGAAATTATGCAGGCTGGAAACCTGCGCTCCCAGGGCGACGGATTTTGACGCGTTTCAAAAAAATTTGTGACATTTGTTCTTGTACATCTTTCCCATTCTGCCCATTTCTACACTGAACAATCGGAAAAAAGCAAAAAACCGAAAAAATCGTCAAAGTTTACCAAATCGATTCAACTAATAGAATCCTTTTAACCGATAACATGTACATAACCAGAAAATATTGGGACCAGTTCGAGACCCATACCGAGCCTTTCAGTGGAATCTTCCGGTGGAGGAAGGGAAAAGTGAAATCGGTTTTTCGTTATGACCTTCTCGACGTGATTGTAATCCGAGGTGGAAAACAATGCTCAACAAAATTTCATTGACAACATTCGTTGCTGCGGCGATACTCATGGGACTGAGTTGCTGCAATATCGCATCTGCTCAAGTCAGCGATGCACAAGTGTGGAATGTCCAAACTCCCAACGGAGGCGCCTACGAAAACGACGGCTTCTTCTTTGGCGCGGAGGGCCTCTACTGGGCGCTTCCTTCACCAAAGAGTGCGGTCGTCGGAAATGCCGACGCGGCAGGCGAGAATGCATTTTCTCTTCAGTGGACCGTCCGAAACAACTCAACCGTTTACTACATCAAAAAAGGCGATGACGACGACGATGATGATGACGACGATACGGGAAACACCGACGATACAGGAAACACCGACGGAACCGGTAATACGGGAGGAAACGGCGGAGTCAACATCGGAGGCGGAAGCGATACGAGTGTCGAAGACCTCATCAAAGACGGATACACGAAAGTGTCCGACAAAGAGTTCCTGGATTACGCGGCCGACACGTACGGTCCGATCGGGATTCTGAGTTACACGACACAGCATAACGACTGGAATACGAACATGCTGGAGACTCAGTTTCACGTGGGTCAGCGCTACAATTTCGGATTCATGTCGGGTCATAACGGCTGGGAATGTGCGATCTTTACCATCAGCGGTACGGACAGTATGACGGGTCACGGTGTTCAGCTCGCGCTTGGAGATTCCAACAACAGTAACGGAAACAGTTATTTGAGCGGACTCATTCTGAATCAGGCAAAGGATCCGAGCTGGCAGGACTGCACACAGGTTGGCGATGATCTGAGAGTTGACCGACTCTTGGTACAGTTCGACACAGCGAGAATGTGGGATAAAATCGATACATGGGGAGTGGAACTCAACTACCTGCGCCGTGCGCACTCCACGCCGATGGGAACATTCGAGATGGGACTGGGTGCACGCTACATGAAGTGGGATGAAGAGTTCGGATTCTGGGGCGGCAGCGACCGTTCCGGCAACGGAGACATTTACAGCCCGAACTTCCTCGACGATTCAACAATCGAAACCGAAGCCGACAACAATATGGTGGGTCCTCAGCTCGGCTTGCGCTGGACGCGGCAGACGGGACGCTTCGGGATGGAAATCCTGGGTAAATTCACCGCAGCTTACAACGCGCAGTCCGTCAAAAACACCACCGTGCTGGGGTCGAATGGTTACGCCAACGCGATTTGGGGAACTGAAGGAATCTACGGCGACCTGTATGCAGGTGCGGCCGACGACGAGAACTACACCAAAATGGTCGAGTACTACGCACAGAACATCGGCGCAAACGGTGTGAGCGGTTTCTCAAAGCAGAGTTATGACGTGTTCTCTCCCATCGTGGAGTTGGGTGTGAAGTTCAAATTTGACCTGACGAACAAGATTCAGCTGTCCCTTGGATGGTCCGGAATTTACGCCGGCAACATCGCCCGACCGGCTGGAATGACCGATTACTCCCTCGATATGGCTGGGAGCGGGGTCTTCGGAGTCAGCGGCGATAATAAAAGTGATGTGTTCATGCACGGGTTTGTCTTCGGAATTGTCCTAAACCGATAATAAGCTCAGTGTGAGGGGTGTCCCAATCCCCCTGGTTTCCCGAGTGGAGTTTCATCCGCTCGGGTTTTTCCCCGCAAATAGAATGCGCAAGGAAGAACGAAAGAGAGCCGGAAAATCACACCGAGCGTTCCGAAGATACACCCGCCGCAGAGGCTTTATAAACAAGGTTTTACTCAATATGAAAATGAAAGAATGGGACGTTTGTCCCGAATGCGGCGCAAGACGAATTGCGATTTGCCGCTTCTGCAATACCATCGGAGATCACTTTCCTCTGGCCGACCTGGATCTGGTTCTGCCGCCGGAACACGCAGAAAGTGTGGCGGAAAAGTTCAGCTCGAAAGAAGATTCGTACGACGACGAGGAAACTCCCTCGGTCGCCGCACAGCCGTTTCTTGCGGACTCTTTAGGGTCGGCGTTCGCTTCTAAAATCGAAGTGAAAACAGAAGAAACGTCTTGTGAGTCCGATGTTCACGAAGGAACCAACGCTTCTGACGCATCCGGCGCGGAAAAAGAACATTCCTGCAAGTGTCAGAATACGAATCCGGCTGCAAAACGGCACGAGTTCGTGACGCTTTCCAATCCGTTGGACGCGGATCCCGATGTGGCGGAGGATGCGGAGGAATATCCGCTGGCGGTCATGTGTCCGTGCTGTGACGAACTTTTGTACCCTCAATTCCTCAAAAAATGCAGCGGTTGCGGGCACGAATTCCCTGACGGGGTTGAGCTGGAAAGCATAGAAGACGCACATTTTTATGTCCCTGAAGACGACGAGGATGATTCCGATGAAGATTTCGACGAAGATTCCGACGAAGACGACGATGAAGAAAACGATGACGACGAAAGCGGCGGCACTGTCGGCCCGAAGCAGACGCGAAAGTCCAAAAGCAGTTCTCGACCGGACGCGGGGGGATGTTGTTTGATGTTCCTCGGAGTTCTGACGACAGGAACGTTTTTCTGGTTTTTTGTCTGACAGACTTCTTATTCTTGTAAACGGTCACGTGCGTCCTCGCCTAAAGAAAGAACGCACGCTGAAAGTTCTGTTATTTTGCCGGAGTTTCAACCGAAGTTTCTATCGCAGGTTCAGCCACGGCTTCTGCCGCCGGGGACGTAAGATTCTCCTTAATCGGATCGACGACTTTGGTTTTCAGTGTAATAACGGCTCCGATAATCGAAACGACGAGCGCAACAACCAGAATAAGGTTGAACAGCACATGCAGCGGTCCGCGGCCCACATCGTCGCCGAGATACGATTTTTTGTTGCTCATCACGAGGAAGATGAAGTACGCAATCGGAAGCATCGTGAAGCAGATGGCGCTCGCAAAAACGGGGAACCAGAACGGGAGTTTCAGCATGACGCCCGTGACGCCGACCGCAGGGAGAAGCGCGCAGAGACGGAAGGTCCATTTGGTGTACTTCAGACCGAACATTTCAGGAAGCGTGAATCCGCAAACAACCATGTGCGCCGAGATCGCGCCGCAGGTCATTCCAATGAGTCCCAAGTCGAAAATGACGCGGCCGGCCGGTCCGATGAGGTTCGTCAGAACGGACGATGCTTCGAGCGGTTTCAGTCCGTCGCGCAGTCCGTCGCCCGTGTACACGCCGCCCACGGTCATTCCAATCATGATGAGCGATGTGACGAGCACAAACGGAAGAAACATCGACATTCCCAGGTCCCATTTTGCGAGCGTTCGATGGTGCGGCCCCCATCCTTTTGCAAGGAGGGAATACGGATAAAGGAACGTCATATTGATTCCGACGGCCGCGCCGAGCATTCCCAGCACGAGAATCAAATTTTTCGGATCTTTAAGGATTTCAGCCGAATCGAGTCCGCAGAACCCGCGGCCCATCGCCGTCCAGTTGATGTCGCGGAACTTGCAGACACACACGAGTCCAAACGAAAAAACCACAAGGAAAATCACAAAACGAAGGAAGTTTTCGTAAATTTTGATCCCTGTACGGCTGCTTCCGTAACTCCAGACGGTGACGATATTCAAAAGTAGAATTCCGAGTCCGGCACACCATGCGATCGTCATGTTGGTTCCGGCAGAAAGCGCTTCGGCCCCCGTCGCGGTGAGCGCCAAATCCTTCACAGCGCCAGACGCCAGTCCGTACTGCGGAAAATGCCAGATGACGGACGCGGAAATGGTTCCGAGCGCCCACAAGAAGACGAGAAAAGGTCCGAACACACCCAATTCTCGACGAAACGCCTGATACGGTTTTTCCTGCGTGGAAAGCACCACTTTACTGAGCGCCGCCAGCATGCAGACGCCCAAAAACATCGCAAGAGGCTGAACCCACAGGAGTTTGTATCCGAACGACGCTCCCGCCACGACGCTCGCCGCCGCACTTCCAGCACCCAGCGTCATCGCACTTTGAAGCAGTCCCGGCCCGGAACGTTTAATGTAACCGCCGACTTTCTTGCAAAAAGGACTGTGATCGAGTTCGTTCAGCGCAGTAATTTCCTGCTGTAATTTTTCAGGGTCCCATTTTGCCGACATCGGCAGACCCTTGCTCTCCTCATTGGACATAAAAACATCTCCTTTACGGGTGGTTTTTCAAATAAAAATCAAAAACATAAAAATTGACACAATTCTATTATAAGAATACCACGTTTTTCGTAATATTACAATGATGAGGGCAAAAAATTTTTCAAAAATTTAAAAAAATTTCTCCTAGGCCCTTTTCTTTTTCCGAAAAAAAGATTATGATAGACAATATACGAAATAATGTGTTGAATATTTTTTCATAGAGGCAGAACATGGCAGTCAAATGGTTTTACAAGATGGCCGGTCAGGAGATTGGTCCTTTTACGTCCCAGCAGCTCAAACAGCTCGCCGACGAAAAACGCATCACCCCCGCCGACCCTGTACGGCGCGACATCGACACCGAGTGGTCCGTGGCGGGAAACGTTAAAGGTTTATTTGTGGAAAAAGCAGATCTTCCCACGGGCGTCGCCGTTCCTGTTCCTCCGAAAACGCCGCCGACTGTAACGCCGGTCGCCGCGCCGGTTGAGCCTGTTGTTTCCATTCCTCCCGTTGCAACTCCCGTGAAACCGAAAGCCGGGACGGGGGTGCATTCGGTGCGTCCCTCTCGCGGAAATGCGCCGAGAACGCCTCAAAACGATTCCGGTTCGGGTGAATTCGCGTTCGATTTTGACCCTTCGGCCTCTTCCAGAGCGTCCGGGTCTCGAATCGGAAGCGCCTCCCGAGTGGGGTCCAAAGCTTCTTTCAAATCCTCTTCGCGTCATTCTGGCGGGAAAAACTCGGCGGCCGGCTCTGCGTCTGCGGAAGACGGCGCGGACGGCGAGAAAAAGACGCTTTCCAAGAAAGAAATTCAGAAACGTAATTTCCTGATTATCGTCGCAGCAACCATCGGCGTCATTCTTTTGGCGGCCGTGATTCTCATCATTGCGTCGTGCAAAGGGGGTTCGAAACCCGAAGGGGCTGAAGGTGAAGCCGCCGCCGTCGAAAACGGCACAGAAACCTCAACAGATGCGGCCGATAAAGAAAAAGATGCGGGAAGCGCGGACACTTCTAAAGACGCAAAAGGTTCCAAAGATTCTAAAGATTCCGCAGATTCCGAGTCTGACGATTCCACAGAAGAAGCAAAAGCCGTGTCGGACGCCGAAAAAGACGGCGTTCCGAAGGAACTGGCGGAAGCGGGGTACAAACCTGCGTACGTCGACGGAAAAATTATGTCCTGCACGTTCGGAACGATACAGATTACTGTAACAGAAATTAAAAATCAGCGAATTGGTGATTTCGATCCGAATACCCCGCTGAAAGACAAAGAAAAAATGTTCTGTTTCATGACGATTAAGGTGAAAAACGTCAGCAAAGACGAAGTTCTGAACGTTCCTTCCTGGGGAAAGAGCGGGCGAGCGGCGCTGAGAGACAAAAAGAACGACTATAAGGTGCAGTCCAAAGCTCTGGTGGAGGGACAGATTGACCCCTCGCAGCTTCTGCCCAACGAAACCGTCACGGACGTTTTGATTTTCAACCGATTTATCGATACGGTCGACTATCTCTGTCTGACGCTTCCGCCGATCGATAGAGACGCCGGGGAAATGAAGATTTACATTCCCAAAGAGTTGTACGGACCGAAAAAGAAAGACGTAAAAGACGCGGATTCTGCCGAAGACGGCGAAAATGCTGAAAACGCCGAAAATGCCGAAACTTCCGGCGATGCGGAGGGTGCGGAAGGTGCCGACGGTACAAAGGACGCAAAGGACGCAGCGGGTGCGGCCGACGCCACTGCTGAAAAACCCGCCGAAAGTACCGACGATGCAAAAACCGAATCCGCAGCGCCGTCTTCCGAAGCGGAACCCGCAGCCGAACAGGGCGGGTTGGTGGACGAACTCGGAAAAACGCCGCCTCCGCCGGATGCTGAGACGAAGCAGCTGAAAAGTGCGGAAGAATCGCTCGACATTTTTAACGATCCGAATCTTGAGTAAACGATTCGCGTGTAAAATTTCGAGAGAAAAACCTTTGGCCCCTGCATCGCCGAAGGTTTTTCTCTCAACGAACAGCCGGGGGTGAATTTCCGTATGGAAACGATACTTTTCCTGAATGCCAGTCAGTTTGTGTTGATTCTGACGCGGATCCTCGTGATGCTGCTCATCGCGCCGATTTTTGCGGGGAAGATGATTCCTGTACGGTTTCGTGTCGGTTTTGCGTTTCTGCTGGCGGTTTTGCTGGCGCTTCACGAAAATCCGGCGGTGCACTGCTTTCAGAACTCGCTGAGTTTTCTCGACGCGGGATTTTTGTCGGCGTGGTTCGGTGAGATTTTTCTTGGTCTCGTGATGGGGACGTCGGCTCTTCTGCTTTTTGAGGCGCTTTGGACGGCCGGAACGGTCATCGCGTACGTCGGAGGCGTTTCGTTTCCGGTGGACGGAGGGCTTTCGAACGAAGCGGCACCGATCGTTGCGTCTCTTTTTTACGCGCTCGGAACCGCTGCGATTTTTCTGGCCGGCGGACACTTGCTGATGATGGAAACGCTGCTCGACTCCTTCGCGCAGTACCCCGCCGGGACCGCCTCATATTTTCCGGAGATGGTACAAAATATCCCTCAATTGTTCTATCTAGGATTTCAGCTCGGAATTCATATTGCACTGCCGATTCTGACGATGGTACTGCTTGTTCAGATTGGAATGGCCATTTTGAGCCGTGTTTTGCCGCAGCTCGACATTTTCAGTCTGTCGTTCCCGATCAACGTTCTTGTTGCGTTTTTCATTCTTTCGATTACGATTGGGGCGGGGATTCTTTTGTTCCAGAATGGGTTTGTGAATCTTTGGCAGGAATTTTTCCCCGCTTTTTCGTGAGACACACTGCGGAAAAGGACGTTTCTTTACAGAACGATTTTCGTAGATTTTCCATCTTCCCTATTTTGTTAAAAATTTTCCTTTTTTTCCGAAAATAACGGGGGGAAGTCTTCCCTTTTTGTGAAAAATGTTGTAAACTACTATTATGAAAATTTTTTCTCTTCAGTGGGGTAGAACAGGTGAGGATTGATGATGATTCGACGTTGGGGAATATTATTAATGACGGCGGTGCTTGTGTGCGTCTCGGCTGAGACGTTTGCCGCCACATTTCAAACCAAAAATTTTACGGTTGTGACGTCCGATCCGCGCGTTGCGGAGGAAATGGCGGTGCGTGCGGAAGAGCTTCGTACACAACTGTCGGTTTTCTGGCTCGGGAAAGAACTTCCGAACTGGTGCAAACGCTGTAAAATCCAAATTAAAATCTCTAACGAACCGCCGTGCGGTTCCACAACGTTCGTCTTCAACAACGGCGAGGTGTACAATTGGAACATGGAAATCACGGGGTCTGTCGAGCGGGTTTACGATTCCGTTTTGCCGCATGAAATCACGCACATGTTGATGGCGAGCCACTTTCGCGCTCCGATTCCCCGCTGGGCCGACGAGGGGGCTGCGACGTTTACCGAACATCGTTCCGAAAGAAACAAGTATCGCGACAAATTGTACGAATTTTTGAAAAACAGAAACGGGATTCCGTTTGACCAGCTTTTGACCATCTCGGAGTATCCGGAGAATGCGATGCCGCTTTACGCGCATGGTTTTTCCCTCACTGAGTTTCTGATTCGTCAGCGCGGGCCGCGTTATTTCGTGTATTTTGTCGATGGATGCATGCAGCAAAACGTGAATTTCGACGAACTGGTGTACAACTATTACGGTTACGCGTCGCTTCAAAACCTTCAAAATGACTGGCTCGCGTGGGTAAAGGAAGGCTCGAAGAGTTTTGTCGGGACGAACCTCCTTGCGGGTTTCGACAGAGCGGCGGAATCTCGGTCGAAAATTGCGATTCCCACGGAAGATCGTTCGGAGTTCTTTCAGGATACAATGCAGGTTGTGCCGCCGCATCAGGAACGACCGGTGCAAAACCTCGTCATTTGGAGTACGGCAAACATCAGTCTGAAAAAATAAACCCTGTTTTTTACTCAAGCTCTCCGCGACCTCGCATTTCGGAGAGCTTTGTTTTTTGATTTTTTTTAGTTTTTTTATTTGAAACCCTCCTAAAAATGAATCCCTATTTTACCCAAATATCCCATTTTCTGTCTCGTACGGCGCGAGTTTTTGCGTTCCCGCATGTGTTCGTACGTTTATTTACGTTTGCGTTTCTGCTGGAGTTTTTTCTCATTTCGGGCTTGCTTCGTGCGGAAGAGGATTCCTCCTCAGTGCGGTGGGAACCCGTCTGCGAGCCGGGTTGCGGCGGCTGGATGACGTCGGTTGAAGTCTCACCTTTCGACGGGAAGCGTCTGTTGGTCGGCGGCGACCTGCTTTCCATCGGTCTCTCCACGAACCGCGGCGAGACGTGGGAGTCGGTTTTTGGATTTTTATCGACGGAAATCGGCGACACAACGTTTCACCCTTCCGACCCCAAAATCGTTTGGGCGGGCACGATGAGCGGCCCTTATAAGAGTGAAGACGGCGGAAAAACGTGGGTCGAAAAGCGAGGCGGCGAGTTTCCCGAAATCGCAAAGTATTCGTACTCCGCACCCATCGAAAAGATTTTGTTCGACCCCAACGATGCGCAGCATCTTTATGCGTTCGGCGGGTCCAGTCGAAATTGGGGGTCGCCGGGAGAAAAAACGTTGTGGGGGGCTGTTTGGGAAAGTTCCGACGGGGGCGAAACTTGGAAAAAGACCGCCTCACTTGAAAAAAACATCGTCAGCGCCTGTTTTGCCGCAAAATCGTCGCAGATTTTAATGGCGGCCGTCTCTGGAAGAGGAATTTTTCGCAGTGAGGATGGGGGAAAAACCTGGTCGGACGTTTCCGAGGGACTTCCTCATCGAAACGTCGAACGCATCGCGGCGCATCCGGAAAATCCAGACGTCTTTTGGGTGAGTCTCAACGCCTGCGAGCAAAAAAACGAGGACGGAACGCCTGCCGTGTGTCTGCCGGGAGGTATTTTTCGAACGGAAGACGGCGCGAAAACGTGGATTCCGTGTAACGAAGGGTTGAAACTTCATGCGTCCAACAATCCCAATTTGACCGCGAGATTCAAAGCGTTCTGCGTCGCGCCGTCGAATCCGGACGTTCTTTACACAAGCGACAGCGCGTGGGACGGTGCAAAATTCTATCGGTCGGACGACGGAGGAAAAAGCTGGCGCATCATTCTTCAACACACGATGAACGGCGTCGATCGGCCTGTAAAAACTGCGTATCCCAGCGGGTACGGCGTCACGGTGCTGAGCGTCAATCCAAAAAACGAGAATGAGGTGTACGGCGCCGGTGCGGAATTCATCCTCGCGTCTTTCGACGGCGGCGGCGCGTGGGTCGATCTGACGAGCGTCCCTGTGAACGATGGAACCCCTTGGACGTGGAAAGGACGCGGATATTCCGGCCTTTGTTGTACGAATTTCCGTTACGATCCGTACCGCGAGGGACGCAGCGTCCTTTTGGCGATGGATGCGGGAAAATGCTGGGAGTCCGATGATTTTATGAAAACGTGGAAGTATCACGGTCAAAAACCCTCACCTTGGGGCGGAGGTGCCGACGCTTCTTACGCAAAAGACGGCACAGTGTACGTCACAACCGGTCAGGGAAACTCTTCCGGGAACGTTCTGAAAGGCGCGCTCAATACTTCCGGCCCTTGGACCCCTTTGGCGACAAAAGAAAGCGGTTTGCCGGACGGAAATACTTGTGTTGCGCGAGGAGTTTTCACCTCACCCGACGATTCCCAGTGCGTTTGGGTCGTGTTCGGCGGAAAAATCTATCGTACGAAAAACGGCGGCGTAAGTTGGGACCTTCTGTGCGGCTCCGACTCGTTCGGCTGGATCGCGCCTGTTCCGAAAAAGAATCGTACATTTTTCATATCTGGCAAAACGGGACTTTGGAAGACGACGAACGGCAAAACGTTTACGTTCGTTGGAGGTCCGAAAAATGCGGGACGAATCACGGTGGACGCCCGCGGACGCGTTCTTTTGGCGGCGTTTCACGGTCCTGCGGAGGAAGGCGGTTTGTGGCGTTACGATGAAAAACAGCCGGAAACGTCCCGCTGGACGCATCTTCATCGCGACCCGGAGTCGTGCGTCGCGAGTGCTGAGGCGGACCCGACGAATGCTGCGCGGATTTTGATGATTTCGGACGACCATCCGTACCACGACCACATCCGATGTCGGGCCGTGTACCTCTCGAACGACGACGGAAAAACCTGGAACGACATTTCGGACGGTCTCCCGACCCAGCGTGCGTCGTGTGCTGCGTTCAATCCGTTTCATCCGAACGAAATCGTTCTTGGAACGGGCGGCTGCGGTTTCTTCCGTGCGGCACTCGGAACGAATACGGAGGGCGGAACGAATACGGAAAAAGCTGCACCATGAGAGAAATACAGGTTTTAGATAAAACGTTTGAATTATATTTGACGGAGGAACAGATTCGGTCTGCCGTCCGAAATGTCGCGGCGCAGATGGCGGTCGAACTGCAGAATGAGCGTCCGTTATTCGTTTGCATTCTGAAAGGCGCGTTGTTTTTCTTCGCGGACCTGCTGGAAGAAGTACAATTTCCGTACGATTTGATGTTTTATCAGGTTTCGAGCTACGAAGGGACGCAAAGTACGCAGCGGATTCAGGAAAAAATGCCGTTTCCACGGCGTCTGACGGGCCGAACGGCAGTGATTGTGGAAGATATTGTGGAGACCGGCGGAACGATCGCGTTTTTGACCGAAAAATTCAAGTCGCTCGGCGCGAAAGACGTGCGAGCCGCAACGCTGCTGTTCAAACCGAACCGGTATCGGGGGGAAACGCCCGTTCCGTACATCGGTCTGAATATCGGCGACGAATTCATCGTCGGATACGGTCTCGATTACAATCAGGCGGGGCGCAATTTGCCGGAAATTTACAGAATCGTGGAAGAAAAATGAGCGTCATTTCGGAACAAAAAATCGCGTTGCGCCACGAGCTGCGACGTGCACGGGCATCGGTTGAAAATCGTGCAGAAAAAAGTGCGCGTGCGTGCGGGCGTCTGACGGAAATTCCAGGCTGGCGGGACGCGGCGTGTGTGCTTGCGTACGTTAATTATCGTTCAGAAATCGAAACCAAAACGCTTCTTGAGTCGCTTTGGAAGTCGGAAAATCCGCATCGGCGCTGTATTTTGCCGCTTTGTTTGTCGGACGGAGGATTGAAGCTCGCGGAGATTCGGAGTTTCTCGGAACTCGCGCCTGGGATGTGCGGAATTTTGGAGCCGAAGCCGGAAATTACGGCAGACGATGCGCGGATTGTTCGTCCGGAGGAGCTGGATTTTGTTGTGCTTCCGGGCGTCGGATTCGATGCGTTCGGCGGGCGGCTCGGTCAGGGCGGCGGGTATTACGATCGGCTTTTACCGCTTCTGAAAAAAGGAACGCCGACGGCGGGGCTTGCGTTTGCGTGTCAGATGGTCGATTCGGTTCCGCACGAACCGCACGATTTGCAGGTGAAATACGTTGCAACGGAGGAAAAACTCTGGACGGCTCCGACGCTTGAGGTTTGGGGGATTCTTGGAGGAATTGCGTCCGGAAAGTCGCTCGTTTCGTCCTTTTTTCGTACGCGGTCCGTCCCGGTTTTTGATGCGGATCAGGCGGGGCACGCACTCTACGACGATCCGGAAATTCGCCGACTTCTTTTGGCGCGCTGGGGAAATCAAGTGCTTCAGCCGGACGGAACGTTCGACAGAAAAAGAGTCGCAGAGCTTGTTTTCACGCCGACGGCCGACGGGTCTGAGTCTCCGGAACTTTCGTTTTTGAACGCGCTTTTTCATCCTGCGATTCACGAGCGTTGGAACGCATTTCGGCTTGCGGCGCTTTATTCGGGTCATCGACTGGCGATTTTGGATGCGGCGCTCTTGCTTGAAAGCGGGTGGGGGGCGGAATGTGACGCTCTTTTGTTCGTCGAGACGCCGCGAGAGCGTCAGATTTCGTTTGCGCTTTCGCGCGGCTGGACGCTTGAGGAGCTGGAAAGACGCGAGCGCAATCAGTTTCCGCTTGAAAAGAAGCGAGCGTCCGCAACGTGCATTCTTACGAACGACGGCTCGCCGGAAGAGTTGTACGCGCAGCTGAGCCGCTGTTTCCAACACAGAACTTTGTAAATAAATCTATAAATAAATTATAAATGAATGTTCAATCCTGCGTACAGCGGGCCAAAAGCCCGCCGTGCGTCAAGAAAATTCAGCCTGCGCGAGCAGAAAAGTGTTATTTCACCGGGAATTTCACGAGCGTAACCGCCATCGGCGCAGCTTCGACCGTCTGGTTCGTAAGCGAAACGTCACTCTCAACAATCGTAATTCGGTCGGGCTGGTCCGGATCGTTGTAACCGTCTGGATTGTTTTCGCTCTCCGCAATCACAAACCGCTTTCCACGGGTTTGAAGCTCGACGCCGTTGAGTTTCAACTCGGCTTTCACCGCCGTCGGAGCGGCATTCACAAACGCAACCGTCAGGAATTTTCCGTCCGCAGTGAGTGCGGCTGAAACGTCCAGCGCGCCTGCTTTGTATTCCGCATCCGATTGAATTTCGGCGGAAATCGGCGTGTTTCCGAATTCCGCACGGTACAACTTCAAAACCAAGCCGGTCGACTCCAGTTTCGCGTGCGTTTTACTCGTTTTCAAGCATCCGATGACGTTGACCGTCTGGGCGTAATTCGCCATAAAGAACAAGTCGGAATTTCGATAGAACGCATGAAGCCCCGCAGCAATTCCGAGACCGTCTTTTTGGAAATATCGCGTTCCCAGCTCGCCGAAGGGGGTCGGGCCGTACCAGTAATTCCATTCGTCCATCACGATCTGCAAATCCTTTTGCGCGTACAGATTCGCCCATTTTTTACGATATTCGCGATGCGCGCCCGCCACTCGATCAATACTGTTGGCGACCAGCCGAACGTGATCGACGACGTTTCCGCGTTTTTGAGCGTAAATATGCTCGCTCAGTGCATCGTTTTTGTTAAACGTTCCAGGAATAAAGACGTCGTTCCAGCCGCCGGCCGCTCCGACTCCAATACAGAAGAGGTCTTTATCGAATGCTTTGAAGGCGTCGTAGAACTCAATGTGTTTTTTTACGTAATCCTGCACCGGCATGTGTCCGATCTGCCAACTGCCGTACATTTCGTTTCCGATTCCCCAGAATTTCACTTTGTACGGTTCGGGATTTCCGTTGGACGCACGCCGCTGACCCATCGGCGTGTCGGCAGAACCATTCGCGTATTCGAGTTCCTTCAGCGCGTTTTCCACCTGACCGGCGCCCGTATTGACGGCGATGTACGGTTCCGTCCCTAAATAACGGCACAGAACTATGAATTCATCCATTCCAAAATCATTATGTTCGATTCCCTGCCAGGCGGGATTGCGGCGCGGCGGACGTTTGTCCCGATCTCCGATTCCGTCTTTCCAATCGTAACCCGAAACGAAATTCCCGCCGGGCCAGCGATAAACCGGGGCGTTCAATTCCTTCAGCAGCGCCAGCGTGTCCGCGCGCATTCCATGAATATTGTCGGCCGGCATCAAAGAGACGCAGCCCACCGAGAAGGTTCCTTTTCCGAAAGCTTCCACTTCCAGTTCGGTATTTTCGCAATCCACGGGGGACTCGATTTCGAACTCGATTTTGCTGTACACGTTGGGCGTCACGGGAAACGCAAACGTTTTTCCCTGTTCACGATCGTTCGACCCATAAAAACGGACTTCGATTTTGTCGATTTCCGCACCCGGTTTCACCCAGGCGTATCCGACGTACTTGCGTCCTTTTTCAAATGCGAGTTTGCTCTGAGCGACCCCTTTCCAGGCCGGCACGTCGGTGACGGAACATTCCGGCGTCCATTCCCCGACGAAAGCGTCCGTTTTGTTCATCTCAACCGCACCATCGCAAGTCGGCTTCCACGGCGAGGTTTCGGAACCCACCGCGTCGTGAAACTTGCGGTCTTCAAGCATTTCAGACCAAATTCCGCCGTAAATGCAGCGTCCCAGATGTTCGATGAACTGACCGTAAATATAAGGAGAGATTTCCGTTCCTTTTTTCTGCGCGTCCAGCACAATCGTCGGATTCCAATTTTCAGGAATCGGATTCGGCGTCGGCAAAACCTTCACCAATTCGAGCGTAACGTCTTTGTAATACGCAGTTCCGACAGCTGTGCCGTACCCGCCGAATAAACAGTTGACCATCAGCTCGGTCTGTCCGTCGGTTGTGATTTCCGTGGAAACTTCGGTCCAATCGCTGGAACCGGAAACCGCCTCGGTTTTCGTATTGAGTTGATGAACGTTCAGGAGCGCTCCCAAACCCGTCTTTTTAACCACGTTTTCCGTCTTGATTTTTCCAGACAGTTTGTAAACTGCGTTCGGATTGACAGGCACGATGACCGACCAGGCGGAATCTGCCGGAGTGGACGACACGATTTTCACGATGCCGTCGGTGAAGCTGACCGAAGTCGCGGGTTCCGCCCAATGTTCGGGACGGCCGGTATTCAGTTTCAGCAAATTGCTTTCCGCTCCCGCTGCGAGAAGCAGGCCGGAAAAGAACGAAAACATTAAAAAGAATCCAATTCTCAATTTCATAAAATGTCTCCTTGAGGATTTGTACTAGCACTATTTGGAAATTCAGTTTTCCCGTCTGCCGTTGGAGCTGCGCACCACGGCTCTTGCAATCTTTGTGAAAACTGGATTTCATTGTAGAACCAGCATAAGGGAGGGTGAGGCGATGCGTTCATTATCCGATTCATGCATCGGCAGGACTGCAAAAAACAACCGATACATCTATTATACAAGACGAAAAGGAAATGTCAATTCAAATTTGCGTGAAAGTAATTATCTATTTGCGCATCCTCTATGAATTCAATACGATTCTTTATGATTTATTAATGATTTATTTACGATTTTCTACAACGAACAGCCCGCTCGTTCCGTCCGTACTTCCGAGCCGTTTGCGGCGCATTTTTCCTTACAGAATTTCACCCAAAAAATCTTCAAGCCGCGTGTAATCGTTCACACAAATAAACGGAATGTCGGAATGAAACACCTGTTCATCATTCCCGCCCACCCCGTAATCGTCTCCCGCAAACACCACTTCGGAATGCGCGAGGCCGTGCGACCGACAGTACGAATCCAAGGCGTGAAGTTTATTGTGCGGAAACGGCGCAATGTCGAAGGAGCTGGACCCGCCGATAAAAACTGTGTATCCTTCGAATGCGGCTTTCACGTCGTCGTACATCGTTTTTCTGCGGCTGCGGTCCGGGTCGAACGTCAGTTTTTCCTCGATTTTCGCCTGAGTTCCGAGGAGTGGAAACGTAATCATCCCCGACGCATGAAATTCGACCGACTCACCTGCAAATTCGGTGAATCCGTACTTTTTTCGCAGATCGTTACACCTTCGGAGCGTTTCCGCCCGATTCGGCTCACAGTGCGCGTTTTCGAGAATTTCGAGCGACTGCGTTTCGGAATTGTACCGAGCGGCCTGCATACCGTAGTTTCCGATGATGTCGATGGGAAAGGAGTTCATCTGTCGGAAAATCCGTTCGCACGACCCCGCACCGACCATCAGCAGCCGATATTTCTGCGCCAGTCGTTCCAAGATCGACCGATTTTTTTCACCCAGCGGGGAGCGGTGCTGTGTAAGGGTTCCGTCCAAATCAAAAGCAATCAGTTTTGTCGCCATAAAATCTTCCGATGAAAAAGGATGCGTGTACAAAATTACATCTTTCATTGTAGCACAAGATTTTCAAGAGTCAATGATTTTCGCGGGATTTTCACGATATTTCACGAAATTCCATTTTCGTCCCCTTGAATTTGTGTGAAAAAAAGGTTATAATTGGTTTTATGTTTGATTTATTTTAAGGAATCAAAATGAATCAATTTTTCAAAAAACTGGAGGAAATTATGCGAATTTGTCGTCGTACTTTTTTGGGCGCACTCGGCGCGTCTCTCGCTTTCTCGTCCGTACTGACTGCTGATGAGAGTAAGTCGGTGCCGTCCGTTCCGGTTTGGGAGGGGCCAGAAGGTGCGGAATTCCTGAAAAACATCGTGTTCGACCCCGGTCCCGCCTCGGAAACGCTGAAAAATTGGGCGGCGTCCCATCTGTTTCCTCTTTTTTCCGAGTGGTATCCGAAACTCGTGAAAATTTTGCCCAGCCCCGGATTTTTGCCGCCGCAAGAGGTGAAATTCTGTTTTCGCGACGGAAAAGGAGTGGCGTTCACGTCGGGAAACACCATCGTTTGTTTCACTCCGTGGTTTGAAGCAAATCGGAACGGCGAGTCTGCCGGCGCCGCAATTCACGAACTCGTTCATGTGGTGCAGCAGTATTCACGTCCAGAACCCATGTGGCTCGTCGAGGGACTCACCGATTCCATACGCTGGTTCCTTTTTGAGCCGCCGAACCTTCGACCGCGAGTCGATTTTTCACGCGCGAAAGTCACGGACAGCTACCGCACGACGGCCGCCTTCCTCGATTACGTCATTCGAACGTACGATGCGAATCTGATTCCTCGTCTGAATCATGTGTTGAGGACCCATACGTACTCGGAAACGTATTGGGAACTGACGACTCAACGAACGATCGATGAACTGTGGAATGAATTCCGCACAGAAAGTGAAACTCATTAAACCCCTTCTTCTGCCAAACCGAAAAGGAATAAAGAATGTGTAAACGATTTTCATATATCGTGTCTTTTTGTGCAATTTTGTTTGCCGCTCTGACGCCGAACGAAACGCAGGCGGAAACGCCGAACGAAACGCAGGTTGAAACGCCGTCGGAAGAAACCGATGTTCTTTGCTGTTTGAAAAACGTACACATTAAGGAAATCGGCTCACTGAAAACGTTTTCCTCTCAAGAGATTCGTGAGTCGCCAATCAGCATCGGTTTCGAGTGTTTGGACCGCGAAATGTTCGATCCGGAAAAATGCTACGATCTGCTGGCGGCGTCCGGCGTCAAATGGGCGCGGTGTCAGACGGGCTGGAGCCGCTGCGAAAGAGAAAAAGGGAAATACGATTTCGCCTGGCTCGATTCAATCGTCGATAATTTGCTCTCGCGGGGCGTCCAGCCGTGGTTCAACGTCGGATTCGGAAACGCACTCTATATGAACGACGTTTACAGCGGCGCGGCCGTCGGTTTCGTCCCGCTTTATTACGGCGAGGAGACGCAGGAGGCGTGGACCAACTACATTCACGCACTCGCAAAACACTTCAAAGGACGCGTTCAGTACTTCGAAATCTGGAACGAGTCGAACATCACACAGTTCTGGCAGCCGAAAAAGGCGGATCCTGCTGAATACGCCCGACTGATTCGCCTCACGGGTCAAGCGATTCGTGCGGAGATTCCCGACGCCAAAATCGGCGCGTGCGTGAGCGGTCGAGTTCATTCGTTTTCAATTGCGCTTCTGAAATCCGACATCGTGAAAGAACTCGATTTTTTCAGCATTCATGCGTACTGCGTCCAGCCGGAACTGAATTACGCGAAAGACTGCGCGCTTCTGCGGCGTCTGCTCGACGAAAACGGAGGCCGAAATACGGCACTCTGGCAGGGTGAGGCGGGTTACGCATCCTGGTTCCCGAACGGTCACTGGCTGCCGCCGTATGTGCTGGAAAGCGAGAGGAATCAGGCGGTCTGGATGCTTCGGCGATACTTTACGGATTTCTCGAACGGAATTCAATTAAGTTCCTTCTTCCAGATGGTCGATATGATGGGCAAAGAGTACAAAATGGGCGACACAACCCGTAAAAACCCGGCGCGGCACGGAATTCTCAACGGAATTACGTATACGCCGAAACTTTCGTATCGAACGATGCAGCACCTGACCGCCTTTTTTTCAAACGGGATGCAGGCGGAAAATCTGTATGTGTCGGTCGATCTGAATCGAGCGGTACCGCGAACGGAGCGTCATTCCCGCCTCCTCGACGCCTCCGTCTGTACGAACACGTACGTTCGTGACGGCCAAGCATTTTTTGAGTATCACAGTGCGGAAGACATGCAGTACGGATTTCCGGGAATTGGCGGCGTTTCGGTCGAAATTGAAAGCGGACTCCAGTGTAAACCGATACTTGAACCGATTTTGCTCGACATGCTGACGGGTAAAGTGTATCGAATCGAGAAGATTTCCGGGGCTGGCGGTCCTTTATTACGGCTAACCGATTTGCCGCTGACGGACTCGCCGCTCGTGATTTGCGACGAATCGGCGTTACCGATTGCGTCTCAGCGTCCGCAGGAACCCGAAAAACAATAAGGAATTCCCCAAAAACTCAATATCAAAGTTTTTATTATACAAGTTTTTGAAACAAAATTCCTTTATATTCGGATTCCGCTTGAAGATTCCGCTTTGAGCGGCTGCGGAAGCAGCCGTTTCGCGGCAGCGCGAGCGACGACGAAGCGGAAATTCATAATGCGTCGGGTATAAAATGTTCAATAACGAATAACGTAATTGCGGTTAATGGGGGTGCTTTCGGGAGGTTGGAAACGCCGCGGGAAACGTAAGGTCGGGGGAGTGAAGAAGCGTAAATTCCGTATCGTAAATCTTAGAAAGTACTTCCGTATTCAAAAACTCCGGCGACCGTCCGTCAAAAACAAGTCGTCCGTCTTTCAGCGCCAAAATTCTGCCCGCATGCTGCGCCGCCTCGTTGATGTCGTGCGTGACGCAAAGAATCGTCTTTCCAAACGTCTGATTCAAACGTTCCAGAAGCCGAAACGTTTCCACCCGGCTGCGATAATCCATCTGAGACGTAATCTCATCCAACAGAAGAATGTCCGCATCTTGCGCAATCGCACCCGCAAGCCAGACCCGCTGAAGCTCGCCGCCGGAAAGCGTGGAAACGTCGCGCGATGCAAAATCCTGCAATCCCGTCTCCGCCAGCGCACGCTCGCACTTCTTTTTGTCCTCAGTACTCGAAAGCTCCCACGCCGAACGATACGCGTACCGAGCCGTCTCGACGAAATAACGTACAGTAAACGAAAAATTCTGCACCTGCGCCTGTGCCTGCGGAACGTACGCAATTTTTCGGGCGAGAGTGCGCGGCGGAATACGAAACAGATCCTCCCCCTCCAACAAAATACGGCTCGCGGCGGTCAGCGGCATTTGATGGAGAAAACCTTTCAGAAGCGTCGATTTCCCTGCTCCGTTCGGCCCCAAAAGGGAAACGAAATCCCCCTTCCGCAACGAAAAACTCACTTCAGAAAGAATCGCTTTTCCGTCAAAAACGCAGCTCATCCGGGAAACATCCAACAACGGCGATTCTGCCGCTTTTGGGTCCTGAAAACTCATTTTCTCATTGGATGAGGAAGTTCGTGAAAGTTTCATCTTAACGCTCCTGAAGCTGGATTTGTATTTTATACACTTTTCCTTCTCTGAATACCGTGACTGGAATGTCGATTCCAATGGCGGCGAGATTCACGAGGTTGTAAAGGTGTTTTTCGTCTTCGACGGCTGCGCCGTTAAATTTCAAAATGACGTCATTCACCGCAAAATTTGCTTTCGCGGCGGGGGAATAAGGAGTCACTTCCTTCACGCACGCCCCATTTGCGCGCGGCAAACCGAGCACTTTTGCTTTTTGTGCATTAAATTCGGAGTCGAGCGTCACACCCAAATACGCTCTTCGTGCTTTTCCGTAACGAATCAGCTGGTCCGCAACCAGCATCACCATCCGGATTGGAATGGAAAAACCGATTCCCTCGCTTCCACCCGAATTGCTGGCGATCGCAGTGTTGATTCCGATGACCTCACCGTTGAGATTCACGAGCGGACCGCCGGAATTTCCAGGATTAATGGCGGCGTCCGTCTGCAAAAAGTCCTGAAGATGAACGTTTGCGTCGATGTCGAGTTCCCGCCGGCCTTTCGCGCTGATGATTCCAAACGTCACCGAATGATTCAGGCCGAACGGACTGCCGACCGCAAGGACGAATTCACCGATTTCCACGACGTTACTGTCGCCGAGCGTCGCAGAAATCAGATCCGTTTCCGCAAGTTCAAGGACCGCAATGTCCGTTTCCGCATCGTACAACACCGCAATGGGGTGCGTAATACGATTATCGTACAGCTTAATTTGAATATTTTCCTTCACGGCTTCCCGAAGTACGTGACGATTCGTGAGGACGTAGAATTTTTCATTACGAAAAACAATCACACCGCTTCCCGCTTCGTTGAGCGTCACTTTTTCACCGCGTGCGCCGCGTTTGTACATGACGGATTCAATATGAACGACGCTCGGCGCGATGAGTTTCGCGACGATTTTCACCACATTCGACTGTGCCTGCAGAATTTCGCGGTTTTTCGCCAGTTCTTCAAGCAGTTTTACACGTTCCTCCTCCGACGGTTTTTCGACCTGCGAGTCGAGCGCCTCGGTCGCCGCCTTTTCCGACTCCGCCTGCGCAATCAGAAGACCGTTTTCCGTTCTTTCGAGCGGCTTCCGCACACCTTCCGCAGAATTTTCAGTCGTAGTTTCGACGGTTTCTGACGTTTTTTCCGCTGCAGAATTCGGAATTTCCGATGGTTTTTCCGATTCGAGCTGTTCAGGAATCTCAAAATCGGGAGCCGGGAGTGTTTCCACATCCAACTCGGGCGGAACGTCCAAAACACCGTCCATCTGCGCCCGCACAGCACTCGCATCCGCTAAAAACACGCACGCCGTGATTATTATTGATAAAAATTTCATAATTTTTTTAAAAAAATCCAAACCTTCAGACACACACCCTCCAATCGTTATAATCGGCAAAAATAAAGAAATCGTTTATTTTTTTTGCTCTTTCCCTCAAAAGATTTTTTTGTTATAATTACAACACACAAACGGAACGTCCTTGGAAAACGTTTCGGGATTTGATATAGATAAAAAAATTCAAAGGTTTTTATGTTTGATCAACTTCAACTTCACAGTCTCGTGGAAAAAGATCCGCGTTACCGTCTGAGTGCATATTATTACGTTCTCGAAACGCTTGATTTTGCGCGTTCACAGCTTGGAATGGGCTGTTCCGTCCCTCGAATTCCGTCACCGCGCCGCCGACCGAGTGCGCACGAAGAGGAAAACGACGAGCCGGAGTCGAACCTTCAGCACATCACAGGCCCTGAACTCTGCGAAGCGCTCCAAATTCGGGCGAAATGGATGTTCGGCTTCATGGCGAAAGTCGTTTTCAACCAGTGGGGCATCTACACGACCGACGATTTTGGCGAAATTGTTTACAATATGGTCGAAGCCGGCAAAGTCCGCGTGGCGACCGGCGACCGAAAAGAAGATTTTCATCAGGTTTTCGACTTCGAAACCACATTCTGCGACAAATATACGTTTCCACTGGAGGCTGTACGATGAAATTTTCCATGACGAACGCGATTCGGGCACTCGAAAAGGCGCACGTCCCTTACGAATTGATGAGTTACAAATACGAAGAACACGGCGGCACTCGCATCGGCGCTCGGGAACTGGGTGTCGAGGAACACCGCGTCATCAAAACGATTATTTTTCAGACGGAAGGAACGCCCGTGACGCCGTTTGTCGTTTTGATGCACGGCGACTGTGAAATTTCTGCGAAAGAAATGGCGCGCGTTCTGAACGTCAAAGGGGTCAAACCGTGCGACCCTAAAGACGCCGATAAATACAGCGGCTATCACGTCGGCGGAACGAGTCCGTTCGGTACAAAACGCCCCATGATGGTATACGTCGAGGACACCATTTTGGAACTGCCGGAAATTTACATCAACGCCGGCAGCCGTGGTTTACTGTTCCGAATGGACCCGAATGATATTAAAAAAGTCGTAAAAACGGAAATCGTTCACGCCGTCGCGAGCCGCGACTGGCGATAGCGCCGAAAACGCCCTTTATAGTGCTTTCATTTAAAATAAAACATCAAAAATCATGACGTGATTTCCTCCAGATTCTTCGCGATATTAAAGCGATTTTCCGATTTTAACGGCATAAAACACGTAACCCAAACCGGATTGAAGGGTCGAAAAAATCGTGACCCAAACGGAAATGACGACGAGCCAGTACAGCCACAGCGGCGCGTTCCCTTCGTAAGAAAGGAACAAACAGCCGGCCGCACAGGCGATGCACTGAAACCCCATTTTGATTTTTCCGGCCCATTTCGCCGCAAAGTTTGCGCCGTGCTGTTCCATGAAGCCGCGAATGGCCGTCACGAGCATTTCGCGTCCCACAATCACAACCGCCATCCAAGGCTGAAACAGTTTCCAGTCCGCCTGCATCTCCGGTCGAGCGGCAAGGAAAATAAACGTTCCGCAAATCAAAATTTTGTCGGCGAACGGGTCCAAAATGCGTCCAAGCTGGGTGCATTGATTAAATTTTCGCGCCCACCAACCGTCCACGAAGTCGGTGAGAGCCGTAATGATGAACAAAATGAGCGCCGCAATCATGAACTGCGGTCCGAGCGCAATCATCACGAAAAGCACCGCAGAAAGCACGAGACGCATCATCGAAAGGGTGTTGGGAACGTTCCAGATTTGAGAAGCCATTGGGAAATGTCCTTTATTTGGGGATTTTTGGGAGTTTTAGGGTTTGGATTTTAGGATTCTGAATCAAAAGATTTTTTAACGGATTGAAAAACGCATCCATTCCTTATTCTATATGTATATTATATTCAGTTCGAAAGTTTTTTCAAGGACATCTAAATTAATTTCGAAAAAATTTAGCACTTTCTGAAAGTTTTTACTGCGTCTCCCGTCAAAATCGGAAGACGAAAGAGAGAAAAATGGACAGAATCGGCCTATTCGATAAAAAAAGTACGAAGCACCCCCTAGAAAAGTTTTGAAAAAAATGGTATAATTATAAGATGTTTTTGTTTCAGAGGGGGATTTATATGGACCGTCAAATTTCCGTCAGTCAGCTGCCGACACCGCTGCAGGGGTTTTATACAGCCGTTCAGAACGAACTCGCTGAAGTCGAAACGCTGCTGCGAAACTTTCTCGAAAGTGAAAATCCCTTTATTCAGCAGGTGACGCATCACGGCTTCCGACTCGGCGGAAAACGAATGCGTCCGGCGCTCCACCTCCTTTTCGCCAAAATGACGGGAACCGTTCGACCGATTCATTACGTTTTGGGCGCTGCGCTTGAAACGATTCACACCGCGTCGCTCGTACACGACGATATTCTCGACGAAGCGCAGATGCGCCGCCACATTCCGACCGTGAATGCCGTCTGGAACAACGAAACGAGTGTTCTGATGGGGGATTATATGGTCGCACGAACGATGCGCAGCGTCGTCGCGCTTCATCATTCCATCGTGAGTGAAACCGTCGCGGAAACGAGCTGCCGCCTGTGCGAGGGCGAGATGAAACAGGTTGGAAACCGCGGTAATTTTCATCTTTCTTTGACGGATTATTACTCCATCATTGAAGGAAAAACTGCCTCGCTTTTCGAATGTTCCTGCCGTCTCGGCGTGCTTTGCGCCTGTGAGGATGAAACGAAAAAAGATGGAAACGCCCCGTCCCTCTGGCTCGAAAATGCATCTGAGTTTGGCCGACATCTCGGTTTGGCCTTTCAGATTGCGGACGACTTGCTCGACCTGCTCGGCGACGAGGAACAAATGGGGAAAAACCTCGGTTCCGACCTTGCGAAACAGAAACTTACGCTTCCGATTCTTCGTCTTTTGGACGTTCTGGACGCAGAAAGTAAAGCAGAATTGATTTCTGAAATTCAAAATCATCTCGGACCGGAAACTTACAGTCGAATTCGGGAACTGATGGCGGAGCATCAGGTGTACGAATATGTTCGAGAAACCGCCATTCAGCACATCCGCGACGGACTCGCGCTTCTGGACGTCTATCCCGATTCGGACGCCAAAGAGGGAATTGCGGGTTTCGCAAACTACGTAATTGAACGTCAGCAATGATTCAGAGAAAACATCATCACGATTCCCCCAATTTTAATGTATGATGTGTATATATATTAATATTGTATAAAATCACATGTACAAAATTCGAAACCTCAAAATCCGTCGGGTCTGAAATTCGGAAATGGACCGTCGGAAACGCCCGGCGTTCCAAAGTTCAAATCCCAAAGACGTATGGAAAGTTCTTCAAGCAGCTGGTGCGCACGATGCATCAATCGACGCGGATTCTTGTATTCAAACGTCTGAAGCAACGATTCAAGCGCCTCCAAATGCAGCATGGAAAGCTCCGCCAGCGTGATTTTCTCCGCATACAAATCCTCACAAAAGCTCCGAAATTCATCCGAAAAATCTCTCGAAGCCGATAAAATGAACGATTTCAACAGTTCAGAATAACGTACACCAAGCTCTTTCGGGGACCGAACGGAGGAACATAAATGTTGGAGGGTCTTGCGCTGTTCCTGAATGTACTTCTGATTTTCCTCACATTCTGCATTTTTTGCCTGTTTTAAACCACTTTCAAGCTTCAGCGTTCGTTCCGCGCCGCGCCGATGTTCGATTGCCGCCGCAATCTGCCACAAAAGGTCCGAAACGGTCGATTTTTCGAGCGAGATCCACCCGTCGCCGTCTCGTTCGCAGCAGCGCGTCCACAAATTCGGCTCGCCGACGGCACCTAAAATCAAAATCGGCAAAAAACTTCCGCTCGTTCGACAGCCGGAAATGAAATCGAGAGCCGCGTGGGGGCGCAAACTCACAAGAACGACGTCAAACGGCTGGGACTGCAGCGCTTTCACCCCCTCGAACGCTCCGTACACCTCGTGAAATTGAAGTTCCAAGTTTTTCGCCTCCCGCAGCGCGTTTCCCAACCAGCTCGCAGAATCGTTCGAATCGGCAAAAACGTTCACGACTCCGAAGGCGGCGGAAACATCGGAAGCGCTGGAAGCGTTGGAAACGTGAAGGATTCGAACTCCATGAAGGATAGAAAGAAGATTTTTCATAAAATTCAGGAAAAAACGAAAACGGAAAATGGGATGCGAAAAAGCATTCCTTCTATTTTAACGCAAAAGCTGGATTCCGTCAACGTCAAATAAAGGAAGAAAATTTCGGAAAAAATGGGAAACTTCAATTGCAGAAAAACAAAAAAAACCTTATACTCCCTCAATGGAACATCCAAAAACATGAAGGAAGTCCTAAAAACTAAATATCAAGAAGTTTTTGAAAAAGGGGTCTGGGGTCGCGAGCCGCGACGGGCGATAGTGCTGCCGCACGAGTGACGCCCTCGCTGGGGCGAAATCGCGAGCAGTAAACACATTCAAAATGTTTTTTCCCCACGATCGAAACGACATTACGGGAGCGCCCTGTTTCCTCCCGCTAGGGTGGAAACTCCGCCACGTACGAAAAAGACTCGTAAAACACGACTTTGCGCCGTATGATTATCGTACAGTATCGTTTTTTTACAAAAATTTCAAATTTGAGGTTTTTAAGGACTCCCTTGAAATATTTCAAGTGGAATTAACGTATGCCGCCCCTCAATGACGACGCAATCGTCCTTCGAACCACCGATTTTAGCGAAACGAGCATGATCGTGACGTTCTACACCCGGGAAGGGGGAAAAATTCCCTGCCTCGCGAAAGGGGCGCGCCGTTTAAAAAATCCGTTCGATACAGCTCTCGACACCATGAATACGTGCCGGATTTTGTACTATCCGAAAAACGGAGACGTGCTGCAGCTCGTGACGGAAGCCAAACTGATTGACCGATTCCGAGTCGACTCAGACGTCGCAGTTTACGCAGGTTTCCATGTGGTTCAACTTTTAAATCATTTTACTGAAAATTTTAACCCACAATCTGAATTATTCGACTTGACGAAAATCAATTTAAAAGATATTGTATCATTGGATTCAGTTTGCAGAACCGCGACGCTCACAAATCCGCCGGAAATTCTGTCCCGATGCTTGTTTCATTTCGAACTGCGTTTGATGAAACTCGTCGGTCTCCTTCCGGCACTTCATGAGTGCGTCGAATGTTCGAGAAAGATTGAAGTGCGGCGCGGTGCACCGCGCATTGCGTTCGGACTGTCCGACGGCGGCGTCCTTTGTTCGCGATGTCGGCCCGGACGAAAAAATGTGGTTTCCATCTCGCCGGAAGCATTAGGCGCGCTCCAGCTGCTGGCGTCTTCCGACGAACGTTACTGGCGAAAACTCCAGCTTTCCCAACGAACGCTCGGCGAAATCCGAGGCTTGTGGAATCAGTTTTTAAGCCGGCAGATGGAACGCCCCGTCCCAATCCTGCAGTGGCTGAAACG
>CAYTLK010000018.1:0-24711 GCA_964438515.1 uncultured Planctomycetaceae bacterium
AATTCGGGCTGAACATTGCACAGTACAAATCTCCCTCCTACAACGAGACGGAAACGCGCGTTGAGTTCCTCAATCCGTTCTGGGAAGAGTTGGGCTGGGACGTCAACAATCGGGCAGGGTACGCACTGAATTATCGTGACGTGATTCATGAAGACTCAATTCGTCTGAAAAATTCCTCCGATTCGAACAGCAAAGCGCCTGATTATGCTTTTCGGATTGGCGGCGTACGAAAGTTTTTTCTGGAGGCAAAGAAACCGTCGGTTGCGATTCGAACGGATGCGTCTCCTGCGTTTCAGCTGCGGTGTTACGGCTGGTCGTGCGGTCTGGCGCTGTCGGTTCTGTCGGATTTTGAGGAGTTTGCGGTTTACAATTGCCGGATTCGGCCCGTGCACACAGATTCCGCGTCCGTTGCGCGAATTAAGTATCTGAACTACACCGAGTACGTCGATCACTGGGATGAAATTGCGGAAATCTTCCATCGGGAAAACATTCTGAAAGGGTCTTTTGACCGTTTCGTCGAGTCGAAGAAGTCGAAAGCCGGAACCACGGAAGTGGATGAGGAGTTTCTCAAAGAAATCGAATTCTGGCGGCAGCAGCTGGCAAACGATATTGCAAAAAATAATCACGACATTTCCGTGCGGGATCTGAATTTTGCCGTTCAGCGTACGATTGATCGGATTCTCTTCCTCCGAATGGCAGAAGATCGGGGTATTGAGCCGGAAGATCAGCTCGCGAATCTTATTAAAAATAGTGACATTTATCAAAATTTGCAGAACATTTATCGTCGTGCGGACGACAAGTACAATTCTGGGTTCTTTCATTTCGAGGAGGAAACGGGGATTGCGGAAATGCCGGACGCGCTGACGCCCACGCTTCAAATTTCGGATCGGGTTCTGCGTGAGATTATTGGCCGACAGTATCCGCCGCAGTCGCCCTACCGTTACGATGTGATGCCGGTCGAGATGTTGGGAAACGTGTATGAACGCTTTCTTGGGAATGTGATTCGTCTGACGCCGTCGCGCATGGCGAAAGTGGAAGAGAAACCAGAAGTCCGTAAGGCGGGCGGAGTTTACTACACGCCGGGGTACATCGTTGATTACATTGTGCAGAACACGGTAGGCAAACTGTGCGACGGGAAGACGCCGAAACAGGTTTCTGCCCTGAGAATTCTCGACCCAGCCTGCGGCAGCGGTTCGTTCCTTCTGGGTGCGTACAAATTCCTTCTCGACTGGCATTTGCGCTGGTACATTGCGGAATATGAAAAAACAAACAAAATCCCGCAATCTCCTCCTTCGGGAAAACGCAAAAAAAAATCCGATCCGAATGCAATTCTTCAAACTTCCAACGGCAGCTGGAAATTGACGCTGGCCGAGCGAAAGAGGATTTTGCTCAACAACATCTACGGTGTCGATCTGGACGCGCAGGCGGTGGAGGTTTCGAAACTTTCGCTTTCACTTGCGGTTTTGGAGGGCGCGAACCAAGAAATGTTGGATTCGGACTTGCGTTTTTTTTATGACCGTGCACTCCCCAACCTTTCCGAAAACATCAAGTGCGGCAACTCGCTGATTGCGTCTGATTTTTACAACAGTGTGCAGATGACGCTTTTCGACACGGAAGAACAGATGAAAATCAATGCGTTTGACTGGAGCGACCCAATTCATGGTTTCGGCGCAATCCTCTCCGCTGGCGGTTTCGACGCGGTGATCGGCAACCCGCCCTACACGTATCTGATTGATGAAAAATCACAGGAATATTTTAGCAAAACGTACAAATTCCAAAATTATCAGAAAGATTTATATTTGATTTTTCTGGAAAAATATCGTTATCTGCTGAAAAACGCGGGATTACTGGGTGTCATCATTTCTAATACGTGGCTTTCGTCGCTCACGTATCAAAGTATTCGTCGTTATTTACGCAGCGAATATACTTGGCGTCGGCTGCTTCATCTTCCGGAAAAGGTTTTTGAGGCTGTTGTAGATACGAATGTGCTGATTTTTGAAAGGACGCCGCCTGCGGCTGATTATGAAATACCGATTGACGTGTATTCCAAAAAGAAAAATGAGTTTTCGCCGCTTCACACGCTCCGATCGTCCACTCTCCCCGTTGATGGATCGCCGATAAATATCGTTTCGAATCCCGCAAAGCAAGAACTGTACAATCGAATTGTTACAGAATTTCCAGCCCTATCTACTTTGTGCGATGTTTGGAATGGAGTAAAACCCTTTTCCAAAGGACGCGGAACACCGCCACAAACTGAAAAAATTATGCGTGAAAAACCTTACGTAAGGGAGGGAGAGCGTCCCGGCCCAGAGTGGACCCCTCTTTTACGCGGAAGTTTGATTCAGAGATACGTATGTTTGTGGAACCAAAATTATTGGATTTTATATGGAAAAAATTTGGCGGAACCTCGAAATTCAGCAATTTTTGAAGCTGCAGAGAAAATTGTGATTCGTCAGACTGGCGACTCGCTTATTGCAACGATTATCAATGGTGGCATTATTATAAGAAATAATATGCACCTCATTCTCAATCGATCCGAGTGTGATTTACGTTACATTCTTGCGTTGATTAACTCCCATTTTATGAATTTTATTTATTCCGTGATGAATCCCGAACAAGGCGAGGCGTTAGCAGAAGTAAAAAAGATGCACGTCGAGCAACTTCCCATTCGACCGATTGATTTTTCGAAATCGTCGGAGGTCGCGCTACACGATAAAATTGTATCGAATGTTACGCAATTGCTTGAGTTGAAAAGCAGAAATCTCACGACTCCCGTGTGCAATCCGCAGGAAAACGAGTTGATTTTACGCCGCATTTCCTCACTTGACCGACAAATCGACACGCTTGTTTACGATTTATACTGTCTAAATGACGAAGAAAGAAAATTATGCGAGGCAACGAATTGAGTAAAGTTTCATTTTTTAATAAGAATCTGCGTAAATCATTTTGGGGAATATTGGCGACATTGTCAACGCTTTGTTCACTATTACTTAGTTTTGTACCCCTCCCATGTTTATGGAAAATTGGAGGGGGAATTGCTCTTATCGTGTTTCTTCCTATTACATATATCGGACTCTGGTATCGTGCAAATCACTTGTCTCGAATACGTTTACGCATCGACAAATCGTATATAAACATTGAATTTGGCGATTTATTCAAATGCGACGGGCTGAAAGTAATCGCATTCAATGAGTGTTTTGATACACAGGTTGATGATATTATTATCTCACGTAGTTCCTTAAATGGCAAATACATAGAAGAACATTGTAAAGACCTTGAGAACTTGAAAAAAGAAATTTCCACGAACAAACACTTAAAAGAATGTTTAGTCTCAAAAAAAGATCAAACACATTGGTATCGATTAGGTACAATCCTTCCCTACGAAAATTACCTTTTACTTGCTTTTTCAAAATTCACAAAAGATAACCGTGCAGTTTTAACATCGCAGGAACTTTGTTCTTGTCTTGTAAATTTCTGGGAAGAATTAGATATTTGCTATAATGGAAGGAATGTATTTCTTCCTTTACTAGGATCTGGAATCACGAGATTTGAAAAACCACTTACGGAACAGGAGTTACTGGAATTTATTCTTTTAACTTTTAAAATAAGCAACTTGCAATTTTCACATGATTGTGGTATAACCATTGTGCTGCACATTAGTATGAGAGAAAAAATCAACCTTTACCGTTTACAGGAGATTTTCGATGGCTTATAGAAATGGAACTTACGTAGCCTTTGACGGCTGCGGAACAACAGATCCAACAGATGGAGACATGAAATACTATCGTATGCTTCAGGCATGGAGTAGTAATGAGGACATTGATTTTTCATTCAGCGACAGTCACAAAAAGACATACGCTGTCAAAGATACCAGCTTGATCGAGGAAACATTGAAGCCAAGATTGCTTGAACGCGTGAGAAACTCAAAAAACATGCTACTGATTCTATCGGAGAATACTAGCTGGAATCGGGGACTATTGAATTATGAAATCGAGAAGGCTGTAGATGAGTATGATATTCCTATCATAGTGGTATATCCGGGGAGAAACAATATTTTGCGTGATGTTAAGGGGTGGTATGAACTATTCTACGGTTCCGATTATAAATTATACCGCAGAACAATTAATTTATCCTCGTTTTGGCCAAAAGCCCTGTCGGTACGGATAAGAAACGGTTCTGCTCGTTGTATTCATATTCCTTTCAAGAAAGAACCGATTCTTAAAGCTATTGGTCAATTTCCAAGTTCTACCAATGAATTGACTTCCTCATATCATTTCTATTCACCAGAAACTTACGAAAAGTGGAATCTAATTTGAAAGGAATTAGTTCATGAGTTTATCGAGTATTCAGTCGTCAATAGATTCCCTAAACAGGGAGCTTGTCCAGTTGCAAAAATATCAACAAGACAATGCAAAGAAAATAGAGGAGAAATATAAGGAAATCGAAAGAATTCGGCGAAGTCTTAGTTCGACTTCGAATATTTCAGTATCAACTCTAAAATCCAAAAATTCTGAATTAGAACGATGTGGAAAATCCATTTCTGAACTACAAAAAAAAGGAATTGATTTCGAGAAAAAGATTAATGATAAAAAATCTCAAATTGCTCGAAAAAGTGCAGAATATCAAGCTGAACAAAGGAAACAAATTGAACAAGTTCAAAAACTTGAAAAGCAAGAACAGGATCGACAACGCGAGAATAACATTAAAATACAGAAACAGCTGGAATCTATGCGAACGTCGCGTGTTAGTATAGAACAGACATTTTTACATAGTACGCCCAATAACGTTAGTTTTCAGATGTCAAGTCCTATTGGCGAACTAACACCTCCGAATATCTATGAAAAACGTTCAGAACCAGCTCAATATGATTTCTTTATTTCTTACGCATCCGAGGATAAGGAAGATGTGGCAAGACCATTGTATGATTCTTTAACCAAACAAGGAGCAAAAGTTTGGTATGATGAATTTTCTTTAACAATAGGCGACCATTTAAGGAGATCGATTGACAGAGGACTTGTTTCTTCTCGATATGGAATTGTAATTTTTTCAGAGCATTTTTTTAGTAAATCCTGGCCCCAATACGAGCTGGATGGATTAGTTCACAAACAACTTGAGACTAATGTAATTCTGCCTATTTGGCATAATATTTCGGTAGATGCTATACGCAAAATATCGCCAGCACTTTTAGATATTATTGCTTTGAAAACAAGCGATTTTTCTATTGAGGAAATTGCTCAGCGAATCATTCATTCTTTAAGTTAAGATGTACATTGATTTTTTCATCCTTCAATGCTAGACGATAAAATCGTTCAGAAAGTGGAATAACTTGATAGTTGAACCCCAATTTTATAGTAACACATGTTGATTTTACGCAACCTTGCCCTCCTCAGCTGAAAAATCAACACACGGGTTTATGATTTGTAAGGACGGAACAACGACAAAAGAAAATTATACAAGAACAAGGAGAACCTACTAATGGATATGCCTGTTTCAATAGTCCTTTCTGAAGGAAACAATTGTATTGAACTGCATTATTGGCTAGAAAATAATTTGCACAAAATGGATGCTTTTGTTCAGAATACGTGTGAACGCAATTTTTTATCAATAGTTCGGGAATTTTCGGAAATTCTGGATGTTAAAGTTTCTGTTAAAACAGAACCATTGGCAGACGGTGGAATCAAGCGGATTTATACATTCCTTTCAAAGGAAAAAGTCAAAGAATCGGTATTAATAAGTATAATAGTTTCTTTACTAACTCTGCCTTTTGAACCAGTGAAAACTATTTTTAATCATTATCTAAACAACTGGTTAAACAAAGAATCAATAGAGCAGCAAGAGGAAATTTCACAATTAGAACGAGAAAAACTATTGCTGGAAATTGAAAATTTAAAAAAGCGGAATTTAGACGATGAAAAAATTACTAAAAAAGAAGAGGTGATTAAACGTAGAAAGTCAGAATTTTACGATACTTTGAGAAGTGAATCTAAAGTTAAACAGGTTTCTTTTATTGTAAAAAATGATAATGGAGAGAATTTATCAGATGAGCGTTTTGTTTCACGAGCGATTTTTGATGATTTTATTTTTGAAGCGGTGCCTCTTGAACCAATTATTGACGAAAAAGCGACTATACAGGTGATAAGTCCGGTCTTAAGAAGAGAGAATAAATTTAAATGGCGGGGACTGTACAAAGGTCATATCTACGCTTTCAACATGCAAGCGAAAGATTTTATAGAGCAAGTTGACCATGGAGATGTCGTATTTGGAAATGGTTCAGCTATTGTATGTCGACTTGAGATTAAAAGACGATACGACAAAAATGGAAAAGAAAACCGTACTTATAATATTGTGGAAGTTTTTGGTACCTTTCATGAAGTGCACCACGATTATCAGGAAATCAAGAAGAAAAAACAACCAAAAACGTCTTTATCTTCCGACAAAGATACTGGGCAACTAACATTGTTTAACCTGGAAGATGATGAAAACAATTCGACCGATTGATTTTTCGAAACCGTCGGAGGTCGCGCTACACGATAAAATTGTATCGAATGTTACGCAATTGCTTGAGTTGAAAAGCAGAAATCTCACGACTCCCGTGTGCAATCCGCAGGAAAACGAGTTGATTTTACGCCGCATTTCCTCACTTGACCGACAAATCGACGCCCTCGTCTGCGATTTATACGGCCTGACCGACGAAGAAAAAATGCTTGTAAATAATTTATAAACCCTGTAAGAGGGGACGCTGTACCCCTCTTTTATTTTGTCGCAAAAAAAGGAAGGAATCGCTATGTCTGCGTCTCGAATGGTATGCTGGGAAGTCGTCTGCATCACGTTTTTCATCGTGATGAATGCGTTCGCGCAAGACAGAAACGTTCTTCCAGAATTTACAGTTTATAAAATAAATTCGAACAAAATTCAAAACAGTGAGCCTCTTGAAAGTGTGTGGGCCGAAATCCCGCCTTTCACGGACTTTTTCTTTCCCTGGGAAGAGGACGCCGCCCCTGCAACCTCTTTGAAAATGTGTCATGACGGACAAAAAATCTTTTTTCGCTGGGAAGTTGCGGACGAAGATGTGATTGTTGCGGGAAATCCCGCCGAGGAAATGGATGTTTGCGGCAGCGATCGTGTAGAAATTTTTCTGGACTCTTCCGACAACATGAGTCGGTATTACGGTCTGGAAATGGATCCGTCGGGTCGAATTCTGGATTACGAGGCATCTTTTTACCGTCAGTTTGATTATCCGTACTCGATGCCAGGTGTTGAGACTCGCACCCGGCAAACTCCTGACGGTTACGAAGTCACAGGGACGCTGGATTTGCAGACTCTCAAACAGCTCGGTCTAATTCACACATTTTCCTCCGGCGCATACCTTCGTGCGGGATTCTTTCGTGCAGAATTCTCTTCGTCAGAAAAAAGTACAGAAAATGACACAGAAAATAAAGTGCTGGAAAAGTGGATAAGCTGGAAGGCGACCGGCACGCCGGAGGCGGACTTTCACGTGCCTTCCGCTCTGGGATGGGTGCGTCTTGAGCAGGATTAAATCGGGAAAATATATCCTCATCACACTTTAAAATTCAGGGAATCGCTGCAGGGGGTTCATTACGTCGGACCCAAGCAAGCCCGTAATGAAACGAACGCAGTGAGTGGAATTAGGGTGAATCGGGCGAGAGACCAAAAAACACCGATTTTAACGGCAAAAAATATTCTCTTTTTCTTGCCGGAGTTTTGCCGTTATTTTTGAATCCGCGTGCCGTGAAACGCGAAATGAAGGGGAATAACCCCTTTATGAAGTCGGCATTTTTGCCGTATTCGAAATTTTTATGGCATTTTTTGCCAAAGCGGCTCTTGATTTTTTCCGATATTCAGGTACAATAAATCACAGTCAGGGATGAATCGTCCCCAATCAAAACCATATGGAGTGCACTATTCTGCACACATTTCCCTTTTTACGCTCATAAAATACAAGGAGCCAACGATGTCTCAGTATTTGGATTCCGTGATGGAAACCGTCATTAAACGCAACGCCGGAGAACCTGAATTTCATCAGGCCGTCCGCGAAGTTCTCGAAACCATCGAACCGGTTATTGAAAAACATCCGGAATTCGTAAAGGCGAAAATCGTCGAACGAATCGTCGAACCAGAACGTCAAATCATGTTCCGCGTTCCGTGGGTCGACGACAAAGGCGAAGTTCAGGTGAACCGTGGTTTCCGCGTGCAGTTCAACTCCGCAATTGGTCCGTACAAAGGCGGAATTCGCCTTCATCCGTCCGTTTATCTCGGAATCATTAAGTTCCTCGGTTTCGAACAGATTTTCAAAAACGCGCTGACTACCACCCCGATCGGCGGCGGTAAAGGCGGTTCCGACTTCGACCCCAAAGGAAAGACCGACCGCGAAGTGATGGCGTTCTGCCAGAGCTTCATGACGGAACTTTTCCGCCACATCGGTCCCGACACCGACGTCCCGGCCGGCGACATTGGAACCGGCGCGCGTGAAATCGGTTACATGTTCGGACAGTACAAACGTCTGACGAACTCCTTCACCGGCGTTTTGACGGGCAAAGGACTTCAGTGGGGCGGCTCGCTTGCACGTACAGAAGCCACAGGTTTCGGTCTCGTTTACTATGCAACCCGTATGCTTCAGGACGCCGGAACCGACTGGAACGGCAAACGCGTTGTGGTTTCCGGCTCTGGAAACGTTGCGACGTTCGCGAATCAGAAGGCGACGAGCCTCGGCGCAAAAGTTGTTGCAATGTCGGATTCCAACGGTTACATCGTTGATGAAGCGGGAATCAATCTCGACATCGTGAAAGAAATCAAAATTGGACGCCGCGGACGTATTAAAGAATACGTGGACGCCGTTCCGAGCGCGCAGTACGTCGACGGATGCCGCGGCATCTGGAGCGTTCCCTGCGACGTCGCGCTTCCTTGCGCAACCCAGAACGAAATCAACGGCGACGAAGCCGCAACACTGGTCAGCAACGGCGTCAAATTCGTAGCTGAAGGCGCGAATATGCCGAGCACCCCCGAAGCGATTGCAACGTTCCAGCAGAACGGCATTCCGTTCGGTCCCGCCAAAGCTGCAAACGCCGGCGGCGTCGCGACTTCCGCACTGGAAATGTCGCAGAACAGCATGCGTCTGAGCTGGACGTTCGACGAAGTGGATGCGAAACTGCACAGCATCATGAATGCGGTTTACGACCAGTGCACGGGTGCTGCGGAAGCTTACGGCTGCAAGGGGAACCTCGCCGCCGGCGCCAACATGGCCGCCTTCCTGAAAGTCGCCAACAGCATGATGGCTCAGGGTATTGTTTGATTTTAGAACATTATTTTGTGTTTTCTGCATAAAAATAACGTCGGCCTCCCTTCTCGCCGACGTTATTTTTGGTATGATGGAATAAATAGAGACTTGATCGACAGACAAAACGCTGGACGGTCATCCAGGTTAGACCCAAACAGGAGCAAAAAACACAAATGGACCCTGCATTTTACGAAAATTACTATGTGGAAACAGCGGCAGCCTACGTGAGAGGCGCGGCCGTTCTCGCTGCTAAAAACGGCGGAAAGTTCGTGTCGGAGGAGCCGGAAACTCCGGAAATCGAGTTTTCGCTGCCCGACGCGCTCACAACCGGACCGCTGGAATTGCTGGAAGAGGAACAGATTGAAGAGATTCTTCGTCGCGGAAAAGAAGCGGGGTTGAAACTGTACCGTTTCAAAAATACGCACGACACACTGCCGAGAGTGCGGAGTGTGCTGGGTTTTCTGAAGGGTCTTGAGTTCCAATCGCTTTTGGACGTCGGTTCCGGACGCGGCGTTTTTCTTTGGCCGTTCTTGAATATGTTTCCGGGAGCGGAGGTCACGACGATCGACCTTCTGCCCGACAGAATCGCGCTTTACGAATGCGTGAGGCTGGGAGGAGTGGATCGCGTTCATGGAACCGTTGGGAATATTTGTACGCTGAATTTGCCGGACGATTCGGTGGACGTCGTGACGCTTTTGGAAGTGCTCGAACACATTCCGGACGTGGAAAAAGCGGTACAGAATGCAGTTCGAATCGCCAAAAAGTACGTCGCGGTGTCCGTTCCGTCGAAACCGGACGAGAATCCGGAACACATTCACCTGCTGACCCACGATATTTTAACCGACATTTTTCAAAAAGCGGGATGTCGAAATTTGCATTTTGGAGGCGTTACGAATCATACGATTCTGTTCGCGTCACTCGACTAAAGAATTCAAACGAGGTTTCATCATGACCGTTCAGGATTTATTGAAGTATCCGCGCACTCCGCATCTGGAAGGCTCGCGCCTTCAGGAGGGGGACGAAGACCTGTCGCAGGTCCCGTTTTCCGACATTGCTGGAAAATATATCGTCGTGGAAGAAAAATGCGACGGCGCAAACTCCGCGATTTCCTTCGGAACCAACGGAGAGCTGCTGCTGCAAAGCAGAGGGCACTACCTCGTCGGCGGCGCCCGCGAAAAACATTATAATTTGCTCAAACAATGGGCGGAAATCCATCGTACAGATTTCTATGACATTCTCGGAAGCCGATACATCATGTACGGCGAGTGGATGTATGCGAAACATTCGATTTTTTACGACGCGCTGCCGCACTATTTTTTGGAATTCGACATTTTCGACCGCGAAACGTCCCAGTTCCTCGATACGGCCAGACGTCACGAAATGCTTTCGCTCCTTCCGGTTGTGTCGGTCCCGGTTTTGAAACGCGGAACCTTTTCCGAGATGAAAGAATTGACCTCGCTCGTCGGTCATTCCAACTACATTCGGGACGATTTTCGCGAAACACTCCGCAAACTCGCCGAATCCGCAGGTCTCGACCCCGTGCAGATTTTGGGAGAGACCGATGACCGTCCGACGATGGAGGGGCTGTACCTCAAAATCGAAGACGGCGGACAGGTGGTTGGAAGGTTGAAATTTGTTCGGTTTTCGTTCCTTCAGACCGTTTTGACGTCAAACTCGCACTGGCTCGAACGGCCGATCATTCCGAATCAGCTCGCGCGCCCGATAGAAGACCTTTTTCTTGAGGAACTTCCTCCTTTGAAAACGAAGGGGAACGCATGATATTCAGTAATATTTTATCGATTCCATCGGCTCCGAACTGGCAGATTGAGTGGGAGTCGCTGAAACATCCGTTTCTTGAACCGTTTTTTGAAAAAATGGCTCAAACGCCGCAAAATCCCGACTGGCACGGAGAGGGAGACGTCTGGACGCACACGCAGATGGTCTGCGAGTCGCTCACGGCTTTGAACTCGTGGAGAAATTTACCGCGCGAAAAGCAGGAAATATTGTTTGTCGCCGCACTTTTGCACGACATCGGAAAGCCGGAATGTACGACATTTGAGGATGGAAAAATCGTTTCACGTCACCACGCGAGAATCGGAGCGGGAATCGTCCGTCAGCTCCTCTGGAAAGATTTTGAAATGGGAGGAACGCCCGAATCACAGCAGCTTCGGGAAGCGGTTTGCTCGCTCATTCAGTTTCACTCCGCGCCGCCGCACATCCTCGACGTTTCCAACCCGGTTCAGTCGGTACTTCGGTCCGCATCGGACGGCGATTTGGTTCCGTTTTTCACGAATCGTCTGCTTTCCATTTTGGCGGAGGCGGATTTGCGCGGACGAGTTGCGTCGAACATCGAAGAGAGTCTCGAACTCCTCCCGCTTTTTCGTCAGTGTGCGGCAGAAAACGACTGTCTGGACGGACCGTTTCCGTTTTCCTCGGCTTTCAACCGTTTCGCGTGGTTTCACGAACGGATTCCAACGCCGAACATCGAACTTTTCGACAACACGTGGGGCGAAATCATCCTGCTTTCTGCGCTTCCAGGAACGGGAAAGGACACGTATTATAAGGAGAAATTTTCTCACCTTCCGGTCGTGTCGCTCGACGATTTGCGGGAAAAGATGAAAGTGAATCCCGAAGACGAACAAGGGGCCGTCATTGCAGCCGCCAAAGAACAGGCGAAAGAATTTCTGCGAAAACGTCAGCCCTTCGTCTGGAACGCAACGAACGTTTCTTCGACGCTTCGAGCCTCATTAATCCAGCTTTTCGTCCAGTACGGCGCCTCGGTACGCATCGTTTATCTCGAGACGGTCTGGAACGAGATGCTGCGGAGAAATCGGTCGCGGTCCCGAACGGTTCCAGACTCCGTATACGTTCGTATGATAAAAAATCTGGAACTTCCGTCTGTCCGTGAGGCGCATCAGGCGGAGTGGATTTGCCGTTAGGAAAAAAACGTCATCCAATGTCGTGAAAGTTCGAACAGTCCGAAAGAAAAAAAGCCGAGTTTTATTAATGGAGTGGAATTCCTGTGGATAAAAAAGATCAGAAAAAAACGGAAATTTTACGCGTTCTCAAAGAAGAAGGTAAAATTTTGACATCCTCGCAAATCGTCGATATTTTGCAGGCGGCAGGAATCCATTACAGCGAACGTGCGGTCCGTATGTACCTCCAAAAGATGGATCGGGAAGGACTTACAGAATCGCAGGGACGCCGCGGACGCATCATTACATCCGACGGTCTTCGGGAACTGCAGTCGAATGACGTTGTGACGCGGCTCGGTTATTTGTCGGCCAAAATCGATCTCATGACGTATCGCATGACGTTCGACCTCCCCACATGTTCCGGCGGCGTCATCGTCAATATGTCGCTCCTCCCCATTCAGGATTTGTACGACTGCCTCGACAAAGTCTGCCAGGTTTTTCAGCAGGGTTACGCGATGGGAAGCCTCGTTTCCCTCCTCAAACCCGGCGATTTCTGGCAGGGAACCGTCATTCCGGCCGGACACGTTGGTTTTTGTACGGTTTGTTCTGTCACATTCAACGGAGTGCTGCTCAAACATGGAATTCCCATGGAGTCTCGTTTCAGCGGTCTACTGGAACTTCGGGACGGAAAACCGACTCGTTTTACCGAAATTATTAATTATAACGCCACGACGATTGATCCGCTTGCGATCTTCATTCGAGCGGGCCTCACAAACTACCACGGTGCGATTCGCAACGGAAACGGTCTCATCGGCGCCGCATTCCGCGAGTTGCCGGACGAAAGCCGTCAGCGGGTCGAAGGAATTATTGAACGCATGGAAAAAATCGGACTGGGAGGTTTTCTGAAGTTTGGACTCCCCAATCAGCCCATCCTCGGGATTCCTGTCAGCGACGGTTACATCGGCGCCATCGTTGTGGGAGGATTGAACCCGATTGCAATTCTCGTCGAATCCGGAAAAAAGATCTTCAAATCCTGGGCGATTTCCGGTCTGATGGACTACCACAAACTCTTTCACTTCAGCGAACTGCGCTCCCGACTGAAAGAAATGATGTAAATATTGAAAAAAAAGAAGAAAAAAAGAAAAAAAAACATCGTAACCCATTGAAAAAAAACAAGAATCTGTTATAATGCTATTTCTTATGGTATTATTGGAACTTGAAATAGGAAGAATATTATGAAAGTCCGTGCCAGTGTAAAACGCATCTGCGAAGACTGCAAGGTGATTCGTCGCCACGGTGTCGTCCGCGTTATTTGTAAGAACCCGCGCCACAAGCAGCGCCAGGGTTGATTTTTTGTGATTTTGATGTGTCACACGTCAAAGAAAAGTGTAACTTGATTCATTAGGAGGGCTTCATGCCTCGTTTGTTAGGTGTTGATATTCCGAACGATCGCCCTGCAGCGTATTCGTTGACGTATCTTTACGGAATTGGCTTGAAAACCGCGTTGGATTTGTGCCGACAGGTTGGAGTGGATCCAACCATTAAGGCCCGCGAAATGACCGAAAAACAGGTTGCGGAAATCGCATCCATTCTCGACGGTGATGATTACATCGTCGAAGGTCACCTTCGTCGTACGATTGGACAGAATATCGCACGACTGAAAGAAATCGCATGCTATCGCGGTCTTCGTCATCGCCGTGGACTGCCGGTCCGCGGACAGCGAACTAAGACCAATGCGCGTACCCGTAAAGGTCCGGCAAAGACTGTTGCTGGTAAAAAGGGTGTTAAGGATATGCGTTAAGCGTGTCCCTCGTGAGGAGATCGGGGTCGGATGGTCCGCCCCGGTGTAGCGTAAAATCGAAAAGACGGCATCTCGCGTGACAAAACCGTCACGATGCAGATGTTGAATTTAATTAGGAGTGTCCCAAGTGGCGAAGGCAAAGAAGAGGAAGATCCGTCGCAATGTAACGAGTGGTATCGTCCATATCAAAGCGACGTTTAACAATACAATTGTTACAATTACAGATACCAAAGGCGATACGCTCTGCTGGTCCACCGCTGGAAACAGCGGTTTCAAAGGCAGCCGAAAGAGCACACCGTTCGCCGGTCAGCTCGCAGCTCAGTCTGCAGCTGAAAAAGCAATTAAATGCGGTATGAAAGATGTTGAAGTTCGAGTGAAAGGCCCTGGAAGCGGTCGCGAAAGTGCTATCAACGCACTGGAAGCTGCTGGTCTGGTCGTGAAAACGATTGAAGACGTCACGCCGCTGCCGCACAATGGTTGCCGTCCGAAAAAACGTCGTCGTGTTTGATTGCATTTTATTCTTAATTTAGAACCAATAATATTTCGCCAGGAGAAATTGAATGCTTAAGCGAATGCGATGGCGTGGACTGGAACTCCCCAGTTTAGTTTCATGCGACAAAGAGACTTTAACGGATCGCTATGCGAAATTCGTTGCCGAACCTTTTGAACGCGGGTTTGGAACTACCGTTGGAAACAGTCTCCGCCGCATCCTTCTTTCCAGTTTGGAAGGAAGTGCGGTTACGCAGATGAAACTGCAGGGAGTCTCCCATGAATTTACCACGCTTGAAGGTGTCCTGGAAGATGTTACAGATATTGTTCTGAACGTAAAATCCCTCGTGGTTCATTCCGAATCGGAAATCCCGCGCATTTTACGTATCGAGAAGCACACACCCGGACCGATCACCGGTGCGGATATTCAGACGGACCATCAAGTTGAAATCATCAACAAGGACCATCTGATCGCGACGCTCACGAAAGACGTAAATTTCGTAATGGAAATGGTCGTCGAAAAGGGACGCGGTTACGTCCCCGCAAGCGAACGTCACAATTCCGTACAGGAAACGATTCCTCTGGATGCGACGTTCAGCCCGGTCACCCGAGTGCGGTACGAAGTCGTCGAGACTCGTGTGGGACAGAAAACCAACTACGACAAATTGATTATGGAAATTTGGACGGATGGTTCTCTCAATCCTCAAATCGCGCTCGTCGAAGCGGCAAAAATCCTTCGGAAGCATCTCAACCCGTTTGTTCAGTATTCTGAACTTGGGGAACAGATTCATACGGAAGGAAAAGTCACAGGAAATGAAATCGACCCGGTCATGGAAAGCAAACTCTCCATGAGTGTGTCGGAACTTCATTTGGGCGTTCGTGCAACGAATTGTCTGGACTCCGCTCACATCAACACGATTCGTGAGCTTGTAACGAAAACAGAAGACGAACTGCTTGAAGTACGCAATTTCGGAGAAACTTCTTTGAAGGAAATCCGCGAAAAACTTCAGGAAAACGGACTCCAACTCGGAATGCGTCTTCCAATTATGCGTACGCAGCAGTTCTAAAACCACTTGAGTCGGTACGTTTTGCCGACTCATTTTATGCGTTGGGGCGTGAACGGCTTCCTAAATGAAAAACGTTGAAGAAATCTTTTTTCCGCATTTCATTTTGACCGATTTTTGAATCGAAGCCGGGCATGGCTCGTGTTTTTTTGATGTTCCTTGTTTGGGAACGTCACACCCCAGAAATAAAGAAAAGGTATAATAATGAGACATCGTTTTGCAGGCCGTAAATTTGGACGTAACCCGAAACATCAGCGCGCGCTGCTTCGTATGCTGGCAGTCTCTCTGATTCTTACGGAACGTGATGAAGAAGCCTACTACGACGCAAAACAGGCGCCGAAAGTGAAAGGCCGCATCATCACCACTATCGAAAAGGCGAAAGAAGTTCGTCCGTTCGTTGAGAAATGCGTCACAATCGCCAAAAAAGCGTTGCCGGCCAAAGCCGCTGCTGACGCCATGGTTCCCACCACAGATCGCCGCAGTGCAGAGTACAAAGCCTGGCGTACGAGTGACGCGTGGCAGACTTGGAGCAAGGCAAACGCACCTGTCGTTGCAGCTCGACGTCAGCTCGCGAAGTTGCTTCACGACGAAACGGCCGTGAAACTTCTGTTCGACGTTGTGGCGCCCATGTTCACCGAACGTGCCGGCGGTTACACGCGTATTTTGCGTTTGGCCAAACCGCGTCTCGGCGACGCTGGAACCCGTGCGATTCTTGAATTCGTGAAAATCACGCGCGACACCGTCGCCGTAAAACCGAATTTCGAGACGGAAGCCGCCGCTGAATGATAGCGGATGAGTCATTTAACAAACAAAGAGCAGAACTTTTTTAAAAGTTTTTGCTCTTTATTTTTTAAAAGGTAAATTTTTTTGTTTTGAAAATGGACATCACGGCTCGTTGTTGCGTATTTACTACAGGTCTTGAGTTTTCTCTTTTCCAATAAAAAACACAGGAAAGCAAAATGTCCGTTAAGATCTCCATCATTATTCCTGTTTTCAATGCGGAAAAATACCTGCGGCAATGTTTGGATTCTGCGAAAGATCAAACGCTTCATGAGATTGAAATTCTTTGTATCGATGATGGTTCCACCGATTCCAGCGGTCGGATTCTGGATGAATACGCTGCGGCAGACCATCGTTTTGTGGTGCTTCACACACAAAATGCAGGTCAGTCGGCTGCAAGAAACCGAGGATTGGAAATCGCAAAGGGAGAATTCGTTGCTTTTCTCGATTCAGATGACTGGTATGACCCCGATTATTGTGAAAAACTGCGGAAACGTCAGGCGGAAACCGATGCGGACATGACGCTGAGTCTTTTTACTTTCGAAGGATTTCCCGAAGATGTGAGTCTTACGCTTCGACATTTAGATTTCGACACAGCTGAAGACGATCTGAATAAAATTCGAATGATTTACAAAACATGGACCGTGGTTTGGAACACCCTTTATCGACGTTCGTTCATTGAGGAAAATCATCTGCGGTTTTTGGAAGGTTTCCTTTTTGAAGATACTGCGTTCAGTTTGAAGGCGGGGCTTTTAGCGAAACGAACGGCACTGTTGCGACAATCGTTCTATCATTATCGATTTGGAGGTTACTCGACAAATTCGCTCTCTCAAAAGAAGAAATTCCGCCAGCTGGACATGTTTGACGCACTTTTTAAGGAGATTATGCCGACTATTCGGAATTCAAAAGTCCGAAATTTGCTTTACAAAATCAAACAGGGAAATATTTGGCAAATCTGGAGAAGTTTTTCGCCCGAACTCCAACAAGAATATGAAATTTACGTTCGTGCACGCCTGACACCAACAGACTGGATTCTGCTTCATTCGCTCAATTTAAAGCTTCGAGATCGACGGTTACAATTTTTTTACCGACATATATACAGAAAAAGATATTTTTTTCCGACAGTTTTGATTCAAAAAATCTATTGGTTTTTTCGGACACAATCAAGGTCATTCGTGGAGAAAAACTTATGCAGTCGTTAAAAATTGCTTTTGCGTCTGATGAAAATTACGTCATGAGTCTTGGATGTACCATTACTTCCATCCTCAAAAACGCAGGACCGGATGAAGACTTCACCTTTTTTCTGCTTGACGGCGGAATTTCAGACGCTTCGAAAGAAAAACTCGAGCAGCTGAAAAAAATCAGGAATTTTGAACTTGTTTTTCTGACTCCAGACTGGGAAGTTCTGAGCCGGTGTCCAACGGTGGGATATTTGGCGCAAAGCATGTATTCCCGTCTGTTTTTGCCGGATCTTCTTCCCCATGAACCTCGAATTCTTTACTTAGACTGCGACCTGATCGTAACCGCCTCCCTTTCGGAGCTTTGGAATACGGATCTCGAAGGAAAATCGCTCGGCATCTGCACGGACAATATGGAATTCCAGCGTGATAAATTCTTGTTAGGCCTCTATCATCCGATAAAAGGAACACAAATTTTCAATTCCGGCGTGATTTTGATGGATTTGGAGAAAATTCGCGAAAACGGGAAGTTTCATCGTTGTTTTGAGTGGATTCAGGCAAACAAAGAGACGACAAAACTGCCGGATCAAGATGCGCTGAACGAATGTTTTCAGGACGACAAGAAACATTTACCGTATCGCTGGAATATTCAGGTTCCCACTGTAAACGGAAAGTTCGTTGAAAAATTTCGATACGTAAAAAACGAGGAACGGGAGGAGGCGCTGCGAAATCCGAAAGGTATTTTGCATTTTATCGGTGCAATCAAACCCTTTCATTATGGTTATTCCTCTCCCTATCGTGCGTTTTTCTGGACCTATCTGGAACTGACGCCTTGGGCCGATTTCAAAATTCCCGTCCCTTCCCTCAAAGAACGGATTCGATATCGGCTCCGACGAAGCATTCTGAATCATTATTTTAAAAAAATGATTCAATATCTCAAAACTGGAATCTTCCGCCGTAAAAAAACGGAGGCAAAACGCAAAACCCAGCACTTCCAGTGACCCATTTCCATCCTATTGGGTCCGAATTCCTGATAAAATTTTTGACGAAGAGGTAATTTATGAAATACTTTTTTCTTTTTTTCTGTCTGGCCGTCAGTTCTGCGTGGGCGTTCGGCAACGAACCGATTTACGTTCAAAAAATCATACTGGAGTTTGATTCTCCAGAAGCCGCGCAGAAAGCCGTTTGCGAGAAGCTGGAACTGCCGATTGGAAAGACGCTGGCGCTGAGTTCGCGCTGGGACGACACGAACGGCGAGCACCTGCTGATGTCGAAAACGCTTGCTGAAAACGGTTGGAAAGGGACGTTCTTTCTGAATCGCTGCGATGAAGATTACGTGAAAAACGTCGTGAATCCGATTCTTGCGGACGGCGGATCCATCGGGGTCCACACGCTCACGCATCCGCATCTCGAAACGGTTTCACCGAATCGAATGTTCTACGAAATTCTTGGAAACCGTATTGATTTGGAGGTAAAAACGAATCAGTGCGTCACAACGTTTACGTTTCCGTACGGATTGGGTTCCAAATCGGATTCCGTAACGAGTGCGGCCGAGCAGGGCGAAGCACTTCGGCGCTGCGGTCTGCTGGGAGGTCCCGAAACGATTCATATGGCGGAACGCATGGGACTAAAGCCGGAAGAATTCATTTCGCCGTACCGTTTCAACGCAAACGACAGCGACCCGACACTCGAAACGTTTGAAAAAGGTTTTGAAAACGGGATGAATCAGCTTCGTGAGGGAAAGTCGGCGTGCGGGCCATATATGGCGCTGGGGACGCATTCGTGGCAGAGGCGCGTTCATCCGGACGGGTTCGAACGTCTTGGAAAAATTTTGGCGGCGAAATCGAATCAGCCTGAAATTTGGTACTGCAATTCGAACGAGTACACTGCGTATCGTGCAAATTACGTTCTGGAAAATTCGACGCATCTGACGGCGGAGGGTTCCAAAGTGACGCTCGAACTTCTTCGCTACACGCCGGAATACACGGGCGCACGTACGGAGCTGGGGCTGAAAATCACCCCGTCCCCAGTGCGTGCTGTTCTTTCGGACGAGAATCAAACACTGGAAATCACGGAAAACGGCGAGATGATGGTTCCGGAAGCGTCCGCACAGCGTCTGCCCGTCTGCATCGACCGAACGGACAATACGAATAATGAACGCATTTCTTCAAACTCTCTCCAATGCACGAAAATTCCGGGGTTGTACATCGGCACATGGTTCGACGTCGAAAAGAGTCAGTTCTGCTGCTTTATTTCGAATAAAACGGGAAAAACTTTGAAAAACGCAACGATTACAGCGCACTGTCCGCTAAAATACACACACTCGGAAGACGGCAGCTGGTTCATGCTGCGGGAAGGTGATAAAAATACGATCGATTCCGGAGAAAGCATGACGCTGAAAATGCCGCTGATTCAAGTTCCCGATGAGAAATACGAACAGGACGCGCAGCTTTTTGACGCTCAGTGGGACTTCCAAATCGAAAACGAGACGTATCGCGTCCATGCGGCAACGACCTTATACTAACACGATTTTGGATTTCAGTTTTCCCGTCCGCCGTTGGAGCTGCGCACCACGGCTCTTACAGTCTTTGTGAAAACTGAATTTCATTGTGGAACCAGCATAACCACAAAATAACGTCAAACGCACAAACCTTCACAATCATCACAACCGGAAGAATCTCTTCTTTCGGTTTTTTCCTTTTAAAATGAGGGAAATAATTTTCACAGACGGTTCAAAACGCGCCAGAAGTGCGCCAAGAATGACGATGAAAACAGAAGAAACGCCAAAAAATGTAAAAAAGTCGGAAAATTTCTGGAAAAATCGGGGAAATTTTGCGGAAACTTGTTGACGTCAAGGCGTTTTGCCATTAAACTATATATTATAGAAAAATATGGACTTATGGGAAACCAACAAGAAATCGGGAGACTGATTTTTTGAAATAAATCGTTTATCGAAAGATACTCATACAAGGATACATTCAGATGGCTCAAAGTAATGCAGTCTGGGGAATTGACGTTGGAAACTGTTCGTTAAAGGCGATGCGGTGCTATGTGGAAGAGAGCGATCCGTCCACATTGATCGTGGATGCGGTGGATTATATTGAATATCCGCAGATTCTGACGCAGCCGGGAGTGAATCCGGACGACCTGATTAAAGAAGCGTTTCAGCTTTTTCTGTCGCGCAACAAAATCAAAGGGGATAAAATCGCCATTTCTGTTGGGGGACAGAATGGTTTGGTACGTTTTATCAAGCTGCCGCCGATTGAACCTAAAAAGATTCCGGATATCGTAAAATACGAAGCGAAACAGCAAATTTCCTTCCTCAATGAAGTGATTTGGCACTATCAGAGGCTGGGTCAGCAGGGGCCGGACACCGGTTTCCCGCTCGAAGTGGAAATCGGTCTGTTCGCTGTCAAACGTGAAAAAATTTACAGCACGATTGATTTATGTGACAAACTGGGAATTCCCGTCGATTACATTCAGCTGGCGCCGCTGGCTCTGTACAACTACCTTATGGCGGACGAAATCCATGATTTGCCGAGCTTGGAGGATTACGACCCGGAAAATCCGCCGCGCTACATGGTGATTCTTTCCATGGGGACGGACTCCACTGACCTCATCCTCACGAACGGCTTCCGCGCCTGGCAGAGAAACCTCCCGATCGGCGGAAATAACTTCACCAAGGCGCTGATGAAAGAGCTGAAACTGACGTTTGCAAAAGCGGATCATTTGAAACGCAATCTCGCCTCCAGTCAGGATAAAATCGCCGTTTTGCGCGCCATGCAGCCGGTTTTCAACAGTTTTCAAAACGAAATTCAACGTTCCTTGGGATTTTATTCAAGTCAGGACCCCAACGCGCAGTACGAACGCGTCATTGCGCTTGGAAACGGGATGAAACTCACGGGCCTCACCAAATATCTGTCCCAAAACCTTGGAATTGAGGTTTCGCTCGGAAAGTCGTACGCCGGTTTGAACACGTCGAATCTCGCCGACAGCACCCTCATTACAGAAAATATGTCGACTTTCGGCACCTGTTACGGACTCTGTCTTCAGGGTCTCCGAAAAGGGGTCATCAGCACCAACTTCCTGCCGGGTGAAATCCGTACCGCTCGTATTATTAACGCGAAAAAACCGTGGATGCTGGCCGCCACTTCCCTGCTGATGTTGGGAGCCGCGCTGAATTTCGGTGCGCAAATGAGCATTCAGGACTCCGTTTCCGAGAAACTCTGGAAAATCCACGAATCCACGGCAGAAAATCTTTCCAAAGAGGCAAAAGGTTACACGGATGCCGTTGCGAAGGAAGAAACCACGTTCCAAACGCTTGATACGATGGGCGAAAAATTCCTCAACAACTTCAAAGCACGTACGAACTGGATTGAACTCGTATATGGTTTGAACGCCTGTTTACCGAAGGTTCCGGCTCCCGAAACCGACCTGACGGCAGAAGAGGTGATGGAACGAGAAGAAATCCACATCGTAAATATCGAAGCACAGCCGCTTTCCGATTACGATTCTGAAGAATGGATGCGCATGGCGATCAACATTACAGAAGGAAAAATTCTCCCGAAAAAACTTCAAAAAGTATATCGTGCAGCTTCGGCGGTGGAATCAGAAGAATCGGCAGACGGAGGGGAAAGTGCGTCATCCGGCGATGAAGAAGGCGGTCTCGACGCCATCATTGCTCAGGCACTTGCGCCTGAAGTGATTTCCACAGGTTCCGAAGACGAAGAAGAGGCGGGGGAAGAGGAAGATGCAGCCGCCTCAACAGAAACCGCTGCGGCGGAAACGGCAAGCGGCGAAGAAGACGAAGAAAGCGGCGAAGGAGCCGCTGCGTTCCGTCCCAAACGCTGGTTGATTTCTGTGTACGGATATCATTGGCACAACAGCGCCAAAGCGACCGTAAAAATGAACAACTTTGTTCGTCAGAATTTCATCGACAAACTTTCCGGCGAGCAGGAATTCACGTTCTCACTTCCGCTGCTGAAATCAACGCTTGCGGAAGATCCCGATGCGGATTCGGCCCCCGAAGAGGTCACGATGAAAGATTTGGGGGTTCGGTACCCGCTTCTCGTGAATAAAGGTTTTGAATTGATGTATAACGGCAGCTGGAAAGACAGCCGCACGTGCGTCATTCGTGACGAACACCAGAATCCCAACGCGCTTCAAACGGGGATGGTTCCAGGGATGGATGGAATGATGCCTCAAAATCCTGGAATGATGATGGATCCGGCCAATCCGGATGCGGCGGTTCAGGCGCCGGAGATTCGTCAGGGGACCCGTTACGATTTTGTCATTCATTTTCTGTGGGAGCCGACCTCTTCGGTCGATCGCGCAGCCAAGCGTGTTGCGGCGCGTAAAGCGGAGATGGAAAGGGAAAAAGCGGCTCAGGACGCCAGTGAGATGGCGGAAAATGAGGACGCAGAGGAATGATTGGACTTCTTCGGAAGTATGCTGGTTCCACAATGAAATTCAGTTTTCACAAAGACTGTAAGAGCCGTGGTGCGCAGCTCCAACGGCGGACGGGAAAACTGAAATCCAAAATCGTGTTAGTATAAATACCGATTTGACGAAAAATACGTTTCGAAAACCTTTCACAGGACGGGACTTAATCCATGAATAAATTCAATACCACATTGAAATATTTAAAAAAATACATTTTCTGGGTCATCAGTATCCTTTGTCTGCTGGCCGCGCTCATTACAAGCAGTACGATTAGCGGACAAAAATCAAACAATTTCAAAGCTCGTGAATCCGTAATTGAAGGGCGGTTTCAGGAAATGCAGATGCTCGCGGGTCAGAACAGCCCGAACGAAATTGTCGTCGCGCAGAAAAAAGAAGACGTCGACAATCTGCTGCAGAACTTGATGGACGCCTGGAAAACGCTGTACGAACCTCAAAGTCAGCTGTTCGTCAATCGCTGGCCGGAATTCCGCGGCGACGCCAATGCGCAGCAGTACCAGCAGGCGCTTCAAGACGTTTGGGAAACGCAGACGTTATATGAATCCAAAAATTCGCTCCCTTCGAACGTCGCCGACGCGTACCGAGTTTACGTTTGCAAATCGCAGGCGCGCGACTTTATGGAACGCTACGGAATTTACATCCCGAAACTGACCAACGACCGAATGGGCGGCGATATGGCCATCGCGACCCCGGAAAGAGCGACGGATGAAAGTACTTTGCCGTCGGAAGGGACGATCATTTGGGATGAAACCAATCGTGCGCAGATGCGTAATCGATTCAATCTTTTGTATAAATCCACCGGAACCGGCAAAGCGAATTCGACACGGAAAATCCTGATTGTTCAGGAAGACATTTGGGTGTACGATATTCTTCTGAATGCCATCGCGAAAATGAACGAACATTGCGAAGGCGCGCACGACGCTGTGATTAAGCGTATTTTTGAAGTGGATATCGCCAATTACGCTTCGAATCTGTTCAGCGGCGCGGACTCGCGCAGCGGCCGCATGGGAGGACGAGGAAGCACGATGTCGGAATCCAAAGAAGCCATCCGTTTCAAAAATTCGGAAAATCGGGTGATTACGGTGGAGGCTCCGAAAGCAAGCGCCGATGAATCCCTTTTGGGCGTGGATTCGATGGCAACCGCGCCGAACCTCGAAGAGGACGAAAGTACCGGAATGGCCGACACGGAGTTTGAAACACTCTTTGAAGATCGTTACATTGATGCGTATGGAAATTTCATGTCGGCAATCCAATTCAGCGACTACCTGAAAACGAAGCCGGAATACAAATTGATGCCGATCCACGTCAAGGTGCTGATTAATCAGAATGAAATCCCGCAATTCATGCTGAACTGTATGAATGCCGATATGCCGATATTTATTTATCAAATCAGCATTAAGAGCCGCGACTATGATGCAATCCCGCACCAGCTCGAAATCCAGTCTGAGGACAATTCCTCGACGACAGACGACAGCGGAATGAGCAGCGGAAGCCGACGCAAAAATCGGCCGGACAGCGGAATGATGATGGAGGAACTCAATCCCGGAATGAACACGGGAATGACCGAAAACACAGATATGCACCTGAATCCCGGTGAAAAGGATGAACGGAAACCGGAAGATGTGGAGTTTGAACTTTGGGGAATGATTTGCATCTTTAACCGACCGGACGCTTCCAAGTTTGAGGAAATCGTTTCCGAAAGCGGGAATTCTCAGGAGGAAAGTGCTGA
>CAYTLK010000018.1:24811-46667 GCA_964438515.1 uncultured Planctomycetaceae bacterium
GAAGAAGGTGCTGAGGAAGGCGAAAGTTCCGAAGAATCGACAGACGAATCTGGTTCCGAAGAAAGCAGTGATTCCGCTGAAACTCCCGCAGAGACGCCCACAGAACCTGAAGAACCTGTAGATTCCGAAGAAGCACCTCCGGCAGAAAACGAATCGGAGGCGGCAAACGTTCCTTCGGATGAAAATCCGGACGCCGAAGCTGGAGACGCATCCGAAACAGGAGCCGCCGATGCTGGGTCGCAAGGTAAAAAAAAGTCCAAAAGTACAAAGAGTAAAAAGTCCTCCAATGCTGGGGAATCAGACGGAGATACGGAATCCTCTGCGCCGGAAAACGCCGCAGAAGAATCCGTCGAACCTGAAGTATGATTGAGAGAGACTTTGAAAATTAAACAACAATTCAAACCATTAAAATAACAGGAATAGACGATGAAGGGCAAATTGGATGTCGAGAAGCTGAAAGAACTCTGTCTCAATCATTTTGAGAAGGTCATTTTTGGCGTGCTTGTTCTGGTCTTTCTTATGATGGTCGCATCGACCATGAACGTGAAATCATATTCCAAGAAGCCGGAGCAGCTGAGCAGTTTATGCAATCAGGCAAAAAGCCAGTTGGAAAAGGTTCAGGAAGTGCAGCCCGTAACGCGCAGTTTCGATAGTATTGTGACGGGAATCCAGGAACATTTGCCGGATACGGATTATGTAACGGCCGTTTCGTGGAATCCGATTCTTTCAAAAGAGAGTCAGAAACGGAAAAGTCCGAGGGTCCTCACGATTCAGAATCTCGTAGCCAAAGAGTGGCACGGAGGTGTACAGAAACCACAGCGGATGAATGGCGAGTTGCTGGAACCAGAAGAGCCGATGATGGACGACGGTTTCACCACAGGAAGGGCCAATAATACGGAAGGTGTGCGCTGCTGCGTGCTGATCGGAGAGCTTCCGCTGGCGGACCAGGAACTGGAATATCAGCGAAAACTGGGAACTCGCGGATTGCAGCAGATGCGCGGCGGAATGGATATGAATGCGTCCACCGATGCGCCGACGTATTATAATTATACAGTGGAACGTGCGTTGGTGCCGGCAGACGGCGACCTTGCGAAAATCAATTCTTCGGATTGGATTGATCTGCGAAAAAAGCAGGGGAAAAAATTGTCGGTAAACGAAACCATCATTCGTAAATATGCTGGCGACACCATGAATCGCGGCGGAGGCGATATGACGGATATGTACTCGCCTCCAAGTCTGTATCGCTACCCATCTTTGGCGGATGACCCGAAAGCCAGAACGAAAAACACTCCAGGACGTACCAATCCGCGAATGGCAATGATGGATCCGTCGGGAATGACGGCAAACGGTCTGGTTCCCTCCAAAGACACCATGCTGGTCCCACTGCCGCAGGTTACGTCTTCAAACCAGCAAATGCAGTTTAACTGGAACACCTATCTTCCCTATCCTGAAAGTTTTGAGTTGGATCGGATGGATGGACGTTTCAATCGCAGACGTCCCGCTCCCGGAACCGAACCCCCGGCCGATGCTGCTCAGAATCCGACAGAGGTCAGTGAAGATGGAGAGGCTGCGGATGAATATAATGATGAAGAACTGGAAACCGTCGAGGATCCCATGAACGGGAATTTCGAACAGGAACAGTCGAAAATCCGTCTTTTCCGATATGTGGATTATACGGTAGAAGAAGGAAAACAGTACGTTTATCGTGTAAAGGTGCAGGTCCACAATCCAAACTACGAATTTGATCCGCCGTTTAATGTTGAAAATCCGGATGATCGAAAACCCAAATACCTCGAAAGTGATTGGTCCAACGTTTCGTCGCCGGTCGCGATTCCGCTCGACAATCATTTCTATCTCGCAGGATATCGGAAGAAATTTTCGCGCAAAAAGGACAAAGAGTCTCCATACTTGAGTTTGATGCCGGTTCGTTTCAATGAAACAACAGGAGATGAAGATTTTACGTACTTCAATCAAGTGACCGATCCGGAAAAAGAGAAGGAATACGCACAAAAATCAAAGAAAAAGAAATCTTTAGACAAAGATCCTCCGCAGCGTTTGATTCCTGGACAAGTATTAAATCTTATGGTTGACGAGCTTGAAATTCGTCAGCTGGGAAATAATATGGACCGTGGAATGTCCCAGCGTCCCCGATACAAAGACGAAGAGGAAGAGCGTTCGTGGACGCCGTTCAAAACGAACTTTATTCTTTTGGACGCACGAGGCGGTTCGACGTTGTATGAACCTTTGACGGAAAAGGAACTGGAGGGGGCCGCTCAGGAAATTAAAAACGATCCGGATGGAGTTTATTCCCCGTCTATGGTTCTTCTTATGGGACCGAAAGGCAATCTCGTCATTCAATCCGAGCTGGAAGATGTGCCGAACGTGTACCGACGGCGCGACCCGGCCGACATGAATCGAATAATGGAAGAAACATCCATGCGTCCGGAAGATCCAACGCTGACGAACCCGAAGACTCGTCGCCGCGGAAGCAGCGGAAGCAAAAAGGACTCACTGAATCGTTTGGACGGCGAAATGAATCCGCGAGGCAGTTCACGTCCAGGCCATCGTTAGAGAAAGCTAAAAAGCGCGGGCGAAATGAATCCCGCGCTTTTCTTTTATATTTATTAAGCTGCTATTTTACGCACACTATTCCTTTTTTATTTGAATCTTTTTTTATTTTCATGATTACAAAAATTCCTGCGGGAGACTTAATTTTTTTAGGAACGGGAACGTCGCACGGCATTCCGATGATTGGGTGCGAGTGCAGCGTTTGTTTAAGTTTGAATCCGAAAAATCATCGAACTCGAAGTTCCGTCATTTTGGGTTTCCCCGATGGAAATCTGCTGATCGACACCTCCCCGGATTTGCGTGAACAGTTTTTACGTGAGAAACTGAAATACGCAGACGCCATTTTATACACACATCCTCACGTGGACCATCTGTTCGGGCTGGACGACACGCGGCGTTTTTCCCAGCTGAACGGAGGTCGAAGCATTCCCGTTTATTGTTCCGAACGCGTTGAAGAAGCGATTCGCAGAACTTTTGCGTACATTTTTGACCCTGTGGTTCAGCATTTCCCGGCAGGCGGAATTCCGAAGCTGACGCTGAACCGCATCGAACCGTACAAGGAGTTTGAAGTTCTGGGACGCCGCGTGACGCCGCTCACGATTCGTCACGGAATGATGACTGTTTTTGGTTTTCGTATCGGAAATCTTGCGTATTGTACAGACACAAAATTCATTCCGCCGGAAACGTTGGAACATTTATACGGTCTGGACACACTGATTATCGGCTGCTTGCGCTACCAGCCGCACCCGACGCACATGGGATTGTACGAAGTGTTGGAAATCGTGAAAAAGATTCAGCCGAAACGTGTGTTTTTCACGCACATCGGACACAATTTCGATCACGAGCAGATTTCAAGCGAGTTGCCGGATTTTATTCAGCCTGCTTACGACGGGCTGCACCTTGAGAAATGTTTTTAGGAGAAAAAAAGATGAAAGTCATTATTTTTTCACTGTTTTGTACCTCGCTGCTCGGAGCGGCGATTCTGAACGCATGGGATTTCACGCCGAACTACGACGAAGCGAAAATCCCGCAATACACCCTGCCTGACGCGCTTTTGTGCAGCGACGGAACGCCGGTCAAATCGGCTGACGTGTGGGAAAAAACGCGGCGTCCGGAAATTTTGGAACTTTTTCAGCGCGAAATGTTCGGTCGTCTGCCCGACGCGCTGCGAAAAGCGGGGAATCATCCCGATTTCGTCACTTTCAACGTCGTTGAATCCGACGAAAACGCCTATGGCGGAAAAGCGATTCGAAAACAGGTTGAAATCACCTTCCACGCTCTCGACTCCGACAAAACGGTCACCGCAAACCTTTTGATTTACATTCCGAAAAACGCACAGAAACCAGTTCCTGTTTTTGCCGGTTATAATTTTCGTGGAAATCACACGATCACCGACGAAAAAGCGATTCGCGTCTTCCATCTTCGGGACGGAATCATTCCTGCGGACGACTCGAATCTTCCGGAAGACTCTGCTCGCGGATCCAGTTCGAATCGTTGGGACCTCGACGCAATTCTCGACGCAGGGTACGCGCTCGCGACCATTCATTATATGGATGTGGCTTTCGACACTGAAAATTGTATGCGTTCCGGAATTTTTGCCCTCTATGATGATGCAAAAGACCCGGAAGACCGTGCGGGCGACGACTGGGGTTCCATCACTGCTTGGGCGTGGGGAATGAGCCGCGTCATGGATTATATTGAGACGGACCCAATGCTTGATGCGTCCCGCGTCGCCGTGATGGGACACTCGAGACTCGGAAAAACGTCCCTCTGGACCGGCGCTTCCGACCCTCGTTTTGCGGTGGTGATTTCGAACGATTCCGGCTGCGGCGGCGCAGCGCTCAGCCGACGTGAATTTGGAGAAACTGTCGCGAGAATCAATCATTCTTTCCCGCACTGGTTCTGCCGAAATTTCTGGAACTACAACGAAGCCGTGAACGATTTACCGATGGACGAACACGAACTCGTTGCGCTTATGGCGCCGCGGCCCGTGTACATTGCAAGTGCGGAAGATGATTTGTGGGCCGACCCGTACGGGGAATATCTTTCCGGTTTTCATGCCGTCCCGGTTTATTCCCTCTTCGTTTCCGCACCCTTTGACGGACTTTCCGCACCGTCACACCCCGCCATTCATCATCCTGTCGGAAATGTAATCGGATACCACATCCGTGCGGGAAAACACGACGTGACGAATTACGACTGGGAACAGTACATTCGGTTTGCAGATAAATTCTTTAAGAAATAAGAACATTTTGAAAATCAAAGGCGAGCCGGGGATGTGAGTCCCCGGTGAGTTGGTTTTTCATCAGATTCGTTCTTCGACACAAACCGCAGAAATCCTTTTTTCCGTGGGCTTACACCCACGGCTCGTCTGCGGCAGATTCTTTTTTACAATTCAAAGGCCCAGCCGCCGTTTTTGAAAACAGGAACGCTTTTTCCGTCAGCGGTGGTTCCGGTGATGCTCAAATCGGGCGCACCAATCATGAAATCGACGTGAATCATCGAATCATTGATTCCTCGAGCGGTACATTCTTCGTTCGTCAGTTTTTCGAACCCTTCCAAAAGGTTGCTGAAACCGTGACCGAGCGCGAGGTGACAGCTCGCATTTTCATCAAAAAGGGTGTTGTAAAACAGGATTCCCGTATTATTGATGGGTGAATCGAACGGAATCAGCGCGCATTCACCGAGTTTGGACGCTCCGTCATCCATCGAAATCATTTTTCGAAGCAAATCTTCCTTCTTTTCCGCACCGACGTCCACCGCGCGGCCGTTTCGGAAACGAATCCAAAAATTCTCAATCAGCTGTCCCTGATACGAAAGAGGTTTCGTCGCGTACACAATTCCATCCGCTTCACCCGCTTTGGGGGAGGTGAAAATCTCTTCCGACGGAATGTTCGGGTTGAAAAACTGACCGCCGGTCGTCACTTCGCCGCCTCCGAGAAATTTGCAGCCGGGAATCAGTCCGACGGTGAAATTCGTACCATTTCCGCTTTCATAATGAAGCGATTTCAGATTGAGTCCGTTCAGATAATCGTACCGTTTTTTAAGATTGGAATTATGTTCTTTCCAGTTTTCGAGCGGCTCGCCGTCCAGAGCGCGTGCAGTCGTCAGAATTGCGGTCCAAAGCGTCTCCACAGCGGTTTCTTCCAGAAGAGTCGGAAACACTTTTTTCGCCCATGCTTTTCCAGGGACGGCCGCGATGCACCACGGATATTTGTTCTCCATTTCATCCCGGTACGGTTTCACGAGCGGGAACCTGTTTTGACTGGCTTTGGAGACTTTTTCCTGATCGATACCGCACAATCCGTCTGGATTTTCCGATTCAATATACAATTTACACGGGAGCGTCTGTGCCTGCCAGCGCCATTTTTCGAGCTGCCAGTCGTCCATTGCAGAAAGAGATTCGAGCGTTTGATACTCGTAATGAAGTTTGGTGATTTCCTGATGCATCCAATCCATCACAACCCTTTTTGCACCTGCTTTATAGCATTCTTCGACGCACATGGTGACGAATTCCGGTTGATCCAGATCGGCGATGAGGATGACGTCCTGACCTTTTTGAACATTCAGTCCGCAACGGACAAGGAGTTCCGCATATTTTTGCAGAATTTGCTGATTCATGAAAGAAAATCCTTTTCGAAAAGCAATAAAGCATTAAAGCAATAAAAATAAATTCCATTAATACTGATTCCTCTTGAAAATTTCGCTTTGGGAAGCCGTGGAAGCCGTCGTTGCGCGATTGCGAGTGAAGCGGAGTAACGGGGAAGCGGGAAGCTGGAAGCGGAAATTCAAAATACATCAGGTACGAATCTATTTTATCGATATTTCGCGCAATGTCAAGGGAGGAGTGGGAGGGATATGTCGATTCTGTCAGAAAATCCGTTTTTAAATATCGATATTTCGCAAAATTTTCACGTGGAATCCGTATCGGTTTTTATTTTGCCGAAGTGGGGGGCTCGTAAAAAGTCGAAAATGTGCTATACTATAGTTCTATGGGGAAAATCGTGCGCACAGCAAAAAATCTCCAAAAATCAAAATCATTCGAACAAGAAACAAAAATAGAAACTCGAAATAAAGTTAAACAATATGGCTCAATTCATCCTCCGCGACGTCACTTACGCTCTCGGCTATCCGCCGCTCCTCGATAAATCAAATATGACGGTAGAGCCTGGCGAGAAAATCGCGCTTATTGGACGCAACGGCGCTGGAAAATCGACGCTTTTGAAACTCCTGAATCAGGAATTGCTCCCCGACTCCGGAGAAATGATTCGCTCTCAGGGACTGCAAACGATGCTTCTAACACAGCAGGTTCCCGTTCAGCTGACCGGAAAAGTCGTCGATATTATTACGTCCGGCCTGCAAAAAGACGGCGCGCTCCTCGCACGCTTTCATGAAGTAACGTTAGGAATTGCGCAGGCGTACGAGTCGGAAAACTATGACCTTGCGGAGTCGCTTCAGAAGGAACTCGACCGCCTTCAGCACGAGCTGGAAATCTCCGGCGCGTGGGAGGCGCAGCGAAAAGTCGAAAACATCCTCCAAAAAATAAAAATCAATGGTGAAGAGGAAATCAGCACACTTTCAGCCGGGAAAAAAAGACGCGTCCTTTTTGCGCGTGCCGTCGTTGCGGAACCCGACGTTCTGCTGCTCGATGAGCCGACCAACCACCTCGACCTCGATTCCATCCTCTGGCTCGAAGAATTTCTGAAAAAGTATGAAAAATCAGTGATTTTCGTAACGCACGACCGTATGTTTTTGCGCCATATTGCGACTTCCATTTGGGAACTGGACCGCGGAAATCTTTTTCGGTACGACTGCGGTTACGAAAAGTATCTCGAACGTCGGGAACAACGGCTTCATGCGGAAGAAAAAGAGTTGGAACACTTCCAGAAAAAGCTCGCGCAGGAAGAAGTTTGGATTCGTACAGGAATCATGGCGCGTCGAACTCGCAACGAAGGGCGTGTGCGCGCCCTCAAGCAGATGCGTACGGAAGCGGCTCTGGTTCGGCGCGATCCGGGTGTCGCAAAACTGCAGATTCAGGAAGGTTCCGTCTCCGGCCGACTCGTGGTGGAAACGAAAAATCTCACTTTTTCGTATGTTCCGGAAAATTCCAGCATCACACCCGTTGTAAACGACCTAAGCGTTCAAATTATGCGCGGGGACCGTGTGGGAATTCTGGGACCGAACGGCATCGGAAAAACGACGCTTTTACGTCTTCTGCTCGGCGAACTGGCTCCGCAGAACGGGTCGATTCGTCTCGGAACGCAGTTACAGATTTCCTATTTTGACCAGCTTCACGCAATTTTGGATGAAGAGGCGTCCGTTCTCGAGAACGTAAGCGACGGAAGCACCCACGTCACGGTAAACGGGGCGAAGCAGCACATCCTCGGATATTTGCGCGATTTTCTATTTTCCGAAGAGCGATCGAAAATGCCGGTCAAATTTCTGTCGGGAGGTGAGAAAAATCGCCTTTTACTGGCAAAATTATTTACAAAACCGTCAAATATTCTCGTAATGGACGAACCGACGAACGATCTCGACATGGAGACGCTGGATTTGCTGGAGGAAAAGCTTTCGCAGTATCCCGGAACGCTTCTGCTCGTGAGTCACGACCGTGAATTTATTAATAATGTCGTTACTTCAACGCTTGTTTTTGAGGGAAACGGTCAAATTCATGAATATGTCGGCGGTTACGACGACTGGCTCATTCAAAGCCGTCCGGAGGAACCTTCCGAGACGAAAGCGCTTAAAAAAGCAGCCGCAAAACCAACCGCGAAACCGGCTGCACCTTCCAGTTCCAGCTCCAGTTCCAGCTCGTCCGACGCTCCAGGACGTCATTTGACGTACAAAGAAAAATTGGAACTTGAAAAACTGCCGGCCCAAATCGAAAAATTGGAAGCAGATCTCGAAGCATGCAACGCGCGGCTTTCCGAACCGGGATTTTACGAACGCAGCGAAACGGAATTCATTCAATCCACGCGGGACGCGGCGAAAATTCAGCTCGAGTTGGACGCGCTGTATGAACGTTGGGACGAACTTGAGGGGAATTCTTCAATTTAGAATCCGTAACAGACCTTCATGGGAAAAATATTGACAAAATCGCTACAATTCCTGACGGCATCGAAACCAAAAAAAGATTTTTTGGTGGAAATCGTAAAAAATGACGGTCTCCCCCTTTACAAAAATCTGAAATAGGGTATATTTTAAAACATCTTCAGTGATGAAGGTGATGGATGGAAAAATCCGGGGCGGTAGCTCAGTTGGCAGAGCGCAACGTTCGCAATGTTGAGGCCGGGAGTTCGACTCTCCTCCGCTCCATTTTCGGTTTAGAAGCCGGTGTGGGAATTATTCTTCCTGCAGCGGCTTTTTTGTTGTGGAGACGCTAAAAATTTCCTTTTCGTAATGAAGTTTGAAATTTTCGTGTGTTTTCCGTATTTTTTGTTTGAATCTGCTTGACAAAAGTAAAACCGTACAGTATATTAATAGTGTGTATACTGGCTCCACTTGAGAATTACGCTTGAAGCGGCTCGGTGTGTCGTCGTTCGGCGGCTGCGCAGCAATGGCAAAGCGAAAATTCAATATGCGTCGGGTGTAAAGCAGGAATTCCTGTTGCTTTTTAACGTACATGGAAGGAAATCAATGAATTCAAGTGAGCTGCTTCGAATTGTGGATACAATCCACCGTGATAAAAATATTGCCAAAGAAATCGTCTTTCAGGGAATTGAAGCCGCATTGATTTCTGTAATGAAGAAGAATTGCTGTACCGAAGAGGACATCGTTTACGTACACATCAATCGGGAAACCGGCGAAATTGCAGCGTCCTTCAATGGCGAGCCGATTACTCCGGAAGAAATTACGAAACGTACCGGAGCGCAGGCGGCAAAACAGGTCATGATTCAGAAAATCCGTGAAGCGGAATGCGACCGGATTTACGACGAGTTCCATGAACAGATCAATCAGGTCGTCATCGGGACGGTTCATCGTGTTGAAAAAGAGAGCTGCACCGTCACTCTGCCGGGAATCGACGCCTTTTTACCCCGTGCGGAACAGATTCATTTCGGAAACAAAGGTGCAACGCAGAAAGGCGATGCGTTCCGGCCTGGAGACCGTGTGCGTGCCGTTGTGGCGGAAGTGATTCGGCGTCAGGGACGCGTAAAAGTCGTGCTCAGCCGTATTCGTCCCGTTTTCGTCACACGCCTTTTCGAACAGGAAATCCCTGAAATTGCGGACGGTGTTATTGAAGTTAAAAACGTGGCGCGTAAAGCAGGTGTGCGGAGTAAAATCTCGGTTTGGAGCGCGGATCAGCGCGTCGACTGCGTGGGTGCATGCGTGGGAATGCGTGGAAACCGCATCAAAAACATCGTCGATGAATTAGGCGGCGAAAGAATCGACATTGTACCGTGGTCGAAAGATCCGATTGAATACATCTCAAGGGCGCTCCAGCCGGCGGAAATCGAAGAAGTGATTCTTTGCAATATGCTTGGCCGCGCGATTGTACTCGTAAATGAAGAAAATCTGTCGCTTGCAATCGGGCGGCACGGTCAGAATGTGCATCTCGCAAGCAAATTGTGCGGGTGGGATATTGAAATTATGACGCAGGAAGAGCTGCAAAATCAACTGGATCGGGCAGTTGCGGCGCTTTGTACGATTCCCGGTGTTTCAAAGGAGCTGGCTGAAACTCTTACAGGCGAAGGGTTCACCTCCTATGATGATCTTTCCATCATTGAACCGGATGACCTGATGGAAATGAGCGGACTTTCCGAAGAGGAAGTCAATGCGATTGTGGAAGAGGCTGAACGTCGTGCTGACGAGCAGGACAATCAGCAAAACGTCGTAAAAGACGAGCCGCTTCAATGAACGGCTTCCCTCTTGACGACTGCTTGAATGAATGTTGTACGGGAACTCCGGCACCTGACCGGGGATTGTTCTCCCGTGACGATCACTCCGTGGTGGAGGATCGGGAGGCATTCATGTAAATAATTTTGTTATTCGGCGGATGGCCTTCCGCCAGGGAGAGTGTCGATTGTCAATTCGGGTTTACGCATTAGCGAAAGAGTTACAAGTTGATAACAAATCCTTAATGGATTTATGTAACAGTATTGGGATTATTCCTAATGGTAGAAGTGCTTTGGCGAGCATCTCAGATGAAGACGCCGTCAAAGTAAAGGAACATGTTTTGCATGGAAATTCCGCTTCTTCCAAAAAATCCACAGCGCGTAACGCGGCATCTCCTTTGGAACCACCACGAAGTATTGTGACGGGCCGTATTCCTACGCTTCCTTCCAAACCGCGTCGAAATGAAAAAAATCCTTCGACGAAGGTGGAAAATTCGGAGAATCCTGTGAATCTGCCGAGTGAAAATGAAAATGCAGTGGAAGATGCAGCTTCCCAGACGGAAGTGAATGTTTCCGCGAAAAAACAGTCTGATGTGAATAATCAGAATGAGGCGTCGGATCTCGGTCGGTCCGATTCCAAAGCATCCGCAGTCGGCACGGCTGCAAAAACTGATTCTTTGGAAACGTCGAACTCTGCCGTTTCCAGCAGCAAAAAGCAGGAAATTCCTGCCGAATCTTCCGCCTTTCCGAAAAAGGAGACGGCTGAAGTTAAAGAAACGAAATCTGACACAACGTCTGAAATGGACTCCCAAGCCGTCTCTGCAACAAAAATCAAAGCAGAAGCGGAAACCAGACCGCAGCAGAGTACAAAAGACGCCGACGTTCCTTCAGATTCGCGTACAGAATCTAAATCCAGTGTAAAAACTGAAAAAAACGTCGAAAATAATAACAATAAAAATGTAAATGTAGTTGTCAATCAGGAATCCATTCACGTGGAAGCAGTTCTCGAAAAAGAAGCAAAAAGTGTGTCGAAGTCTTCGGATTCGACCGAAAAAATGGAAGCTGCGGCTTCCGCAGAAAGCACGGCGGTTCGGAACGAATCGAAAAAAGAATCGGAAACAGCCGCCCCGGATTCTTCAGCCGTTTCGACAGGTGAGGAGTCCGTCGCGAAACCGCAGAATGAAGCCGGAAATCGCGGTGCTCGTTCTGGAAATGCCCCACGTTCGCAGCAGAATGCAGGCGCAAACGGTTCCAATCGACGCGGACGTGATTCCGGCGGGAGAGACAAAGAATCTTCGAATCGCGGAGATCGGCGTCGTACGCCTGGAAACGGCCCTCTGAGTAAAAAAATGCGCAAAGACACGCGTTCGGAAGAGACGCCGCACACACATGGACTTTCCGTTGCAGAAGAAATTGCACGGCAGGCTCAAACGGATGCGCCGATTCGACCTGCGTTCGACAATTCATTTCCGACGCTTCAAAACGCGCGTACAATTCGTCAGGAACCTGGGAAAAACGCCGGCGGAAACAACAATAATACGAACAGCAGCGGAAATGGAACCTCGGCGCGTCGTGACGACCGTCACGCATCCGGTCTGCGTCTTGCACCGCTTCCTGTGGCAAAAACTCCAACCGTCAAAAAAGGTGCCGAAGAGGTCAGCATGAAGCCGGAAGTGCGTCTGACGCCGGAAGAAATTCGTGCGGCTCGGGCGGGCGATAATTCCGTCATGCAGGAATTACTCGAAAAAAATCGAAACCGCGATGCTGGGTCTGAAGGACGAACTCGTTCGAAGGACAGCAAGGGCGGAAAAGATCGCGCTGAGCGTGGGGAAAGAGGCGAGCGCGGAGATCGCGGAGAACGTAGTGAGCGCGGTGAAAGAAACGAGCGCGGAGATCGCGGCCCACGTGGTGAACGCAGCGGCGAAAGAAGCGAGCGCGGTGAAAGAAGCAACGAGCGCGGAGAGCGCAGTTTCAATCGCAGTGGTGAACGCAGCGGAGAGCGAAGCGGTGAAAGAAGCGGCGATCGCAGTGGTGAAAGAGGCGGAGATCGTTCTGGAAACAACGATAAAAGAGTGCGCCGCGGGAACAACGACAGAACCAGTCGTCCTGCCGCAATGCCGGTCGTGGTTCCCGAGGAGGTGTCGCAGAAACCGGGAGCGAAGAAGCTCAACAACAAGAGTCGAAATGTGCTGAACAAACGCGCGAGCGATGAAACCATTCCGCCTCGTGACGCACGATTCAATCCCGAAGAAAAACGACGTTCTTCCCGACGTTTCGGTATGGACGACGACGATGAAATTGGACCTCGCGTTCGTTGGAAGAGACCGAAAAATCAATCTCCTTCAAATACAGCAGCGCCGCGAAAAAGCAGTTATGTGCTTCAGTTGCCGCTTACGGTCCGTTCTTTCGCAGAAGGAGTGGGTCTGACGGCCGCCAAAGTCCTCGCAAAACTGATGATGGACTTCGGAATGCCGCTTACAATTACGTCGCCGATTGATGAAACGACCGCGCAGCTTTTGGCCGATTCGTTCGGGATTCCTGTGGATATTCGGCCTGAAGTTTCGCTCGAAGAGCAAATCATCGGCGAGCTGAATGAAGAAAATGAGGATCCGTCCAAACTGGTTCCGCGTCCGCCGATCGTCACGTTCCTGGGCCACGTGGACCATGGAAAGACGTCTCTGTTGGACCGAATCATCAATATTAATGTGGTTTCCGGCGAAAAAGGCGGTATTACGCAGCATATTCGTGCTTACAACGTGAAATATCACGACAAATCCGTTACTTTTGTAGATACGCCGGGTCACGAAGCATTCACGGAAATGCGTGCGCGCGGCGCAAATACGACGGACATTGCGGTCATCGTGGTTGCGGCGGACGATGGTGTGATGCCGCAGACCGAAGAAGCAATCAGCCACGCACGCGCAGCTGGGGTTCCGATTATTGTTGCATTAAACAAAATTGACCTTCCCGGCGTCAATGAACTGCGTATTTTGCAGGAGTTGGCCGCGAACGAGCTGACGCCGAGTGAGTGGGGCGGTGATGTGGAAGTGATTCGATGTTCCGCACTCACGGGGCAGGGAATCGACAGCCTCATGGATACGATTCTGATGGTTGCGGAGCTTCAGGAATACCGCGCCAATCCCGATCGGCCGGCAAACGGCGTCTGCGTTGAGTCTTCTGTTCAGCAGGGACGCGGTGTGGTTGCAAAACTCCTCGTTCAGAACGGAACGCTTCATACGGGAGACGTCATCGTTTGCGGAGCCACTTACGGACGCGTCAAAGCGATGGTGGATACACTCATTGCGCACCAGAAGTACCAGACAGCAGGTCCCGCCATTCCGGTAAACGTGCTGGGTCTGGATGAAGCACCTGGCGCAGGCGATAAATTTTACGTTTTGGCGGACATTGCGAACGCACGTCGTCTTGCGGAAGAGCGAGCGGAACAGGAACGTCTGTCGCAGCTGGCCGGCACCACCAAGACGCATGTGACGCTTGAAGGTCTGTTCGACACGCTCGGCAGCAAAGAGGTGAAGTCGCTGAACATCATCCTTCGAACGGACGTTCGAGGTTCGATCGAGGCCATTAAAAAAGAATTGGGAAAACTGGAACATCCGGAAGTGCAAATTTGCATTTTGCAGGCGTCTGTCGGCGGAATTACGGAAGCCGACGTTCATCTTGCGAATGCATCGGACGCCATTATTATTGGTTTTAACGTCGTTCCTGATGAAAGTGCCCGCGCGCTTGCAGAGGAAAAAGGCGTTCAGATTCGGCGTTACGACATCATTTATCAATTGACGGCCGATGTGAAAGCCGCGATGGAAGGAATGCTTGCACCCGAAGAACACGAAAAGGAACTGGGCCGCGCACTCGTTCAGAAAACGTTCCAAATTACGAAAGTCGGTACGGTTGCAGGCTGCAGAGTGCTTTCAGGAACCATTCCGCGTGACTGCAAAATCCGTATTATTCGTAACAGCCGTGTTATTGGAACTTACTCGCTCGACACACTGAAACGTGAAAAAGACGATGTGAAAGAAGTTCGTGACGGTTTGGAATGCGGAATACGTCTTGCGGGATTCAACGACGTAAAAGACGGCGATATTTTCGAAGCGTTCCAGATCGAATCGGTGGCGCGTACGTTCTGATTTTCCTGCAATGGAATGAAATAAAAAACAGAAAACAAAGGAAATGGAATGCCTTCAAGAAGAATATTAAAAGTTGCGGAAGCAATCCGAGAGGTTGTGGGAATGTCGATTTTGCGCGACATTCAGGACCCACGCGTTTCGGGCGTCACGGTCACTTATGTGGAAGTGTCGGGCGATATGCAGCAGGCGAAAATTCATGTTTCCATCATGGGAACGGAAAAAAAGCAGGAATTGTGCCTCAAAGGCCTCCAAAATGCAGCAGGTTTCTTCCAGCGCAAAATAGCGGACAGAATTCAGACGCGTTATACGCCGAGAGTGCTTTTCGTTTTGGATAAAGGGGTGAAAAATTCAATTTTGGTGGCTAAAATTTTGAAAGAAGTTCTGCCGCCGGAAGACGCCGCCGCTCCGAACAACGTTTCAGACCGCGATTCAGAGGAGGTGCAAACTTCAGAAGCCGTTTTGGAAGAGTCGAAAGATAAAAATTCGGAAGAACGTTAAAATCAGAGTAACGTAAAGGAAAACAGATGACTGCTGTAAATCGAACGGACGTTTTGAAACGTCTTTACGCGGAACTGAAAAAGAAATATACGGTCACAGCCCCTGTAGAACGTACGGTTCTTGAATATTTTATTTTCGCAACGTGTCTTGAAGATGCGACTTACGAAGCAGCGGAAAATGCGTTTGCGGCGCTCGTGCACACGATGTCCGGATGGAATGAAGTCCGCGTCAGCAGTGTGGCGGAACTGGCGGAAATGATGCCGCAGCTTCCCGACCCGCGAGGAACCGCCGTAAAAATCCGTCGAATTCTGCACTCCATCTTTGAGGAACGTTATTCGTTCAATATTGATGATATTCGTAAGAAAAACATCAAAGAAGCGTACGAAAAGCTGGAATCCATTCCCGGCGGCACACCTTTTTCGATCAACTACACGGCTCAAGTCGCGTTTGGTCGTCACGGAATACCGGTTGGAATCGGTGAAAAACGACTTTTGTACGTTTTGGGAATCATTGATGAAGCGGAAATTGAATCTCGTGAAGTTGCAGGTTTGAACCGTGCGATTTCGAAGACGCAAGAAATCGAATTTTCCTCGCTTCTTCACCAACTTGCAGCAGCATTCGTTCAGAATCCGGAAGCGCGGAAAATCCTGACGTTTTTGAAAGCGTTTTCGCCCGATTTTCGTGACCGAATGCCGAAGCGGCGCGAGGTGCGGACGGAAATTTCACTCGAAACGCCGGAACCGGTGGTGTCGCATGAAGTTCCGCACAAAACCGTGATGGAAATGATTATCAACGACCCGGATTTTCGCAAGGAGAGGAAAGAAGATCTTTACGAAGAAGATTTTGCCGAGCCGAAAGAAGATACAGAGGATTTTGTGGAAGAACCTTCGCCGCGTCGGAAGAAGCAAAAAACATACGGAAATGAATTCAGTTCTTCCGATGTGAAAACGGCTCCTGAAAAAACAGATGAAAATGGTTCCGCACCGTCAAAAACCGTTTCTGTAAAATCCGACGGAACCACGAAAGCGGGAAAAGCAGAGAAAATCGCTGCAAAACCTGTTGAGAAACCTGTTGAGAAAGTGGTTGAGAAACCGATAGAAAAATCGGCGCCGGAGAAAGCTGCAGAAAGACCTGCGAAGAAAGCAGCAGAAAAAACCGCAAAAACCGTTGCACAAAAATCTTCAAAGACCTCAGAGCCTCCATCCGCAAAAGAGCCGGAAAAGGATTCGGGGAAGAAACTCGCGGACAAAAATGAGGATTCCAGTACAACTTCCAAAATGAAAAAGAAGTCGGAAAATCACACAAAATCAGACAAACCGACAAAAAAAAGCAAGAAATAACCGGGTGGTTTTTCTTGAAAATAGAATTTTATTCAAACGCTAATCATAAAATAACACGAGGTTTTCGAATGGATCCTGCTTTTTCAATGAATTTATTGAAAATGAATTGTGTTGTTTTACTGTTTCTGTTTCTTGTGCAAGGGGATACTTGCGCAGGCCAGGAACTCTCCCAAGGCGGGGACGCACCGGTAACGATTCGTACAGAATTCAAGAATTCATTTCAGCCGGTGCTTAAAGGACCCACGCAGGAAGAGCAGGATTTTAAAGCTGCTGAATATCTTTTCGTTCAAGGGCGCATTTTAGAATCTGAAAATCGCAAGCTGCAGGCGCTCCAGTGTTACGAACGTGCGTGTCAGTATGTTTCTTCAGACACAATTCTTGTTTGTATTGTTACGCTGGCGTTCGAATTAAAGCATTACGACGAAGCCTTTGTTTATTTTGACAAAATTCAGAATCCCGGTCTTTTAGGATTCCAAACGCTGACTGAACTTTCCGTTGTTTTTGAACGTCTCGACGATGATTCGCGCAAAATTAAAACGTTGCATACGATTCTAAATTTGCTTCCCGCAAACGCGCCGGGGCCGATGCGTCTCATGTTGCGCAACTGTTTGGGAATCTCAGAATACGTGATGAATCATTATTCTGAAGCGCGCACATCGTTCCTCATGATTCGTAAAATGCTGAAAGATCCGACCCGATATGGAATCCAGGAAAAAGACGTTCTATATTTTAAAGAGAACGAAATTTCCAATCTGTACGCATTGTTAGACATCGCGATTCACGACCAAAACGCAGAGGAAGCGCATTCGTACTTGAATACGCTTTTCTCTCTCCAGGAAAAAAAGCTGGAGGAAGAAGAAGGACTTTCTGAAGAAGAACGGAAAGAACGCCGAACGCAGCTTCAATTGGGAAAAACGTTCGATTCCGCTCGAATTGCGTACATTGAAAAGGATGCTGAAACCGCCTTAAAACTTGCAAAAGAAGCGTATTTTGCGGGATACACCGACGAGACCCCCTGTTATTCGCTCCTCAAAAACATTCTAGATTTGATGGAACGCCCTGCGGAATACTTTGAAACTCTCAAAGAACTGCAAAAAAAGTTTCCCGAAGATCCCGTCATCTTGCTTTCTTTGGCGGAGGAACTGGAAAAACAGGCGCAAACGTTCCCGGAAGAAGCAAAACGGAAAGAAATGCTGGAACAGGCGCAGGTTCTGTATGAAAAATTATTTAATATTTCAAAAGAATCCCTTGTGTGTATACAGATTCTGAAAATCGCTATGATTCAGAACGATCCGGAGCGAGTTTTGAAATACGGACGAATTCTAAACGAATCTTACAGTCTCGAAGATTATTTTGGAACGTTCGACGAAATTCTTCAGTCAGAATCTTCGTTGGAAGACGCCGCACCTTCGGAAGCGTCCCCCGTTTCGACAACTCAAAACGCAGAAAATACAGAATCTGCAAAATCTGCAAAAGATACGGAAAATGAAGAAAACGTAGAAGATGAAGAGGATACAGAAAGTTTATTTCCCACACAAGAACAAGTTCATCTTTTTGCGCAAAACATGATTCAGTATGCCGGCCAGAATTATAATTCCGAGGAAAAGAAAAAGAATCTGGATTGGACTTCCGCTTGGATTTTATGCTGGATGGCGAATGAATGCGGAGAAAAAGACGCGTTTGAAGAATACTTGCACCTTGCGGCAGCCAAAGTGCTGGAGTGTTCCAAAGCTTCGAGCGCCCCTCAACCGCAGCTGGATTCGTTTTTCTCCTATTGGGGAAATCGTTCTTACAACGAGAAAAATTATTCGACGAGTGAATTCCTGTTTCAGCAGGCGATGAACATGAAAAGCGATCAACACATGATGTATGCGCTGATGAGCGTCGAAACGCTTAGGGTACAAAATACCAAACCAGAGGATGCATGGAAGATTCTATTGGATTTGGAAAAGCAGGATCCTGAAAATTGGATGGTGCAGCTATTTAAAAGCGAGTATCTTCTGTCGGCGGGAAAGACAGACGAAGCGAAAGGGATTCTTCTCAAACTGCTGACCGAGCTGGACAACAATTTCAGTTCAGAATTCAATCGAGAAGTGATGCAAACCATCCGAAAGGATTTATCAAATATAGAAGACGAGAACTCCAATTTTGACGGAGCAATCGAACATTTGCAGCGAATTCTGGATGAATTTCCCGAGGATTCGTCCACGATGAATTCCCTCGCCTATCTTTGGGCGTGCAAAAACACAAATTTACAACGAGCGTTGCGTTATTCCGAGCAGACGTTACAGTCGGATCCGAAAAACGCGATGTATTTGGATACTTTAGGATGGATTTACTACCGTCTTGGAAATTATGAAAAGGCGCTTGAGACGCTGAATCAAGCGGTTGAGACGCTGGAAGACCCAGTCGTTTTCAGTCACTTGGGCGATGTGTACCTCGCGCTGAACCAGAAAGAAAAGGCGGTTCAATATTTTAAACAATCTTTACAACAATTCCAGGAACTTGGACGCAAAAATCAGACAAAAAACAAAGATTTGGAACACGTTCAGGCTCAGTTAAACTTATTGAAAGTTTCGTGAGGAGAAAAAATGTCAGGACATTCAAAATGGGCGAACATTAAGCATAAAAAAGCCGCTGTGGACGCCAAAAAGGGGAAAGTTTGGAGCCGAATGGCAAAAAGCATCATTACGGCAGCTCGCGGAGGTTCCGATCCTTCGATGAACGCTCGTCTTCGTTTGGCCGTCGACGCCGCAAAAGCGGTGGGAATGCCGCGCGACAACATCGAACGCGCCATCAAAAAAGGCTCTGGCGAGCTGTCTGCGGGCGCCCAGATGGAAGAAATCCTCTATGAAGGTTACGGTTGCGCCGGAACTGCCGTCATTTGTGAAATCTTGACGGATAATCGAAACCGAACCGCGCCGGAAGTCCGAAAGATTTTCGAGTCCAGCGGCGGAAAAATGGGAAACTCCGGCTGCGTTGGATACATGTTCGACCGAAAAGGGCTTTTCGTCGTGGAAGAGGACCAGATTGCGGAAGATGCGTTGATGGAACTCCTTATGGAGGTCGACGGCGACTACAATCTGAATGACGGAGTGTACGAAATTACATGCGACCCGGAAAACTTTACGGCCGTTGCGGAAGCGCTCGAAAAAGCGAAAGTCACCGTCATTGAAGCCACTTTGTCCCGCATCCCCCAGAATACGATTGAGATTTCCGATCTTGAAGAAGCGCAGAAAATTCAGCGTCTCATCAATCGGCTTGAGGACCACGACGATGTTTCGGCTGTGTTTTCAAATTATGAATTCACACCGGAAATCGAAGAACAGCTTGAAGACGAAGACGACTGATTTCACGTTCGAAAACGATGGATTTCAGGCTCTTTTATGGAATTGCAGAGGAGGCGAGGGGGCTTCTTCTGCGATTCGTTCCTTTTTTTGGCGAGGCGACTGGAAGTGAAACGGCAGAATCCAATATTTCAAAAAATTTTTCTGAATTTTTTTGTTTTTTGCAGTGCTTTCTTCGGTTTGGTTTTGAACACGATTCCGGCAGAGGGACAAACCGTCAATATTTCCAGTGCACACGGTCAAATTTGGAAACAGTACGATATTTCTTCTTATACGTCCCGTTTTCCAAACATGAGTCGGCCGGAATCTGTTGTGTCGGATTGGATTCTGATGGAAACGGGATTTGAGGTGTGGCATTCGGAAATTCCCGCGATGCTGAACGTAACACACGATGCAGTGAATGTGTACCACACCCCCGAAATTCAAAGCAGAGTGGAAGGCGTCATTCAGCGTTTCGTGAATGTGGAGCCGATGGGACATCAGTTCCGGGTTTACGTATTTACCGTAAACGCCCCATTTTGGCGTCAAAAACTCGGAAACATGCTTTCGCCGATTCCGAGTTATTCGATGGGGTCGCAGGCTTGGACCGTTGCGCCGGAAGAGTTGAAGGATCTCGTACAAATATTTGAAAAAACGCCAGGTTATACGAATCATTTGACGGAAGCAAAGCTGATTCCAAACGGTCAGCGTTTTTCCACCAATCTGATTCGGACGCGGCGTTACACTCGAAATTTCTACATTCAGCCGGATTCCGGGAAAAGTCCGGAACCGGAACAGGTTTTGATGGATGATGGATTTTCGTTCGAATTAATGCCGTTAATTACAGCGGATGGAACCATGGTGGACGCGCAGGTAAAACTGCAGATTAACCATTTGGACCGTTTTTTGTCGATCAACATCGTTCCTCCAGGAGGAATGAGCCGCGCGTCCGAACGAATCGAAGTGCCGATGGTGGGACAGTTTCGTTTCCGGGAACGTTACGCGTGGAGTACGGAAAAGGCCCTGCTGATTTCACCGGGTCTCACACCTCCGCTCACATCGACCGGCGAAGATGCGTCTTTTTCACTTCTGAATTCAACGCAGCGAGTGGAAACTTTGATTTTGATTGTATATCGTAAAGTTTCTTCCACGTGACCGAATTTCACGCAACAAAATTCAACGAGACGGTCTCAGACGATTCTTTAGAAATGCATCACATCTAAGATACTGAAATACGAACACTTTAACGTTAAAAATGTACGCGAAAAAACATCTCCTACATCAATTATATTCTTTACAATCGTCAACTTTTCTAGAAAAAGCCCAGATAGAACTGAGAAAATAGAAAATTTATGGATTTTTGGTAAAATTTTTGCCGAAATATGGGAAGAGTGGTTGAAAATTATGAAAAATGTGATAAAATATATTATATCCTACAGGTTTTGATATGAACCTTTCATTATCAGCCTTATAATTTAGTAAAAAATTTTCCCTTAATCATTTTGAAGGAGATTCAGGAATGCGCCAAATTTCAAAAATGGTGATGTTGTTTGCTGTTAGCGGCATTGTGATTTCAGTTGCGGACGCACAGGCGGGGTTCCGTCATGCAATCTACAATGCACCCAAAGCATGCGAGCAGGTTCAGGAAGATAATACCCAAACGATTCCCGCCTGCTGTGAAGCGGTAAAAGACAAACAGGAAGCTGCAGAAGCAGCAAAACCCGAAGTTAAAGAAGAAGCAGCCGAAGCGGTTGCAGACACTCCTGCAGTTCCGGTTACCGAAACGAAAGTCGCCGATCCTGCTGAAAAAGCAACCGAAGCAGCTGCGGTTGAGGTAAAACCGGCAGAAGAGACGAAAGTCCCTGAAACTCCTGAAGTATCTGTTCCCGCTCCGGTAGCGGTGCCGGTACCGGCGGAAGTGATTGAAGCTCCGGCAACGGAAGCGGTTGCAGCTCCGGCAGCGGAAGAAGCCGTTGAAGCGGTTGCAGCTCCCGAAGTAAAACCCGAAGTAAAAACTCCGGCGGCAGAAGCATCCATTGTTGAAGACACAACCAAAGCGCCGACACTCGGTGATGATGACGACGATGTCGATGTTGAAGACGAAGACGTTGCTGATGACGACGATGCCGCTGTCGAAGACGAAGACGTTG
>CAYTLK010000018.1:46767-55106 GCA_964438515.1 uncultured Planctomycetaceae bacterium
TGTCGAAGACGAAGACGTTGCTGATGACGACGATGCCGCTGTCGAAGACGAAGACGTTGCTGATGACGACGATGCCGCTGTCGAAGACGAAGACATGGCCGATGACGACGATGCCGCTGTCGAAGACGAAGACGTTGCTGATGACGACGATGCCGCTGTCGAAGACGAAGACGCTATGTAAACTTCCGACATCTTTTTAAATTCACAAAAAACGCTGTACCTGATGATACAGCGTTTTTTTGTGTCTGTGAATTTGCACACACATTGAGGGTCAAAGGGATTCCGGAATCTTATGTTTATCGTCCACTAATTCATACGCGAGCGCTTCCATTTCGGCCCGTACGCCTGCAAGCGTGATTTCACGCTGTTGCAGCACTTCCTGTTTTTCTTTCAGCTGACGTGCAAGAAGTTCCAACTGACGTTCTTTTTCGGACAAAGCGCTTCCATCTCCGGAATGAATTCGCGCGTTTTCAATGATATTCTGCGCGTCCGCCGCCGCCTGCCGACGCATATTTTCACATTCCTGCCGAGTTTCTTCCTGCAAACGCCGCGCGTTTTCCTGCGATTGCGCCATAATTCGGTCTGCATTTTGCTGAGCCATCCATTCAGAAACTCCGTTTCCGGTTTTCTGCTGATTCGCCTGATTCACAATCACTTCCGATTGGGATTGCGCATTCTGAATCATCTTTTCCGCTTGTTCCCGCGCGATTTTCAGGATTTCAGCCGCCTCCATCTTAGCGTTTTTCACTTCCTGCTGAATCATTTGAGCCTCGCGCTGTTTCCATTGCGAGTCCATATTTTTGTATTTTTCTTCAAAGGATGCAAGCATTTCCTGTTCCAGATTTGCGCGGCGCAGTTCCATCTCGTGCTGAAAATCGTTCCGTTCCCGTTCGAGCTTTTTCTGTTCCATTGCGAGCTGAGACATTTGCAGCGACGCTTGCGCTTTTGCGTCTTCCACAATAGTCTCCGCACGTTTCTGAACGTCGGCCAAAAGGGACGCTGCATGTTCATTCGCCTCGGAAACGACCCCTTTTGCTTCTTGAAGCGCGTGCAGCTGAGTTTCACGAACCTGCTGTTTTTCGGTCTCAAGATTCTTCTGGATGTTTCTCAGTTCCTGTTCACGCTCCGCAAGCACCTGCGTTTTTTCTTCGAAATTTTTTGCCGCCTCTTCTTTAATTTTCTCGATCTCAATTTGCACCAATTCGTACTTGTGCGCAATTTCATCTTCCGCGTCCCGAACGTGCTTCTCGTTTTGCTTTTTCGCGCTTTCTTCCTGTTTTTTTGCCGTATTTTCCGCATTTTGCAGAATCTGAACCGCTTCCGTCTGCGCGTTGAACAACGTTTTGCGGGCTTCTTCTTTCAATGCGTCCAGCTGAGTGCGCGCATCCTGCGACTCTACCTGCCACTGCGACTCAAGATCCGCAACGCGTTCCTTAATTTTCTGCTGGAATTTCTCATTCAGTTCTTTTTTGACGACTGCAAATTCCTCAAGCTGCTTCTGATGTTCCGCTTCCATTTGCTGTTCACGTTCCGCAAGACGCGCTTCTGCCGCATCCAGCGACTTTTCCCGTTCTGAAATCTGATTCAGCCGACTTTGAATTTGGGCCGATGCGTCCGCTACGATTTGCTGAGCAACTCCGCGCTGTTTTTTGAGATATTCTTTCATTTCCTCGAATTGAACCTTCGAGTCCTGTTCAAATTTCTCTTGTTCCGCACTCAATTTTGCACGCAGAACCTCCATTTCACGGAGTTTCGCCTGATATTCCCGACGATTTTCCTCTTGCGCCTGTTGAAGTGCTTCTTCTTTTTCGTCGATTTTTCCCGCACGTTCTTCGAGTGTTTGCTGAATCACTTCAAGATCTTTGCAGCGCGTCTCGTAGTTTTTCTCGGCCGCCAGCAAATTACGAATCCGTTGTTCCAGATTCGCACTGTCGGTTTTCATCTTCTGCGCGGCACCCTCCAGCTCCGATTCACGAGTCTGAAGTTTTTGGCGCCGGGATGAAAATTCCGACTCCATATTGGTCAGCCGTTTTTTCAGTTCTGCTTCTCGTCCAGAAACCTCCTCTTCGCGGGCACGAAGCTGCGCGACGATTTGAGTCGTTTGCTGTTGAAGTTCCTCACTGATTCGGATTGTTGGATCGTTCGTATTCGCCATGATTTCATTCCTTTTGGAATTCCCTCGGAAAAAATATTTCTTTCTCTTATTTTATCGTCAAAATCAGTACATCCTCTTTAACCGAACTTGTGTTAATTTGGGAAAAATTTTCCGATTTTACAGCCTCGTTAAAAAGTTTTCTCTCGCCAAGATGTCGTTTTGATATTTTTTTGTTTTTTATGGGAAAAACTCCAAGGAAAATTTCGGGAAAAACAGGTTTTCTTTCGGAAAAAACAGAGGCGCTCTTGCTATTGGATAAGAATATGTTATAATAAGATTGTATAATGAATGTATTTCTGTTCCTGAAAAATTGGAGATTCGGAAAAATGACACGAAGTCGAATTTTAATTTCGGACGATAATCAAACAAACGTTGAACTCCTCGAAACCTTCCTGCTGGATGTGGATGCGGATATTGAAATGGCGTATGATGGTGCGGAGACCCTCGAAAAGGTGAAAGAATTTCATCCCGATCTGATTCTCCTCGACGTCATGATGCCGAAATTAAATGGTTTTGAGGTTTGCAAAACCCTAAAATCCAATCCGGAAACGTCTCAAACCATGATTTTAATGGTGACGGCGCTCAACGAACTCGGGGATATTGAACGTGCAGTGGAAGCGGGATGCGACGATTTTTTGAGCAAACCCGTGAATAAAGTGGAATTGCTGAAACGGGTCGAAAATATGCTGCGGCTTCATTCCATCACGGACGAACTCGAACGGCTGCGTTCGTACATCGACAGCATGGAGGCGGCGCAAGGTCCTCAAAATAAGCATTCCAACGAGTAAAAATGGGTAAAATAGAGAGTTTGCACACGACGTATTGTGAATCTCCGCTTTTCCATCGCTGCACCGCGTGAAACGTTTGCGGCGACGGTCCCGTGCGGGATTTGCAAGTGAAAATTTCATGCGGGATTTGCAAAATGGAATCCGTAGAATTCGACATTCGAGGAAAGAAAGGTTGGAACCATGCTCGCCACAATGCTGGTTTTAGGGTTTTTTAATCTCCTGCTGGGGGAAGAAACCTTTCGTCTGACGCGTCGCAAGTGGAAAAAATTTACGACCGAAGCGGACACAAAAGCACCCAAATATCCACAGGACCTTCATTTTTACCGGCGGCTTTATCGGCGGAGGATTCAGATTGCGGCCAGCCTGTTCCTCTTGGGAGGATTATTTCCTCTGACGGGATACTTCGTGACGCAAAATTTATCGTACGAATCGGTATTTTGCCTGTTGATGTGTCTGCTGCTGCTCGGATGGGTCTGTTTGTTGGGACTCATTGAGGGAATCGCCAGTTACATTCATTTTTCGCGCAGAAATGCAGACGAAATTATTGAAGAAGAGAAAAAATTTTTACGGGAACATCTTTCCCGGCTTCATTCACGTGAAAAATCGGAAAATGAAGAATAAAAGAAACTTTTAAAAACTCAATATTCAAAGTTTTTGACCCACGGTGCAAAAAGCATCTTGAAATACGACATTTATTGTACGATTTTTGTGCAGTAATATTTTTTTACAAACAGTTCAAATCGGAGATTTTTATACGGATTCTACTTGAGTTTTTCGCTTTGGGCGGCTGCGGAAGCAGTCCTTTCACGACAGTGCAAGCGGCGGAAAAGCAGAAATTCAAAATGCATCGGGTATAAAACTTCCTTACAATATTATACTATCGTAGAATAAAAAACAGATTCAACATCCAAGAAATCGAGAAAATTATGATTAACGTTTACTCTCTCTGTCCTGGCGGGACGGGGAAAAAGATTAAATTTTGCTGTCCCAACCGTGTTGAGGATTTTCGTAAAATTTATAAATATCTGGAAGCAGAACAGCACACGGCCTGCTTGAATTACATCGATCGGCTTTTAAACACGGATTCGGAACGTTCGTGTCTCCTTGCGATTCGCTGCGTCGTTCTGAAATTTTTTCCTGCGCGGGAACAGGACCTCATCAGCACCGCCAATCGTTTTTACGAGCTGCATCCCGAAAATCCCATTGCGATTGCGGAATCCGCACAGGCGATTCTTTTAAATGGTCAGCGAACCGTGGCGGAATATTTTAACGCACTTCCGGCAGAACAGCGCGTCTCTACGCGTCAGCAAGAACGCGAGGCGCGGCAAAATGTGCTTCGGGAAACGGTCGAACGCTACCAGGAAGCATTCACGCCCGACCTGCAATTCATGTATGAGCAAGTGATTTTCAAACTGGAAACGATCGCGAAAGCACTCATCAAGGCGGAACTGTACGAATCGGCGCTTTCGTGGATTGGACTCGTTCTGAATCTCGATATCAGTCCGTCATTCAAAGAATTATTTACGAATACGCTTCATCAGCTGAAAAGCAATAAAGCCGTTCCGCTGTGTTTCCGCACCGGCCTGAAAGTAATGTACGCCGCTGAAAATACGGACGAAAATGCAGCTGAAAATACAGCATGGAAATCTGCTTTCAACGAAATTGTGGATTCCTCAATGCTGAATTTGAATTGGAAGAAAGCCGTCGAACAATTCAAAGCGCTGGAAACGAAATTCCCGGAAATGCAGAACGCTCCGGAATTCTGGTACAATATGGCGCTTGTGCATGAGTGGCTCTGCAACATTCCCGCCGCGAAAAAGTACTGGGAAAAATATCTCACCTGCAAAAACATCCCGTTTTACGATGCGCTCGAAAAACAGATTCGGCTGAGTTTCTTTTCTGGAATCCCGCTTGAAGACGAAATGGAAATATGTACGATTAATTTTCCTCTTGATGAAACGGCGCCGGTCTTCGAAAAGATGCAGTCGGAACCCACTTTCCGTCAGGTCACGGATTTGAAATTGCAGCCCACTGCAGACGGAACCCCGCTGGCGGCGTTCGATTTGCTCGATTCTCCGAAAATCGCGACGCTGGAAGGAGTCGAAGTGGAAGACATTCCGGTAGTTGTCGGAAATGGAATCATCTGGGAATCTCAGGAGGGGCAGAAACCGCATTTATCCGTGATTAACGTAATGCGCGGGGGTGCGGATTTCGTTGAAGAAAGCATTCGTACGGTTCTGAATCCGTGGATTTCCGGGGAGTCGAAAGTTACTGTAACGCGTACGATTTCAGTAACACTCGATTCTATTTTGCGAAAAATCGCGCTTCCCGACGAGACTTCCAACGAGAAATTCCGGGAAATTCGCAACGAGCACTGCCGATCCATCCTTCTGAACCGCTGGATTCATTTCCCGCTGGGAATTTTGAAGGGTTTATCGATGAAAAAAGCAGCGTCCCGGCCGGAAATGCGGCTGAGAGTGGAAACCGTGATGTACGTTTTGTACCATTTGCTGGAAATGGAAAAATTCAACACGGAAATGCTGACGGAAGTGCGCGGCACATTGGGGCTTGCACCGCTTCCGGAGCTGAATTCCAAAGAGGTGGAAACTCTTTCGCCTATTTTTTATTCACTGCTGAAACCTGGAATGCTGACGTCTCAAGCGTTAGAACGTGTTTTTTTCCTCGCGAGAATGCACTCTGAAAACAACATTCCGCGTTCAGTTCTGGAAACGGAAATGAACAATCCGCTTTTTTCACCGGAAGTTCGAGTCGAAATCATCAAGGCGCTTTGGTGCATGGACCCTGAAGTTCCTGAAGCGTTCGCGCTCATTGAAAAAGGCCGAAATGTTTGCAATCAAAATCAGATTTCCGATGTATTTTTCGACATTATGGAAGTGGCGCACTACATGAATGAAGGAAAATTTCAGTCGGTTTTTGAAGCATTGAAGCACATTCAGCAAGCACATTCGGACGATTCGGAAGCGATTCAGTACGTGACGCAGCTCACGCAGTACATGTACGGAATGTTCCGAAACAATGAAAATTCGTCGAGCGTCAGTTCCGCAGCGTCTCGAAATGCGGCACAGTTTCCCTCAATGAGAGGCGGCGGGGCGATGCAGTCTCCCCAGGAAATTTTTCAGAATGCGTTGAATTTGCAGATGTCGAAAGACGCAGAATCGGCGATACAGGCTGGAAATGAAAAGGTCAATCATTAAGGAAAACGGGATGTTTATTGCACTGGAAGGCGGCGACGGAGCCGGAAAAAGTACGCAGATTCCTCTGCTTGAGGACTGGTTCAGGAAGCAGGGGAGGCGGGTGCTGCTCTGTCGGGAACCAGGAAGTACGCCATTGGGTGAGAAAATTCGTGAAATTCTTCTTTTTCAATGGGAAACGGAAATTTGTCGCAAAAGTGAGCTGCTTCTTTTTATGGCGGCACGCGCACAAATGGTAAAAAATATCATTCAGCCGGCGCTTCAGCGGGGAGACGTCGTTATTGCGGATCGGTTTTTGCTTTCAAGTATTGTGTATCAGGGGTACGGCGGCGTTTTGGACGTTGAAGAAATTCGCCGCGTGGGAATTTTTGCGACAGACGGAACGCTTCCAGACCTCAATTTTATTCTTGACGTTCCGCTGGACGTCGCGAAAAAGCGTCGTCAGCCGCACCCAGACCGATTGGAATCGGAAACCGATGCGTTTCACGAAAGGGTTCGGAATGGTTTTTTGACGGAGGCTCAACGTTTCCCGGAAAAAAACATCGTTATTTCAGCAAATCAGTCCGCCAAGGCCGTTCATGAGGCGATTTGTAGCGAAATCTTAAAGTTTTTGATGCACTAAACGCAATTATTTATATGTACGAAGTGCAATTTAGAATGTACGAATTACAACTTATAACGTACAGTTTACATAATATATACAGGTTTTGAAATCTGTACTGGAGATAAAATTTAATGTCCGTCACGGTTCCTTTTCTTGATTTAAATCGTCACCTCGTTCCTTTGAAGCATTCCATCAAGGAGGGACTGGCTGCTGTTGTGGATTCCGGCGCATTCGTACTGGGGCCGGAAGTCGCGCGTCTCGAACAAACGCTTGCGGAATATTGCGGCGTAAAACACGCAATCGCCTGTTCGTCTGGAAGTGAAGCGCTTCTGATGGCGCTCATGGCGCTCGACCTCCAGCCGGGAGACGAGGTGATTGTTCCTTCATTCACCTTTTTCGCAACGGCCAGCGCGGTCGTTCGGCTTGGCGGAACGCCTGTTTTTGCGGATATTTTGCCCAAAACATTCAATATCGATCCGGAAGATGCGGAGCGAAAAATCACGCCTCACACCCGGGCGATTCTTCCGGTTCATCTGTTCGGTCGAGCGGCAGACATGCAGAAAATCCTTGAAATTGCGCGGCGGCGCCATCTTGCAGTGGTGGAAGATGCGGCGCAGGCGATCGGTGCGGAAGCGGTTCTGGAAGACGGAAATCATCGCGTCGGGTCGATGGGCGCCATCGGATGTTTCAGTTTTTACCCCACCAAAAACCTGGGGACGATGGGAGACGGCGGCGCGCTGACGACGAACGACGATGCGCTGGCGGAAAAACTGAGTCTCATTCGAGGTCACGGAATGTCGCCGCGTTATTTCCATAAAATTCTGGGAATTAATGGACGCCTGGACGCATTCCAGGGTCTCGTTTTGAACCTGAAATTTCCTTTTCTCGACACTTGGACGGCTGATCGGCAGAAAATCGCGGCGCGTTACGATGCACTTTTCGCATCGTATCCGAATCTTGAACAATATATTCGTCTTCCGGAAAAACCCGGGCGCGACCGCCACGTAGGAAACCAATACTGCATCTGTGTGGTCGATCCGCAGCTTACAAATTTGCGGGAAAAGTTGCGTCAGTACCTCACGGATCTCAAAATCGGGTCTGAAATTTACTACCCTTTCGGGCTGCATGAACAGGAATGTTTCCGATATTTGAATTATTCCGCGAAACAGCTTCCCGTAACGTATGAAGTTTCGAGAACCATTTTGGCTCTGCCGAACTTTCCCGGTTTAACGGAGACGGAACAGACCGCTGTGGCGGAAGGAATTGCTTCGTTTTTCCGTTAAATTCGTTAATTTCGTCAGATTCACTCGTTTCACGAGAGCGGAAAGACGGAGAAGCGGAAATTTAAAGTGCGTTGGGTATAAAATAGAAGGAAGTTCTAAAAACCTCGATTAGAAATTTTTACAAAAAAACATTACTGTACAAAAAAACCGTGTAATGAACGGTGTGCTTCAAGGGACTTTTGTACCGTGGCGGTGTTTCCACCCTAACGGGAGGAAACAAGAGCGCTCCCGTACTGTCGTTTCGGTCGTGGGGAAAAAACATTTTGAATGTGTTTACTGCTCGCGATTTCGCCCCAG
>CAYTLK010000019.1:0-13948 GCA_964438515.1 uncultured Planctomycetaceae bacterium
GCAAGCCCGTAATGAAACGAACGAAGTGAGTGGAATTAGGGTGATTTGGGCGAGAGACATTTAATGGAATCCTTTGTTCCCTGCCGGAAAAACCCTAATTCCGCTCGTTTCACTCGCTTCATTACGGGCTTGCTTGTGCATTGTTCGGACGATGCACGTTCAGAGGGCAAAAAGCCCGCTGAACAAACGTTCCTGAAAAACGGATTTTTTCGGCTGAATTTATCCAATCGGCTCGCCAAAAAGGGGGCGGAACTCGGTTCATTCGCCCCCGGCACTGCGTACCGCCCCTCTTGAAAAGAGGGAAATAAAGCGTCACTCGCGCGGCGCGACACGCCACGAATATCTAAACAGGGCTTCGACGCCCTCACAAAGCGTTGCAGTCACCTCTGTTCGAACGATTTGTAGGAGACCGCCCAAATAATGAACGGTCTCCTACTCGATTTTAATGCACACATACAAAATGAACGATATCTCTTAGTTTCCACCCATCCATTTGCCGCATTTTACGCAGTTTTCCTTGCGGTTTCCAAACGCGCAATCGTTGCAAATGCACGCAGGAACACCTCTGCCGCCGATCCATCTGCCGCACTTTACGCAATTATCCTTGCGGGTTCCAAACGCACAATCGTTACAAAGGTACGCAGGGTTCTGCGAGCCGGCCATCCATTTCCCGCATTTTACGCAATTATCCTTGCGATTTCCAAACGCGCAGTCGCTGCAAAGCATGGCGCGTGCGCCGGGACGCGTACAAACGTCCGTTTCGTGCTTTTCGGCCGCATTCGAACTGGAACCGCTGAACACCCACGCTCCGCAGCAGAGCGCGAGACAAACAAACGCCAAAGCACACGCACGCCGTCTGTTTGAAATTTGTACAAATATATTTTTCATCACAGTATCTCCTCTTTTAAGGCTGACGACCTAAAAAACGTTGTAATTTATTGGGAAGATCCTCGATTCGGAGCTTCGGATTGACGCGATAGGGACAGTAAAGCGGGTCGCCGACGTACGTCATCGCCCACGAATTGAACGGTTTCGCCATGTAAAAACACTCAATCATCGTAAATTTCCCTGTCAGAACCAAAGAGTAAAACTCATCCGGTTCCGGGAACGCTGCGAGGTACGGTTCGAAAGTCGGTCCGCAGGTCGCGGCGGCTCCATGTTCGATGAGGTTCGGACACCAACCCGGCCCCGTTCGGAGCGATTCCGCCTCAAAACTCGCCACGTGGTACGCCACCGCACCAGGCTGAAACGTAAAAATGTCCTGAAAATTTCGTACAGAATACCATCCACAGTAAAGTGCGCAAGGTGCGGAAGCTGCGTCCTTTGTGAAAAGCGGTTCTGCTGTGTCGAGATGCACGTCGAGATCGGTGCAGCGTTCCAGCCGAATCGCTAAATCATTGAGGGATTGTTCCATTTTGGCGTAACTTCCGACTGCCGCCTGCATCGGGCGCGAGGTGCGCGCGTCGAGATAGACGGCGCCTTCGAGTCCTTTTTTCTCGACTTCGACGGATTCTTCAATGCGTTTCAAAACGGTTTCGACCGAAGGACCTTCGAGCCGTGCGACCAAAAGAACGCGTCGTTTCGGGGCGGGAACCCGAAAACCATCCTCGGACGCCGCAACGGACGCGTCGGGGACCGTCTGACGTTCGACCGACATGGAGATTTCTTCTTTCGGCTCCTCGGCAGACGCGTCTTCTGTGTCGAGTTTCGGAGCGTCGGAAACTTCAAGCGGCGGCGGCGCAAGCGTCGTTCCGTCGTCGTTCGGAGTCGGTAAAGCGTCGGTCACATCGTCGGAAGCAGGGGCGTCGGGATGTTCCAACAGTCCTGCAGGCGCCGGAACGGGTGCGTTGGGCTTGATTTGAATGTTGATTCTGGGCGGAAGATTGTTCGAATACGCGTACATATTCGGAATCCACCCAATCAGCGTGTAACGCTCCGGCTCGTAAATGAGGGAAAGCTCGCTGTCGAAGGAACTGCGTCCTTCGTTCCGTTCCAGCTGCGCCTTCATTCCCCGCGCCAGCTGCAGCGCCGGAAGGTTTCCGTTCAGAATCATCACCGCCTGAATCAGTTTTTTGTCGCGTTCCGGCGAGTCTTTTTCAAAACTAATTTCAACGATCAGCGCCTCAAATGCACGTACAGTTTTCAAAATCTTCAAAATTGCTTCGGGTTTCAGCTGCACATTTTTCGTCTGCAAACTCAAAACCATCGCGTTCTGCACCCCTTGCAGTCCCAAAGTGGGAAGGAGGATTTTGTCGAGATTTTTGTTTGCTTCCTTCTGTTCCTCCTCCGAAAGACGACTCACGCGTTCCTTCGCGTTTTTCAGCAATTCCGCAAGCAGCTGCGCGATTTGTGCCGGTTCCATCCCCTCAATGTTCGGCAAATTCTGCGCCTGCGCGCGGCTCGCGTCGTCCGGAACCGTTTCCAAAAGAGAAAGTATTATTGTACGAATCTTTTCGACGAACGCCGCTTCCTGCGCCGTGAAAAATGCAAGCCGTTCGTTACGTCGAACTTCGTCGTTCGGCGCGTCGATTCGCAGAGGAAGACCCCACGCACAGACGAGACACCGGATGCTGGGACGTTCTGCGAGCCGCTGTGCGATTTGAGGACGCACTTCATTTTCCCACACATCCCGCGGCAAATCTTCGGGATAGTTTTTCTCCAAAAGAATCAAATTTTGGGACGGAATTCCTCGCGCTTTCATATAAAATTCCGCGACGCGCATGGAGTCCGCATCCGATTTGACCGCCAGAACCGCAGTCTCCAACGGCGTCAGCGCATCGAAGGCAGAAACTTGTGCAGAAAACAAAAACGCTCCAAACAGCAGCGTTCCGAGGGAAACGAACCGTGAAAGAAAGACCGTCCGAGCGCAAAAAGCGTCACGGAACAAGCGTTTCGGGAATCTCAGATTCAGGCGGGTTTGCAGCATTTTCATCTCCATTTTCTGCGGCGGCAGCGTCTTTACCATCGTTACTTTCCGAATCTGCCGATGCGTCAGATTCACGATTTTCAGTTTGATTTTCTTCGGAAGCCGCATCTTCTAAAGCGTCAGCGGGTTTTTCATCTGGTTCGTCTGCGGGTTCCTCGACGGTTTCGACGGTTTCGACGGTTTCGTCAGTCGATTCGTCTGCCGATTTATTTGCGTCTTCCTCTGCATTAATACGCTGAATTTCCTTTTCGTGTTCCACGAATTGCCGCTGCGTATCCTCCAAATCCTCAAAATTGATGAGAATCGGCGGGTATTTTGGGTCGAGAACGGCGATCATTCCAGCGACGAGCCACGCATCCTCTTCGAAACGAAAGACCCACGCAATATTTTCCTCCGTCACACCCTCCTCACTTTTCACGCGCCAAACGGTTCCCACACGAGCGCCTACGATTTTCGATTCATCTTTTTCGTCGGACAGGTACTGCACGCTTCCCAGAAGCACCTCGGAATCTCGAATGAAATCGGGACAGGCAAAACTTTGCGGACTTTTCATCCGTTCATTGTACGCGTCCTGCGTCAGCATTCCGTTCACTGCGTTTTCGTTGTTCGTCTGCAGCGCACGAATGAAAAAGTACGTCATTTGAATCGGCTGCTCGGCTTTTTCCAGCTCGGGTTTCTGTTTCAAAATGGCGGCGATGTGTTCCTTTACGGCCTCTTCAAGTTCCGCGGGCTTGCGGTACACGTCGGACTCTGGCGTCTGACTGGATGCGGAAGCGTCCGAAACCTCTTGTTTTTCCGCCTCTGCGTTCGGTTTCCCCGCCTCATTCTTTCCGCAGCCCGCAAGTGCGGCGAGAAAAGCCAAAAAAAGAAGCGAAATGACGAACGAATATCGCTGTGTTTTCACAAAAACCTCCTTGTAAACCCGACGAAAAAGTTGGAACGACCTTGAACGATTGCTTCCATTGTACCAAATTATTCCGCAAAAATCAAGCCCGGAAAACGTGTTTTTACCAAATATCGAAAGATTTTCGACAAAAAGCCCCCCATCCTCTTATGGAGTGCGGGAGCTTGCTCCCGCTTTTGTGCGTTGATTGGAACCTTGACGGGAGAAAGCTCCCTGAATGAATTCCAAAGGTCTTTATTTGCACAATTTTCTATCCTCCTTTTTATCGCGACCCCCGCAAGCGGGGGGAATCTGTTTTTACGCTCGTGCTTTTCTCCCTCCCTGTTCGTGCCGGGCCTCCGGCTTCCGGCTCTCACGGGAGGTCGTTCGCACTCACGTTTTTTTTAGCTTAGGGGAACTGGGGAAGAAAAACGGGGCGGAAGCCTATGTTGCGGCTCCGATTCGTCGGCGTATTGCCGTTCCGATTCGCCGACCGGCAGTACTGTGCATCGTTGTTCCAACTGCCGCCGCGAAACACCCGGAGCGTACCACTGCTAGGGCCTGTCGGGTCGCTCGCTGGCGACTCAGAGTAAGAATCCCACCAGTCCGAACACCATTCATAAACGTTTCCGTGCATGTCGTACAAGCCCCATGCGTTCGGTTTCTTCTGACCCACTTCGTGGGTCGTCGAACCCGAATTATCGTCGTACCACGCCATTTCGTCGAGGTTTCCAGCATACGCGCCCGTCGTACCCGCTCGACACGCATACTCCCACTGCGCCTCTGTAGGAAGGGAAACGTTTAGCCCCTGAGAAGAAAGTTTCGTACAAAATTCTTTGCAGTCCTCCCAACTCACACACTCAACAGGCAGATTATTGCCATGGAAATAGCTGGGATTGTTTCCCATCACCGCTTGCCACTGCGCCTGCGTCACTTCCGTTTCAAGAAGCCAGAATCCGCGCGTAAGCGTCACTTCGTGAACTGGTTTTTCGTCCGAATTCCCACTTTCGCTACCCATCTGGAAACTCCCTGCCGGACACCAGCGGAATGCGAATTCCACGCCGTTGACGGTCTTCACAAGACGTTCGCCGGGTTTACATTTTTTCTCCAGTTCACGCATTCGTTGGCGTTCCAGGAAGACACACGGTCTTTGTGCAGTCCAAACATTTTCCGCATCCGCAAACAAGTCTTTTTCCTGCCAGTCGAATTCGTACTGTTCCATTGCTGGGATTCGCGTAATCAGTTCGTCAAACGGAAATGCTGCGTCGAGAGCGTCATAACCGGGAAGGTCGGACATAAGGGTTAAAAAAACCTGCGTTCTGAAGTCCTCAATCATCTTCGGCAAAGCGTCTTCTTTGGCCTTAAGCTGCGCGTTCAGGTCGCTTAAGGCGGTGGAAAGTTTGGCGGCCGCCTCGGACGCAATGCGGTCGTACTCTGCCTTCAACCGGAAATATTCCTTCCAGACCGGCTGAACGCGCTGGCCCTCACGCACCATTTTGGCAAAATCGACGAAACTGACCTCTTCCGGACACAAACCGCGAACGGACGAAATGCTTAATTTCGGATTCTTCTGAATCTCTTCAAACAGTTCTTTCTGCGTCGATTCAGGTAAAACGCTCCACATTTCCTTACGGTCGCTGTCGATTTCCTGCAAGTCCGCCACCGCACGAGAAAGCACCTCTTTCGCCTGCCGCGTCGCCTGAATCGACTGCTGAAGCGCTGGGTGTGTGCCGTCTTTCAACATTTGAATTGTACTCTGAATCAACTGAATTTCAAGCCGTTGGCGCGTGATTTCCGCAGGAACGGGCGGGAGCGTCAGATTTTCCACTAAAATGGGCTTCGAAGCCGGAATCTCAATGTCGCCCCAAGAGATTTTGCCCGTAATGTCCTCGATTCGAATCGTCGGGAGTTCCGGTCGGATTTTCGGTCGGTCCACATGTGCAATGATGAAGTCTCCCATCTCGCCACCGGGACGGAACATCGGCGTTTGTCGGCCTTTCGTAAAGATTTTCGTCTTTTCGTCCGCATAAACAAAGAGGCGCATGACGCTAATGTAACCCTCGTCACTTGCCGCCGCGCCGCGAAGACCTTCGAGCAAAAAGTGCGTGAAGACGCCGTTTCCAAACTTCGCAATCTCCAGCGACTGCTGCTTTTCCGCACACGACGACATCAAAATGAACCCAAACTGCCGACTTCCCAGCGGGTCCGTGAGCGCCCGAGCGTCCAGAAGTCCGCGCCCGCCGGAACCTTTAATCTTAAAATCGTTCCGACACGCATCACAAAGGAAGATTTTCCGAGACGCCTCGCACCCGTCGATTTGCTTGAAAAGCTCGTCGCGATTCACGAAAGAATCCTGCTTTGCCGGGTCGACGTCGAGGGGACAGAGGTACGAAACGCCGTCAATCAGCACGCCGTGACCGCTGAACGCCACGAAAAGAAAATCGTCGGAATTCATCGCGTCCGTAATGCTTTTGACTTGCTGTACGATATTCTTACTCGTCGGTTTCCACGCGTCTGACGAGGAATCGACCATCAGGTGGATGTTTTCTTTCGGAAACCCGACTTTTTCGAGTTCAACCGCCAAATCCTGCATGTCTTTGACGCAGAAATTCAGCTTCGAGACCGGCGGCGGGTACCCGTCGATCCCGATTAAAAGCGCGTGGCGCTGCGCGGTGGGAACGATCGTCATTCCTTTCACCGTTGTGCCGCTCGAATCCTCTGCCCGCGAAACGACAGTGAAAACGGAATGAATAGCGAAAATTAAAACAAAAAACAATACTAAACGTTTCATCATGGGCGTTTTTTGGGTTAAAAAATGAAAATTGGAAACACGAAAAACAGAGACTTTCTTTCTATTTTAATCCGTCGTGAAGAAAATGCAAGAGGGAAATAAGAAAAAAGAGAAAAACAAAAAAGAAAAATTGGAATAGAATAGAATAAAATACAATTAAATGTCGACTTCTCCCTTGTTTTTGTCGTCAAATCATGTATAATCTGCACAGACGCTGTTTTTTGTTTGCGGCAAACATTTTCCCGCCTTCCAGGAATCATGAAACTTCGAATCTCGTTTTATCTGATTTTTGTACATTTTCTATTTTCTTCCGTCTGTTTTCTCACTTCGGCAAACGCTCAAATGACGTTAAAAATGCGGATTTTCAGCAATTTGACGTTGAAAAAGAGTCTCCAACCGACTGGAACGGCGACGAATTCTGCCGATGCGAGCCGGTCGTTCGTGAGGATGGAACCCGCGGCGGCGTAAAAATTACCGTCGTGAAAGAATTTCAAAATCACATTTCGGTAAACCAGTTGATTCCGGTTCCCGAAACGCCCAAAGAATGCGTTTTGTCGGGCGTCATTACGTCGGAAACGTCCCGCCTCGGTTATTTACAGGTCAAATTTTTCAAAAATCGACGGAAAATTCGCCGCGAAAGTTCCAGTTCGAACGGTCGAGGACCCACGCCGGTTCAACTGTCGTTCACGACGCAAGGCACCGACGCCATTCTGATTCAGTGCCGTGTTTCCGCGAACAAAATCGGAGATTCTGCCGTTTTTTCCGATCTCAAACTTGCAGAAATCCCGCCCGGAACGTTCGGCGAGCGGCGAATCACGCCCGGAATCGGAGATGTACAGAATTCTATTTCGACGGATTCCGAACCGGTGTGGCAGACGGCGCTCCCGCCGGTGTACGTCCCGGAAGAACGCTGCTTGCGCGGAAGTCTTTTGATGCTTGAAGAAGGATGTGATTACGAAATTAGTTTGATTTTTTATGATTTTAATTTTGAAGATGTTTTGATTTAAAGTTGAATAAAAATACAGAATTCAACAAGCCTTCTACCTCAAAAACCTCAAAAACCTCAAAAACGTGGACCGCTCAATTCCGTACACAATCCGAAGACGTTCCGATTCTGAAAACGATCGAACTGGGACCGGAAAATTGTAAAATTCCGTCTCGACGGGAAATTTTACCTTTCTGAAGATCCTGAAAATCCCGAACGCCCCTTGAACAACGACTGCGGCCTGCGCGTCACCTCCTGCGACACGATTCTTGTTGAAAGGTGCTTCATTCACGATCCTCGCGGGTCGGCAAACAGCTGGTTTTACTCGCATCCTGCCGGTCCAAACGCGATTTTCGTCGGTTCCGATGCCCATCGATGGAACGACACGATTGAAGGTCATGGAAACGGATACAACAACGGAAGCGTCCGCCGCGACGCGGAAATTTGCGGGAACTGCCTCGCGTTCGGAAATGACGATGGAATGGAACGAGTGAAATTAGGGTTTTTCCGGCTGCAAACAACGGATTCCATCGTCCAAATCACCCTAATTTCACTCACTTCGTTCGTTTCATTACGGGCTTGCGAGTCTCAAAAAGCCCGCCGCTCGCCTTGGACCGTAAAAAAACGAATCCAAAGAAAGACCGAACCCCCTGGGGTACAAAATCCCCGGCTCGCATGGGGACCGTCGCCCAAATAATGAGCGGTCTCCTACTTGGTTGATTTGTGTGTGTTATTCTTCATCCGTCTGAGACGCCTGCTGTTCGTCGAAAAGAAGCAAAAGTTCCTGGAAGGTCTTTTTCAGCTCCGTCTGTTCTTCTTCCGGAAGGCTCGAGTGCATGGAAGTCAAAAATCGGTCAAAAAGATTTTCGCGATCCATCTCCTTCAAATCACGAACTTCGGCCGTCTCGTCCTCCAAACTTTGCGATCGGTTTGTTATTGTCCGATTTTCAAAACGAACCAGCTCAAGCGACGGAAAATCCTGAAAAAGAGCTTCAATTTCTTCGTTGAGATACATCCCGGACGACGTTCCGCAAAATTCAGCTTTCACCCAAACTGACTCGTGTTTCTGCGGGGAGTCGGTGGCGGTTTGCGACTGAATGTTTTGCGCCAGCGCCTCGGCATGCGTACGAATTTCTTCAACAGATTCGCCGCGAAGGATTTCCATCCGATGAAACACCGGGATTTCCAATTCCCGAAGTTGAATGGGAGATTTTTGATTTTCTGTACACGTGTTTGTTTGATTGTTTTTGAAAATAGTATCATATATTTCAATCAGAATGACGCGTTTTGGGGTTTTCGTTTCGGAGAAACCGATCGGAATGGGCGAGCCGCTGTAACGAATGAAGGGATTTCCATCCACAATCTGCGGCAAATGCAGGTGTCCGAGCGCAATATAATTGAGTTCTTTGGGAAAATCTGATGCGGGAAACTGATTGAGCGTCCCCACATGAATCGCGCGGACTCCATCGTCGTCAAGCGTTTTTCCTTTCGCGGTGAAAAGGTGGCCGGTGGCGATGATTGGAATGAAACGGTCTCCCTCTCCTTTTCCCTCTTCTTTTTCTTTTTGAAGAATCTCGTCCCGGAGTTTCAGCGCCTCGTCAGTCACTTTCCGGTAAAAAGACCGAATCCCCAGCAGGACGCGGTGAGAAAAATCCGTATTTTGCCCGTCGGACGGAGATTCTTCGGAGGTTTCGGGAGTTTCTTCGGGAGTTTCAATCAAACCCGTCACATCGCGTTCACGCAAGAAGGGAATTGCCGCACAGAGGCACTCGATTTTGCCGCTTGGACCGCAAAGCGGAACAATCATCTCGCGAAGCTTCGAGGCGGGCTGCGTCACAACGCGCGTCCCGTGCAGCTCCAAAATGGGTCCGGAGGTCTGCAGGAAGGACGGCGAATCATGATTTCCAGCAACGATAATCACACTTTTGCAGGGCGACATTCCTTCCGCAACATCCTGATACAAGCCGCGAAGGAACTCGGTGTAGCGCAAATACGCTGCATTCCCGGGCGCTCCGGAGTCGAAAATGTCGCCGGAAACGACGAGCGCATCGACCTGCTCCGCAATCAGCGTTTTTCGAAGCCACTGAAAAAAACGTTCGTGTTCTTCGGCTCGGGACCACTGTTCGAGTTTCGCGTCCAGATGCCAGTCGGATGTATGTAAAATTTTCACTTAAAGTTCCTGTTTGATTCCTAAAACCGAATATCTAAAATCTCTGCCGTCGAAACGCCCGCCCCCCTTCAATCATTCGTTCGGCGTGTTTCCTTCCCGCACGACCTTGCACCCTTCCGCGATGTTCCACGCCGACTTTTCGTTCTCTGAAAGCTTATTCTTCCGGAACGTCCCGCCGGCAGATTCATAAACCCATACGCCGTTCTGTTTATTTTTCGTGAAGGTACACCCTTCCACTGTCGGATTGCTCCCCTCACCTTTGACCGCCAATCCAGGATACGCGTTACCGCTGGCGGTACAGTCGCGGAACGTGCCGGAGGCGCCGGAACCTATGTAGAAGCCTCGCTGACCGCAGTTGCGAGCCGACAGCGCTGAACGTCTGGCGCAGAATCCTTTGTATTGACGATAAAACCACACCCAAAACGGGAGGTAAAAACGCAGTCGTGGAACGCACAAAGGGGCGTGGAGACCCAAACCACAGCGTTCGAAGCGTCAAATGCCCTTCTTTTCCTTCGTTCTGAATCGTCAGACCCGCAATTTCGGCGAAGCCAGATTGAATATGGAAGACACTAGTTTCGCAACCCTCAAGAACGACGTATTCCGGGTGCGTCACGTCGCCGAAAATCGTCACGTTTTTCGTAATCGTAATCGTCTCGGGCACTTTGTATCTTCCGCGCAGAAGCGTGATTGTACCTTGCGGCGCAATTTTGGCGTACGCCTCCGCAAGCGTCGCGACGTCCGTCGGAACCGTGATTTCACGTAAAACAACAGGGGCGGCGTCCTCGATTTTCTCTTTCAAGTCGCGAAAACGTCGAACCCGAGGACAGAGCGCAAGCGCCTGGTCGATCTGCTCGGAAGCCGCCTCGAAATCCTTCGCGTCCAGACGGGATTGAGCTTGGGATGCCAATTTTTCCGCCTTCGGAAGATTTTTGTCACGAAAAAAGACGAAATCCGTTACGTTTCCCGTCAGATTGGGAATTTGAACCTCGCCGTAATACCGCCCCGCCATCTCGTTCGTGCTGCGCGAAACGTACTGGAAAACCTCCGAAAACGTCACTTCACCGTCCTCGTTCACGTCGCCGGCCAGCGACAGCGCCTCCAAAAGACTGAGCGTGAAGAAGCCGTTATGAATCTTCGCCGCCTTTCCGATACCGCCCTCGTACGACCGTTTTTTCGGCTGGCAGCTCTGCAGAAGCGTCACCGCTTCGGGCGGGTCCATTACCGACTCAAGCTCCTTCGCACCAGCGTCTCGATCGCTGAAAAGCGACTTTTCCGGATTCTTCGGATCGTTTCGACACGCATCCACCACCATCCATTTAAATTTCGCACCACTTTCATTTAACGCGTTCATCATCCGAGTGATCGAGACGGTCGTTTCTTTCAGTCTCTTCGGGTCGGTTTCCGGAGGGCAGAAAAAGGAACCTTCCTCGCCCTTGATTTCGACGCCGTGACCGCTTAAATAGACGAGAATCATATCCCCGGCCCCGACGCGCGTCAGGAGGGCCGCAAATTGTTCCTCAATGTTGCTTTTCGTCGGCAAATCGCGGAACTTCGCGCCGCTTGTGAGACAGACGATATTTTGTTCGAGAAAGCCGAGTTCGATGAGTTTCTTCTTCAAATCGAGAGCGTCGTTTACGGTGTAATTCAGCCCGCGAACCTCCGCATAATCGTCTACCGCCGCGATGAACGCCCACCTCGTTCCCGTGACGCCCTCCATTTTTTCCGGCGTCACGATGATATTTTTTTCTTGTGCCTGTACGAAAATGTAGAAGAAATAAACGAGAATCAAAGCAAAAACAAATTTTTTCATTTTAGCACCCTTCAGAATCACAGACGAATATGTACGTAATAATATCTTTTTATCGTAAAAAAAACAAGGGGGGGGTAAAAAGAAAATTTATAGAACGTTCAAAAAATGTAAAAAATCAATGCAGGTTTAAAGGATTGTTGTACGTGACGGTCGTGGGGAAAAACATTTTGAACGTTGTTTTTCCCCAGCAACTCGCTCCCGGTCGCACCGGATCAAAAACTTTGAGATTTAGTTTTAGGACTTCCTTGAATTACTCCGCTTTTCCGCCGTTTTCGGAAGCCTGCTTATTCGTTCGGATTTCGTACATATTCTTTCCGATTTCACGAACTTTCGCGATCGTTTCGGGGTACGGCGTGTCGGCGATGTCGACGAGCCCAATCTGATAGTTTTCACCATCAAAACGCCCCGTCGTGGGCTGCGCACCGTATTGGAACCAATGCGTCCCGACAAAACAAGGATTTTCAAGGGCCGATCGAACGTAATTATAGTATTTTTCCGCCCGCTCGTTTTGATCCTTTGCACCTCGCAACCCCGTGTGGAAGACGCCTCGATCCAGCGCACCAAAGTGGAATTCGCCGATAATCGTCGGAAGATCAATCCCTTTCGGAAGTTCAAAATCCCCCACCTGCTCGCGGTAGAAATTGTAACTCATCACATCCACATATTTCGCCATTGCGTAAGCCGCCCGATCGTTGGTCCAGGCAAAACGACAGCCGAGATCGAGCGTTCCAGGCGCGCCCTTCAGCAGTTCTTCATGAATGACGCGGAAATATTGTTCCGCAATCACAGTATAAAACGCCCCTAAATCGTCGTTCATCGTCGGTGTTTTTGCGGCGTCGGTCTTCTGAATCACCTCGTCCCAGCTTGCGTAAGCCGACTTCCAAACGGAATTGAGCTTTTCGACCGTTTCGTATTTTTCCTTCAGAAATTTCACGAATTCGACCTTTGCAGGCTGGTCGGCCGGCGAGCAAAGCGCAGCAAACGAGAGAGAAAATTCGTCGCCCCAACTCAGTTCGTTTCCGACGAAAGTTCCGATGCACCAAGGACTTACGAGCACGTCGCGCGACTGATTCACCGCGTTTCTGATATTTGTTCTAAATTCTTCAGCAAAAGGATCCGGGAATTTTCCCCAATAACCGTTCGACCCTTCAATCTGCCGGCCGGACGCACCGAGCGTTGTGACGTAAGGGGTGCGATTTTGCGACGAAATTCGACGATCCGACCAGTTTCCAATCGTATTCATCCCCCAGCTCGCAAGACGTTCGTGCGCCAGCGCGTTGTGCTTTTCCACATAGTCGGGACCGTACTTGCGCAGAAGGTTCGAAGACGTCCAATTATACGTACGGAAAGTCCCTTTATCCTTGTAAAACCCGATGTGACACGAACCGGAACCGTAAAAAGGTGAGGTTTCCGGAAGACCTTCAAAGTAATGCTCGCGAAATGAAATGGGGCCGTTTCCGTTTCCCATTCCTACGCAGTCGGTTCCGTGCGACCAGAATAAATGACCGTCCGGATCGACAAACCACCACTTTCCATCGACTTTTTCCACACGGAAACGTCCCGTTACTTTGAATTTCGGGCCGCTTTTCCAACCGCCGTAAATGTCCCAGTTTTCAGGGCGAGGATTTGCGGAAAGATCCGCTTTTTCAGAGGCGATTCGTGCGACAAAATCGGCGTCGGTGTGGATTTTTCCGGGCCAGTCCTCATATTTGAACTGTCCGTAGCAATCAATCATCGGGAAAAACTCTTCAGGCGTCATTTTCATCCAGTCGGCCGTCATTTTGCGGTCGGTATCCACCCCCATCGGAACGGCAGTGATTCTTCCGAGCCGGAATTTTGCGGGTTTTTTCAGATTGTTCGCGAAAACGAAAACCGTCACGATGTCGCGCCAGTCGAGCGACGCCGCATCGGTTTTTGCGCCTCCCGGCAGTCCGCGCATCCCGACGATTTTTCCCTGCAGCTGTTTCGGAAAAACGTTTGGAATTTCAATCGTCTGCGTCGCGTGCGTCCGGGCCGGAACTCGGAAATTTGCGGTGAACCAGTTTGCGTTGTTCTGACGGGCGGCGGGATCGTCGAGGCGCAGCGTCAATGAAAGTTCCTCGCCGCCGAGATTTTCGACCTCAATCCGAATCGCGGAACATCCGTCGAGATTCCAGTTTCCGTTCCAAACCGGGCCGGGCCAGGGATATTTTTGGCCGGATGCGAGGATTCCAACGGATTTTCCGTCCTCAGAGAGTGAAGCCGTCGAGTCGTTCAAACGCACTTTTTCAAGCATTCCCGGCTCGAAAAGGACGATTTCTTCCGCCGATTCTTCCACTGATTTTTTTGCCGCCGCCGATTCTTCTGCCGAAACGGACGAAACAAATGAAACGGACGAAACGGA
>CAYTLK010000019.1:14048-51434 GCA_964438515.1 uncultured Planctomycetaceae bacterium
GAAACGGATAAAAGAAGCGGAAATAGGAACGCAGGAACACAAATTTTAATGCTTTTTAACATAAAAAACCTTTCACAATAGGATTTTTTTGATTTATTTGAATTTTTAAAAACATGCTTTGATTTATTTTTGAATTAAAACCTATTTTTCATAAAATCTTCCGCAGTGAGATTCTACAGCGCCGCCGGTGTGTACGTAATTCTTACACTTGCATTCTTTACCGGCTGATTCAGTTGAATCCCAAGCCGTCTCGCGACGTCATTTGCACTAAAATCCGCTTTGTAACCCGCATCGTTCAGGGTCCAATCGTCGGAAACTTTTCCATCGATTTTCACCTCGATTTTCGCACGGACGGCTTTTTCTCCCTCTCCGAAAATCACTTCGTTTCCGTCGCGTTTCCACGCAAGAATCGTCACCATCGCGGTTTCGAACGTCTGCGGAGTGCTGAATTTCACCTCATCTTCAACACTGAACTGCGTTTTGTCGCGGTTGTAAACGAACTCGCGCGTCAGACTTTCGCACTCTTTCACTCCGTACGCCGCCGAGAATTCGATTTTGAACACGTCCTGCGTTTTGCTGAAATCGGCTTTCTGCACAGTTGCACACGCATCGGCCCCCGTTTTTTGCAGAGTTCCAGCAACGACGGGGACGTTGTGCCCCCAGGAATTCAAAACGTCACTTTCGTAACGATCCTTGCTGAACGTTCGGCGCGTATACACCTCGCCGCCCAAATCGAGAGCCGGAAGCGTCGCGCGATAAAGCAAAACGTAGGACCCAACATCGTTGTGATTGTGCTGCTCGCCGTTATTTCCGCCTTTCATTGCGGCCGCAAAACCGTCGAGAGCCTCTTCCGCAAGGCGCGTCGCTTTGGAATCGCTGAGATTTTCAGTCGTTTTCATCCAGTCGATCGGTCGAAGCACCATAATTTGCGCGGACGGGAACCACGTTCGGAAGTCCCTTTTTACGGCTCGCGACGGATTTTCGGCTGGAATTTCAGGAAGATTGTTCGAAAAAATTCCGAAATCATTAAGCGAGACGGATTTTTGCGCAAATGTATAATCGTAATCGTTTCGCTGAAAATCGTAATAACGATTCAAAACCGCCAGGAGTCTGTGTTCTGGGGCGGCGGTGAGGCCGCAATCCGCAAAACTGGGCGAAAAACCAGGCAGAATTTCAATCGAGAAACCGTACAGCGCCACTTTTCGAAGTTTCGGGTCGTTTAAAACTTGGATTTTTCCATCGGTTGCACGGCGAAGAATTTCGGAGAGTCGAAAATGATTTCCGAACCCGTAGCACCAGTAACCGACGCCTTCCGTGCAATAACCATCGTCCGTGTACCCGATGTTTGAATTAAGAATGAATTTTTCCGCCGCCGCAGCAAACCAAGCGCGATCCGCTTTCGACGAGAGATGCGTGAGCGCCGCCCCTGTGACGCCCGCCAGACAGACGGCGTTCCAGTTGTTGATTCCACGGACCCACCAGAGTGAAGGTTTGCCGGTCAAAATGTGCGAGCGAAAGGGTTTGAAACACCGAACTTCCAGCTGTTCGTCCAATTCTTTTCGGATTTCCGGTGAAAGTTTGTCCCCCAAAACGGAATCAATGGTCGCAAGCATCCACGCAGTCGCGCTCGAAACTAAATCTACGGTGTACGACCCGTTAAAATTGTCGAGATTTCTGTCGTGAGCTGGTAAAACCCAGCTTCGATCGTTGAAATACGCACGTAATTGTTCCTCAATCCGAGGAATAAAACGTCCCTGATTTTCGAAACATTCGGCAAAAACCAGCAATCCTAACGGACGGTTGCGGCGTCCGTATGCGTCCTGATAATCGGTACGATTTCCATTCTGGGTGAATTCCAGGTAGAGTTCGTCGGGAACGACGGAAACAGGAGTTTCAAGTGCTTTTTCTGCACCCCGAATGACGTTTTTAAATGAAGGTTCTTTCGAAGTTTTTTCCCAGAACTCGCGGTCCGAGATGGAAGGAAGGACGCAAAAACGCGCCCCAAGCATCGGTTCAATCTCTTTCGCACGTTTTTCAATCGCAGCGATTTCCTCCGCTCGGTCTTCCGCAAAAACGGAGACGGCGGTACTGTTTGAACCGAAAATCAGAAAGAAACAGAAACAGAAATAAAAACCAAAATATAACGAACAAAAATGTAACGAACGTGAAAACATAAGGTCCTTTCTAAATGGCAGGCCAAAACATGCGATACAACTCGCAATGTTCGAAAATTTATACAAAATTCCTTCAATTGGAACTGTTTGTATGATATTAAAACGATTTTTATGAATTATTGTACGAACTGTTTTTGATTTAATGTGTATTATTGCACTTATATTCAAATCGCGAGGGATCTACAACGAAATGCGGATTGTACGGATTTCAGTTGGATTTCAGCTTCAATTTTTCTCATTTTAAGACGAGAATTTTCAAGTGGAATCCGCATCACCCGACGCATTTTGAATTTCCGCTTCACCGTCGCTCGCGTTCTCGCGAAACGACTGCTTCCGTAACCGCACAAAGGGAATTTTTAAGTGGAATCCGTATAAATCGTAAAATCCGCAAATTAATGGCTGAACTCCCACGCACTCACGTCGTCCGGAGTCGCAACGAGCAGCACGGCTTTCTGGTTCCAGATTCCCGTACAGCAACCGGTGATTATTTTTCCGAAATTGAACTGGTCGATCAACATTCCATCTCGATCCACCATGTAAATCGACGAATCAGCGCCGATGAGGATCCATCCGACCATACTTTCGCTCGAATTTTTCAGAAAAACGGGATGAATTTTTTCGATTGGACGCTGGTAAATGAAATTTGGAAGGTCCAAACTCCACAATTCTTTTCCGTCGCGCGCAATTCCGAGCGCTTTGTACCGCACCTGGACCCCCATCGCGAGCGCCGCCAGCGAATCGTCGCCGTTCGAATCAAAATCAGCAGCTGCAATTCCGCCGAGCGTTCGTCCCTCAACATCCACGACGCCCGAACTTTGAAGCGTTTTTGGGTCGAAAATCGTTACAATTCCTTTTTGATCGACGCACCAAAGCGACTTTTCGCTGTGGAATTTTACCGCCGACATTTGAAAAACGTTCTGAATTCCAGTTCCATAGTTCTCCGCCTGAATGCTGATTTTTCCGTCGAGAGTCACTTTGTGTATGCTGGATTCATTCCAGAACGTGACGTACAATTCCGGTTTTCCGTCTGAATCGAGGTCGTCAAAAACCATATTCGAGACGGCATTCTGCGAGGCGGCGGTCTTTTTTTGCTCCTTTGGAGGATAAACGGTCAGAATCTTCCAATTCGAATCTAAAATATACGCACGTTTTCCAGCGGCGGCGTAAAACACGTCCGAATCATGTGCAAAAATTTGAAAATCCGTCAAATATTCCTCTTTTTCGAGTGCGAACGGATGGCGGGCCGCGATTTTCCCGTCCCAGAGGGTTTCAACAATGCAATTTCCGTTTTCGAGAATCAAAATGGATTTTTCATCAGGCGAAATCCGAACGACCGCCGGTGCGTGAACGTCCGTGAGACTCCATAATTTCTTCTTTTTGTAGACGACCGGCTCGGAGGGAGGGGCGATTTTTTTCTGCGCAATTTCGATTTGAACCGTGTCCGCCTCTTTCAGGAAAATTCCTTTTTCGATCCAAAGCCGAATGGATTCCCGATAGTCTTGTTCTGCCCGTTTCAGTTCGTGAATGCGTTCCGGATAAATATCGGTTCCGTCCAAAACTTCACGAATCGGTTCGTCGTATTTTCCGCATGGATGGTACATATTCAGCGTGTCGCAAAGCTGCACCACCCCTTTTTTATCGATGAGAAAGCACGTAAATGCGCCGCTGTTGTACAGCACCTTCGTTTTTTTGCCCCCTTTATCGCGCGCGATGTCGCATGTGAGACCGTATTTTTCGATAGTTGACCGAATTTTCTCATTGGGAACCGCCGCAGGATCAATATTTACCCCCAGAAAAACGATGCCGTCCCGATTTTTGAACTGCTGGTAGAGTCTTTCGATGTCCTGAAAATTGTACGGATTGGATTCATAAACACTCCAAAAGAACAGAAACAGATTTTTGTTTTGGAAATTCTGAGGCGCCAGCTGTCGTCCGTCCAAACCGACAAAAAGAAAGTCGGGGATGGAGCGTCCCAAAAGTTCCATCTGCGGCGCGGTGTACGATGTGACGGGAGCCGCGTGCGGGGGACAAACAATCTCGAGCGTTCCTTCCCAATTCAGTTCCGCATCGTGAAAATTCAGCGTGACGACCATTTCGTCCGTGGAAGACGATTTCGAAGCGTCTTCGTTTTGCAGCACATGATGCGGAAGTTCCACGCGCCGCAGCAGAAACGACTCCGAATCAATCCAAAGAATCGTTTGCTCGCCGTTCCGCTGAAGCTCAATCCGGAAACAGTCCCGGTCGTCAAACTTTAGCGGCTCCAGCAACACAATATCCGACGGATCCGCGCGGTACAGAAACGTTAAAAGCGGGTCGGGCGCAAGCAGAAGAACGAGAGGCGGAGGGAGATACGAAAACTGATTCGACTCCACGTCCGTCAGCGCCCAATAAATTTCCTGGTCGTTCAAAATATCCAAAAGATGAATCTCTGCCGGGCACGATTTTTGCAGAAACATTTCCGGCATCTCGGGCGTGTAGGCGCTGAATGTGGTTCCATCCGCCAGAACTTCCGTCTCGTTTACTTGAAGCAAAAGACGGTTCGGACGCTGTAGATTCGTACGATAATCGACTTTTCTTTCGTACGGTTTTCCGTTTTGGTTCCAGGAAATCAGAATCTCCCCATTATCGCGATAGTTTTTCGCACTATGATAAACACTCACCATTCTTTCAAGAATGTATCGGACCGAGACGGTTTCTTTTTTCCCCAGCAAACCGTTTCCTTCTGGAGCCTGAGCCGACTGATTTGAGTTCGAATTTGCAGCATCCTCTGTGTTTTTTTGGGTTCCGTCGGACGTTTTTTGCCCCTCGTTCGGCTTCCGCGCCCCCAAAGGAACCATCGAAACGACCGTCGATGTTTCGTTTTCCCCCGAAACGGATTCACCCGCTGTTCCACTCGAAGTTCCGCCTGAAGTTCCACCCGCCGTTCCTCCCGAAGTTCCACCCGAAGTTCCGCCTGAAACCGTTCCGTCTGTGGTTCCTTCCGAAGTTCCGCCTGCAGTTCCTCCCGAACCGTTTTCACTCGGCGCGGAGTCGTAAGGCCGAGATTCATTCGCCGCGCCGCCGGAATTTTCATCTTTCAGGTTGGAACAGCCGCAAATCACGGGGAGTACGAGACTTAAAAACCATCCAAGACGGATACAAATACGGATATTTTTGCATTTCATTTTTCAAACTCCCGTCGAATTCCGATTGCGGAGGAATTCCTAAACTCTTTTCTATCTTCATTTTACATAATTGCGGAAAAATAAAAAGGGCCTGAAGGCGGATTCTCTGGAATTTATTGTAAAATTTTCAGGAATTCGGTTTTTTTTCCCGGAATAGATTCGAAAACTCTTGACGTTCGGCGAAAAATGAAGTACAATAATAAAACTTGAGACGTTCGCGTTGTTCCCACCCTTAAGGCGGACGAAACGTCGAAAATATTTTTTGTTCACAATTCCGTTTCCCCGATTTTATTTATGCTTCCGCGTCGGGATGAAACGGTTTGTGACCCTCACCTTCCACAAAATTCAGGAGAAAATGATGTTTTTCCGCAATTCTGTTTCCCGAACGCTTCCATTTTTAGCCGGGGTGTTTCTGTTTTCGATGTTTGCCGTCGCTTTCGTTCGCGCCGATTTTCCAGGAACCAAAAGCGACTGGAACGGCTTCGACTGTTACAATTTTCAAATCGATGGTCGTCCGGCCCGCGTCGTCTGTCCGAAAGAGGCGGCGTCTGGAAATCCGTGGGTGTGGCGGGCTGTGTTTTTCGGTCACGAACCTCAGACGGAAATCGCGATGCTGAATCACGGCTGGTACGTCGCGTGGATCGGAACGAGCGATTTGTTGGGGTCCCCCGCGTGCAATGCGGAACGTACGAGTTTGTACAATCTTTTGACGCAGGAATACGGTTTCAACGCGAAGCCGGTGCTTCTGGGAATGAGCCGCGGAGGAATTTGCTGTTTGCAGTGGGCGATCGCAAACCCCGATAAAGTGGCGGGATTGTACATCGACGCACCCGTCTGCGACCTGAAAAGCTGGCCGGGTGGTTACGGAAAAGGCGCGCGCGACGAAGGAAGCTGGAACCAGGCGCTCGAACGTTACAAAATGACGGAAGAGGAACTGTTCGACGTGAAAAATATGCCGATTACGACGTGCAAAGTGCTTGCGGAACATCATGTGCCGCTTTTCATCGTGGCGGGCGACTCGGATCATGTGGTTCCGTGGCTCGAAAACGGCGCAATTTTGATGGAAAATTTCAAGGCGGCGGGCGGCTCGGTCGAACTTATTCTGAAACCGGGGTGCGACCATCATCCGCATTCTTTGAAGGACCCGGCACCGATTGTCGATTTCATGCTGAAATGTATGAAATAAAGACAAAAATCAAAAAGCAAAAAATTTTCATTTCTGCTTTTGCGAGCGGGGAACGTGAATCCCCCTGTTTAAAATGTACGTAACTCCTTTGCAGCAAAGGAGTTACGCAACGCGCGCGTCTGAAAATTCATCCGCTTCAAAATCCCCAACCCTTCAGAAAATTTACCCTTTTCAAAATTTCTCACCCCCAACGAAAGAAAAAAATGAAACACACCCGCCGATTTTGTTTGTCTTTTTGTTCGTATTTTGTTTTGTGTGCAACATTCTTGCTGTTTTTCCCTGCATCGGTTTTTTCTGCATCGGTTTTTTCGGAAGAGGTTCCGTCGCTCGAAAAACTGAATCCGAACCATCCGCGAATTTTTATGACGGAGGCGCAGAAAGCGGAAACTGCCGCGCTGCTTGAGTCGGACGAAGCGCTGAAGACGCTCTATGCGTCCGTCGAAAAGGAGGCGGATGCGTTGCTGAAAGATTCAAAAACGGTCGAATACGTCCTCGTCGGGCCGCGTCTTTTGAGTCAAAGTCGGAATTGTTTGAAACGCGTCCTTGTTCTTGGTACAGTGTACCGACTCACGGAAGATTCTGAAAAACGTACAAAGTGTTTCAAGCGCGCGATGGCCGAAATTCACGTAGCCGCAGCGTTTCCCGACTGGAATCCGTCGCATTTTCTTGATACTGCGGAAATGACGGCGGCTTTTGCGATTGCATACGACTGGTTTTATGCCGATCTGTCGGTTGAGGACCGAAATTTGATGGTCGATTCCATCTATGAAAAAGGAATTCTCCCTTCCATTTCTCATGCTTGGTGGAAGAAGTCGGCTTACAACTGGAATCAGGTCTGCACGGGCGGAATCTCCATGGGAATTCTTGCGATTGCGGACGCGGTGGACGCCGAAAAGAAACAAGTGCTGCAAAATCTCCTCGCCGACGGCGTAAAAGACGTTGCGAAAGCGATGAATTCGTTCGCACCCGACGGCGCCTGGGCGGAAGGTCCCAGTTACTGGTGCTACACGACGCTTTACACGATTTTTTACATTGAGGCGCTCGAATCCTCGCTCGGTTCCGACTTCGGACTGTGCGAGTTCGAGGGATTCAATCTCACCGGAAACGCGCAGATGGCCGTCTCGTCGCCGACGGGAATTTCCTTCAATTTTGCGGACGCCGGTGCTGGAAACATCGCAAATTCCCAGATGATGTGGTTTGGAAACCGCTTCCATCATCCCGAATGGAACGCATTCTACCTCCGCTACCGTCAAAACGTGTACCCAACGGCCGTCTGGTATTATCGTCCAGCAAAAGTAGATTTTCGTACTGTTCCGAATGATTTTTATTTCCGAGACGCTGAGTTCGCGACATTCCGCAGCAGCTGGGGGTCTCCCGATGCTTGGTTCGTCGGGCTGAAAGCGGGCGGAAATGCCGTCAATCACTCTCATTTGGAACTTGGAAATTTCATTCTCGACCACGATTCCATCCGTTGGGCCGTCGATTTGGGGGCCGACAATTACAATTTACCGGGATATTTCGGAAAGCAGCGCTGGACGTACTACCGTCTTGCAACTCGCGGCCAGAACACGCTTTGCGTCGACGACGAAAATCAGAATCCCTCTGCAAACGCACCAATTTTTAATTTTCGCACAGATTCCGATTCTGGTTCTGCGTCGGCCGATCTGTCGCAGGCGTACGAAAATCAGCTTCAGTCGGTCACGCGTTCGATTTTGTTGGACCGAAAAAACGACTTTGTTGAAATTTGCGACAAAATTGGAGCCGGAACGGACGCATCGGTTGGGAAACCGTTGGTCTGGCAGTTTCACACGTATGCGGAGATTGCGATTTCTGACGATGGAAAAAGTGTGATTTTATCGCAAAAAGCGGGAAACAAGCGGAAAACTCTCCGCGTTTTGCTTGCAGAATCGACGAATTCGGACGCTCATTTTGAAATTCGCACAACAACACAAGGTCCGGATGAAAATCCGAACAAGAACGTTCAGCGGCTCGTGATTTGCGTGCCGGTTACGAATTCCGAACAAATTCTAAAAGTGCGTTTTATGAAAAACGAATAATGAACGAAGAATCCAAAAACAGCTCATTCGATTACAGTACAAAAACACACGTCGAATGAACTGACGCTGAATTTGTGCGAAAATTTCGCCTCAAAACTGAAGAAACTGCGAAAAATACGGCTCTTTCCTCTTGTGCTTCCCGAAAAGATAAAGTATAATAAGGCGGTTGTAGAATAAAACGATTGAATTTTTGAAACGATATTGAGCCAGAGTTAGAAGTATGATGGAAAATATTCTTTGTATGAAATGGGGAACGAAATTCGGACCGGAATACGTGAATCGTTTGGCCGCGATGGTGAAACGAAATATGCACCGTCCTTTTCAGCTTGTTTGTTTCACCGAAAACCCGGCGGGAATCGATGCGTCCGTCGTGATTCGCCCTCTGCCGCAGCTCGAATTGGACGCCAAACTTCCAGAACGCGGGTGGAGAAAACTCACGATGTTTCAGGAAACGCTTGCGGATCTGCACGGAAAGGCGCTTTTTCTCGACCTCGACATCGTGATTTTGGGGCCTCTCGACGACTTTTTCGACGTTCCTGGAGATTTTCGTATCATCAAAGATTGGAATCTGAACAATTATATTGGAAATTCGAGCGTTTTTCGATTTGAAATTGGAAAACACGCTGTGATTCTAAAATACTGGCTCGAACATCAGGAAGACGTTCGGGCGGCGCACCGAAACGAACAGGCTTTTTTGTCGTGGTGGATGAAAGAACAAGGACTTCTTGAATATTGGGATCCGACTTGGTGCCGCAGTTTCAAGCGGAACTGCATGCGTACGTTTCCGCTCGGATACTTCCTCGAACCACACCATCCCGGCCCCAATACGCGCGTTTTGGTTTTTCACGGACGTCCGAACCCCGACGAAATCGTGAACGGCTGGCATTCGCCGAACTTTTTACGCGCAGCACGTCCCGCGAAATGGTTTCACGACGCATGGAATGAAGAAGGAATATTTTAGGCTCCTCCAGCAAACGTCTACCCTGTGGAGGGAAGTGGTTTCTGCCAATTTGACGGTAGAATGGGAATGGACGAAATTCAGAAAATCTATAAAGCTCGAAACCGCACTCATTTTTGGGAAAGTTGTGTTTTTTTGCAAAAATCTATATTTTTTCTATTTTAAGCACTTGATTTTCTAAAATAAATCATTATAATTCATTTATAATCATTTGGTTTTCAATGGTTTAAATCAGAATCTGTAAATAGAGAGGTAAAAAACATGAAACAAAAGAAAAAATTTGAGCGGGTGTTACGTTTTGAACGAGTCGAGAAACGGGAGCTGCTCAATGCGAACGGAGTGTTAAACTCGGACGCAATCGCATTGACCAGCAATTCTGTACCCGCCGCAGCACTGGAAACTTCCCCCAATTTGACGTTTGAGATGAATGTGACCGAGGATGCAATTCTTGCGTCGGAAAGCACACCCGTTTCGGTTTATGCGGCCAGGGCCGATGCGTCGCTGCCGGCTGGAAGTGTGATTACATGTACTGGAAGTACAAGAACATATGTTATCACGATTGCAGAAAACAACCGATGTTCCTACGGATACACCCAAAGCGGTCAATATTATTCGCTGCATAAAAATATTACCTACAAATATTCGGTCAGCGGGTCCACGGGAACGTTCTCTGTTGGGTTTCAGCAAAAGATTTGGAACCCAACCGGCGGAGTAACCGGCTTCTACACAGTAATCGCTGAAGGGCGTTTTAAATTCACATTTAACTTTTCGAAAGATGTGTCGGGTACATTTTCTGAGACTTACACACCGATCCTCGGCGGTACGATCGCTTCCACAACCGGAGGATTTACAGTTGCGAACAAATCCGGCTCTGGGGGCGACAACCCCGTAACACCTCCGACAAACACTTCCATTCCCGCTGCACCATCGGAAATTCGCATTACAAACTACAATCAGAACAAAAAGACGTGTAAGATAAATTGGACGGACAATTCCAATAACGAGACGGGGTTTACGCTTCAATTCAGCAGTGACGGTACCAACTGGAACACAATCAAGAATTATTCCCGCAACACGGCAAGTGCCAGTCTTAAAAACGTCAATCCAAACTCTTTCTTCCGTGTTTGTGCGTATAACAACAATGGTTCTTCCGAATGGGAAACCATGCAATTTACGTTTACACGTCCCAACTCTCCCACGGGAGCAACCATCGTCAATTACAGTCCCTCTCGAAAAAAAGGGACTTTGACGTGGACCGACAATTCCCAAATGGAACAGGGATACATTGTTGAAGCCAGTAAGGACGGCGGAAATTCTTGGACACGCATTTCGACCGCAAAAGCAAACTCAACCAAAATGTCGCTGAAGAACCTCTCCCCCGGTGTGTCGTTACGTGTCTGTGCGTACAATATTTCGGGAAATTCAAACTGGAGTACGGCTGCGGAAATCGCGGCACAATATCCCGCAAGCCCCGCGAGTGCAACAGTCATCAACTACAGTCCAGCCAAAAGAACGGGAACGGTCACTTGGACGGACAATTCCAATAACGAGACGGGCTTTCTTGTAAAATACTCGAACGACGGCGGGAGTAGATGGAAAACAGTTAAAGTCAAAGCCAACGCCGTCAGCTGCAAACTTTCAAGGATTACGCAGGACTCGATAATTCGTGTCTACGCAGTGAACGAGTGGGGAGAATCAACAAGCTATGCTGTCGCGGCAAAAATCACACCATCGTATCCTGCACGTCCGTCTTATGCGGAGTTAATCAACTACAGTCCGGCCAAAAAAACGGGAACGGTCACTTGGACGGACAATTCCAATAACGAGACGGGCTTTCTTGTAAAATACTCGAACGACGGCGGGAGTAGATGGAAAACAGTTAAAGTCAAAGCCAACGCCGTCAGCTGCAAACTTTCAAGGATTACGCAGGACTCGATAATTCGTGTCTACGCAGTGAACGAGTGGGGGGAATCGACCAGCTATGCTGTCGTAAGAATATAAATCAGGTTTCTGGGTGAGGTCGCCAGGGGCGGCGAACGGCGGCGTTGTCGTGCGGGTGACGCCTTCGTTTTAACTTATGGACGTGTTAAAATTGTGACTTTTTTCAAATCGAGCCAAAAGTTTCCTTCCGATTCCGGCACGAAAATCACTCTGTCGATGTCGGAGTCGATCCAGATTGTCAGCTGCTTTTCGTGTCGGCCTGTGCCGGTTTTGATGGCGTTTCGCTGAACGTGCGGCGAGACGAACGAGCCGGACTCCCAATAGACGGCCGTATTGCTGCGCCATTCTTCTGTACGTAATTCAAAAGTCAGACGAATCGCGTCGATGTGACGCTTTCCGCCGGGAATCGGAATGGAAATTTCCGTGTTTCCGGAATCGCCCTCGTAATGATGGACCTCAAGCGGAATTTCTTCGGTCTCGCGCAGCCCCAATTCGTGGATTTCCGAGAAAGGTTTGACGCCGTTTTTAGCCATTCGTTTGATATAATACGTAAAATCGTCTTCATCCCACCCCCAATACGACCAGTGCTTTCCCGCCGCCGCTTCGAGCGGCAAACCCGCTTGGACGCTTGCGCGGAAGGAATCGTATTCGTGAATCCGTTCTTTTCCGTAGTCGATCGCCATGCTGGCGTGGTACATCAAAAACGCACAGAAAAACGTGAACATCGAGTATTGAAACAGCTGCGAGACGGAAAACGCCAGTTTGGTACATTCACCGATTCGAATCCAAATGAGAATGAGGAACGCCGCAAGAGGCGCAGCGAGAATCGCGTAACGAGGAGCCGCGCCCCCCATCGCGCTGCGTCCGACGCCGATCGCAAACGGAAGCATCCAGCCGGCCGCCAAAACGAGAAGGAACGAAACCAACTCAAAACGCGAGAGTTTTTGTTTATAGTACAGTATTCCGAGAGCCGCAATCGTCAGAACGGAAAGGAGAAAAACGCCTTCCCCGACGAGTCCCGGCACGCGATTTCCAAGCGCGCCGAAGCCGACGGCCGCACACTCTAAAATGGTGTGAAACTTCGTCGAAAGCGCGATTCCAGAGGCGAAATTCCCAGCGTGTCCGCCGGGAATGCGAAAATCAATCGAAACGTACAGAATACAAATAACGGCGGTCAAAAACGGTACAAGAGTGTTGAACCATGCGGCGGCACTGCGACGGTTTCGTCTCAAAACGGCGATTCCGTGCAGAAAATATCCGACTCCGAGGAACGGCGCGAACGCCATCCCCATGAGACCGTGCAGCGGAAGCAGCAAAAGCGCGACTCCCGCCCAAAACGCGCCAAACGCCCGATGTTCCTCGGGTTTGCGCATCAAATAAGTTCCGCAGAAAGTCGCAAGACAGCCGGCCGCCACGAAAAAAAGCTGATGCTTCCACAGAATATTTTCGATATGAAAACCGTTCAGAAACAGGAACGGAAAGACGGCATCCGTCCATTCGGTGCGTCCGCGTAAGCGTTTCGCGGTCAAAATCAGACCGGCACTGGCGGCGGCACACGCAAGAATGCTTAAAAGAGAAAGCGGTTCCATCGAACCAAAAGTGTGATACGAAATCCACGCAAGCGCTTTGACGAGCGGATACCGATGTTCGTTCTGCTGCTCCCAGAGCCACGCGAGAGTGCAATCGGGTCCGGACGCGTCGGCCGCGATGATCCACGCATCCACATACGGAATCGGACAGGTAAAAAGGATGAAAAACCCAAGCATCATCAGAACCATCAGTTTCCACGACGTCCACACAAAGGCGGAGGGGGCCGAGACGTTTTGCTTTATGCCGCTCAGGAATTTCATTTGGTTTTTGGCTCCGATTGCACGCGAGATTCACCCAAAGGATGAATCTCGCTGCCCGTAAAGATGTGACGGTCGCGGGGAGCGGGGCTTTTTGAAAGCCGACTCTCTCCCGGAAAACTTCTAGTATTTAGCAGATTTTCAGCCGCCGAAATTGTCGAAGTAAATGTTCTCGCGTTCGACGCCCAGCGAATCCAGCATCTTCAGCACGGCCTGCGTCATCATGGGCGGACCGCACATGTAATATTCACAGCACTCCGGCGCCTTGTGATTCTTCAAGTACTCGTCTTCCAAGACCTGATGAATGAATCCCGTCGACCCCGTCCAATGGTCCTCGGGAAGCGGGTCGCTCAAAGCGAGATGGAAACTGAAATTCGGATGTTCTTTTTCCAGCTGACGGAACTCGTCGTCGTAAAATACTTCACGCAGAGAACGCGCGCCGTACCAGTAGGAAATTTTACGTCCGGATTTCAAACGTTTCAGAAGATCGAAAATGTGGGACCGAAGGGGCGCCATTCCGGCTCCGCCGCCGATGTACACCATCTCCGCGTCGGTGTCCTGCGCGAAAAACTCGCCGTAAGGACCGCTGATCGTGACTTGGTCGCCGGGTTTCAGGCTGAAAATGTAGGACGACATGACTCCCGGAGGAACGTTTTTGCCGCGAGGAGGCGTCGCAATTCGGACGTTGAGCATAATAATGCCCTTTTCTTCCGGATAGTTTGCCATCGAATAGGCGCGCATGTCGGGCTTGGTCACTTTCGAGACGTAATCCCACACGTGAAAACGATCCCAGTCGGGACGATATTCCGGCGCAATGTCGAAATCTTTGTACGCCACTTCATAAGGCGGGCACTCAATCTGGATGTAACCGCCGGCACGGAAATTCACTTCCTCGCCTTTCGGGATTTCGAGAACCAATTCCTTGATGAACGTCGCGACGTTGTTGTTGGAACGGACGGTACACGTCCATTTTTTCACGTCAAAAACTTCAGCCGGCACGCGGATTTTGAGGTCCTGTTTGACGGCGACCTGGCAGGAAAGACGCCAGTGGTCTCGGACTTCTCCGCGGGTGAAATGGTCTTTTTCGGTTGGAAGAATCTCTCCGCCGCCGTCAAGGACCTGCAAACGGCATTGACCGCACGTTCCCTGACCGCCGCACGCACTGGCGACGAAAATTTTCTGAGACGCAAGCGTCTGCAGGAGTTTGCCGCCAGCCGGAACGGTAAGCGTTTTGGAAGGGTCGTCGTTGATTTCAATCTTCACATTTCCAGTGGAGACGAGGAACTTGCGCGCGAAAAGAATCGCAGCGACAAGAACCAGCACCACAGCAGTGAACATCACGACGCCAAGTCCAATCTGCTGAGCCTGCGTGACGTCGGCAAAAATGAATACCTGGTTGAACATATTTTACACCTATGTTTATTGATGATTGTTTTGAATGAAACGAAGGGTCAGATTCCGCTGAAGGCCATGAAAGCCATCGCGATGAGACCGACGGTGATGAAGGCGATTCCCAGTCCGTGCAGACCGGCAGGAACTTTGCTGTATTTGCATCGTTCACGCACAGCCGCCAGCAGAACAATCGCAAACGCCCAGCCAGCTCCGCTTCCGAAACCGTAGCAAAGGCTCTGTGCAAAGGTGTAGTCGCGCTGTTCCATGAAGAGCGAACCACCCAGAATCGCACAGTTCACGGTGATGAGCGGGAGGAAAATTCCCAACGCATTGTAAAGAGGAGGAAAATAACGATCGAGCGTCATTTCCAGAATCTGTACCATGGCAGCAATCACACCGATGAAGCTGATGAGCGACAAAAACGTCAGCGAAACACCGTCAAATAAAGCGTTTTCTTTCAAAACACAATTCAAAATAAGGTTATTTACCGGAATCGTGATCGTCTGAACGACGACAACGGCAATTCCCAGTCCAAGGGCGGTTGAAACGCGTTTCGAGACCGCAAGGAACGTGCACATTCCGAGGAAAAAGGACAGCGCGAGGTTATCGATGAAAATCGAACGCACAATTAATTGTATATATTCCATGTTTCAGCCTCCTCACTCTTCAATCTGTTTCGGGTCATAAGTTCTGAGAATCCAGATGATAAAGCCAATAAGGAAGAATGCACTCGGTGCGAGCAGCATAATTCCCGCAGGCTGGTACCATCCGCCGTCGTTAATCGTACGTAAAACTGTAAATCCGAAAAGTTTTCCGGATCCGAGCAACTCACGCACCGACGCGAGCGTTACGAGAACCAAACTGTACCCCAAACCGTTTCCGATACCGTCAAGAAAACTGGAAATCGGCGGGTTTTTCATGGCGAACGCTTCTGCGCGCCCCATGAGGATACAGTTCGTAATGATAAGTCCGACAAAAACGGAGAGCTGACGGCTGATTCCGAATGCGTACGCTTTGAGGAACTGATCGACGACGATGACGAACGATGCAATGACGACCATCTGCACGATCATTCGAATGGAGTCGGGGATGAAATTGCGGATGCAGCTGATGACGGAGCTGGAACAGGCAGTGACGATTGTGACGGCCAAAGCCATCGTGACGGCCGTCTCAAGTTTCGTCGTGACCGCAAGAGCCGAACAAATACCCAAAACCTGCAACGTAATCGGGTTGTTGCGGAAAATGGGCTTCAAAAGGATTTCTTTATATTCGGACATTATTCATTTCCTCCCGTTTCTTCTGCGAGTTTTTTGAGGAATGGTTTGTACTGAGCGAGCCAGTAGTCGACGGTTCCTGTGACGCCGTTTCCGGTAATCGTTGCACCGGAGATGCCGTCCACTTCAAACTCGGAGTTTCCTGCACCTTTGACGACTTTCACAGCCGGAACGTTTCCATCGAAGGCTTTTTTGCCGACCCATTTGGCCAACCAAATCGGATTTTCAATTTCACCGCCGAGACCGGCTGTTTCACCCTGTTCGTAGAACAAGAGGCATTTGACTGTATTCATGTCGGAGGCGTCCAGAGCGATGAAACCGGAGAGAAGCGACCAAAGGCCCTTTCCAACGATCGGAAGCACTACGCGTGTTTCTTTCGTTTCCGGATTCGTTGCGATGAAAACGAGACCACAGCGTCCACGTGACGAAATACCAACGTGATAGGGCGATGCGGAAATCGGAACCGACTCGCCAGCGGTGCTGGAGGCAGTGCGTTCGTTGTATTTCAGCGCTTCGGCACCCTCCGCTACGATTTTCTGCGTGGCGAGATCGACCTGAATGATTCGGACGGAACTCAAAAGTTCATCGCACTTTGCGGGTGAGATGGAATCCTTTTTGTCCACGAGACCGCAAGCGATCAGAATGTTTTTGTTTTTGAACAATTCGGCGTTTTTGGCCTGAATGGGTTTGAGCATCACAGCGGCGGACGCAACGAAAACGGAACAAACGGCACACGTCACGAACGCGACGAGGAACGTTCCGAACATGGAATCTTTGAATTTAGACATTGCGCAGCTCCCTTCTCTTAATGTTGGCCTGAACGACGAAATAGTCGATGAGAGGCGCGCAGACGTTTCCGAAGAGAATCGCCAGCATGACGCCTTCCGGGTAGGCCGGATTGACTGCACGAATCAGTAGGACCATAAAACCGATGAGGAAACCGTAAACGTACTGACCGATGTGCGTCATTGCGCCCGTTACGGGGTCCGTCGCCATGAAAATCATACCGAACGCGAGACCTCCGAGAACGAAGTGCCAGTGCGGGAACACGCCGTAAACCGGGGTGGTGACCATTCCAATGGCGTACATAAAGTAAAAGAGGAAGGCGGTTCCCATGGAACCCACAAGCATACTGCTCATGATGCGCCAAGAACCGATTCCAGTGTACACGAGAAGGACGGCGCCGATGAGACACGCGAGGACCGATGTTTCACCCATCGAGCCGGGAATGAGACCGAAGAAGGCGTGGAACCAGTACTGCATTTCCGTGAGGTTCTGCATGCTGGCGAGTTGACGGATTCCTTCCATTCCGTTGGTCAGCGCCATTCCGAGAGGCGTCGCGGCGGAAATTCCATCGACTGCGACCCAGATTGTGTCGCCGCACATGTTCGGTGCGTACGTGAAGAACAGGAACGCTCGTGCAGCCAGTGCCGGATTCAGGAAGTTACGACCAACGCCGCCGAAAATCTCTTTCGCAACGACGACGCCGAACGAAATCGCGATGGCGACCTGCCAAAGCGGAATCGTCGCGGGGAGCGTAAGCGGCAAAAGGAGCGACGTGACGAAGAAACCTTCAAAGATTTCCTCATGTTTCACCGATGCAAAAAGCAGCTCCCACAAAATACCCACGATGAACGTGACGGCATACACGGGAATGAAGTACATTGCGCCGTACACGAAGCATGCGAGCCAGTTGTTCGGGTCGGCAGTCATCGCGAGAACGCCCCAGTTTTGAGTGAAACCGATGAGCCACTGCATGAGCCACGCCTGCCACTGAAGAGTCAGCCAGCTTCCGCCCACGGGGATTTCCGTCATTCCGGCGGCCTGCATCGCGGCAAACGCCTGATAGCCGGTGTTGAACATCGCCATCAAAACGCACGGAACGACAGCAATCATCACGGTCGTCATCGTACGTTTGAAGCACAGCGAGTCGCGAACCTGAACGGCTCCCGTCGTCACGGCTTTCGGAGTGTATAAAAAAGTATCGATTGCGTCGTAGGCCGGGTGCAGCGGAGCCAAAAGCTTTCCCTGTTCGAACCACGGAGCGATTTTATCCATTATTTTACGCAGCATTGGCTCAGCCCTCCTTTTCAATCGTGGTCAGAACATCGCGCAGCATGACGCCGAAGTCGTTTTTGCCCGGATCGACAAACGTGCAGAGTGCGAGATCGTCTTCCTCAAGCTCCAGCGCACCCAGCGCCTCCGCCTCTTCAAGGTCCTTGTATTCCAAAGAACGCAGGAGGTACGTCGGCAAAATGTCGAGCGGAACCACTTCCTCGAAACTTCCAATCGGCAGAATCGGCCGGCGTCCGCCGTTGAGATTCGTGTTCATGCGGAATTTCTTCCACGGAAGCAGACTGGAAAGATTGACCCATTTGAACGAGTATTTCGAATAACCCGGCATAATCCAGCCGAGGAAGTGACGTTTATCACCTTCTTCGAGGACCGTAATTTGATTGTGGAAACGACCGAGAAAATCGAGTGTCTCATCCGTCGTCCGGCCGCTCAGAACCGAGCCGCTCACGACGCGATTGTCCTTCTGAAGGATTTCACCCTTGATGAGCTGCGAAATGCAGGCGCCGACCCGAGTTTTCAGAAGACGGGGACGTTCGACACGCGGACCCGCAAGCGAGATGACGCGCGTAACGTCCAGCGCTCCGGTTCGGAAGAGTTTTCCAATCGCAATGACGTCCTGATACCCGATGTACCAGACCGTTTTTTTGCTGCTCACGGGGCAGAGAAAATGAATGTGCGTCCCCGGAAGACCCGCAGGATGCGGACCCTGAAACGACGCTTCGACGAGATTCGGAAGGCCGAGTTCCTCGCCCGGAACGTTCGCGCCGGCCGCTCGACAGACGAAAAGCTGCGGAGCCTGGAGTGCCGTGAGGACTTTCAGACCGGAAATGAAGGCTTCGCGTTCCGACTCAATCACGACCGCAGCGTCCGGCGCAAGCGGATTCGTATCGATTGCCGTCACGAAAATCGCAGCAGGGTTTGAATCCCGAGCGGGAATCTTTCCGAAGGGGCGAGTGCGGAAGGTCGTCCAAAGGCCGCTCGCGATGAGTTCCTTCACAACGTCTTCACGCGGAATCGACGCGAGTTTTTCCTCGGTGTATTTTCCAAAACTGAGGCTCTCGTCTTTGTGGTCGAGGTTGATCGTAATGGAAAGGAAGGTTCGGCGGGCGCCGCGATGAATCGCTTCGACCGTTCCGCTTCCGGGAGCGGTGAACTGGGCGGCAGGATTCTTCATATCCGTGAATAAAACCTGTCCGAGTTTCACTTTGTCCCCTGCTTGAACAGCCAGCGCAGGGCGCAGACCCACATAGTCCGGTCCCGCAAGCGCGACTTTACTCACAGCTTTTGCCCCATGAATTACCTGTTCCGGCGGACCGGCTATCGGTAAATTGAGGCCTTTTCTAATCGTAAATTTCTGCATAGCTATAATATCTTTGGGATGAAGTAACTATATTAAAAATAAATAAACGGAATGTCACATATAGATTTCCTATTGTAACACGTCAAAAGATTATTTCGAGGGGTCTCCCCCCAAATTTTTCAAAAAAGTTCAGAAATTTTTTAATATTTTAAAAATTTTAAATATTTTCAACTTTTTTGTCCTTTTTTGTCCTTTTTTTCAAAATAATGCTTGATTTTTTTTACAGTGGGTACATAATATACCTTGTAAATTTACACTATACTTGGTTGGGGAAGATTTTTACAATGCGTATTAAAATCAAAAACTACACTGTGCGTCTGGCTTCATTCTTACTCGCGGGGTTGCTGGGAGATGCAGTTCCGGCGGAAGCATATACTTTGTTTACCGCTCCAACTTCCTACAACGCCATCTGGCGCGGGACGGCCGGAGGCGGAACAATCGACGCCGCTGCAGGAATGTGGTACTCCGAATCGGGCACGGAACTTCAGGCGTTCTACTATGGAAACCTGGGGGCCGTCACACCTGCGCGTTACATTAATACAACGGGAATCAACAACATCCTCATCGGCTGTTCCATTCCGACTTCCAACACGGGTTTGGGACTCAACGGCGCAAATCTTTATATTTTGACCGACGAAGTCACAAGAAGCTGGTATCCCGCCGCAACCACAGCGCCGGGACTGACGGTTCGGCAGTTCAACATCTATGACGCCCGCACCTACATCACGGGCGGAGGAAGCATCAATCAGGCGGCTGGAACCTTCACGCTCAATCACGGCTCTCTTTTCGTCGGCGACTCCGGAACGGGAACGTACAACATCGAAGGCGGCGTCTTCCAAATCAACAACGCGTCTTCCACCGCAGAAGGAACGGGTTCAAAAACGTACGACATTCACGTCGGCTCGGCGTCTTCGACCCCTGCGAGCGGCGGAACGGGAACGATGAACGTTGCGGGAACCGCCGTCGTTGTGATTCCCGGAACGCTTTACGTGGGTGAAAAAGCCGCGGCGGACGGCGTGACGAATACCGGAACGGTCAATCAGACGGGCGGACTTGTAAACGCATCCGCTCTCAATATTCATAATGGAACCTACAATTTCACCGGCGGCTCGCTCCAGCTGACCGCTTCCCCGCTCGCGGCCAATACAACGTACGTGAACCGCACGTACAACATCGCAAAAGACGTCACGATGACCGGCGGAACGCTGAACCTCGGAACAAGTTCCGCCAGAACCGCCTCTGGAAGCTTCACGGGAAACCTTAATCTTTCGGGAAACGCGGCTTTTAAACTGTACGGCTCGAATTACCAAACCACGACGTTCGGCGGCTCCAATACGGTCATTACACTTGAAAATACCGCCTCGTTTTACGCAAACAATTTGGGAATCGCACGCAATTCCGGCGACAAACTGACGCTCAACATGAGCGGCGGAACGTTTCTCGTTGATGGTGCGTCCGCGCTGGGAGATTACGGAACGTTTATCATAAATCAGTCCGGCGGTGAGTTCAAGGCGGGCGGTTACGTCGCGAACGAAGCGGGAAAAGTCGAGATGAACCTCTCGGGCGGAAAACTCACGGGAAAATTTGCGTCTCTTGCAACGCGCGGAAGCGTGGTGATGAACGTCAGCGGCGATTACAACTGGACGAACTCTAACGGACAGAATATTGCGGACGCCTATGTAGCAAATACGAAATTCGAACTGAATCAAACGGGTGCGAGTTCCGTAATTAATGTTTCGTCCTTTTCCGCAGCCTCCCAAACTGGCTCCAACAGCAGCGCAACTTTCAATTTGAGTGCCGGAACATTCACGAGTAATAATATTTCCGTTGCCGCTTCACGTCCTCAATTTACGGGAAACATCAATCTTCGCGCGCTCACGGACGCAGCCGGGAAATTTTCCACTCCCACAGCGGGTGTGACCGCAAATATTGCAAACATTTCCGATTACAATGTGTCGGTGACGGCCGGAACGCTGAACGTTTCCGGAACGTACAAAGCCGGCGACCACGCCGTGACGCTCAACATCGGCTCTCAGACGGACGCGGCGGGAACCGTGACGTCTCCCGCGGTGACGATTGGGACGCTTCAAAACGTTACACTCGCCTATTCTGCCGGAACCACCACGATTACGAATCTTTCCCTTTCTTCCACAAACTCCGTCACAGGAACCGGCGGGACGCTGAACGTTGGAACGACTGCGGTGCAAAACACGCTCAACGCGCCCATCACCCTTTCCGGAACTGCCGTTTTTAATCTGACGGCCGCAAGTTCAAATCACGCGATTTTGAATAATACAATAACAATCAAAGAAAATGCGCTCTGCAATCTCGGATACATGTTTGCAGCAGAGGCTGCGTCGAGCGTCTGCACGATTCATCTTGAAGGCGGAACGCTCAAAACCGCCGGCGGCGCGCTGGGACAGTTTGGAACTTTCACCATCAATCAGACCGGCGGAACCTACAATCCCACAAATGGTTATTTTGGAAACGATTCGGGAACCGCCGCGATGAATCTTTCGCACGGAAAACTCGAAGGATATTACGAGGCGCTCGGGACGCGCGGAAACACCGTCATTAACGTTTCCGGCGATTACATCTGGAACGACACTGCTGGAACGCAAGTAATCTGTTATTCTGCCGCGAACAACACGAGCGTCGTGATGACGCAAAGCGGCACAAGCAGCGTCACGTTCAATAATATTCTTGTCGGCATTCAAAATAATACCGGAAACTTCACCTACAATTTGAACGGCGGAACGCTCCGCGTGAAGGACTGGAATAAAGCTTCCGCACTTACGAACGTGACGTCCAAACTGAATATTACGGATGGAACGGCGACGATCGACTCGCTTTCCAGCGTTTCTCTCGCGATGAGCGGCGGCAAAGTAACGGTCGGGACGCTCGATGTGAGTGAAGGAACCACCCTTTCGTTCGTGTACGATGCGGATTTTGACCCGCTTCAAATTACGACGGCACTCAACGGAAGCGGAACGTTAAGCGTTGCGCTTGCGAACGATTTCGCGCTGGACCCCAACGGCATTTACACGCTTGTGGAGGCTAAAAACGGCGCGGAGATCGACCTCAGCGGCCTCGATATCGTGCGGTACGGCGACTTTTATGTCGATTTGCTCGACGGAAACATCGTTCTCGGCGGGGCTGCGGCCCTTCCGGAACCTTCAACTTGGGTTTTGCTTGCGCTTGCGCTGGGGATGATGGGATTCCGACTCCGTAAAAAAGCTGCGGTGCGTTAAATCTCGCCGCATTATTAAAACAAGAGTCCGAAAAGAAAAAAGTGCAAATTTCTTTTCAGGCTCTTTTTTTGCTCATTTCGCCAGAATTTCCAGAATCTCGCCGCGTCGAAGGACGGTTATTTTTACCGGATCCTCAAAATCGGTAAATCTCAGCTCCTCACGCAGCTCGTCGATGGATTGAACGAGCCGACCGTTCCAGTACAAAACGAGATCGTCTGGTTGAAGACCCGCACGCGCCGCACGCGTTTCCTCCGTCACCGCATCAATGTAAGGCGGCGTCCGCGTCACAATTTCAGGAACCAACTCAACCCCGAATTTCTTGAGGTCCAGCGCTCGTTCCGGCAGAGGCCGACCGTCTTGCGCCGTTTCAGACGCCGTGGATGTCTGCGCCTCACCCGAAAGTATTTTCTGTACACTTTCCGAAAGCGTATGCGTCGGAATCGCAAAATTCAACCAGCAACCCGTTCGTGAGTGCCGAAGTTCCTTTCCAAGAATTCCGTACAGCACGGAACCGTCTGCGGAAACGAGTGCGCCGCCGGCGGCTCCGGGATTGTTCGTCGTGACGTCCAGCACGTAAACCGTTCCGTGAAATCGGGCCGCAAACGCACGGCGAGAAGCGTCGAGACGCGTCGTGGAACCGATGTTTCCTGCTTGAACGCTCACGGGTTCATTTCCGACGGCGACGTTAAAAAGGTTGCTGAATGCAAGAATCGGAGCGCCGTCAAGCATCGTCGTTTGTGTAAATTTCGCACTGACCGCAAGGTCAAAAAAGGGGAAATCGGGATTTTTCGTCTCGATTTTGAGGAGCGCAATTTCCGGAACGGGATCGATTCCAAGGAGTTTTGCGTGCCAGTGTGTGCCGTCAAAAAGCACACATTCGAGGTCTTCCGTGTTCAAAACGGGACTGAACGCCGTGACGATGAGTCCGTCGGCAGAAATAAAGAACCCCGACTGATATTCTTCCATTTCCGCGAATCCGCCCGCGCCGTAGATTTTCACCATTTTCGGCTGAATCTGCGCTGCGACTTCCGCCCGTTGAAAAGCAGCGTCCGCATTCAGGGATAAAAGTGGGGAAAATACAGAAACGAATATCAAAAATAATCTTCTATAATTCATATGTCGATCAATTCCTTATATTTTTCCTATTTGGCGGGGACTGAAAGCTGGATGGATTCAAAAATACGTTCGCCGCAAAAAACGTCGATTCGGGACGGTATACGTCCTTCGGACGTTTCACGCCAGTCGTGGAAGCAGAACTCCCACGGAAGCGCGCCGTTTAAAACGTCGAGTTCCATTTGAAGGAATGCAGAGGGTTTTTCATCGGTCTTTTCCGAGAAAAAACATCGTACGCCGACCCCGCCGATGTTTCCTTCAAGCACGTCAAAAAGTTCGTTCACGGGCGTTCGTTCATCTGTGTACGGAAGCGGCGACTCGCCGAAATACGTGAGTTGCTCGCGGCTGGAACCGCCGATGCACAAATCGCGCCAGAGCGTCAGACCGGGTAAAAGCATCCGACTCTCCGGAGGAAGCGGGGCGCGCGCGAAATCTCCCGTATTTTCCCACAAAATGTCGAACGACGGCTGCTTCAGAACGGTTTTTCCCGCTTGAAACTCAATCGTAATCGGCATTTTGGCCGCATTGGTTCCTGAAAGTGTTTCTGAAACTTGAATCTTGTTTTGAAAATCATTCCAAACCCTGGAGGATTCCAGCCGATTGAAGTGAAAATTGATGAAACCCTCTTTTTTCTCGTAAACGGCGGCGATTTCAGGCGGAACGTCCTTCAAAAAGTTGAAAAGCGTCATCATTTTTTGCATTTCTTCCGGAATTTCAGGCTGAAATTTTTTCTCTTTTTCCAGTTTTTCTGGTTTTCCCGGTTTTTTCTCTTTTTCGGGTTTTTCTCCTCCGTCCGGCTTTTCGTCCGAAAAAGATTGCGCCAGAAACTTCTGCAGTTCCACGTCCGAATGAACGCCCGAAAGACGAACATAAATCGTACGAGTTTCAAGCGTTGTTCCGATTTTTCTCGAATATTCGATGGGGACGATCCACCCCTTCGGGTAGATTCCGAGTCGGTTTTTGAAGTCGTTTGAGGTTAAAATCGGATAGTCGCCGAACGAGAGGATTCGGTCCCCCACATCCAGCCCGCGCCGAGCCGCCTCGGAATCTTCCAAAATCTCATTCACGACGGGCCGACCGCCGCTGTTTGTGTTTCCGGATGCAACGGTTGCGCCGATTGTAGCGTGGTCGAGGAGGCGTCCCGCTTTCAAATGACTCAAAAAAAGCTGAATCTGGTGCATCGAAATGGCGTATCCCACACCGACGTTGATTCTTCCACGTTTTTCAAAAGAACAACGTCCATTAATTCCAATCAGCTCGCCCGCCTCGTTAAAAAGCGGACCGCCGGAGTTTCCGGGATTTACCGGCGCGTCCACCTGAAAACAGTCCGTATATTCAAGAAACGTTCCAGCCGGGAACTGGTAGCGGTGCGTTCCAGAAATGATTCCGCGCGAGACGGCGGGGGTGAAATCCTCCTCGAAACCGAACGGATTTCCCAAAACCCAGGCCGTGTCGCCGGGCTGCACGCGCTCGCTGTCGCCGATTGGAACCGGATGAAACACCGTTTCCGACGCGGATTCCGATACAGTTTCTTTGGATGCAGAATCTGATGCTGAATCCTTCTTTTTTCGGGTTCCCGCCTGAATTTGAGGAAGAATTTTAATGAGCGCAACGTCTCCGACGGGGTCGATTCCGACGAGGACCGCATGATAGACGCAGCCGTCCGAAAGCCCGCATTTCATCCAGATTCCGCAGGGTTGAACGACGTGAAAGTTCGTGAGGGCGAAACCGTCCGACGAAATGAGGACGCCCGACCCGCCGCCGCTCCCGTCGGAGGGGAAAATCGCGACGAGTGAGGACGAAATTTTTTCAATAAGTGCGATTTGAGCCGCTTCTTCTGATTTTAACGCCGCGCGAGCGGTTTCGATTCCGGTTTCAGAAGTTTCAGCCGGAGTTTTTGCGGGTGTTTCGACTTGAGTTTCAGCCGGAGTTTGAGCCTCAAGCGGGGTGCTGCAGAACGACGTCAAACACGAAACGAAAAACGTTACATAAAATGAGTAAAAAATCAAAAGTGAGACGTACGAAAATGTATTTAAATCAATATTTTTCATAAGGTTTAACCCTTTTTGTCCCGCTGGACGGTAAATTCTAAAAATTGGGCGCTCAAAACAGGTACAACTTCCACGGATACGTGAAGAAGATTTTGCGCGAGACCGAGCAAAAGAACGGGTGCATCGGGAACCTCAGACGCTTTTTCCAGAAACTCGAGCGCCGGCGTTTCTTCATGATTCTGGAGCAAAAACGGAATGTTTTGCACGTAAAACACCGCTTTTTGCTCGTCGTCAGAAAAAAAGGAAAGAAATTGCAGCGCCGCCTCATTTTCATTCTTTTGAACGAGAAACGACGCGATTTCAGCGGCTTGAGACGCTTTTTTGTCGCTATCTGGTATTTGTTCAAAATTCTTAATCATCGCGTCCCACAACGCACCGCGTGTTTCATCGTCGAAGCAGACGCTTTGTTCGGATTGCGCAAAAACGAATGAAGTACTAAAGAAGAAAATGCAAAAGAAAATCAAAAAACGGGCGCAAATATGCGTACGCATTTCAAAAATTCTCACTTCCTGTTTTTTCTGACACATTCCATTAAGTCTCACGAATGAATATAGAGTTTCCTGCAAGAAATAAAGAAAGCGAGGGACGGGATTCGAACCCGCGACGTCCAGCTTGGGAAGCTAGCATTCTGCCACTGAATTACTCTCGCTTATTATTTTCTAATATACTCCTTTTTCCGGTTTCCGTCAAGGGGGGAAGCCGGCTTTTTTTCAAATTAAGTTTAAATAATATGCAAATTTTGCGTAAAAACACATCGATTCGTACACTATTCTTTGATTCCCCAAATTTCGACACAGTTCTGGAATCTCACGCCTCCCGAAATCTGAATTTCCGAGACCGTCTCGGCGGGAAACGACTCGCTGCGTTCAACCGAAAGCGTCTTGAAATCCATTTTTCGTCTGTTCGAACCCACTTGAACCTCCATCACCGAGTCGGTCTCCGATAAATTCTGCGATTCCTGCGAGGATTGAGCGTCTTGCGGATTCTGAGGATTTCCGACTTTAAAACGAATTTGGTCGATTCGTACAGGTTTCGAAAATCGCAGCGTCCGCCGAGTTCCATCCGCGGAAACTTCCGAAGAAACCAACGAAGATGCTTCAGGTGCTGGTTCCGAAGATGCTTCCGCGATTAGATTTCTGTAACTGTTTTCCGTTTCCTGAACGGCGTCTTCCGGACGTTCGGCGGCCCAGGCGTCGTAATTCTTGCGGTCGCGTTCTTCGGAACGTTCCCGTTTTGCGGTGTAATACGCGTTGCGCTCCCAGTCCGTCGGTTCCCAGAGCGCGTGTTCTTCGTACGAACCGCAGAAGGGGACGAGCAAATCAATCCAGCACGCAATTTTGTCTTTTTCTTCCTGCGAAAGCAGCACCCCATTGTGGGGAGCCGGACCCTCAAACATGAAGCACAAATCGCTTTTTTCCGAACCCGCAGTGTACGGCGAAAGCATCGGCGGCGCGTCCTGAATGTCGATCCAATTCACAATGTTTGATTTTTGTGCACGTGTTCGAGGAACTTTCGGCGAATTTGTAAGATTCAAGTACGATTCCGACCAAGTGCGTTTCGCAAGCGGATCGTTCCACCCGCGCCCCAGGAGGCTGAATGGATGTTCCGAATTTGGGGACATTTCGAGTTTTTTCGGGTCATTGAGTTCGTAAAGTCCCACATCGACGCCCTGCGAGCCTTCCGTTTGGCGGCAGTGGACCGCGAGGAGGTTGGAACCTGCATGAAGAGGATTGCGGCGCATTTGCGCCATTGCGTAACGCGTGATGAAACCTTTGCGTTCCAGCACACTTTCACCATTAATAAACACTTCGAGGTCTTCATCGTGAAAAAAATGTAGAAAAAGGGGCTTCGGAACGTAATTTTCCGGTAAATTCACCTCTGCGGTGAGCCAAATGTCGTTCGAAGTCCAAGGTGTGGAATGTTCGGAGTGCGTCGGCGTCACGCCGAACGGCGCTGGTGAAAGTTTCGGACACTCCTCCGCCGAGTTCGGCGTCACGGGGAATCGGGTCGTCCAATCCTTCCCGGGCGTTTCGGTTGTGTAACTCCAGCTGCTTCCCGTCGGGAAAATCGGCTGAAGCATTTCGGGCGTCATGCGTCCCGCACCGGTTTCCGCCCCCAATTCGTTTTCTCCCGATGCAAAGGGAGGCTCTTTTTCCGAATTATCGTGACACCGAACGCAGTGACGGTCGAGAATCGGCTGAATTTCTTTCTCGTACGAAAACCAGCGAGCCGGACCGTAAAAGGGAGTGAGTTCCTGCGGACCTTCGCGCATCGCAAGCGTCGAGGAACCGCGGGCCGCAATGGTGTTTTTGTCTTCGTGACAGCCGATGCACGAAAACGTTTCGCCCGGCTGAAGCGTACTCCACGAACGCATCGTCTGAATAACGTGATGATTTTCATCCAGTACTTGGAAATAAAGGGGCGTTTTTGCCGGAACACGGAAACAGGCGGAACCGTCTTCGTAGATTTTTGCTTCTCCGAGGACTTTTTTCGGGTCCCAAGCGCCGCCGCCGATGGAAATCGGGGTGGAGGAAAGTGCGCCGCCGGCGGGTCCGCCGTTGTTGTTGTGACCGATTCCGACGGTGCGGAACCCGAGCGCCGCGACGCGCAGGGATTTGACGCGTTTTCGATCCACACCTTCGAGTCCCGGACCGTAAAAAACGTCTTGGAGGTAAAAAACGCCAGTTTCTGCCGTGGGATCCACGTTCGAAGGCCGTTCGGGGGCGACGGTTTTGGGAGCCAGAAGCGCCGTCTGATTGCAGGAAAGTCGGGCGTCACGCACAAGCAGCTCGCGGCGTCCGTCGAGATCCATCACGTAAATCGAAAAAGGATCGAGCGTGTTTTGATTTCCGGCGGCGTTCGGACGATACGCAATGAAGAATACTGTTTCATTAATCGGAAGCGGGTAGCAGAATTGCTCGCCGTTTTGACCGTATGCGTCGACGTGAATGGGTTCCGCTGCGCGAATCGGGGCGGCGAGCGTTGCGCCGTCGGCCTCTTCACGGCCTTTATTGGGATTGAGGACGCCGATTTTCCCTCTCTGCCGGGTGTGGTGACCGGAAAAGATGCAGAGAAGTTTTCCGTGCGTTCCGGGAATGGGACGCGTGTGCAGAATCGTGGTGGGAAACCAGCTGTTATTTCCGTATAAAGCCGTCTGAGCCGTTCCGTCGGGGTTCATCTGAAAGAGTCCCTGCGGAAAAATCTGTCCGCGGTCATTATAATCCCATCGCGTGTACATCGCGCGGCCGTCCTCGGCGAGCGTCGGGTAATTATCGTGCACCTGGTCGAACGTCAGACGCCGCATGCAGCGCCCCTCCGAATCCATTCGGTACAAATTGGAAACTTCGGTCCAAAAACAATCCACAATCTGCGAGCAGCGCGTTGAATTGAACAAAATGTCGCCGTTTGAGAGACTGCAAGGTTCGTAATCGGCCCAGCCGAGACCGAACGTAAGTTGTTTGAGGGACGCGGCTTGCGTCACGCCGTCTTTCTCGGTGAGTTCCATCCGGTAAAGATGAAAATCGTCGAGACGGTCGGATTTTTTCCACGCAAACAGAACGGCTTTTCCGTCGAACGTCACTTCCGGGTCGCGAATGACGCCGTGCGGATCGTCGAGAAGCACCGTTTCGACGTATTTTCCGTCTGCGTCGAGCGAAAGGAAGCAGAGCTGCGAGCCGGGAATGAACGTGCGTTCCGCCTGCGCGTCCGAAACGCCTTCCGTGTACGCGTAGTGGGAACCGCCGAGATTGTAATGTTTCGTAAAAACCAGCTTGGGCGCGAGTTTTTTCGCGGAATCGAGTCGGACGGACCGCCGCGCTCTGCACGCCTCAACGTACGCCTCTTTCCAGCGCGGGTCGGTTCCCGGAACGTCTTTGAGCGACGAAAAAAGACGCTCTTTCAGCTCGCCGCAATCCGCGCCGCGGTCAGAAAGTTCCTGAAAAACTTTCTCAAGGAGCGCCCGTTCCTGAACCGCATTCTGTGTGCCGGACGAAGCAGATGTGAAAATCGTACCAAATTCCATACTTTCGGCGGCGGTTTTTTGACCCTGTTCGGGGTCGAACGCAAGGTCTTGAAGCAGCCAGTCTTCGAGTAATTCCTCATCCGTCACGGGGACCCGCGTCTGACCGACTTGCAGTTCCTGCGCCGTCAAAACCTGGGAAAACAACACCAGCAGCAACATCAGCACCAGCGAAACGAACGAAAAAGAAGCATAAAGAGGCTGAAAAAATCGGTTTTTGAAGATGGTTTGAAATTTTTTACACATAAAAACCTCATACAGAAGGCGAAAGTGGGGGTGGGAGGGAAATTTGTTGGAAATTTGTTGGAAATTTGTTGGGGAAACAGGTGGGAAAACAGGTGGGAAACAGGTGGGAAAACGGTTGGGAAAACAGGAAAAAACGGGATTAAAATCAAAAATATTTCATAAATTTCAACGTTGGGAGTGAAACACACGCCGATTCCAATTATACTCCCTCAGTCGCGTTCTGTCAAGTCGTCCGCAGAATAAAATATTCCCCCGCCCCTTGCAACAAACGGGAAGAAAAGGTATAATTGTAAGAATACTCCGCTTTGAACTCATTTTCACAGCGTCCAAAACGGAATCCTCTGTCGAATGCGTATTCGACACAAAACATTTCGTTCCCTGATTCTGTTATTCAGAAAGGTCCTATGATGAAACGTTCCCGCCTGCCGTATTGGTTGATTTTTGTCTTTTTATTTAAATTTTGTTTGATTTTGAGTTTCCTTTTCTCTGCCGCATTTTCGAATTTTACCGCAGCTGAAGAGTCGGCTTTCATCGAAAACTCCTCTTTCGAAGAAACGTCCGCCGGCGGCGCAGCGTCCCTTCCTCAAGGATGGTCCGGCCCGCAAAAGAATTTCGCACAAGATTCCGAATTTGCACACACCGGGAAAGCATCGTTACGATGGGAAAATCAAGACCCAAAAACGTACGCGCTCTCCCATCTCGCGCTGAAAACCTTGGTTCCGGGAGATTCGTACGTTATTACAGGATGGGTGAAAACGAAAGATGTGAAAGGCGGAAAAGCGTCGATTTGCGTCGAATGGTCCGACGAAAACGGAAAATGGCTCGGCGGCGCCTATCTGATGGGGCTTCAAGGGACTTGCGACTGGACGAAAATCAATGGACTGGCACACGTTCCTGAAAACGCAACATCACCCCACATCACGTGTTACGGAACGAACGGAGCCGTCGGAACCGCCTGGTTCGACGATTTGACGATGGAACGCTACATCCCGCCGTGCATCACCGCAATGACGACCGACCGATATCGGGCCGAGACGATCGGAGGAACCGTTCGGGTACGCGTCGGAGTTTTATATAAAACCGATGAATTTTCTGAAACGCAGAAGAAACGCTTCCAGCTTGAAATCTTCGATGAAGCTCAAAAAAAGACGGAAACACTCCTTCCGACGGCCTGGTTCCATGATTCAGTCGAATTTTTGGTCGATTCCGATGCGCTTTCCTGCGGAAAATACACGCTGCGTGCAACGGTTCCGAATCCGGAAAACGATGCACTGGAAACTTGCGATCTCACGCTGAAGAAACTTGAAAAGTTTCCGGAACGAAAATCATACATCGACGCACACAATCGTTTAATCGTCGACGGAAAACCTTTCTTTCCGTTGGGTTTGTACTTCCACAATCCGTCGCCGGAGGACATCGAACGGTTGAAAAACTCGCCGTTCAACTGCATTATGGCGTACCCGCAGCTTTCACGCGAGACGCTCGACGCGCTGCACGAGGCGGGAATTGCGTCGATTTACAGCGTTAAAGATTTTTACGAAGGTCTGGCGTGCAAAACGGACGACGAAGGACGCGAGAGGACGTCGAAAAAAATCGAGGAACTGAAGGACCATCCCGCAATCATCGCGTGGTACATCAACGACGAACTTCCGCTTTCAATGCGTGAAACGCTCGCCGCCCATCGTGATTTGGTGGAAGAACTCGATCCGGGACGTCCCGCGTGGGTCGTTTTGTACCAGATCGAAGAAATTCGCGAATATATTCCGACTTTCGACGTGATTGGAACGGATCCGTACCCGATTTCCGCCAAAAGTGCGTCGCTCGCGTGGGACTGGAGTCGTCGAACGAATGAGGCGGTTTTCGGTTTTCACGCGAACTGGCAGGTTCCGCAGTACTTCAATTGGGCCAATTATCGCCAAAACGATAAAAACACACGGACTCCGACGTTCGACGAAATGCGCGCAATGACGTGGATGTCGATCGCCGGCGGCGCAAACGGAATCGTCGGTTACTCGTATTTCGATTTTTGTCGCAATTATTGCGGCCGTGAGGCGGATGCTGCGCAGAAGCAAGAGTCTCTGGAACGAACGTGGAAAGACGTGAGCCGCATAGGAAACGAAATAAAATCGTACGAAAACGTTCTTCTGTCGATCGACACGCCGGCGGAGATTCCGACGGAAACGGGGTCGGAACTGGAATTCGTGGCGATTCGTCGTTACGCATTCGAGGGGGCGCAGTGGATTCTTGCGGTAAATACATCGACCGAACCTCGGACGGTGATTTTCACGCTTCCGGAAGGCGCAGCCGTTCAGAACGCCGACGCGTGGACGGGCGTGCGTCTCACGCAGGAGGGACGAACGCTTCGCGTTGAGATGAACGCACTTCAGCCGATTTTCCTGAAGATTAAGTAAATAAAACTAATTTTAATTAAAAACAAGGCTGTTTTTAATTGTTCCAAGAAAGAATATGTTGCATGAGCAAGACTCGTAAAGAAGAACACAGAATCCGAATTACGTGGGGATGCGCCCTATTGGTGCTTCTCGTACTGATGGTGAGTGAGTCCCGATGGGAAAGAATCCCCATCCTGGAAGAATCTCTATTTTTGATCGGATGTCTGCTTACCGGGCTGGGCGCGATGGGCCGAGCCTGGTGTTCCATCTTCATCGCGGGTCGTAAAGATGGAGTGCTCGTCACTCAAGGTCCGTACGCGATGTGCCGAAACCCGCTTTACTTTTTCAGTATGCTGGGGGCTTTCGGAATCGGATTCGCAACGGAAACATTCACGATGCCGATCGTGGTTCTGCTCGCTTTTATGATTTACTATCCAATAATCATACATGAAGAAGAAAAACGGCTGAAGGGACTGTTTGGGGCGGATTACGAGAATTACTCGCACTCGGTCCCCTGTTTTTTCCCGAAAATTTCACTTTTGAAAGGTGCTGAGCCGGACGAATATCCCGTTTCCACACGAATTGTGCGTCACTGTTTGTTTGAAGCACTCTGGTTCGTGTGGATTATGGGTTTTATTGAACTGATCGCCGCTTTTCATGAAGTCGGCGTTCTGAAACCGCTGTTCGTTCTTTATTAAACGATTTATTAAACGATTTTCGAACACTTTATCGAATATCTTATCGAACGGGAATCAAAAAATCGGAGGGTGATTATGGTACAAAAACCTAATTTCCTTCGATTTCGTTGATGACTTCGTGCGGGTCGGCATTCCCGAACACGACTTTCATGAGGCCGGTGTAATAACCGTCGAGTGTGCCGATACTCGTGTAAAATTTCCGATGCAGAACCTTCTGCGGAATCTCAGAGTCTTTGGAAGAGATTGATGTACGAAAACGAATCTCTCCGTTATCGCAGTTCATTTCAAAACATCCGACACGCATTCCGAAATTGGCCCTCGTGATGAATTCCATTGCAGCTTCGCGTTTTTCGGCGGGGATATTAATGCTGCAAAGGGTGTAAACCATGAGGTATTCCATGGTGTTGCTGCAGCTCACGTACACGCAGTATGCCGCATTTTTCCCCGAAAAATTGCACGTGTAACGACCGTCAAGCATCTTTTCGTACTTAATTTCTTCGTCTTTGAAAAACGTTTCAATCAATTCTTCCTGATTGCGCATGTTTGCTCCTTGTTTTTGATACTGAATTTTGTTCCGATTGTTATTGATTAATTTTAAATATTATTGAATATTGTTGATTATTATTCTGATTGTCAAAATTCATAATCGAGTTTCAATGAAGGTTCATCTTTAAATTTTCTCCCACAAAATACGTAATTTCCGGCCCGAACGTCATCGTTTCAGCGGCAGAAACACGGCGGCCGCTTCCGGTAAAACACGACGTGACGGAACCTTGAACCTCAACGGTCCGTTTGATTTCTGCAACAGGTGCCCAAACGGCGTACCCGGTGAGTCCGTCAGGCCGCCGCCACGCGGTGACGCAAAGATTGTTCGTGAGTTTTTGCTCGTCCGGAATCGCAATCGACCCCGCAGGACGGGCTTTCGTCAGATTTTTGTAGGAAATATAACCCGTTTTGGGGGTGAGGTCGGCGTGCGTGATTCCGAAATGATGTTCGGGATCCACATCGTCGCGTTCGACCGCTTGAAATTCGTAGCAGAAATAACGTTCAATCCCATTTTGAAGCGCCAAAAGAATCGACTGACTCAGGAAGATTCCCTGATTTTCGGCGCTGCACCGATTCGTATTTCCAACTCCGTCGCCCAGAATGGCGCTGACGATGATGTTTCCCTTCCAGTCGCTGCGGAATCGGTAAATTCCGACACACGGTGCGTCGAACGCCTCGCCGTTTTTCGGTCCGTCCGTCCATTTTGCGTCCGTTGCGACGATGAGGGGTTCGAGCGAGTCCCCATCTTTCAGCCGCGAGTCGGTGAAAAATCGGGTTCCGTCCCTCTTTTCGACGGGATACAATTTCATTGAGCCGCAAACGTCGGGCGCAAAAGCCATTTTGGTCTTTTCTGGCGTTCCTTTTTTCGTCCACCACGCAATCCAGCTCACTCGGAACTCGCCCGCCAGATCGCCGGGATAGTTTTTCCCTTTCACGCGTCCCCAATTTCCGTCGTCGGAGCGAAAATTATGGTAGTAAAACGGAACGCCGCCCGTCAAAACGAGGGTTCCGCCGTCACGAACGTACGTCTCAAGCGCGTCTTTGTACGATGTGGGAAAATCTTCGCCCGGCGGAAGAATCAGGATGGGATTTTTCTGAACGTCGAGGTGCGGCAAATCGTCCATTTTCAGCAAATCGAACGCGAGACCTTCGGGAAGAAGCCCCTTCCACACGTTCGCGCTCATTCCGATAGACGGCGGGTACAGCGGGTCGAAAACCACTGCGGGTGTTGCGGGAATTCCATCGGGAAACAACTGTCGGAGCGAGCCTTCCAGAATGAATTTGAGGTTTTCGCCCAACGTCGGAGGCGTCGCCCAGCCCATTTCCGTAATCCACACCGGTTTGTCCGACCCCGTGTACTGAACCGTCAAATCGTGAAACTTCTGAATATCGCTCAAAAACGCATCCATCGCCGCCGCGGAAATCAGTCCGCCGCGGTAGGGATGAATATTCACGACGTCGAAGTACTTTCCGGCTCCCGCCTGCAGCGACTTTTCGTAAAACTCTGCAGGAACGCCCGCGAGTCCGCCGTACACGACCTGCAAATCCGGATCAATCGATTTTATCGTCTCGTACGTAATTTTCAGCAGCTCCGCGTACTTTTCCGCGTTGGGTTCCGCGTGCCAGAAACCTTTCAGATTTTCCTCGTTCCAAACCTCCCAGTACCGAATGCGGTCTTTGCAGCGCGTGACGGTCTGACGAACGTACTCGAGCCACTCTTTCGGATGGTCGCAAGCCGGGTCGGCCCAAGCGGTGTGATAGTCGAGAATGGGAAGAATCGTGATTCCATTTTCTTCTGCCGCCTTCAGCGTCCGATCAATGTGTTCGAAGTGCCAGACGCCTTGCGGATATTCGATTCCGCTCCAGCTGAAGTCGGAACGCGCCCATTCGATTCCCGCATTCCGCATCAGAATGAGGTTTTGCGGCATCGCGTCGTGTTCCTGACCGCCGGCAAGGTGGGAACAAGTTCCATAAGGACTCGCGGAGGGTGCAACGGGTGCGGAGGAAGGAGCCGATTGAGGTTCCGTCCCCGCAAACGCGCTGTGGGAAACGCCTGAAATCATCAGAAGTCCCAGCAGGACGGCGACGAAGGCTGAAGCAGAAACGGAGGCCGAGGTCGTTACGAAACGGCGAGACGGACGGTATTTCTGATTTTTTTGGATTTTCATGAATGAACCTTGAATATTTACAAAAAAGTGGGAAACGTTTCTTCTATTTTAAGGATATTTTCGTCGGCGTCAACCGATAAGACAAAAAATTCCTGAAAATATTTCTCTTTTTTTCACTTTACGGCTCTTATTGGTATATACGATACGGCGATTTTACATTTCCAGGAAATTTTTTTTAAAATGAAGGAGAAAAAACCATGAAAATTTCAGACATTTGTTCCTATATGGAAAAACTGACTCCGAAGCCTCTGGCGGAGTCGTGGGATAATACGGGACTGCTTGCGGGAGAAACGGCTCAAACGTGCGAACGATTGATGACGTGTCTCACCGTCACACCCGAAACCGTTCAGGAAGCCGTCGAAAAAGGGGCAGATATGATTATTGCACATCATCCAACCCCTTTTCGTGCGCTCAAAGAACTTACCGACGCGACGACTGCGGGAAAGCTTTTGAGGACGCTCATCAAGAACGACATTGCGCTTTTTTGCCCTCACACTCGTTTCGACTCGGCCTCCCGATGGGGGATTAATGAACAGCTGGCGGCCGCGTTGGGACTCGAATGCGTCTCTCCGTTCGTGCAGAACCCCGAATGCGGCGGCGGAACAGGAAGGATGGGAAAATTTCCGGAACCGATTTTGATGAAGGAGTTTCTCGCGAGAGTCCGCGATTTGCTGAAGCTTCCGTACGTGCAATACGTCGGAACTCCCGATCGAATCGTACAGAAAGTCGGAATCGGTTGCGGAGCCGCAGGAGAGTTTCTGACGTACGCACTCGAACATAATTGTGACATTTTTCTTACAGGAGAAACTAATTTTCATACGTGTTTGGAAGCAAAGGCGCGGGGAATCGGACTCGTTTTGATGACGCATTTTGCCGGTGAAAAATACGCGTGCGACCGTCTGGCGGAACTCCTGCGCAAGGAGCTTCCCGATTTGGAAGCCGTTTGGGCGTGCGAAAACGAACAGGAACCGCTCAGCACGTTTCAATGAACCTCATTGAGGTTTTTCGTTCAAAAACGTTCCGAGTTCAAATCGAGTAGAAGACCGCTCATTATTTGGGCGGTCGTCCTCTCACACACCGTACGTACCGTTTCGTTCGAACAGAGGTGACGGTAACGCTTGGTGAGAGAGCATGAATCGTCGGCGTGTCGTCCGTCCGCCAAGCGTTGGTACGGGACGCTCCGAGACGATTGGATGTACGTTAATTGATGGGAGCCGGAGGTGTAACCCTTGGGAGCGCGGGCGTCTCGCCCGCATAACCCCATGAATGAACGTTCTTTTGAGGAATCATGCGGGCAGGATGCCCGCGCTCCCAGGAGGATGAATTAGGGTTTTTCCGGCTGCAAACAACGGATTCCATCTCGCCCAAATCACCCTAATTCCACTCACTGCGTTCGTTTCATTACGGGCTTGCGGGTCTCGAAAATCCGCATTTACAATTGGACCGAACAATGCGTAAGCAAGCCCGTAATGAAGC
>CAYTLK010000020.1:0-51275 GCA_964438515.1 uncultured Planctomycetaceae bacterium
AACCCGTCGTTCCGGACGAAAAATAAATCGCAGCTTCATCGTCGTCCGTGAGCGGAATATTCGGCGTGTCGCTCGAACAGAAGGTGATGAGACGGTCAAAACTCTCTGCGAAAGTCGGGCAGTTGTCGCCCACGTAAAAAAGCGTTTTGACGCGCGGAATTTGCTCGCAAATCGATTCAACACGGCCTATGAATTCTGGACCAAAAACAAGAAAGTCGGATTCCGAGAGTTCCAAGCAATATTTAATCTCGTCGGAAGCGTAACGGAAGTTCATCGGAACCGCCAGAGCGCCCGTTCGAAGAACTCCGAAGTAAATCGGGAGCCATTCGAGGCAGTTCATGAGGAGAATCGCGACTTTATCCCCTTTTTGGATGCCGCGGCTCAAAAGGAGATTTGCGAATCGATTCGCTTTCTCATCGAATTCATTCCACGTCATAGTGCGGCGCGACCCGTCTTTGGCTGTATCTTCAATGAGTTCGTATTCTTTCCACGTCACGCGTCGTTTTTCGTCGTCTTCCGGATTTAATTCTACGAGGCAGATTTCATTTCCGTACAGTTTTGCGTTCCGGGAAAGTATTTCTGTAATGGGCATTGGGAGGGTTCCTTACTGCTGCAATAATTGGGAAAGCACCTGTACTCGACCCTGTATGATTTTCTACTGAAAACCACACAAGCATTCGAGCACACGTGTGTCTTGTTTTGCTGAAATTCAGTCAGTTTCAATCTATTTCAACTTAATTTCAACATAAATTCAAACTAAAAACAATAATGTTTAATACTGTTTTCAGTACTGTTTTCATATTATTTTTTCAAAAACGGAAATCACGCATTCCATCGTGAAGCTCCGTGAGGTGTTTGATTGCGATGTTACGCACTTTTTCGTTCGGAATCGTCTGAACCTCACGCTGAATCAGCGCCTCACCCAGTGCTTTCGTGTCGGGCGACGCGTAATCTTCGAGGTATTCTTTGAGCGTCATCAGCGCGTTCGGATGACAGCAATTCACGATCGACCCCGCTTTTACAAGGCTCATAAATCGGTCGCCCGTGCGTCCCTCGCGGTAGCAAGCCGTGCAGAAACTCGGAACGTAACCGAGCCGGATGAGCCAATTAATAACCTGATCAAGCGTACGATTATCAACCACATCGAACTGGGAAGTGTTTTCTTCTTCCGCTTCGGGGTGAACGTAACCGCCGACGGAGGTGCAGGACGCGCCGGAGATCTGCGAAACGCCCAATTTCAGGACGGTTTCACGTGCTTTCATGGATTCACGCGTCGAAATAATCATGCCGGTGTACGGAACCGCAATACGAATGACCGCGACGATTCGCGCAAAAGTGGCGTCGTCGATTCCGTTTGCAAACATGAGCGGGTCGATGTCGTCGGCTCGTCGAATACGCGGAACGCTGATCGTGTGCGGTCCCACGCCCTTCGCGGCTTCCAAATGTTCCGCGTGCATCAAAAGTCCGACAAAATCATAGCGGTACGGCGTCAGACCGAACAGCACACCGCAGCCCACGTCGTCAATTCCGCCTTCCATCGCGCGGTCCATCGCTTCCGTATGGTACGCATAATTGGATTTTGGGCCGGTGGGGTGACGCTCTTCGTACAGTTTCTTATTGTACGTTTCCTGGAATAAAATGTACGTTCCGATTCCTGCTTTTTTCAGTTTTGCGTAATTCTCGATCGTCGTCGCGGCGATGTTCACGTTCACGCGTCGAATGGCGCCGTTTTTGTGTTTGATGCTGTAAATCGTGTCGATCGACTCCAAAATATACTCGATCGGGTTCATCGTGGGATGCTCGCCTGTTTCGAGAGCCAGACGTTTGTGACCCATGTCCTGCAGCGCCGTCACTTCCGCGCGAATTTCATCCTGCGTCAGTTTTTTACGTAAAATGTGTTTATTTTTGCTGTGGTACGGACAGTACGTGCAGCCGTTCACGCAGTAGTTGGACAGATAGAGCGGCGCAAACATCACGATACGATTCCCGTAAAAGCGCTGTTTGATTTCCATCGCCAGCTTGAAAATACGCTGCTGAAGCTCCGGATCTTCACAGTCGAGAAGAACCAGCGCTTCCCGGTGCGTCAGTCCCTTGCAGTCTTTCGCTTTTTCGAGAATGGCTTCAATCATCGCTTTGTTGTTTTTGTTAGCGGCGGCGAACTCCATGGTTGCGAGAACTTCGGCGTCGTCGATAAAATCTGTAGCAATACAGGATTGGGGATTATACATTTTTTCGACTTTCTGTAAGAAACGGTAAAAAAATCAAACAGCGTCCGTATCTTCATCGGAACGCGTGGAACGAGTGGTTGTTTTTTTGGAACAGACGGATTTCGCACTCACACCCGGAAGCATTCCGAGCTTTCCGGAGAGTGAACTGATGACGTCCACCGGCGCGTCCAAAACGACGCTGATGATGCTGACGTCACAGGAACGGTAGGGAAGACCCATTCGACCAATGATATAATCCGAATAATCGTAAAGAAGCGTGTTGATCTGCTCGACCGAACGGTGTTCCTCGACGATGATTCCGATGATGGCGATACGTTTTTCCATCGTTGTGTCCAAAAAAAATCCCTGCATTCTGAGAAGCAGGGATATAACATCTTACGTAACCGACTTTCGTCCGTTTGCCCCGCCTTTATGCCCGGAATGACCCGACATTTCAGAACGACTACAACCAAAAAGCGTCTTTGGTCAGAAAAAGCGGAACCCCTTTGCAGGAAACGAGTCTTCATCTTTCCATCAACGAAATTTTATTATAAACTTTTCGAACTTCTTCACAAGGGGGGGGACAGATATTTTAGAAAAAAAATGTATTTCAGAGGTTGAAATTCTTGAAAATGCAGGTGTTCCGCCCTCACACATCACGATTCAGTGTTCCTTGGCGGCGAGTTCCCAGCGACTTTAAAATGCGAAAAGAGACAAATTTCGGATTTCTCGTCTTTTTCACCCTCAGAATTCGGGATGGGAGGTTGTTTCTTTTTCATTTTTCGTTATAATATATACATTATTTTACTCACCCTCACAAAAAGGTGGCCGTGAGCGTTCGAGAAATTCAAAATTATTCGGGAAATTCCTATGTCTGAAAATACGTTTCAAGATTCAAAAATTGAGCTGATCGCCACCTCCACCATGGGTTTAGAGTCCGTCGTGGCCCGCGAGTTGCAAAAATTAGGTTTTTCCCCGAAGAATATCGACGTGGGACGCACTCTTTTCACCGGTTCCGAACGCGACATTTGTCGTGCAAATATCAACTTGCGCTGTGCAGGACGCGTCCTCATTCGGGTCGGAGAGTTTCCCGCAGAAGATTTCGGAGCGCTGTTTGATCGAACCGCCGCACTTCCCTGGGAGCGCTGGCTGCCGAAAAACGCCGCGTTTCCTGTGGACGGAAGGAGCGTAAAATCCACACTCACGAGCGTCCCTGCGTGTCAGAGTGTCGTAAAAAAAGCAATTGTGACGCGCCTTCTGAAGGCGTACAACACCATCGCGCTGCCCGAAGATGGACCCAAGTACCCCGTGGAAGTCTCGCTTTTGAAGGATCGTGCGGCTCTCACGCTCGACACAAGCGGGGACGGTCTGCATCGCCGCGGATACCGAAAGCTCGTCGGAGCGGCACCGCTGCGGGAAACGCTCGCCGCCGCGCTCGTTTTGCTGAGTTACTGGAATCGTGAGCGACCTCTTTTGGACCCCTTCTGCGGAAGCGGAACCATCCCCATCGAAGCAGCGCTCATCGGTCGAAATATCGCGCCAGGACTGAGGCGAAATTTCGTTTCGGAGTCCTGGAATGCGATTCCTTCCAGCGATTGGGCCGAGGTTCGAAAAGAGGCGCAGGACTCCATCCTTCCGGAACTTCCGTACAAAATTCAAGGGTGCGACATCGACCCGCAGGCGATCGAGATGGCGCAGTATCACGCGACGATGGCGGGGGTTCGTTCGGACATCGACTTTTTTTGCCGAGATTTTCGCAACACGCAGTCGGATTTGCAGTATGGATGCACCCTTATGAACCCTCCATACGGAAAATGGATCGGCGAATGGGACGACCTGCAGGAATTGTATTATTCCATCCCGGCCGTTTTGCAGAAACTTACGACTTGGTCGCACTACATTTACACCGCTTTTCCCGATTTCGAACGTCACATCGGTCAGGAAGCGTCACGACGGCGCAAAATCTACAACTCCCGCCTCGAATGCACCTATTTTCAGTTCTTCGGTCCGCGTCCTCCTGAAGAAAATAACGAAAATATTTCTGCTCAATATTCAGAAGAGACTGAAACAACGGGAGTAATAGAAGCAGAAAAAGCAGTAGAAGCAGAAAAAGTCGCGGAAGCGGATGCGTTCCGTCCGATAGTGGAGGCTTCGGAAAACGACTCCCACCGAAATACGGAACGAAAATCAATTCAAGACGTTCCGACGAATTTAACGAATCCAACGAACCGAACAGATTCAACGAATCCAACAAATACAACGAATTTAACAAATCCGACGAACCAAACGTTTCCGACGAACCCGGAAACAAAGAAAGAAAAAACGATTATTCCTGCGCTGAACCCCAACCCGCGGTCGCTTCGGGCGGCATTCGGCGGTGTGAGTGAGTCGGAAAAAAACTCGGCGGAAGATTTTGCGCGGCGACTGGAAAAACTGGCGCATCACTTGAGACGCTGGCCGACAAAACGAGGAATTACATGCTACCGGATTTACGATCGCGACATTCCAGAGATTCCGCTCGCGATTGACCGATACGAAGACTGCCTGCACGTCGCAGAATACGACCGGCCCAGTGACCGAACCGCCGCGCAGCAATCACAGTGGCTCGATCTCATGGTCGGAACCGCTGGCCGAGTTTTGGAAGTTCCAAACGACAAAATCTTCCTCAAACAGCGGCGTCGGCAAAGTGGTTCGTCGCAGTACAATCGCTGGGACACACAGAATTACGTCATCGAAGCACACGAAGGCGGCCTTAAATTCTTCGTAAACCTCTCAGACTACCTGGACACTGGGCTTTTCCTCGACCACCGACTGACGCGCGAGATGGTGCGAAAAGAAGCAAAAGGGAAACGATTTCTCAATCTTTTTTCATACACCGGCTCGTTCAGCGTGTATGCAGCTTCGGGAGGCGCGGAAACCGTCACAACGGTCGATCTTTCCAACACCTACCTCGATTGGGCGCAGGATAATTTGGAACTGAACGGCTTCCGTGGAAAACAGTACGAATACATTCGCAGCGATGTTTTTCGATTTTTGAACGCTTTATACGATGACGAACTTTTCGACCTTGTAGTTCTCGACCCGCCGACGTTTTCGAACAGTAAAGATTTAAGCGACTGGGACGTTCAGCGCGACCACGCGGAGATGTTGAATCTTCTGATTTCGCACCTTGCACCCGGCGGAATCATTTTTTTTTCGAACAACAATCGACGATTTAAGCTCCACGAAACGGAGATTCACGGCGTCACGATTCGTGAGATTTCTAATCGTACGGTTCCTGAAGATTTTCGCAACAAAAGAATCCATCGTTGCTGGAAGATGTGGAAATCGGATGGAACAAACGGAGCAACAGAATAAACAGAATAAACAGAATAAACAAAAACAAACGAATTAAACCAAACGGAAAAATCTGACGAACGTATTGAAGAAGACGCGGAATTATTCACGGATAGTTCCAAATAAGAGGGTTCAGATTTTTCTGTACCTGCGAGCTGAGAGCGTAAGTTCCTTGTTGCGCAAGAGTTACGCAAAATGTATAAATAGTGAGACTTTTTATGAAATATGACATAATTATCGTAGGCGGCGGTCACGCAGGTGTTGAAGCGGCGGCCGCAGCGGCTCGGCTGGGAGCGCACACGGCTCTTCTGACTTCCAATCTCGACACAATCGCACAAATGAGCTGCAATCCCGCAATCGGCGGCGTCGCAAAAGGTCAAATCGTTCGCGAAGTGGACGCCCTCGGCGGACTCATGGGGGAAATTATCGACGCAACCGGGATCCAGTTCCGAATGCTCAACAGTTCCAAAGGTCCCGCAATGCACGGGCCGCGCGCGCAGGCAGACAAAAAAGCGTATCAGTTTGCGATGAAAGAACGTCTCGAACTCATCGAAAATCTCGAACTCCATCAGGAACTCGTCGAATCCCTTCTTTTCGAATATCGTACAGACGGAAAACCCTGCGTGACGGGTGTAAAAACACTCCTCGGCGAGATTTACGAAGCGCCCCGAGTGGTTCTTACAACAGGAACGTTTCTGCGCGGAATTCTGCATTTCGGTCCCCATCAGTTTCCGGGAGGTCGGGCGGGTGACGAACCTGCGAACAAATTGACGGAATCGTTAATTCAACTGGGACTGCGTGTCGAACGATTCAAAACTGGAACCCCAGCGCGGCTCAACGGACGCACCATCGATTATTCCCGCATGACGCAGCACGTCGGCGACGCGAAACCCATTCCGTTTTCGTTTTTGCACGAAAATCTGACGGTCGATCAGATTCCCTGTTGGATTACGCACACGAACGCCGTCGTTCACGAAATCATTCGGAACAATCTTTACCGTGCGCCCATGTATTCCGGTCAGATTCATTCGACGGGGCCGCGGTACTGTCCGTCGATTGAAACGAAAATCGTACGATTTGCAGACAAAGAGTGTCACCAAATTTTTCTCGAACCAGAAGGACGGCACACGAAGGAAGTGTACGTGAACGGCCTCTCGACGAGTCTTCCGTGCGATATTCAACGTGAAATCGTACATCATATTGAAGGACTGGAAAATGCGGAAATTATGCGGTACGCGTACGCCATCGAATACGATTTTCTGCCGCCGGAACAGTTGAAAAACTCGTTCGAAATGAAGACGGTGGAGGGACTTTTCTGCGCGGGACAGATTAACGGTACGACGGGATACGAAGAAGCAGCGGGTCAGGGACTGCTTGCAGGCGCGAATGCGGTTCGTACGCTGGGGGGATCGGAGCCGCTCGTTCTGGGGCGTGATGAGGCGTATTTGGGCGTTATGGCGGACGATCTGGCGACTCGCGGCGTCGATGAGCCGTACCGGATGTTCACAAGCCGCGCGGAACATCGTCTGAGACTGCGAGGCGACAATGCGGACCGACGACTCACCGAAATCGGCTACCACTGCGGACTCGTCGACGAAAAAAGATGGAATATTTTCTGTGCAAAAAACGAATCAATCGAACGACTCGCGAAATCCTTGCGTGAACAACGCGTCAGACTCCCCGGAGGAGGCGTCTCAGCAGAGGAATATTTGCGGCGTCCCGAGGTGGAATGGGCGGAAATCGTCGAACGGTTCCCGGAAACTGCCGACTTTTCTGAACGCGTTTGCGAGCAAGTGTGCTGGGATATTAAATATTCCGGTTATTTGTCGCGCCAGGATGCAAGCGTCGAACGCGCACGAAAACTCCAAAAGATTCATATTCCGGAAAATTTTGATTATTTTTCTATAAATCAACTGCGCATGGAGGCCAAAGAACAGCTCACCCACATGCACCCGCAAACGATCGACCAAGCGTCACGCATCCGTGGAATCACCCCTGCGGACCTCGCGGTTCTTGTGCTTGCGCTGAGAAAAACGAATTTACAAAACGTTCAGAATTCATAGAACATCTAAGTTTCATAAATGTTCGAATTCTAGAAAACACCTGAACTTATAAAACGTTCGAATTTCAATAAGCATTTAAAAATCGAGAAAAAATCACCCCAGACAGAAAATCCTAGGGTGATGAAAAACGCCCAATATTCAGTAGGCGTTGCTGTTCGTCGAGCTTCAGAGCGTGAAGAAACTCACTCTTTAACGCGTTCGATGTACTCGCCGATTCGTGTATCGATGCGGATTTTGTCGCCTTCTTCAATGAAGTTCGGGACGATGAATTCTGCACCAGTTTCAACTTTTGCCATTTTGGTGACGTTCGTCGCCGTATTTCCACGCACTGCCGGGTCGGCCTGAGTGACGAGAAGCACAACGTGATTCGGAGGCGTAATTCCGATCGGATTGTCGTTGTACAGAAGAAGGTCGCACATCATTTCTTCCTTCAAATACTTCCAGCCGTCGTCGACGATTTCCGCAGAAAGTTCGTACTGTTCGTACGTTTCCGTGCACATAAAAACATAAGCGTCGCCGCTGCGATACAAATACTGCGCCTGAATTTCAGCAATGTCGGCCGATTCAATTGAGTCGCCGCTTTTCCACGTCCGTTCGAGAACGGTCCCGCGCAGAAGATTGCGGAGTTTGCATTTGTAAAGCGCCTGACCTTTGCCGGGTTTCACGAACTGGCACTCAATCATAATGAATGGGTCGCCTTCAAGCTGGACCTTCAGCCCCTTACGGAAATCGCTGGTGTTGATACTAACCACGGTTTTTATCCTTCCTGTTTCAAATGAATGGTTCAAAAAACGGTTTTATTCCCGATACATTTTGAATTTCTGCTTCCCGCCGAGCCGTCGCAAAACGATCAACGTTACGGAACAACTGCACCGCAAAACGATCAACGTTGCGGAACAATCGCCGCCGGGAACGCCCAAAACGAAATTCTCATGTGGAATCGGTATAATGAGAACGAATTATAGGAGGTTCTATTTTACTACGATTCTATAAAGGAACAAGCCCCCCACTGCAAATATTTTTTAAATTCGTTCTATCTTTGAGGAAAAATCTACTTTTCCGCCTCGCAACGCCCCCCATTTTTCTTCAAATGACACTGACACAGCGGCGTTTTCAACTGCTTCAGACGTAACGCTTCCGTCATTTCCCGATACGTTCGGTCGAGCGGGTAGCAGCCCGAAACCATTCCGTTGCGAGGCGCGGTCGTACAATCACTGAACGTTCGACACACTCTGCATCGGTCGAGCGCCCTTCCTGCAAGCGAGTCGGCCACCAAATCGCCGTACGTCAGAACCATCCGTCCGATTCCCACGCTGTCGATCCATCCCGCACGAACCACCGCCTGCGCCACTTGAGGCAAAAAATCCTGAAAATACGTATATGCAGACCCAACCATCGGAAGGGTCGGGAACCGTTTTTTCAGCTCGCGCGCGTTCAAAATCTGACGAACACAACCCACGAGCGGGTCTTCCGGCGGGTCGATTCGCGGTGGAATTTTCATCGTTCCATCCGGTTGAAGCACCGCCTCAACCGCCGGCGTGAAAGACGGACGCTGCGCGTAAACGCTGTAATACGGGGACGCAGCCGTCACATTCAGCACATCAATTTTGATTTCCTCCGCCATTCGACGCACAATCTCGAAATCCTCCTCGCAGAGACAGTTTTGCGCCGTCCCAAACTCCGCTTTTGTCGCCTCGCCTGGAATCGCATCAAAAATTGAAAGACGCACACCAATCAGCAGTCCGGGACACTCGGTCCGAATTCCATCCACAATCTCGCGCAGGAAACGCATTCGATTCTCGATCGATCCCCCATACGCACCCGGTCTCTGCGTTGCATGAAGCAGTTCGTGAGCGAAATAACCGTGGCAGTGCTTCACGTCGACAAAGTGAAAACCCGCCTCTTGCGCATATTTTGCCGTTCGAACGTAATTCTCGACCAACTGACGAATTTCACCGTCCGTCATGATGAAAGAATCGTCATTCGGATCAATTTTTACGCGCGCGTCCAGCATTTTGTGGTGGTACGCAATTTTCGGCGTGTTTCGGTCGGCCCACGGTTTGCTGAAGCGGCCGGAATGCGTCAGTTGAAGCCCCACTAAAAACGTTTCTTCCGGATTTTTCCCTTCCTTTTTCAGTCTCTCGCGATGCGCTGCCGTCACCGTATCGAAAAGCTGATGGTACATTGTATCCTTATGTTCCTCGCAGTGGCAGAGCTGGCGCGGGTTGGAACGACCGTCGAACTGCACGGCACACGCCTCGCCGCCCCACACGAGCGCCGCCCCGCTGTCGCCAAACTTGCGCCAACGATTGAGCAAAAGTTCCGAAGGAGTTCCATCGTCGTTCGCGTCCCAACCTTCCATCGCCTGAATACTCCATCGATTTGGAAGAATAAACGGTCCAATTTTCAAAGACTGCACCATCGGTGAGCCTTCCAACGCAGACAGAATTTTTTCATCCACCGGCAGTTCAAGACCCAAGGAGGTTAAATATGCGACAAATTCTTCCCGAGTGCGAAGCGAACCGATGCGTTTGTATTTTGATTTTTCCATGAGTTTTCCTTTTGTTCCATGTTTCTATTTTAATTACGCTGATTGTTTTGATTATTCTGATTGTTTATGCTTGGACCAGTGTTAAATTGTGGAAAATGCGCAAATTTTACGGCCACAGAATCTTACGGTCCCCCGCTCCTTCCGGTGCGTCCATGATTTTTCCATCAAGAATCAATTGGAATTTCACGTCGTCCGGCGCGAAAATTCGTACTCCGTCCGACTCCAGCTGCGCAGGAAACGGCGAAACGACACAATGTTCCGAATTCATAAAAAATCGTACAGATTCCTGTTTTTCGTTCTGAACCCCATCGTTTTTCTCGTTCAGAATTCTTAGCCGCAACGCAATCGGAACGGCGGGATTGATGTTCCACGGATAGCGTTCTTTATTCATACAATCTACCGAGTCGGGTAAAAGTCCCGCAAATTCCCCATCCTGATAAATCTGCTGTTCGGCAGAATGCGTGATTGCTTCTGCGGCGATCCGCCATTTTTGAGCTTCTTTCCTGAGGGGAGAGTCTGGCGCGCCGAAGGTCTTCATCTCGTCGTAAAGTTCAAACAATGCGTAAGCGTAAACCGTCCCGATCCACTGCACAGGACGCCCCATCCAGAGCGGCGCTTTCCAGTTCGTCGAACCTAAAACACCGATGAACGCGCCATACTGCCACGGAATGAGCGATTCCGGCGTCTCTGGTTCATCAAAATGATTCCACGTATACATGTACGTAAAACCTTCGAACGCCCAGCGTCGCGCATCGTTCAAATACTGCGGGTCGCCCGTAATTCGAAACGCCAAAACGTACGAACGAATCGCATAAGCGGCCGCCAGCGGGTCAGGGGTGTGAAGCGGCATTTCCCAGCACTGCGCACCGCGCGCAACGTGAAACCGACGACAGTACGCGAGCGACTCCAAAGCCGCATCGCGATATTTTTCGTTTCCGGAAACCACATACGCCTGCAGCAAAACCCAAATCGGACGAACACACACGCCGAGCGCCGTGTTTTCGAAATGTGTACACACATATTTTCCGTCATAATGCCAGCTTCCGTCCGCCTGACGTCCCAAAAGAACGTTTTCGGCCTCCGAAATCAGACTGTCGCTCCACCGCTGCGCCTGCCCGCGCAGAAAGAATATCGTATTATTTTCAACATGTGCGCCGCCGCGAACAAACTGAAAGTCTGGAACTTCGCCGCCGATGCGCCACAAAGCGGACGCAATGTCTGCTGAAGGAAAATGGTTCCAGTTTTTTCCGGCACAGTGTCCCCACCCCGCTTCCGAACGAATCGGCCCGGATTCGAGCTGGCTGCGATAGAGACTGAAAAGCGCCTCGCGCTCTTCCTCGGACTGCGAGTATTCCTGGAACGGCTGCGTTTCAAATGCTTCCTCCAAAAATTCCAGCTCATCCGTCGAGGGCGAAACATACAGCCTCGCCGAGCAAGAAGCGTCCTTCTGTTTCGGCGAACTGATGAGGGAAAAACGCGTGTCGGCCGTCGTGTCGAAATAGTTCGGCGCCGCAAATGTCGGCTGAAAATAAGGCGAATCCCATTGCAGACGAAACGCGCCGTTGGTCGTAATGACGCCCATCCAACGCTGCGTCAAATGCGTTAAATTCGGAAAAATCCGGAGATATTCGGGCGTCACGAGGTCCGCTTTCGACGAACTCCACTCCCCTTTTTCGAGGAGTTCCACCCCTGGAACCACCGCATACTGCATCGTTCCGGGAAGATGAATCGCCGGCAGTTCCAAATCGTCTTCCATTGATTTTTGAGACGGATTTTGAGACGGATTTTGAGTAAAAATCAAACAATTTTCACCCGTCTGTATCGAAAAATCAGGATTTAAGGGTGCAACGGCCGCAATTTTTCGGAGATTTTTTAAATTTTCTGGCAATCGTTCGTTTTTTTCCGGACGAACAAGGAACGCCATCGAATCGTCGGGAGCCGTACAGAGCAAAAAGGAGCCTGCGTCCTGAATTTTCCAGTCGGACGTAATCGGCACATCGTGAATAATCGTCATTTCACGATGAATCGGCGCGTACCCTTCAGATTCGACGTCAAAAACGCAACGTTCCATCGGAAGCTCAGGATTCGAAATTCGTTCGAAAATTCGACTTTCTTCGGCTTCGAAAGTTTCTTCAGTCCCGTTCACGCGAAACACAGCCCGATCAGATTTTGGGTTTGAAATTCGAACACGTACAAACTGAGGCGTCGTTGGGAAACTCTGCATTCCTTCAGGACTTCCAACGTTTTCCATCGGCACAGTTTTTAGCTGCGGCCCGTCACCGCACAGTTCAAAAAGCTCGATTTTCTGAATTTCGACTTTCCCAGATTTTGCACTGGGGTCGAAACGCATACGCCGAATCGGAAGCGGTGTTTCAAGCGTCACATCCACCGTGCACCAGTCGCCGCCCTTCGGAACGACACGCGCCTGAGCCGCACGCGACTCGGTAAAATTGGGTTCCTCATCGTCGGTCCAATAAACACCAAAACCATTATTCTTTTCACTGCTTCGAATCGTTAAACGCACAAGAATCTCACGAACATTTTCCTCAAACTGCAACGTTCCGCACCACATAAAATAGGGATCGTCCGCCGAAATATCTACGCACATCGCCCCTTCATTTTCCGAAAGGGCGCACGCATGCAGCGCGTTCCATTCCTGAATCGACTCCGGAGCGGAAAATTCCCAGCTTCGAAGCAGAATGCGTTTTTTTATCGGCTTGTGCGTCTGATTCCAAACGTGCGCGACCTCCGACGCCGCCGGAAGCGCCTCTTCAGCACGCAGACCATGAATCATTAAGGAAATCAACAAGAAACTGTAAAATATGAAACGAAAATACGGACGCACAGGAACTCCAAGTTATTTAAACGTATAAAAATTACAAAACTTTCTCTTATTTTACTCTTTTTGAAAGAAAATTACAAGGGTCTCGAAAAAGAAAAAGGGATTTTTCGGAAAAACACGTCCAAAAAATCCCTATACACACTGTACGATTATCGTTTTATATCGTACACTATTTTTTATTCTGTTTGCCCCAGCGTTTACGAATCTGTTCTTCACGCGCTTTGACCTTTTCAAGCTGTTCAGGGGTCAAAACGCCGCGAATTTCTTGATCCATTTCGCCGCGAAGAGTCGCCATCTGTTTCTCAAGCTCGTCGAGCTGAGGACGATATTTTTTCTGAATTTCGTAAATTTTTTCACGCTGCTCGCTCGTCACGAAGTCCCGATACCCCATCGGAAGCATTCCGCGCATAACGTACGGACGTTTGGCGGGTTCCGCAGCAGGTGCGGGTGCCGGGGTTGAAGCGGGTTCCGCAGCAGGTGCGGGTGCTGGGGTTGTTGCGGGTTCCGCAGCAGGTGCGGGTGCTGGGGCGTCTGCAGGTTTCGCAGCAGGTGCAGGTGCAGGTGCAGGTGCAGGGGTTGTTGCGGGTTCCGCAGCAGGTGCAGGGGCGGGAGCCGCAGCAGGAGCCGCACCGTCCTGAGCCGAAACGGAGGCGGAAATCAAGGTTGCTGAAATCAGCACAAGAAACAAAGACACAAAACGTTTCATAAAATCTCCTAAAGTTTACAAAAAACAAATGCGATTCCTAAAATCACATTTTAAATCACACAAAATTCATAATATCGGCACAAAGTCCGAAGTGCGGTTCTATAAACAAATTTGGCGGTCACGAAGTTTTTCGTACATCTTGCAAAAATGCTTCGTAATCTTTAAAAACGTCAAACTTAACTTTTCCGACCTGAAAGTGCATTCCCGGCACCAAATCAAGCGGCTGATCGCGGTACAAATACTGAGGTTCTGCACCCGGCTTCGTATACTGAATTCCCCTGGTTGGGTGATTGTTCATCATTCCAAAATGATTGTTTGCGAAATAAAACGTCACGTGACGGGTTGAAAGTTCCTGATCCTGAATACGAATCGTATCGTCGAGGCTGTCGCCGAGATAAATCGCACGAAAAACACAAAAATATTCTTCGTCAGTCAGCAAATCATTCTTCCATCCAGAATCATTTTCCCATAAAAGACTTTTTGCGTGAAATTTCGCCTGTCCTTTTTCTTCCATCAAGGCTTTCAGTTCTTCAAAACGTCCCCACGCGAATTCCTGAATGCGTTCCACTCGCAGGGCGTCGATTCCCAACGGCGTCCCTAATTTCCACAACGGTTCATTTTCGAGATTTAAATTCAGCTGACCATCAATCCCATTGTGCTTTTTGTTGACCGCACTCAATCGGAGTTTCGCAAATTTCGAAATGTACAGAACGACCCCTTTTTGAACATCATCCCACGCAATCTGTATCTTCCCTCTTTTCGGAATCAACTCCATTTTGTCGCCGCACTCAACCTCCACGCCAAAAACACTGGAATCCTGAAGAGTCACACCTTCCTGAAGGAATCGCAGCAAAGCATGATTTCTTGAAATGAAATTCGAAAGAAATCGACCCGGAGTGTCCTCATTCGGTCCCTCGCGATAAAAACGATAGGCGATATCGGACGCACGGATTTTATTTTCCGCATTTTCTTTGTATGCACGCCCAAGCAAAACATCTTCTCGGCCAAACAAATGAAACAACTTTTGGTGCGAACCAAAACGGGCGAGCAAAAGAATCGTACGCTGCGACGCAGCCGCCTGCACGGAATCCACACCACAACCGACCATCTGAACGTGAAACAGGTTGTTCTGGGAGTTGTTTTCTTTCGGCTTCGTCTCCAATTCCGGAGGAATGAATCCTTTGGAAAGATTAATGACAGAATCTTTACTCCCATGAATCACAACCCGACTAAATTGCGACCAATCGATATTGTGAGTGTTAATCAAAGCGTCATTCTCTGCATCAATCACGACTTCATGCGTTGCGTCCCCTTTCACATTCATTCGAATGACGATACGAAATGAAAAAGGACACAAAATTCCATCGCGGGGTTCTTCATAATGGACGTTCAGCGTCAGTGTGTAAACCGCATCTCCCACCGCAGGCTGAATCGGCTGAACCGTCAGATGTTCGTGAAACTCCCAGGAACACACGCCGCCGTACTTGGTCGGAATATCGTTCGATATCGGAGCTGAAAAAACTTCCGGCTCCGTCTTCCAATAAGTTCCGTCAATCCGATCGTCCAGCTTGAATTCCACGTTCGGCTTGCTTGTGAGATTGCCCCCCACAAGCGTGAACTGCGGCGACAGTTGCGCCCCAAACACCAAATTCCCCGTCCAATTGATCTGAAGCAACAAAAGGGGTTCATTTCCATTAGATGCTGCATTATTCGCCATTTTCACTCCCCCTGATTTATCGGTTTTTCGTGTCGCTTTTCGATTCGCAAAAATCTGCACGATATTTTTCCATCCAAGCGACCACCTCTGAAAGTCTGTAACGATAATCTCCCCCAATCTTGAACGCCGGTAAACCTTCCGATTTGACGAGCGTCCAGATTTTACTTCGGGAAAGACTCAGAAATTGCATCAATTCCTGAGTCGTTAAATAACGATCTTCCGGGAGAGAGGATTTTTCAGTTTCATCATTTTCCACGATAAAATCCTTTAACTCTTACGTTTTAATAATAATTATATTTTAGAAAGGTTTTTTCTACAGTTGCTTCCCGCAATTTGGACAATATTTGTTGGCGGCGTCCACTTGGGCCTTGCAATGCGGACAGACCAAAATGCGTCCGCTCAGTCCTGCGCCCGCTGGTACGCCTCCAGTAGTGCTATTGATTATGGGTGCAACCGGCGTTTGGATGTGCATTTGCGCCATCAACGCTGCGTTCTTTGCCTGCTGCTCCATCATCTCACGCATCATCGCAATCAGGTCGTCCTTTGATTTCACCTGTTCCTCCGAACGAGCCGCCCCAACCGCAGCATCCACCGCATTTTTATTGGAAGTTTCCTGCATACGGATGAACGCCTGCGCCTGTTCGGGATTTAAAAGCGCCAGAATTCCATTCGATCCAAACTCTTTGTAACAACGGATTTTATCGAGTTCAAACTTCTGCTCGTTCGTCCGCGTCGTCTCATCAAGCTCCTTTTGCACCCGCTGCTTACGTTCCCACAAATCCATTGCGAAAAGATCCTGCGCCTGATTCATCTTTTGAATCGCACTCAGTTCCTCCATCTTACTTTCGAATTTTTTGTGATGTAATTCGTCTTCCCACAACTCTCTCTGTTTTTCAAGCGCGAGCGCATGTTCTGCGGCTGCCGCCTCGTTTTCACGTTTCACTTCATTCAGCCGGTTTTCACGCTGCTGCTTTTCGAACGTGATTTTATCGACGGCCGCCTGCGTCGCGCTGTCGTCACCGAGTTTTTCCAGCATCGCAGCACGTTCCGCTTTTTCACGCTCAAGATTTACCAACCATCGCCGATTTGCTTCGGAATCCGTACGTTTTGCAATCTCCGCTTCACGGTCGAGAGCCGTAATACGCAGTTCGTACTCGTTGGTCCGACGAAACTCCTCAGTATCGTGCGCCAGCTGCATGTCGAGCTTTTCAAGCAGCTGCTTGCGTTTCATCTCTTTTTCAGAATCTTGAGATTCCAAAATAAGTTTCAGATCCGCTTTCTCATTTTCGCGAATCAACCCGGCCTTTTCATTTTCGAACAGAAATTGTTCCATCTCGGTTTCGGACGCAATTCGATCGAATTTATCGGACTGAATCGCTTTTCTCATGGCGGCGCGCTGACCCGCCCGACGCTGAATGAGTGCGAGTTTTCCATCCTGTTTGTCGGCCGCAACCTGCTCAGCCAAAATGTCCAAATCGTTTGCTTTTTCGTCGAACGTAATCTGCGCCAGACGCTGTGCCAGCTGGATTTCATTCTCCTTATCCGTAATTACCTGTCCCTCTTTCACGATCCATAAATCACCCTGCTTTTGCAGCAGCGCATCGTATTTCTCGTGTTTGAGCGACAGAATCTGCAGATCCTCGAAATGAATTCCGTACCGAGCAAGCGCGTTCTGCACCGCAGACTCCATGGCCGTCGTCGCATATTCGTGGAAAGTCGCATCCATCATTTCTTTGACCGAAAAGATGCTGAAAACGTCCTGCAACGCCGACATTACGAGACTGCGCGTGTCACTTTCGAAATTCGCACGAGAATACAAGCTGCTCGCGCTGAACAGATTTTTCAGGAAAAGTCCGGAATTTTGAATTGTATAATTGATTTGCACGGTTGCGTCGACGCGCAGATTTTCCTTCGTCATCAACTGCTGAGGACCGTAAATGATTCCAAAACGCGATGCGCTCAGAAGGTAAACGGTCATGTTTTTCGACGACCAGAATTTCAGTTTGTCCGAAAACGTTTCGAGCGTGTACTGCCCGCTGCCGATTTCGCCCAAATTGCAGCCATTTTCGTAAATTACGGCTTTTGTGCCGGGTAAAATCTCTACTTTCGTAGAAAAAAAGCCCTTAATATCTTGAACGTCAACGCGCGAAGCGAGACAGTCGTTCCCAAGAATCAACGTGTTTTGCGACATGGAAAATTTCCTTTCAATGATGAATTCCAACGAATTTTACACTCGACGCATTTTGAATTTTCGCTTTTCGTCGGCCCGCTATCGCGAAACAACCGCAATTGCAAAACGACCTTTATCGCGAAACAACGGTCATTGCGCCGCCCAAAGCACAATTTTCAAAATGAAACCAGTTTAACGAATTTCACTACGTTTTTGAATTTTATCACACAAAACATCCAATGAGCCTTTTAACTCGCTCCGAAGTTCCGCGTTTTTCAGTACTTCATCCGTTTTCAGAGCCGCTTCGATGTATTCGGCAGCCGTCACGGCTTGGTTCATTCCTTCCAAAATCTGCGGCAAACTGTCGCTTGAAATCCGAAGAGCGCGCGTACTGCACTTGAGTTCCGGAACCACCGAAATCATTTCTTCCGCCAGATTCAGCTCTTTTTCGAGAAGCCGCAAATCAGTTTGAAGCCGAATATCGGACGTTTTCGCTCTCAAATGCGTCAGTTCGTTTCGAATGGAGCGGAACTTCAGGAGTAAAAAACTTTGAAGTTTTTGATCCAGATTTACTTGATTCGTAAAGATCCAGCCGCGTTGAGGACGGGAGGATTTACCGGCCGGAACCGCAGGAAGAGACGAATTTTCCGATTCGGAAACCGCCCCAATACCGGCCCCAGCATCCGCACCAACCCCAGTCGGAGACGTCAAACGAAGTCGAATCGCCAAACCGTTCCAATAGGAAGCATTTGTGTCGTATTTCGGACTGGAAGCCTGCGCCATTTCACGAATGGAACGCACACATTCCTGAGACGAAATGGTTCGACCGAGCAGCGCCGTTCCGAGATCCGCCAAATCTTGCCGCGTCGTCGGTCCCGTCGGCATTCCGGCGGACAGTAAGGTCTGCGTAAAGTGGTTCCATTCCTGCGGCTGCGTGATTTTCTCGACCGTTTCCTGAAGCTCCGACTCCATCTCCTGCTTTTCTGGAACGTCTTCAACTTTTTCTTCTTTTGGAATTTCCTTTTCCACAAAAGAAGAAAGACCTGTGCACCGCATTCCGGAAGCCGAAAGGAGGACGCTGAATTTCGCACGCAAATTTTCAAGCGCAATTCCTTCGATCGTCAGAAGAGACTCGGAAGTCGAATGAAAAACATCCAGCAAACCGTGCAGCTGGGATTGCAGAATGTCCCTCAATTCCTCCTCTTTGATTTCCGTTTTATTTTCGAGGAAATTTGCGAGTCCCATTTCAGGCACGAATCGTACAGTAATGATGGTTTCGACTTTTTTTTCAGGCGACGACCCCGGCAAAGTCACTGAAACCGAAACATCTTCACGCGGAAAGGACCAAAACATCACGTTTTCGAGGGATTCTAATTTAGGAATCCGATCGGAAACATCAATCAGGCGCATTCCGTCGAACGTACAAACCTGATGCTTTGAATCCACTTGATCGTTCGCGGAAATCCGGAATGCAATTGCGTTTTTCGGAACGCTCGAAGCATTTTCAGACGTTCCGGAAAGCCATCGAAAAAAAGCTTTCGTTTTTTCAAACATGGATCTCACCCCCTATTTTTCGCCAAGCATTTGATTAACGTCACGGATTCCATCATCCGCTTTCTTTTTTAGCGTCGTTTCAACATCGTTCAGACCATCATCCATCTTAATTCCAGCCGTTTTACGCTCCAATTGGGATATTGTATCAGCCAAACTTTCGTCTGCTTCAGAACTCATTTCATTTCCGGATTCCAAAGCCTGCAAAATCGAAGCCATTTTATCGTTGTCGAGCGCGCCGTCCACGGCTGCCTCACTGATGAATTTCTCGATTTCCGTCACATCCAGTTGTGAAAGAACGGAAAGAACACCTGCTTTTTTATAAAACTCCTGATTCTGCTTAAGCATGAGGAAACCATTGACGATCTGCAGGTTTTTATTAAGGCGAGTGACCCAACCATCGACCATCGACTGCTGTTTCTGACACTGCTGGTAGAGGCGCGCAACACGTTTTTTATCGTATTCCGATTTGGCAGACGCATATTCGTGTTCCAGCTGTTCCTGGTCTTTCGACAATTTTGCCAGATCGCGTTCCTTTTTTGCAAGTTCCTGCTCGCACGTCAGCCGTTCCCGATTCAGCTCATCCGTAGGAATGTCCGCGAGGGTCCGTTTTTTAGGAGTGCCGCGAAAAAAACCAAAGAATCCCATGTTTATTTCTCCTTATTTAATTTAAAGTGCCGTCAATTCTCACACGGTTTCCGTAATCTGGACGGCAAACCAAATGAAACACGATTCTATTCACAAAACCCCAAAAGCAACACAACTCAAATTCATTCGAATTCGTTCAAAACGGTTTAGAACTGTTCAAAACTGCTTAAAACTGTTCTAATCTGTTCAAATCTGTTTGTTTCTAATTATTGTAATCCATTTTTGAAAAAATGCAACCCCTTTTTTTGAAAAAATACAAAAATTCTTAAAATATTTCAAAATTTTTTTCTAGAATAAATTTCTATACTGAGTTTTTTTACCCGATGCATTTTGAATTTTCGCTTCTCCGTCGTTACTCTATCGAGAAACGACTGCCGCCGCAGCCGCCCAAAGCGAAATTTTCAAGTGGACGAGTATAAATGCTTTTCACTCTTTTTTCTTCAACGCCAGTTCGTTCTCGATGGCTTTCAGCTGCGCATCGATGAGATTCGCGTCGGAAGCATCCGGAGCAGTATCGGAAACCGCCATATTTTCGATCATTTTTTCGACTTCCGTCGAGGAAATCCCTTCCGAGGCGGCGTCACTCGTAAGCGCGTCGCTTGTGTCGGTGATGCGATCCAGTACGTTATTCATCATTTCTTCCATCGAAAGATTCTGCTGCAAAATACTGTCCAAATCCTGAATCATCTGTCCGTCATTGAACTCTTTAAAGACTTCATTTACCGATTTGGCCATCGCCTTCATTCCTTGACCGAACTCACCAAAAAGTTTCGCCTGGTCGCGAATTTGAAGTACAATCTCAAAATGAAGCAGCTGACTGTCGATCGCACGGCGTTTCATAATCGTCTGCGCCACGAGATTGCTCGCAATTTTGAAATTCTTTGAATCTTTTTCTTTTTTTGCACGAATTGCCATTTCCATGAAACGACGTTCGTCTTTGCGCAGACGATTGCTCATCTGACGCTGTTTGGAAATCGACGTACGAATCGCGGTTTCCCGTTCCTGCTCGCGCTGCTGTTTCGATTTAAAAAGATTATCGAACATTTTATCGTCTCCTGTTAAAATCTGGATTATTGATTATTTCTGATTGAATTTGATTTATATTCTATTAGTTTTAGTTAAATGTATGAATAATTATATTTCAATGAGGATTCGAAAACCAATGGTTCGATCCTTCGTTTGCGGACTGTACGCCATCCGACTGGCAGAACGGCACGCAGCCGCGTCAGAAAACCAACAGCCGCCGCGAACGTTTCGAGCGTCATTTTCCTCAAATTTATCCTCGCACCATTCGTACACATTTCCGTGCATATCGTACAGCCCCCACTGATTCGGCAATTTCTGCGCCGCTTCATGGGTTCCGTGAGTGACTCCCCACCATTTGAAAAGGCGAATGATTTTCCAACCGATATTCTTGTGTATCCGGCGGATCCAATGAATGCCCAGCAACTGCGCCACCCAGCCCGCTAATTCTCCGACGACCCCCATAAAGAGGCCGAAAAAGAACGATGTGATTAACGTAATGAAAAAACATAAGAAAAAACCTTCCGTCTCCGCGAGTACAAAACCGTACGTAATTAGGAGCGCCCAGGCCGAAAACCAAAATGTAAACGCACCCGTAAAAGCAACCAACTCGTTTTCATTCTGTCCGGCCCAACCGAGTTTTTTCAAATTTCTGCACGAAAATCTGTTCGTTAAATCCGTTCCATCATTCAATCCGGAGGCGGTTCCGGCTCGACACGCATATTCCCATTGCGCTTCTGTTGGGAGTTTGACGCAAACGTCCCATTTTTCGGAAAGTTTTTTGCAAAAATCCACCGTCTGAAACCAGCTTACATTTTCAACTGGTCGTAAATTTCCGCGAAACCCGCTGGGATTTTGCTGCATAAGTACGTTCCACTGCATCTGCGTAATCGGCGTCTCGGAAATCCAAAACCCCTCCGAAAACGTTTTCCGACGCTGGTTTTCGCGCCACGATCTTCCCAGCTCGTTGGGTGGAGACCCCATAAAAAACGACCCGGCGGGACACCAGTGGAACGCAAACGGAACTTCCTCCACACGCCCAATCGTACTCACCCCCGGATACAAAGCGGGCGGATTTTCCAACTCTTTCCTCACAAATTCTGAGGCTTTATCCGCTGAAATTTCAAAAGGCGGAAACAGAGACGGAACCTCCAGGGAGGAACCATTTCCTGCACAAAAATCAGTATTAATTTCAAACCCGCCCCCTGAAACAGCGAATGAATTTTGCACATCTTTTAAGGAATGCGTACTTTCCGATTCAGGCGCGGCGTCCAGCGCGGCGATGAACGCGGTACACGTCGAAAAACGGTCCTCCTGCTTCTTCGCGAGAGCTTTCTGCAAAGCAGCATTGATCTGCGGCGAAAGAAAATCGAGGTTTTCAGGCGGATCCTGCAAAATGCACAGCCTCAACATTTCCGTATCGCCCCCTGAAAACGGCAAACGCCCTGCGTAAAGTTCGTACGCAACCACACCCAGCGCGTAAACGTCCGTTTTTCCGTCCTGTCGCCGCCCCCTCCACTGCTCCGGCGGCATATACGGACGCGTCCCGCTCGTGCTTCTCGCTTCCGAAACCGTTGAATAACGCGTCACGGATTCGTGAATCGAAGCCGCAAGTCCGAAATCAATCAGAAACGCGTCCTCAAAATGAATATCGTCACGAAGTTTCAAACAAATATTCGTGGGCTTCACGTCACGATGAATGACGCCGCGAGAATGCGCGTAATCGAGCCCCTCTGCAATATTTTTCAAAAGAACAGGTACATATTTCGGGTTCACGCAACCGTTTGCCGATGCAATCCGATGTTGGATTTTATCGAGAGTTTCCCCCTCGAGCCACTTCATCACAATGAAATAACCGTACTGAGAGGAACGTTCAAGGGCGTAAACCGGACAAATATACTGATGATTCAGACTTTGAATGGTTTTAAACGCCTCTTTCACCTGACGCATCGCCTCTTCCTGATGGCGAATTCCTTTCGGTACGAATTTCAGAGCAACGGAGCGCTCCCCCACCGAATCGTATGCTTTCCACACAACGCCCATTCCGCCGGCCCCAATCTGTTTTTCAAGATGGTATTTTCCCAGCAGAACGACCTTTTCCGACAAAGACTCCAACTCACTGTCGGACTCGTTTTCATCGCCCTCGATTCTTGCGAAAGTATTCTGAAATGTGGGGAAATTTTCCGAATCACGCAGGAAAGCGTCCTCCTCTTTTTTCGAGGGGGGCGCGGCACCCGTTTTCATCATGGAATCGTCGTATAAATTGGAGTCTTTTTCTGTATCCATGTCGGCGTTCAACCGTTTTCGTCCCTGTATTTTTCGAATACTGCAAGCTCTTTGGGCGTGACGCTCGGACTGGAATGCGCCAAAGCAGTTTCCACATCCGAAAGAAGAATAGGAACCTGTTTTCCGCTGTCCACCGCACGTACGAAAACTGGATCAATAATCCGATAGATGAAACCATTAATATCGGCGCCGCTGAACCCTTCCGTTCGGTCCGCGAGGAGTGCAAAATCGATGTTTTCGGCTCCCGGCATTTCCTCCAGTTTTTTCCGAATCAAAAACTCACGCGCTTTTACATCAGGAAGCGGAATGTAAATTTTTTCCCCGAAACGGCCTGTACGCACGGCTGCGGGGTCCAAATCCCACGGTCGGTTCGTGGCTCCAATCAGCAGCAAACCTTCCGACCCTTTGGAGACGCCGTCCACCTGTGCGAGAAATTCAGGAATCACACGATCCATGACGCTCGAATCGCCGCCGCGTCGGCTCAACAACGCTTCGGCCTCGTCGAAAAACAGGACGGATGGCGCTTTTTTACGTGCTTCCTGGAACAAATCACGGAAATTCTGTTCCGCTTCCCCGACCCATTTACTCAAAATGGAACTCGACTGAATGGAGAAAAACGGGATGTTCAATTCGCCGGCGACCGCTTTGGCCATCATGGTTTTTCCAGTTCCAGGAGGGCCGTACATCATGATTCCCGCCCCCGCCTGACGTTTGTATGCAGACGCGATTTCAGGGTGGTGCAGCGGGAAAATGACGCGCTGCGTAATAAGATCCTTTACCGAATCCAAACCCGCAATGTCCGCAAACGTAAGATCCGGCTTTTCCGTCAGTTCCCAGCGAGAATTTTCATTTTCGTCAGAACCACCAGAACTCCCAGAATTCGAATCCTGAACGGAAGATTTCGCGGAATTTGGTGAAGAGCCTGACGACGCTGAAGGATGATTGGAACGAGCTGTGGAATCCGCGCCTTTCAGCTGAAGCGCCAGCGACTGCATTCTTTGCGCCCGAATCAGCCATTCATGCTGCGACACAGCGTCCGAAGCGTCTTTCGCCCGTTCGTACAAAAGACGAGCAGCCTTCAAAAACGCGATGCGAGCGTCTTCCTGACGTCCTGCGCGGAGCCATTCCTGGCCCTTTTGAAAGTAAAGAAAATAGGTGTCTGCACTCATAGAAATCCTCAAATTACATTTTTATATCTGACATATTCTGAATTTTTGCTTCTCCGTCGTTACTCTATCGAGAAACGACTGCCGCCGCAGCCGCCCAAAGCGAAATTTTCAAGTGAAATCAGTTTAGTCTGATTTTCGCGTTTTCGTTGCCCCCGAATCCGCCGCACTTTCTTCTATTATACATAATTCTGTTTGAATTACAAGAGCGAAACTGAAAAATTTTTCAAAAAATATTTCCCCCCCCTTTGAAAAAAATGAAGAATCATTTATAATTCGAATAGAATATTAATTGAATAGATCAGATTCACTTTTTTTGAAGGATACGACGATGTTTCGAATCGTTCGTTGGTTGATGAGCGCGATTTTTCGCAGTCTCATAATTTTGGTGCTTTCGTTCTTTCTGGTTCACCTTTTTGACTCGTACCACGGTTACGTCCGCGACATTTGCGCCCCTTCCATGGATACGGTTTTCAACGAGGTTTTCAAACAGGGAGCGAAAACGGTCGTAAAAGAAATCCCCGCCGGGGTTCCGTCGGACGAAGTGCTTCTGTTTCCGCTGGATGGTGAAATCGATCCCGTCGAGATGCCGCTGACGATGCGAATCTACGATGAAATCGAGACTCAAACAACGCTTCATCCCACATATGAAAAATGTACAAGTATTGGTTCCACACCGCTTGAAACGATTTACGACTTTCTTCTGTACGCGTTTGGGCATTTCCCGAAATCGACGCAGTGGATGAGCATTCAGCCTTTGGAACTCGCAAAAAAGACGCAACAGAAAAATTATACGATGTTTTTAAGGGGAAAAATTCTCGAAACCGATGAGGATACTCCGTCCGTCAAATTTATCGTCGAACTTTGGGACGTTTCGCAGACGTCGCCGCAAATGTTAATGAAAAAAACGGTCTGCATCCCTACTGTGACGGTTGAGGACCCGGCAGAATCATCAGAATCGTCAGATACATCGGATGCGTCAGATTCAGGGGATTCCGCAGAATCGACACTTCCAACAGCCGAAAAACACCAATATTCCGAATCGAAAGCTCTTTTTTACCTCTTTTCCTTCGTTGGAATTCTCGTCTGGCTCCTCATCCTTACGCCGATTATGAATTCTGTACTCAAAGACGAGAGTACAAAAGCAAACATTTTGTTTCTTTTACTTTCCTCGCTCGCCGCCGTTTTATTTCTGTACAGTGCAACCAGCCTCCAAACCGGCTGGGAGGTGGATCTTCTGCGTCTCATAATTCTCCTCACGGAAGGCCTCCTCATTTTGTTCCTCACAATGTCGTGGATGTCGTTTTTGGAAAGCCGCCAGCACTGACGGTCCGTCTGAAAAACCCCCAACATTCGGATATTCAGCCTGAATGTTGGGGGTGAATTTTAAAATAGAATCAAACTTAAATCAAAACTAGAATCAAAAATTGAATCCGAAGCAGAGTCGAAAGCAGTGTGAAGCAGAATCCGAAGCAGAAAAACGTTATTTTGCACTCACAACCCTTATTTTTCTCTATTTTTACGTAAAAATTCGAGGAATATTCTTGCATTTTCTTTACAATGTGGTACAATCAGTGTGTGACGTTCAAATTTCGTTTCCATTTAAAATCCGATGGACGTCAGAATTGAATTTGCGGCGAGGAATCCTGCACGCCGTTCCATTTTTCACGACCGCACACATCTTATGGAAAATGCGGTAAAATGCGCAATTCCGGAACCCGAAGATCCACATAAGGAGTTTTGTATGTCCAAAGAAAAACCTAAACGTGTACAAATCACAACTACGCTTGATTCCAGAATCCTCGAACTTGTAAAGCAGCAGCCGGAACCTCTGAGTAAGTTTCTGGACCGCGCCATTACAAACGAACTTTCTCGCTCCGCCTGCGCCGCCTCCCGACTCGCCGAAGCGTTTCAGGAATGCATCAAGGCCGCAATTTATGACGTCATTCACGAAAACGAACAAAAATAAACCCAAAATCCCGCCTTTTTTGTTCGTTTTGAATTGTTTACGAAACATCCGATTCCTCCCATTTTGTTCATTTTTACTATCCGACCTCAATTTCTTTGAAACTGAGGTCCTTCTTGTACATGAATCCGTCGCAGTGCAAAGTGTACAATATTCATAATTCCTATTTCTTCCAAAAGGAATCCCGCCATGTTTTTTCAAGCTCGCAATCTTCTTCGCCGCATTTCGACGGGGATTTTGCTGTTTTCCGTCTCCCTCTCTGCCTCCGTCTCAATCCTTTCGGCCAACGATTTTTTCGACGCTCAGGAATGGAGTTCGACGGACGTAAACACCAACCTCCGATTTTCCTCCTTACAGTACGACGCCTCTCAAATTTGGTACGGATCGCATTTTTACATCGGCACCGACTGGACGCGCATCGGCAAAATCTGGATGCATCCCGGCGCAAACGCACCTTCCGTTCGAACGTTTACCGCCCCGAAAGACGGAAACGTGAAAATTCGCGGAACGATGCGCAAACTTCATCTCAGCGGCGACGGCGTCATCGGGCGCATTGAGTGCGACGGTGAAGAAATTTGGAACGCGAAAATCGAAGGAACCGACTCGCGCGGCGCGTCGCACGACCTTTCCGCATCACTCCGTACCGGCTCGAAAGTCCGTTTCATCCTCTCGAGCGGTCCCGAAATTTTCTGCGATACGACCGAGTGGAACCCCAGTATCGTGTACGACGACGAAACGTTCACCGCTGCGGAAGGGTTCGAAAATCCCGAATCTTCGTGCTGGTCGTACGAAATGGAAAATCCGGACGTTCAGGAGCTTGCGGTAACGCAGTCGGACCTCGACACGCTGCGTGAAGTGCTTCAAAATGCGGTTTCCGAGGGTTGCGAGACGCCGCAGGACGCCGCTCTTTGGCGTCTTCTTCTTGAAGAATGGAAGCGGGACGATATGCGGGATGGAACCTTCCAGAATACAGAGGCGCATTTGAAATCTGCACGCACTCTTTTTGATTTTTTAATGAAAAATATTTCAGAAAACAAAAACGTTTCCCGTGCAACTCTCGATTCCATCGAAAAAAAACTCGCCGAGCTTGAAGAAACGGCAAAAAACGACCCCAAACAACTTCAGAACTCCGTTTTTTACATGCAGGTCCGTGTCTGGAAACGGGCGATCGTCTTTGAAAATCCTCAAATTCAGAATGTCGGTCCCATTTTGTTCGTGAAACGTCTTCCAACCTCTTACGACCACCTCGTAATGCAGTATTTCGGCTGGCGCGCACAGAGGGGCGGAACTCTTTGCGTCCTGCAAAATCCCGGAAAATCACTTCAATTCGTCGATATTCTCGGCGGAAAGATGGAGGGTGGAAATATCGCGGACCCCTGCATCTCGCGGGACGGAAAACGTGTGCTTTTCGCATACGTTGAAATCGGGAAAAACAGTGTCCGTTTCCCCTGGAAAGAAGCGTGGACGCCGCAGGTTTCGAACGAAATCGAGGAATCACATCACGAATACTACCACATTTACGAAGTCGGAATCGACGGTCAAAACCTGCGTCAGCTGACGACCGGGTTCTACGAAGACGTAATGCCTGCGTATTTGCCGGACGGAAACATCGTGTTCGTTTCGAGTCGGCGAAAGGGCCATCCGCGCTGCTTCTGGTGGGGGTTCGGAAATCGATGGACAACGTACACTATTCATAAAATGGGGCCAAACGGCGAAAATGTCGCACCTCTTTCGTGGCACGAAACGAACGAGTGGTACCCGACGGTCGGACACGACGGTCAGATTTTTTACTCACGGTGGGATTATATAGACCGCGACGCGGTGACGCACCAGAATTTGTGGTCGATGCGTCCCGACGGAACGAATCCGGCGGCCGTTTGGGGGAACGCCTCGCTCGATATTTTCGCGACATTTCAGGCGAAACCGATTCCTTCAAGCCGAAAGTGGATTTTAACCGCCTCGGCGCATCATTCCTGTACGGGCGGGTCGCTCGTCATTCTGGATCCTTCGGTCGCCAAAGACGGACCCAAAGCGATTGAACGAATTACGCCGGAAATTCCGTTCCCGGAGGCGGAGGGAAACGACATTCCTCAGTTTTACGCGTCGCCCTGGCCGCTCTCGGAGGATTTTTATCTCTGCGCGTACAGTCCGTATCGGCTGGAATTCGAGCCGAAAGCAACGAAAGACGCCGCGTTGGGTCTGTACGTTCTGGACCGATTCGGAAATCGGGAACTTTTGTATCGAGACGCTTCCATCGGCTGTGATTCGCCGCAACCGCTTGCTGCGCGTCCGATTCCGCCGGTTCTTCCGAGTTTTCTGCCTGAAAATGCACCGAAAGAGGGGAGATTTTTTGTGCAGGATATTTATCAGGGGTTGGGAAATGAGGCGAAACGCGGTTCCATCAAGGCGTTAAGAATCGTACAAATATTCCCCAAAACCACCATCACGGGAAACGAGCCGCCGATTGGACTCGCGGGAGAGGAAAACGGTCGTGCAGTTCTCGGAACGGTCCCCGTGGAGCCGGATGGATCCGTCAATTTTATCGCGCCGGCGCAAAAACCGATTCTGTTTCAGGCTCTCAACGAAAAAGGAGAGGCGTTTCAGATTATGCGGTCGCTCACCTACCTCCAGCCCGGCGAGGAAATCGCGTGTATCGGCTGTCACGAAGACCGAACGACGGCTGTAGGCGGCGTTGGAAATTCACCTTATTTCAGCCCTGCAAGTGCATCGGAAAGTGAGTCTGCAAGTGTTGCGGGAACGTCGGACGGTGCGTCTGGAACTGACTGTACGAAAAACATTGCGAAAAACAAAACTATTCCGCTTGCTGCGGCTCGCGAACCGTCACAGATTGCACCCGGAAAATTCGACGGTCGTCCATTTTCGTACATGGAGGTCGTTCAGCCGATTCTCGACGCAAAATGCGTGGAGTGTCACGGCGCGAATCCTCAAAATGAGGTCTTTCAAAAGACGCCCATCGATCTGACGCGCACTCCGGACGGCGAGTTTTGCCGCTCGTACGTCACACTGATGAAGCGGAATCCGACGCTGGTTCCGCGCTGGCCGCAGCGCAATCGTGTTGAAATGACGCTCCCCGGCGGGGAACATGGGGCGATTGGAAGCGGTCTGAAAAAGATTCTTTCTGACGAAAATCATAAAAATGTGCCGCTTACGCCTGAAGAATGGGCGCGTTTTGCGATGTGGATCGATCAAAACGCCATTTTTTACGGAACCACAGACGCGGACCTCCAGAAGGACCAGCGGCTCGGAAAACCGGTTCCAATGCAGGAAATTCAGTAAACAATGTACATCAATCAGTAAACAATTTACATCAATCAGTGTACAGTGTGCAGTAAATAGCAAACAGAAATCAGTAATCAGTGTACAGTGTGCAACAATCAGTAAACAGTTCCCCCGAAACCTATTTTAAAAGAAAAGGAAAACCAAAAAAATGAATGTTTTTTGCTCTCATTTCAAAGCGCTCGCTCTGATTTTCATCCTTGTTTCTTCTGTTTGTGCGGAGGAGGAACGTTTTTGGGCGTTTTCGTATTTCACGGGAAACGGCGAGGACGGCCTCCACCTGCTTGTGAGCCGCGACGCGATGAATTGGGAAACGACGAATCATCGGAAACCGTTTTTAGCTCCCGATGAAGGAACACTCATGCGCGACCCAAGCATCTGCCGGAGTCCCGACGGAACGTTCCACCTCGTTTGGACGCTGGGCTGGAAAGGCCTCGCGGCATTCGGTCATTCCACCTCAAACGACCTGATTCATTGGTCGAAAGCCGAACAAATTCCCGTGATGCAGGACGAACCCGCCGTACGAAATGTTTGGGCGCCGGAAGTTTTTTACGACGCTCCGCAAAAAACTTTCTACATCTTTTGGGCGTCTACAATTCCAGGACGTTTTTCAACCGAAGGAACGAGCGAGTCGCAATACGATCACCGCATCTATTTTGTAAAGACGCGCGACTGGAAGACTTTCACCCCGACCCAACTTTTTTTCGAACCGGGACACAACGTCATTGATGCGTTTATGGCGGAAAAAGACGGCGTTTACTACTTGTTCTACAAGGACGAGACGCTTCATCCGGAACGCAAGGTGATTGTTCTTGCAACGTCAAACACTCCTGAAGGGCCGTGGGACGTCCAAGGCGACATCAGTCCGGTCAGCTGGGTAGAAGGCCCGTCAGCCCTTGATTTAGGCTCGCAGTGGCTCGTCTGCTACGACTGCTACGCGAAACACGCCTACGGAGCGATTTCCTCCCCGGACGGCAAACACTGGACGGACGTTTCTGCAGATTTTCACGTTCCCGGAGAAATCCGTCACGGAACCATGTTCCAGATTTCAAAAGAATTGTACGAAAATCTAAAATCATTGGATGAGGCTTCCCGTTCAATGAATTTCAACTGAAAAAATCGTTTTGACGGTCCAGCGCTGGCCGTTTCGCAAAAGTGAATGATGGAACGTGCACGAAATTGGAACAACGAAACGTGAACGACTGAGAAACGAAGTTTGAAAAAAAGCCGGAGGTGAAAAAGTGATTTTTCGGGTTTCCAGCTTATGTAAAATAAGGTTGCAGAATCTCCCCGTTTCCCCCGCAAAACAGGGACGCGGGGGGCCGAAAATCGGAAAATGGGGGAAAATTACGGATTTTTTTTACTTTTTTTTACTTTTTTTCGATTTTTTGGGCTTTTTTTGTTAAATCCCACTTGTAATTTTTTTCGAAACAATATTTAATCATATATAGAAAATGATTCGGTGCAACACTCGGGGATTTTTCCCCAAAACCGGAAAGATTTTCATTTCAGTTTTTTACTTCATTTTTGTCCCAAGGAGGGAATGAAACCATGGCTAAAAAAGCAGCCCCCGTCGTCGTCAAACCGTTGACGAAATCCGAAATCCAGTCCAACATCGCGGAAGCCACCGGCCTGACCAAAAAACAGGTCGCGAGCGTTATGGATGCGTTGGTCGAGCAGATTCGCGCAAGCGTTTCTGGAAAAGGCGCCGGAGTCTTCGTACTTCCGGGGCTTCTGAAAATTGAGAAAAAAAGTGTTCCGGCCAAAAAAGCTCAGAAACACGTCGAAAATCCCTTCAAAAAAGGCGAATTCCGCGACATCCCGGCCAAACCGGCTTCCAGCAAAATCAAGATTCGCCCCCTCAAAGGACTTAAAGACAGTTGCGAGAAATGAGTTCGACGTTTTGAGTCGTTCGCACTCATTACGCTCATTGCGCGTATTTTTTCGCTCCAGTGATTGAGCCGGCGCCGCATTCTTTCAAACGGGTGCGGCGAGCAACGGGATTCACAACGAGATCGGTATAAACCTCTTCGCAATCGTACGAAGAGGTTTCTTGCCGTTTCTTGTGTTTTTTTGTCATTTTATCGTTTTTTGAAACAAAAATTCCCGCAGAAAGTCAAAAAAGTAAAACAAAGCTGCAAACGAAACCAATGAGGAAGGAATTGCAATGAAACACCCACTGGACGGAGCGCGCGTCATCATTACGGGCGCAAGCAGCGGAATCGGCCGTGAGCTTACGCGTCAGGCGGCCGCCGCAGGCGCAAAACTCGTGATTAACGCACGACGTGAGGAACGTCTTCAGGCGCTCTATAATGAAATTTGTGCCGAAAATGAAAAAAAAGGACGCCCCACGGAGATTGAGATCGTCGCTGGCGATATCACGACCCAAGATGTTCGTGAGGCAGTGATTCAGCGGTCCGTCACCTTTTTCGACGGTGTGGACGTGCTGATTAATAACGCCGGCGGAGCCGCAACCGGGCTGTTCGAGGGAAATACGCCGGAACGACTCGAAAAGGTGATGCAGCTCAACGTGAACGCGCCGATTGAAATGTGCCGTCTTGCAATTCCGCTCATGAAAAAGTGGAAATCGAACCCCGCCTGCGTGACGCCCCCCATCATTGTGAATCTCAGTTCCGTAGTTGGACTGCGCGGCGTGACGCATTACAGCGAGTATTGTGCGGCCAAATTCGCCATTCGAGGATTCAGCGAGTCGATTCGTACGGAGCTGCACCGTTATGGAATTGACGTTCTCGTCGTCTGTCCCGGCTCGACTGACACGGAATTCTTTTCGACAGGATATTTGGAAAATACGGGCGAACCCACCTGGCCGAATCACAACCGCGTCACTCCAAAGTACGTCGCGAAACAGATACTGAAAGCTGTACGAAAAGGAAAGCATCAGATTATTCCTTTTTTTCTTGGTCGAGTGATGAATCGGCTGAATCAATTCTGCCCCAGTTTTCTCGACCGCGCGATGGTTTATTTTGCGGAGAAAGATCTTTAGAAAGAAAAAGATAGAGAAACCGGGGAAAAAATGGGTAAAATAACGCGCAAGGGCTGGACGAAATTGAAAAATAGAGTATAATAGAATAAATTTTACTATTTTCCCTCAAGTTTTATTCAGGAGTTTCTCATGAGCTTCAAAAAAATTACACTTTCGGCACTCGCTGCGCTGATGTGCGCGGGAGTCTGTTTCGCCAAACCCACCGCAGAAGAACGTCAGGCCGCGATTGACGTATTTGAAAGCCGAATGGCTGCGTACACAACGAATGCGGACGGCGACGTCGTTTCTTTCGATTTGACCGACCGCATCTGCACGAACGAAGATCTCGCCAAAATCTGCAAGCTCGACACCGTGACGAACTGCAAAATTTACGGTGCAAACCTGAAACCCGGCGGGTCGACGGTCATTCAGGGGCTGAAAAACTGCACGAAACTGTCGATCGAAAACACGGATTTTCAGGACGACGACATGGCGTTTTTGGTCGATATGCCGTGGGTTACGGAACTGACGCTGCGTCGAAACACGTATTTGCGCGCCAAAACACTCGAATTCGTTTCGCAGATGCCGAACCTGCGCAACTTGGTCTTATTGTACGGAAATTTCGACAATGAAGGACTGAAATTCGTTGCAAATATTAAAACGCTTCGTCTGCTCGACCTGCGCGGCTGTGCGGCAGTGACGGATGAAGGGCTTGAGTGCCTCAAACAGCTTCCGAACCTCATCGTTCTGAAACTCCGATGCACCGCAGTGACGAATGCCGGTATCGAAAACATCCAAGGAAAAGCGCTGAAAACGTTTGGAATTGAAGATTCCCAGACGTTCGACGACGATGCCGTCACGCTGCTTGCGGAGATGGTCGATTCGATGCAGGAAATCACAATTATGCGCTGCATTTCGGTTTCGGACGAAGGAATTCAGAAGCTCGGCGCGCTGAAAAACATGCGGAAACTGAACGTTCGCGGAAATTATATGGGAAGCGACGGACTGGCCGCCTGCGAAACGATGCCCGAACTCGTGCAGCTCATTGCGAGTGAAAACACGATTGATGATGAAGGACTGAAGCATCTTGAAGGACTTACGAAGCTCGAACAGCTGGATCTTTGGGCGAACATGGTGACCGATGCGGGCGTCGAATCCATTGCGAAAATTGGTTCTTTGAAGATTCTTTCCCTCGTTGGAAACCAGATTACGGATGACGGCGTCAGCAAGCTCGCGGCCCTGACGAATCTTCAGGAACTCGACCTTGGTGAAACGATGATTTCCGATGCGTGCGTTGCAACTCTGTCGCAGATGAAGTCGCTGAAGAAAGTCAGTTTCCGCGCAACTTCCGTTTCTGATGACGCAATGGCGAAGCTGCGTGAAGCACTTCCTGGATGTACCGTCACCAAATAAGTCGGAAAAAGAAGAGTAAAATTTCTCTCAGAGTCTCAAAACCCCTCTCCTTACCAAGAGGGGTTTTTTTTAACGCAAAGAATTCGCATACTGATTCCACTTGAAAAAATCCGTTGAACTACGAGGAGTTTTCCGGGTGAGAGGTCTGGGAGGAGGGGCGGCTTTCAAAAAGTCCCTCTCTCCACGACCGTGAATTCTTGACGGGCAGCCGGATTTTCCCGAAGGGGAAATCGCACGTGAAATCGCGCGTGAAATCGAGGCCGAAAAACTCCTAACGACTCTATCGTTTCAATCTGCCGGACTCAAAGTGAATGAAAATCGGGGAGGCGGCTCGCGTCGAAACAAAATTTAAAGACGTTTTTTTGAAATATCGATACCAAAAATACAGCCCAATCATCATTCCGAGCAAAATAAATCGCGAGACAGGCATCGCCATCCAAACGCCGTCAAGAGAAAAAAACCACGGAAGCACCCACAATGCAAGCGGCAAAATTACGCAGTCTCCGTAAATTAACAGCGACGACGCCGCAATTCGCCCCGTCGCCTGGTAGTAATGACTCCCAACTTTCACCACCCCCATCGCAAGGAACGCCGAGCTGCCGATAATCAAACCGCGCGATGCAATGACCGCCGCAGTTCCTTTCAACCCCATACAGCCGGGCAAAATTTGGCACATCGCCACCGAAAAAACGACCCCTAGAAGTCCTAAAAGAAACGCAAAAATGAGGCCGTAACAGCCAAAACGATGAATTCGTTCGAAATCCCGCGCACCAAAGTAAAAACTCACGAGCGGCTGCAAACCGCTGGCGACTCCCTGCAAAATCATCGACCCGAGCGACTCAATGCAGCAAATCGCCGCATACGCCGCCAGCGCGTCCTCACCCCCCCAGTGCAACGACTGAATATTGTGACACAAAAGCATAATCGCGACGGCCGACTGCGCGCCCAAGGAGGGGATTCCCTGCTTGCAGATTCGAACGGCGTCCCGGAACGTCGGAAAGAGATTTCGAATATTGAACGTTAAACTGCATTTTTTCGACGCAAAATAAGGGAGTCCGAGCGCCAAGACGAAAATTTCAGCCGTAACCGTCGCCCAAGCGGCTCCCGCAGCCCCCCAATGGAACCGCAAAACGAATAAATAATCCAGTACGATGTTCGTGACGGCCCCAAAAACCATCAAACTCGACGAAAGTTTCGGCTGATCGTCGCTGCGCAAAACGGACGAAAGCATCAGCCACAACAACATCGGAAACGCCCCAAAAATGATGATTCCGATATATTCGTACGAAATGGGTTCGAGCTGCGGAGAGGCGCCCATCCAAGTGAGAATGGAATGTCCGCAAAAACGATACAGCACGAGAACGAACACTGAAAGAATCAAAATCAGCCCGACACCTCCCGAAAACATTCGATTTGCCGATACGATATTCTTTTCGCCGCGATATTTTGCGATTAGGATGGAACTTCCAACACCAATCATGTCGCCGAAAGCAAAAAGGAAGCAGTAAATCGGAAACGTCAGAAGGCACGCAGCCAGACCCACTTTTCCCATCGCCTGACCGATAAACACGCCGTCGATGATGTTGTACAGTCCGTAAACGAACATAAAACACATCGTAGGAATAACGTACCGAAAGAATTTCTGCAGGTCGGTTTCGGATTCTGCGCCTCTGAGGAATTCCTTTCCCGGATCTGAACTCATTTTCCATCCTTTAATTTACGGTACAAAGTCCTTTCACTGATTCCCAGCAACTCTGCCGCCTCCTCACGATTTCCGTTCGTGTGTTCGAGCGTCGCCCGCAAGAAATCCAGTTCCAATTCGTCCATCGTTTTTCCGACATACGCAGTGAGAGCCGTGGAAGACGCCGTTTTTTGCGGCTCAGAATGAATTTCAGGTTGTTTCTCTCCGTTTGTTCCCGCCGATTTTTCCGCTTCAGCCGTCTTGTTTTTTTCGGGAGGCATATAAATTACGGAAGAATGCTTGATTTTCCCCGACACAGATGAAATTTGCACTGAATTCTGTTCTGCGTTTGAATTTGTGTTCGAATTGGTTTTTGAATTTAATGTTGATTTTTGATTTGAATTTAATACACTGTTATTTATACTTGTTTCATTCACAGGATGCGCGGCCTGGAATCTGCGCAACTCGTCCTCAGCGAATTTCTCCGCTTCGCGCCTTTCCTCCGGCGAAACGAGACCGTCCAACTCTTCCGGTAAATCGTCGACGTTCAAAATTCCGTCAAAATCCATCACAACCATACTTTCTACCATGTTCCGCAACTGACGCACGTTTCCAGGATAGTTGTACTGCATCATGTATTTTCGAGCAACAGAAGTGATTCCTCGAATGGGTTTTTGATGTTTTTCCGAGAAAAAATGAATGAAATAATCCATCAGCACCGGAATGTCGCCCGCTCGTTCCAACAAGGTCGGCAAACGAACCGAAACGACTTTCAATCGATGATACAAATCACTCCGAAACGTACCTTTTTCAATAGACTCCGTTAAATCCCGGTTGGTCGCCGAAAGCAGACGCACATTCACCTTAATCGGCGTATTTGACCCAACTCGCGTAATTTCGCTCTCTTCTAAAACCCGCAGCAGTTTAATTTGCGTGGACATCGGCATATCGCCCACCTCATCAAGAAAGAGGGTTCCGCCGTTTGCATACTCGATTTTCCCCATTCGATCCACAATCGCCCCGGTAAACGCGCCTTTTACGTGTCCGAACAACTCGCTCTCCAACAAATTATCGCTCAAAGCCGCACAGTTTAACCCGACAAACGGTTTGTTTTTTCGCGGACTGTTCTGATGAATCGCCTGCGCAATCAGTTCTTTTCCCGTTCCCGTTGCGCCCTGAATCAAAACCGTCGAGTTTGTAGGAGCAATACGGCGCAATTTTTCCACAATCGCCATCATTTCCGGACTGCTTCCAACGAGTTTCTCGAAACCGAACTTTTCATCCAGACGCGACTGAAGTTCCAAGTTGGTTCGTTTCAATGAGGCGCTTTCGGCGGCTTTTTCCGCGACGGCTCGAAGCTGCTTGAGGTCGAGCGGCTTCAAAAGATAGTTGAACGCGCCCTGCTGCATCGCACTGACTGCGGACGGAACGCTTCCGTGTCCCGTCATAATGATTACCGCACAGTTCGGAAGTGATTCTCGCGCACAATTCAGAACACCGAAACCGTCCGTTCCTTCCATAATCAGGTCCGTAAAAATGACGTCATAATAACCGTTCGTGATTTTTTCGATGGCTTCTTCACCGGACGTCGCAATTTCCGTGACGTATCCGACCCGCGAAAGACCGTACGCCACGATTTCCGCATGTTCGCGCTCGTTATCTACAACCAGAATCGTAATTGAAGAGGGGGTCATGAATGATTATTCCTGTTTTTTAAGGAAGTTCTAAAAACCTCAAATTGAATTTTTTGTAAATATTGCTATACGAAAATTATATAATGAACGTCGTTTTTTAAGTTTTTTCGTACGTGGCGGTGTTTCCACCCTAACGGGAGGAAACAAACGCTCCCGTAATGTCGTAACAGTCGTGGGGAAAAAACATTTTGAATGTTGTTTTTTCCCCAGACCCCTTTTTCAAAAACTTTTTAATATTGTGTTTTTAGGACTCTTTTAATTATTTTTCAACATCGGCTGAGCTGGAAACTTAATCGTAAACTTCGTTCCGCGGCGCAATTCACTTTGAACCTCCAGAATCGCACCGTGCGCCTCAATGATTTTCCGCACCGTCGGCAGTCCCAGACCGAAACCATTACTTTTTGTGGTGTAAAACGCATCGTACAACTTCGAAAGTGTCTCGGAATCCATCCCGCACCCATTGTCGATCAAATCGAGCGCCACACCTTCAGGAATCGGATACGTACGCACAATCAACTCGCCGCCGTCCTTCATCGCGGACTCCGCATTGTTGATGAGATTCCACATCACACATCCAAACGCATTTTTATCGAGCAAAATCGGCGGAAGTTCCGGCGCGTAAAAGGTCTGAATTTCAATATTCTTCAGCTTCGCTTTCTCTCGATAGAAATCAAGTACGTTTTTCACTTCGGTGTTCAAATCTTCCGGAAGCGGCTTCACAGCCGGCGCTTTTGCAAACATTAAAAACTGATTCAGAATGTTTTCAAGACGTACGCACTGCGTCACAACCGTCCGCGCCATATTCAGCGTGCGACGCTCCCGCTCCGTTTCAGGCTCCTCAAGATCCTCCGTCAAAACCTCCATCGTAAGACGAATCGTCGAAAGCGGACTCTTAATTTCATGGGCCAAAGCTCCCGCAAGCCGCGCAATCTCCGTATATTCATCAATCAGACGCTGACGTGATTTATCGCTCGCATTTTCCAGCATCCCGATTCCTCCTTTGGGTTCCACTCCCACACCCGTTTCATCCAGATTTAACGAAAAACGTCTGTAATTACTTACAGACGTTTCCTGATGAAATGTTTCGAATAACGAACGATTATTCTTCGTCGTCTGTTTCACCGCGTTCAATCATTACCGCTTTGTGGCTGAGTTTCACGCGATCCTGTTCATCAATGTCGATGACTTTCACGTCCATCACGTCGCCGACCGAGCATACATCGGAAACTTTCGCGACGTAACCGTTCGAAAGCTCGCTGATGTGGCACAAACCGTCACGTCCCGGAAGAATTTCGATAAACGCACCAAAATCTTTAATACTCGTAACGCGTCCGCGATAAATACGTCCGATTTCAACCGTAGCCGTCAGCGCATCGACCTGATTCATCGCGTCCTGCGCACTATCGAGATTGGAACTGGAAATGATGACCGTTCCATCTTCTTCAATGTCGATCGTCGCTCCCGTCGAATCCTGAATCGCACGAATCGTTTTGCCGCCGGGGCCGATGAGGAGACCAATTTTGTCGGGACTGATTTTCGTACGAAGAAGACGCGGTGCCCACTCGGAAATATCCATACGAGGACGCGGAATTGCACGCAACATCGTACGCAAAATTTCGATTCGAGCTTCACGGCTTTGCTGCAACGTGGCGCATATCATCTCGTTCGTGATTCCATCAATTTTCAGGTCGAGCTGAATGCCCGTGATTCCATTTTGCGTTCCCGCAATTTTGAAATCCATGTCGCCGTAATGGTCTTCGTCGCCGATGATGTCGGTCAGAAGGGTCCATTTTTCATTGCTTTCTTTCACAAGTCCAACGGAAATACCCGCAACCGGGTTGCTGATCGGCACACCCGCGTCCATCAAACCGAGCGTCGCGCCGCAGACAGACGCCATGGAGCTGGAACCGTTGGATTCCAGAATGTCGGAAATGATGCGGATCGTGTAGGGGAAATCGTCGTTGCTCGGAATTACCGGGTTCACGCTTCTTTCAGCAAGCGCGCCGTGTCCGAGTTCGCGGCGTCCCGGGCTGCGGATGGGTCGGCACTCGCCCACGGAATACGACGGGAAGTTGTAATCCAGCATGAATTTTTTGCTGTATTCTTCAAACAACCCATCCACCCGCTGTTCGTCGCGCGTCGTTCCGAGTGTAACCGTAACCAACGCCTGCGTTTCACCGCGCTGGAAGATTGCAGAACCATGAACTCGCGGCAGAACACCCGCTTTGCACATCAGAGGACGAATTTCTTTAAGACCTCGGCCGTCAGGTCGGCACCCACTCAGAATTTGATCGCGAACAACTTTCTTTTCCAACTGTTCCAAGACGGAATCGAGCCGCGCCTGTAAAATAGCGCCTTCTGCCGCCGGGTCGGGAATCATTTCTGCACCAATTTTGGCTTTAAGTTCCGCAACCTTTTCCGCTCGCTCGAGCTTTCCGACCGTGTGTTTCGCCTCGTAATAAGCGGTATAATACTTTTCGTTTACCACTTCGAAGAGGCCGTCATCCACAACCGGCGGATATTCTTTCTTAAGAGGCTGAACCTTTTCGATGAATTCACGCTGAAGCGCCACAATTTCTCGAATGCACTCGTGTGCCGCCTCAATCGCCTGCGCCATCAAATCTTCCGGCATCTCATCCGCGAAACCTTCGATCATCAGGATGGAATCTTCGTTTCCGGAAACGACCAAATCCAAGTCGCTCTCACACAATTCATCCTGCGACGGGAACGGAATCAACCGACCATCCACGCACGCCAGACGCACGGAAGCAATCGGCCCCTGGAACGGAAGCGGTGAAATCGCGAGTGCCGCACTGGCTCCATTCATCGCCAGCATATCGCCGTCATGCTGTCGGTCGCTTGCAAGAACCGTCGCACAAACCTGTACTTCATCTTTGAACCAAGAGGGAAACAACGGACGAATCGGCCGGTCCATCAGACGTGCAGTCAAAGTTTCTTTCAGATTCGGGCGTCCTTCACGTTTGATGAAACCGCCGGGGAATTTTCCGGCAGCCGCCACGCGTTCGCGATAATCACAGGTGAGAGGAAAGAAATCCTGTCCCGCAACAGACGACCCAGACGTGCAGGCAGTTAAAACGATCGTATCGCCGTATCCCGTGACGCAGCTTCCCGCCGCCTGTTTTGCAAGTTCCCCAGTTTCAAACCACAATAACTCTTTTCCAATTTTTTTCTCAACACGAATTTTTTTAAATTCTATTTCCTGCATTCCAAATCAATCACTTTCTTTTTTCATTTTTTTCGTTAGATGTCACAATTTTGAGACAGACAGAATTTCGCACAATATTTCCAAGCCCTTTTGCCTTTTAAAACTCACCCCGTTTTGACTTTCCGCGTCTTCGTCGTTCCGCATAAGTAAAAGATGCAACATACGTTTTGCATTAATTAACTCGATGCGGGACAAATTCTATGTGGAACATCCGTCGTTACACATAGCGGAACGACTGCCGCAGCAATCGTAAAAGTGGATTTTAAGTGGAAACATCATACATCAAGAAATCAGAAAACAGGACACGGGCCAGAGGCCCTTTTCCCGGCTCCTATCCCGAATCCTGACTCTGTCTATACTCACACACCATCCCCGCGAAATTTCACACACACCCATGTATAAAACTCCGTTCAGTCCGAACCAAATGCGGACCGAAACGCAGAAACGCCTAAAAGGCTGAAAAACCTGTAAGGCTGAAACACCTATAAGGTTTCCGTCTGGGGAGAGTTTCAACCTGTACAATTATTTACGGATGTTCAGTTTCTGGATAACATCCAGGTAGCGCTGGGAGTCGACTCCTTTAAGGTAGTCCAGCAAGCCGCGGCGCTGACTGACCAGACGAAGCAGACCGCGACGGCAGGAATAATCCTTGCTGTGAGACTGCATGTGATCGGTCAGCGTATTAATACGGCTCGTCAAAAGTGCGATTTGCACCTCCGAACTTCCCATATCATTCGCACTGCGTTTGAAATTCTGGATCGTTTCCTGTTTGCTTTCTTTTGTGATAGACATTTGTTTTAATCGTTCCTCTTTTCACCGTGAGAACTCTTGCTCTCGTGAAACTTAAAATAACTACATTCTCATGTTTAACTCAAATACAAAAATGTAACAGTATTATAACACCCTTGCAGAATTTTGGAAGGGGGGGGAAGAAATTCTTTTCTATTTTTTTCAATTTATTCGCTTTTTTCGGAAATTTCCTTCCATTTTACATCCTATCCTACCTATTTTGCCACAATTTCTTCTCTTCTTGTCCCCCACATGCTCATTTTGGTTCTGTTTCCCGCAGATTTTACTCTCGTTTCAAATGAATCGGAGCGCTGTTCAGTTTTTCTTCATCCATAAAACCCACCGACTGCGCAAAAAGAACCATTTGCGATGCCGTGAGTTTTAAAATTTCTGCAAGCCCCGAACGATCAATGGAACCGCGAAAAACGACCGCCAAATCGCGTGACGCCGCAAAAAGATACACATTCTGACCGATAAATCCTGCATCCACAGTCGCATACATTTTTTTGTCTTCGAGCGAGCCGGCCAGACTTTTATTGAGGTCTGCCGCGTAAATGACCGTTATTGGGGCGCAGTGGGTGTATTCCTGCGTGCCGGCATACGATCTGAAATCGCCTTCAACCACCCGATTCAAAACATGAGCGGCTGCATCGTACACGTAAATTCCTCCCGTAAGAATAATGTACAGCGAAATTTCTCGGGAATTAAGCGCGGAAGGTGCGGTTCGGCGGCCATCTGGACGACTGACGCCAAATGCGGCCCAAAGAAAATCAGAAAGCGTCTGCAAATCGACCATCCGAGTCTGAAAGGAACGGGTCGTTTTGCGTTTCGCAAGGGTTTCCATCAGCGGAAGCCCGCCCTGAATGTTCGGTCGAGGAAGTGAAATACAGCTTCCTTCAACCACTTCCAACGTTTCCGGAACCGTTGCAGTTTCAGCATCTTCCTCAGTTTTTGAGTGAATGGATTGGGGACCCGCCAAAAGTCCGAGTGTCACGGCGCTTCCCGCAGTGACGAAAGTTCTTCTATTGATTTCTGCACACATGTTTTTTGATTTCCTTCGATTAAAATTACAGAATATTCAAACACATTCTGAAATTTCTTCCACTATTTATTCATTTATCCATCTATTATTTATCAATCTATCCATCAATACATTCATCTTACTCCATTTTGAACAAAATATCAAGGGGGAGAGAAAAAATCCTGTTTTTTCGAAAAGCACACCTTTACAGAGTGTGTTTTGTGTGCTATAATATTAATGTCGTCATTTCATCAAGGTGTCCGCCAGTGCCTGCTTTTCGTTGGGACACTTTTTCAGGAAAGGAACCTCATTATGCTTCGGAATTGGGAAAAAGAACGAGACGCACGCGTCCAATGGATTCGTACCGTCATTGGAAAAACGGACGCGGATCCCGGCTTTGGAATTGTGTACGGAAACAGCGGCGGAAAAGACTGCACGCTGGCCGGTATTTTATGTCGATGCGCCACCGAAAATACGCTCGGGGTGATTATGCCGTGCCAAAGTTCAAGAAATTTCGGAATTGACCGAGACCATGCACTTTTAGTTGCGCAAAAATACGATATTCCAACAATTCAGGTCGATTTATCCGAAATTAAAAGTGCTTTCGTCGATGTTCTGAATTCTGTACTTGAAACGATGCAGCTTTCCGAGGAAAGTATACAAAAAGGAAAAATGAACGTAAATCCGAGACTCCGAATGACGACGCTTTACACCATCGCGCAGTCCCGCGGGGCGCTCGTTTGCGGAACCGGAAACCGTTCGGAGGCCGCGATGGGTTATTTTACGAAGTGGGGGGACGGTGCGTTTGATTTTAACCCCATTGCGGATTTAACCGTTACAGAAATCTTCGATTTTCTCCGATTCCTCGGCGCTCCGGACGTCATCATTACGAAAGCGCCGTCTGCCGGCCTGTTCGAGGGGCAGACGGACGAGGGGGAAATGGGAATAAAATACGCGGAAATTGATGAATTTTTACTTCATGGAACGGGCACTCCGGCAAACGTTGCGAAAATCAAATCGGTGATGAAAAAAACCGAGCACAAACGCTGTCTTCCGCTGACGTATAATGGCTGATTCAATGTACGAATCTATTTGAATTTTACTTTGAATAACTGCTACAGAAGCAGAACGTCAAAAAAAACGAAATTTTATATTGTGTCGAGCAAAATTCCTCTAAATCTTCATTTTGGAGGGATTTCTGGGGGAAAACCTTTTCGAGAATTCGTTTTCCTCCTTATTTTTATTTGTTTACCGGAATTCAAACCTGCTTCCAAATTCAAATTTTAGCTGCTTTTTTCATGAAACATCCACTTTTGGAACAACTTGCACGTTTTCGGCGTCTCTTCTGGCGTCATACGGCAGAGTTTTTTCTTGAAACGATGTTTTTGCAGGCCGGTTTCCTTTTTCTCGCTGCAACTTGGGCCGATTATTTTTGGTGGCGGCACTTTTTCACAGAAATTCCCTACACACGCTGGACGCCGTTTTTGTTGTTTATCGTTCTGTTATTCTTTCAAACCAGAAATTCGTACCGATTCTTCAAGCAGATTCCTCGTACGAATTTCGAAACGTTGAACTGTTTACGAACCATGAATCTTACGGCGGCAAACGACACGCAGGGGTCACAACTTCAAAACTCCGAAAAAAACAGGAATCAAAACATGCCGGATTTCAATACTTTGGAGAGCGCGCTTGATTTCTTGGAACACCCGCAGCCACAATCTTCCAAAGATTTATGTGCGGAAATTATTTCGCGTGGCGACTCGGAAATGAGGAAATTTACCCCCCTGCTGTGGGTCGAAATGAAGTTTTCGCGGCGAACTCGACGGCGGGTGCGGCTCGCAACGGTGTTTCTGTTGATTTTTTTTTGCATTTTGGCGGCTCGCGGTGACGAGAATGCGTCCAATGCCGTCCGAAGATTTTATTTTCCGTGGGAAAATTATACGTGGAATCTGAATTTTCGTCCCCAATGGAAAACGTTTCCTCAATCCGTTCGGTTCGGCGAAACGTTTGATGCGGAAATTTCCTTACAAAAGCCGGTTCCTTTTCTGAATGCGGCGATTTGGTACGAAAATGACGGTCGAACGGCTTTCGATGGAACTCGAACGAATTTCAAAAACAACCAAACAACATCAATAGAAAATCAGACAGATTTCGAAAATAAAAAAACAACCGTTGCGGAACCACCTTCTGAAATCCTTAGAATAACGCCGATTTTTGGACGTTATTTTGTTCGTATTCCTGACGTTACGAAACCTTTCAAGATTTCGATTTTCACGGAAGGCGACTCGTGGGTGCTCGCACCTCAGCGTCTGGTAAATGTACAAACGTACGCAAATCTTACTGATGTTCTGATTCGTATTGCTCCGCCGATGGAAACGGGCGGGCGGCCGGAAGAGTCGGGGTGGAATATTTCGGGGTTGAGCGGGTCGCGCATCGGAATGATGATTGCGGCAGACCGTCCTTTGACCGATGCGAAAGTTCGATTTGAAGATGGAACATACATTCCGGGCGTTCCCGCAAACAACGATGTTCTGCATCGTATTTTTAAATTTCGTTTTGAATTATTGCGCGATTGTAAGTACCATCTGGAATTGACCGACACCGATGGACTCACCGCCGAACTCGAAACGCACGAAATTCATACAAAACCAGATCTTCCCCCTATTCCCACATTTTTGGCCCCAAGAACCGGGAGGACGATTCTTCCGGACGCTAAAATTCAACTTTCGTTGCAAGCACAAGATGATTTTGGTTTGAACGCGATTGGATTCCGATGGATTGTAGAATCCGCTTCAAAATCGCACGAAAAATGGAATCAATCGGCGAACAATGTACAGAATTCCGTGGCGGATTCAAAAAATGATTCAAAAAGAGACCCAAAGGAGGATTCAAAGAATGATTTCGGCACAAAATTAAATCCGACGGACTTCTTTTACGAAAACGACGGTTTTTTCGCTCCCGCAGACCGAAGCGGAAATCCCAAATGGACCTATTTTGAGATTTGGAACGCGGAAACAGCAACAAAGGAAAATTTAGCTGAGAATCCAAAAATCAATACAAATATCATACAATACTCTGCTCGACCTCAATCACAGCAAATTCCATACATTTTGGATGTTGCACAAATATCTGTATCTGCTGGAATGCGACTTCGCGTCGATCCTACGGCTCAAGACGCTGTGCAGCAGGAAGCTGCGGGGCCGCCGCTTTTTCTAAATGTGATTTCGCCAGAGGAAATGCAGCAGAAAACTTTTCGTCAGTGGATCGCGATTGTACAGGAATTGCGACGATTCGAGAGTCTGATTTCCGATTCGCGTAAAATGATGGAGGCGGGTCTGACGCTCGAAAATGCGGAATCTGCCGCAGATTCACTCTCTCAATGTATGAATATCGTTTCGCAAATTCTTAACCCTGAATTTCCGGAAAATGCGCTCCAGCAAATCCATCTTTTGGAATTGGATTTTTCGGAAAATCCCGAATTTCCGTTTGCGGAAACCGTCACATCGCGTCAGCAGCTTCAGGAACTTCAACGCCTAGAGCGACTTTTGAGTTCCTTACGATCGCACCATTTGCCGGAATTGAATCGTGAAATCGTACAACTTTCGAAAGTATTGCATGCAAAAACGTCAGAATCGGATTTATCGGAATATCTTCGTAAGAAAACGGAAAATATTCAGAGACTTCAGAATCAGATCCTCGAAATTTTGGAACCAGAACTAAAAATTTGGAATCGTGATGAATTTTCGAAATTTATGCAGGAAGATTTTCAAGGAATTCGTCGAATCCTACAGAAAACGTTTCAGCAAACGGAAGCGCTGATGAATCTTGCGTTCCGTTTTTCACCTGGCGAAATGGAGTTTCGACAGCGCGAGATGCTTCACGAGACGGAAAACTCGTTGTGGGAGATTCGTTCAAAAACCAATCAATACTTCATAAAATATCGTACACTATTAAATTCTGCTGGGGAGTCGGCGCATGTGTTGCGGGAGAGTGAGTTTCAGCTTCTTTGCAGCTGCGACTCTGCCGTTCGAGCATTGCAGACGCGCCGCTTTATGGAATTGCGAGAGATTATAATTCAGATGGAATCGTTTTTTTCCGCATTTGAGACGAAATGGATTCTGTCGCCTGGTGAGAGTTCCAATGGGAAAAAAATGTTGTGTGTTTTTGAAAGAATGCAAAAAGCACAAGAAAATATTCTCCTCTTTCTTGAAAATTTCAAAACAAAAAACAATAGAACAAGTTCTGAAAATCAAAGCAATCCGAACTCCCCTAAGAAACCCAAGGAACAAACAATTACGTCGGATCGTTCCGAACGGAGTTTTTTGCTCGAATGTGCGGAAACCCAGTCGCAGTTCAGCACCTATTTTGACGACTCGAAAGTTCCTCTTCCACGCGCTCTGAAACCGAGGTGGCGGGAACTTCTTGCGAATTTGTCGGTCTCGATTGAAGAGTTTGGCGCGTTTTCGACTCTTTCGGAACCTCCTATGGAAATGGCGGAGGATCAATATACGCTGCAGCTTCAAATTTATGATGAGCTGGCGGAACTCGCAATAATAGCCGATGGAATGTCGTCTAAACCAGGAAAAATCGAGAAAATTTCAGATTTTGAAAATCGTGCGAATCCGAAAAAGGAGGAAGGAAAGCCGGAAGATGCGTCCGAACAGGGGGATTCTGCTGCGGAGGCGGAACTGTCGCTGACTCCTGAAGATGTTCAAATTTTGATTTCCATGCAGCAAAATGTGTTTGACCAAACCAAAGCATTGAGGGAGAATAAAACGATTTCAATCGGTGAAAAGGCTGCGGAAGTTGATTTTCTTACAGAACAGCAGAAAAAAATTGTGGAGAGTGCGCGAGAACTGAAATTCGACTCGCACCCGAATTCTTCTTTCGATAGTATTTTATCGCAAATGACGCAAGTCGCGTTTTTATTTGGGTCACAAGATTTTGAGGAGATGAATTGTACCATTCAGGAAGAAATTCTGTACGAATTGCAGAAACTGCTTCGACGTGTGGAATTTCCGGAAGAAAATTCCAATTCATCGGAAAGCGGAATCACTCGCGAGGAAGAAAATCTTTCAGAAAATGCAGACTCCCAGGCGGTCGAGCCTCTTGAAAATGCAGAGGATACGAAAAATAAAGAAGATAAAAAGGATGCGGAAGATTCTGACGACACAAAAGCGTCTTCTGACTCCGAAAATTTGGAAAATTCGCAGCAAATTTTACAAAATCTACAAAATTCCGTCTGGGGGGAACTGCCGAAACGGCTTCAAAAAGAGCTTCAAACTCTGCCGCATGGGAAACCGATACCCGAATATCAGCAAAAAAATGAACTGTATTTTCAGAATCTGAATCATTCACGGCCAGCAGAATAAGCCGAACTGTTTTTCCGACCCCACATCCAAGCTGCTGAAAATTCAAAATGGAAATTCAGGACAAAAATCCAGAAAAATCCGACTTTTTCTGAATTAAGTTTCTTTCAATCAAAGTAAAAATTTGTCGTCCCAACTCAATTTTGGAACCATGAAACTGCGCAATAATCCGATCCGGACGCTGAAAAATTTCGACCTCATTTTCCGTAGAATTAATGGCGGTTGGACCGTTTAAAACGAGTAAATCACAATTTTTCACGATCATTTTACGAACGGCGCGCAGACGCACATCATCCGTTTCGAGCGCAAATCCGACGATCCACTGATTCGTACGTTTATTCGCTCCAAGTGTTGCAATAATATCGGGAGTTTCAACAAAATTCAAAGTTAATTTGTCGCCCGTCTTGGAGATTTTGTGTTTTGCAACGGTGCTGGGTTTGTAATCGCAGGGTGCCGCGACGCCGATGATTCCGTCACATTCAGGAAATACTTCCTGTGCAGCATTCAACATATCGTCCGTGGTCATTACATTTATGACGCGCGCCGATTCGGGGTAGGAAATTTCGACGGGGCCGGAAATAATCGTAACTTCGTGACCCGCTTCGAGTGCGGCAGACGCGAGAGCCGCCCCCATTCGTCCACTGGATGCGTTCGAAAGGAAACGTACAGGATCGATATACTGACGGGTGGGACCGGAGGTGATGAGAATTTTAGCCATAACGCCGAAAAAAAAGGTTTTTGAAATTTTATTGATTTTGTTTTTCGGGATTTAACGAAGGAAAAACAGAGAGGGAAGGATGCTTTGAAAATTGTGCGCAAATAATCTGAAAAATTTCCTGCGGCTCCGCCATTCTTCCAACGCCCGAAGTCCCGCAGGCGAGGTGACCGGCTGTAGGTCCGATGAGCTGCACACCGTCCGATAAAAGCTGTTGAACGTTCCTCTGAACCGCTGATTTGTTCCACATTTCACAATTCATCGCCGGAGCCATAAATAAGGGACCGGTGAAAGATAAAATCAGAGTGGAAAGCAAATCATCCGCGATGCCGCAGGCCGCTTTTGCAAGAATGTTTGCCGTTGCGGGAGCGATGCAAAACAAATTTGCTTTCCGTGCTGCATCAATATGAGGAATGGATTTTCCTTCCTGAGAAAACATTTCGACGAGTACCGGTCGATTGGTCAGCGCCTGAAAAGTTCGCGGAGAAATCAGATGGACGGCTTCGGGAGTCATCGCGACGGAAACACCGAAGCCGTTTTGCACGAGCATACTTACGAGACTGCACGTTTTATAGGCGGCAATTCCCGCAGTAACACCCAACAAAATTTCGATTTCTGAATTCTTCACTGCGTTCCCCGACACTAAATGTTATCGAAATATTCCCGCATGTCGTCCTCAGGAACCGTCTGCAGTTCATCTTTCAGACTGAGAAAAATTTTGTCCTGCATGATTTCCGCAATGGTAATTTCCAGATTGGTGGTTCCAAGCGGCATCCGCACGAGCGGTTTTGCACCCTTATTCAGCTGAATAAGACGTTTCTGGATCAAAGTGGTGAGCTTGAAGCGGCCGCCAACTTTACGGATAATCGTTTCATCTCTCAATTCTTCAATCATTTTTTTCTCCTGCCAGTTTTTCCTGACTGATAATATTGTAAAAATCGTTTACCGCGACATTTAAATCATCATTTACGATTCGATATCGGTAAAAACCGGATTTTTCGACTTCATATTTTGCACGGGCAAGTCGGTTTCGGACCGCTTCTTCACTCTCGGTTCCGCGATTGCGAAGCCGTTTTTCCAGAACCTCCAACGATGGCGGTGCGATGAAAATCGTAATGGCGTCCGGATACTGCGCCACAACATCTGCGGCTCCGTCGACATCAATCTCAAGCATCACCCACCGACCTGCAGCAAGATGTGCTTCCACCTCGCTGCGGAGCGTTCCGTACCAGACGTTGCGACCAAAAACTTCCTTATATTCTATAAAATCGTTATTTTCCCGATGACGCTTAAATTCCTCATCGGTCAAAAAATAGTAATCTACGCCGTTTTTTTCGTGTCCGCGCGGTGCACGCGTCGTTGCGGAAATGCTTAATTCAAGCGGGACGGGAGATCCTTGCATTACGATGTCCCGGACCGTCGATTTTCCCACTCCGCTGGGGCCTGAAAGAATGACGAGACGACCTGATTTATTCAATGTTCTGCACCTGTTCGCGAATCCGCTCGATGGAGGCTTTCATATGAATCACTTCCTGTGAAATCGCAAAATCATTTGCTTTCGAGCCGATCGTATTGGTTTCACGGAACAGTTCCTGCGTCAAAAAATCCAGTTTTTTACCCGGCGAGGGTTCGTGCGCCAAAATCGTTTCAAATTGGGAAAAATGACTCTTCAAACGCGCAATCTCTTCCGAAATGTCGCATTTGTCAGCAAAAATCCCGATTTCACGGATGACGTCCGCATGTTCGATTTCGACGCCTTGTTGTTCGAACAGCTTATTCAAACGTTCCACGAGCCGTTCCCCGAAAATTTTCGAAATCTCCGGCGCGCGCTCAATCACTTTATCGAGATGGGTCCGCACGTCCTGCAAATTCGTGAGCAAGTCGGCCGCCATTGCTTTTCCTTCACGCACACGCATTGCGATCATTTTTGTGACGGCAGACGCGAGCACTTCGAGCACCAACTGATTCAGTAAGGCCGAATCCTCCGTTTCGGAACGGTCTTCCACCACTCCGGGAAGAGAAATCAACGTCTGAAAATCACTCCACTGAATCTCCGTCCCCGTTTCGTTCAACCAGCCTTGAAGCTGTTCACGATATGAGTTTAAAAGTACAATATTCAAACGGAAACTGTCTGCTTTGCGCTGACGAGTCACTTTGACGCTTACACTCACCGACCCGCGTCCAATGGATTTGCGGATTTCGTCTTCGATCTGCAGTTCCAACGCTCCTAAAGGCTCGCTGTAGCGGGGAGAAATTTTCAGGTATCGATTATTTATGGATCGAACCTCCACAGAAACGGAAACGCCTGCGCGTTCGCTGCACGCATCTCCGTATCCAGTCATACTTTGAAGCAAGGAATCACCTCGAATTTGTGAAAATACGACCCGCGAAGCGTAATTCCAAACGGTTTTACGTTCCACGGGCGATCATTCTAAAAATGGAAATTAGTTTTGGGACGCTGCGTCTACCGGAGTCGCATCAGCCGGAGCAGGAGTTTCAACTGCGGGAGCTGCTTCCACCGGAGCGACAGGAGTTTCAACTGCAGGCGCTGCTTCCACCGGAGCGGCAGGAGTTTCAACTGCGGGCGCTGCTTCCACCGGAACGGCAGGAGTTTCAACTGCGGGCGCTGCTTCCACTGGAGCGGCAGGAGTTTCAACTGCGGGCGTTACTTCCGCCGGAGCGACAGGAGTTTCAACTGCGGGCGCTGCTTCCACCGGAACGGCAGGAGTTTCAACTGCGGGCGCTGCTTCCACTGGAGCGGCAGGAGTTTCAACTGCGGGCGTTACTTCCGCCGGAGCGACAGGAGTTTCAACTGCGGGCGCTGCTTCCACCGGAACGGCAGGAGTTTCAACTGC
>CAYTLK010000021.1:0-1955 GCA_964438515.1 uncultured Planctomycetaceae bacterium
GTTGTTTTTTCCCCAGTTACTCGCTCCCGGTCGTACCGGGTCAAAAACTCTTGATATTTAGTTTTTAAGACTTCTTTTTACTCGTCATTTTTTGTCTTTCTGTACGCCGGGGGACCGAGAATTTCCTCGATTTGCGCTTCATCGAGTTCTTCACGAATCACGAGCGCCTGTGCCAGTGCGTCGAGCATATTCCGATGCTCCCCAAGGAGGGTCTCGACCTGCTGCGAGGCGTCGTTCAAAATCCGCATGATTTCTTCGTCGATAATTTGAGCGGTTTTTTCGCTGAAATTACGCTGCGTGGACATTTCTTTTCCAAGGAACGGATGCTCGTCGCCCGTATGGAACGCCGCAGGTCCGATTCGAGGACTCATTCCCCACGACGCGACCATTTTTTGCACCAGCTCGGTTGCACGTTCCAAGTCATTTGCAGCTCCGGCATTCAGTTCGTTGAACACGAGTTTTTCCGCCTCACGTCCGCCCAGCATCATTTTCAGCTTCGCGTAAATTTCGTTCTGACTGTGCATGAGTCGGTCTTCTTCAGGAATCGACCATGTGACGCCGAGCGCCTGACCGCGAGGAATCACGGAAACTTTGCTGACGCGGTCGCATTCCGGCGTGAGCCACGCAACGAGCGAGTGTCCCGCTTCGTGATACGAAGTTTTTTCTTTTTCTTCGTCACTGATGACCTCTTCACGCTTCGCGCCCATGAGGACTTTATCGATTGCGTAATAAAAATCGCTCATGCTGACGTTATCGCGATTGTACCGACACGCCCAAAGCGCCGCTTCGTTCACGATATTTCGAATGTCGGCGCCCGTCAGACCCGTCGTCATCGCGGCGAGACGCTCGAAATTCACGTCTTTGTTGAGCGGAACTTTCTTCGTATGCACGTTGAACAGCTGAATTCGGTCCTTGTGAACCGGCCGATCCACCGTCACGCGGCGATCGAAGCGTCCCGGACGCAAAAGGGCGGGGTCCAAAACGTCCGGACGGTTCGTGGCGGCAATTACAATCACGACGTCGGTCGTTGCGAAACCATCCATCTCGCTCAAAATTTGATTGAGAGTTTGTTCCCGTTCGTCGTTTCCGCCGCCGATTCCCGTTCCGCGAAGCCGACCGATTGCGTCGATTTCATCGATAAAAAGGATTGCGGGAGCGTTGGAACGCGCCACTTCGAACATGTCGCGCACACGGCTTGCGCCGACGCCGACGAACATTTGAATGAATTCTGATGCGTTAATCGAATAAAACGCGACGCCCGCTTCGCCCGCAATGGCGCGAGCCAGAAGGGTTTTACCGGTTCCGGGAGGGCCGCACATGAGGACGCCTTTGGGAATTCGCGCGCCGAGACGTTCGAACTTTTCGGGATTTTTGAGGAAATCGACGATTTCGGAAAGGTCTTCCTTCACGGATTTCAGACCCGCAACGTCCTTGAACGAGACGGAATCTTCACCGCCCTGAAAGCGTTTTGCAGGACTTTTGCTGAAGCCGAACATCTGACCGCCGCCCAGCTGGTCGCGCGTACGACGGAACTGAACCCAAATACTGACGAAAAGAATGACTGTGACGACAATCGAAATCATCATCATGTATCCGACCGCATCCAGCGATTCACGAATATTATATTTGTCGCCGACTTTTTCGCGAATTTTTTTATCCAGTTCGCCGCCTGCTTCGAGCGGAGACGGAAGGGTCGTGGTGAATTTTTTCGGAAGTTTTGTTTGGGCTTTTTTAGCGGCCAAATTCTTCCAAAGACTCTCCTTTTTCTCCGTCTTTTCGTCGTCTTTCGCCGCCGTTTTCGCACTTTCAGCGTCTTTTTTCGCACTTTCAGCGTTTCCAGAGCTTTCCGGATTTTCCGCATCTTCATGAGAAACACTCGGAGCGATTGCGTCGCCGACACGCTGCGCATTCGAGTCGGATTTTTCCGAGACCGGAACGTTTTCCACAGCCGGAAC
>CAYTLK010000021.1:2055-20827 GCA_964438515.1 uncultured Planctomycetaceae bacterium
CGGAACACCTTCTGCGGTCGGAACGTTTTCCACAGCCGGAACACCTTCTGCGGTCGGAACGGTTCCTACAGCCGGAACGGTTTCTACAGTCGGAACAGCTTCGGTTGAGGATTCCGCGCTCGGCGCGTCCGCTGCGGTTGAAACTTCCACAGGTTTGGAACCCGTCGGAACGCTGGAATCACGCGGAGTTTCCGTCTGGGACGACGCAGAATCCGTATTCTTCGCAGGATTCCCAACCTCCGTATTTTCGGGAGATTTTTTTGGGGACACTGTGCCGTTCGGGGCTTTTTCGTCGGCACTCGCGGAGATTCCGTCGTCGGGAGCGTCCGGCTCCACTCGGAACTCGCCGGAGACTTTATTTCCGCCGTTAATCACGACTTTTTCGATGTTGTTTTCGTCGAGCTGCTGGAGGAAAAAACCATAAGAAATCGGCGCAGACCGACCTTTTCCCCCCATAAACCACCATGCAACTCCGCCAATAAGAAGCATTACGAGCAAAACGTACAAAATTCCCGGCTGCGGCGGCTCTTCCGTCGTCGATTTACCGTTTTTCTGCATGGAATTCCGAACGTCATAAACCGGTTTCTCCTCTTTTTCGGACGAATTTCCAGAATTCGGAGCGTTTTTCGGAGCATCGTTTGAATCATTCACACCGTTTTCCGGCCCGGATGAATTCGAACGATTTTCATCGGTTTCATTCTTCCAGTCAGGCGGCGCGTCGGAAACGTTCGAACGTTCCTCCTGGGGCGTCTGCGAGTCGTTATGTGTCTTGTTTTTTTCAGGTTCAATCATTTCGTATTCTATTTTCTATTTTTTTATTCTGTATTATTAGGATTTATGTACCCGATGCAAGTTGAATCTCCGACTTTCCGTTGTTACGCAGTCCAAAACGAAAATTTCGAGCGGAAGCCGTGTAAATCACATCGAGGAAAAGCGGAGCGTTCGAATCCTCCCTGATTCCGGAAAATCTCTCCTCGTTCGACGGGACGTCAAAACGGTTCCTGTATATTTTAGCAAAAATCTCAAAATAATCAAGTAGAGGAGCCGACTTTGGAAACGCAGCAGCGAAAAAAAGTCTTAATTTCTCTATTTTACTCTATCTTTCGGATGTTGTAAAGTAGTTTGAAGGCTTTCACAGCAAAATTTTCAGAATCTTTTCCAAAAAAAGCATTTTTTTGGCCCCGATTCCCTTGACAGCCGACGGTTTCGGTTTTATATTATTCTATATTGAAAGAAATTTCATTTCTCAACGCTTTTTGACCTCAAAGGAAAAATTTCCCTCAATGGGAAATCACCTCAAAGGAAAATTGAGAAAAACTTTAATTTTCAGGAGAAAATAATTATGAAACGTCGTGAATTCCTCGCCGCCTCACTCGCCGCTCTTTTAGCCGCCGGCGTCCGTCCCTCCCTTGCAGAAGGCTGCGCGAAAAAGAAACTGCTGTATTTCGAACGCTCTACGAGCTACATTCATCCCACCACCATTGTGGATGAAAAAACCGGAATGAGCGTCGGCGCCCGCGTGCTGACCGAACTGGGAAAGAAAATCGGTTATGAAGTCGTCTGCACCAAAGACGGACGCGTTTTCGACGGCGATCTCTCCCAATACGATGCATTCCTCCTCAACTGCTGCGGCGTCCTCACGAGTGACGGCGGAAAAGACGGTCCGAATTCCTTCCCGCTCAGCAAAGAAGGCGAACAGAATTTCTTCGCAGCCGTTCGGGCCGGCGCGGGCGTCCTTGGGTTCCATAATGCGACCGACACCAACAAATCCGGCGGTCCCAGCCAGTTCGAAAACGCACCAGAAGAATCTCGTACAGAATATACAAAGATGATCGGCGGCGAATTCATCGTGCACGGTTCGCAGCAGGAAACGGGTCTCAACATTCTGAAACCCGGCGAGCTTCCGTCCGTCACGGAAATTCCGCGCGTTAAAGAAGAATGGTACGCACTGCGCAACTTCAATCCGGATATTCACGTCATTTTGACGCAGCAGACGGAAGGAATGGAAACCGCGAACAACAATCGGTGCTACAATCGTCCCGATTTCCCCTGCACGTGGGTCCGCAAAGAAGAAAAAGGACGCGTTGCGTACACGTCGCTTGCGCACAATTGTTCCACGTGGGAAACCGACTGGATGCAGGCGGTGGTTCTCGATCTCATGAAATTCATCACGGGACAGATCGACATCGATACGACGCCGAACATTGAGACGGCTGCGCCCGGCGCGTACACGCTGTGCCGCGAAAAATAGGAAATTTTAAACTCAAGGAAACGCTGAATGTTCCACATCTGTGAGCGTGGGACGTAAGTCCCCTGTTGAAGCGGAGTTACGCAAATTTCTTCAGGGAATTCAAGTTCCCCGCTCGCAAAATATTAAATTACGGAATATTGAATTACGGATTCATTCGCGTTCCCCCCAACATTCATTATACGAATTAAACACAAAATCCAATAAATAACGTACGGAATACAAATCAATGGAAAAAACGATGTGTGTCGGCGTCCTGGAGTTTCAGAGCGTCGGAAAAGGGATGCAGGCACAGGACGAAATGCTGAAAACGGCATCCGTCTCGGTACTTTTGGGACGGACGATTTGTGCGGGAAAGTACCTCCTCGCCGTGAGCGGCGGCGTGGATGAGGTTCAGACTGCGGTCGATATGGGGACAAAAATCGGCGGAGAGTCCGTCATTGATTCGCTCGTCTGTCCGCGCGTGCATCCTGCGGTATTTGCGGCCTTGGGTCAATCGGTGATTCTTCCTTCGACGCGCGTTCCGGCCCTCGGAATCGTCGAGTCCTTCGGCGCGTGTTCCATTTTAGCCGCCTCCGATTACGCCGCGAAAGCTGGAAATGTGACGCTCATTCGGCTTCATCTGGCGATGGCGCTCGGCGGAAAGGGACTTTTGATGCTCGTCGGACCGCTTTCAGACGTCAAAACCAGCACGAAAGCGGCGGCGGACGAGGTTCGGCGACGCGGATTGCTCGTCTCGGAGGTCGTCATTTCGAATCCGGCAGAAGAACTGCTGATGGAATACATCTGACGTGGAATTTGAAATAAAGAAACAAGAATAAACAGAAAATCGAACATAAAACTAAAATAAATCAAAAATACACCGTACAACAATCGTACACGGTGTAAAGAACGATCCAATATATACACTATATAATAGAACAAAAAATGCTGACTCAGGAACAAATTTCAAATGCAGGTGTGGTGGGAGCCGGAGGCGCTGGTTTTCCAACCCACGTAAAACTGAACGCAAAGGCCGACACGCTCGTGTGCAACGCGGCCGAATGTGAGCCGCTGCTGCATAAGGACAAAGAAATTCTTCGTTATTTTACGCAGGATGTGATTGCAGGGCTTGAAGCGGCACGCGAAAAAACGGGGGCGGATCGAGTCGTCATCGGTTTGAAACGGAAATATGCGAACCTCATCGCGCTCGTCGAGGCGCAGCTTCCTGAAAATATGGAGATTTTTCCGCTCGACGACGTGTACCCCAGCGGCGACGAATTCATCCTCGTATACGAAACGCTTGGCCGCGTCATTCCGCCGGGCGGAATCCCGATTCAAGTCGGAGCCGTTGTTATGAATGTTGAAACGGCGTTCAATGTTTCTCAGGCGGTTCAAAATCATCCGGTGACGCACAAATTTCTGACGGTTGCGGGTGCGGTTGCGCGTCCGATTTCGATTCGCGTCCCGCTCGGCTGCACACTTTCGCAATGCATCGAAGCCGCCGGCGGAAGTCTCATCGAAAATCCCGTCTGTTTGGTTGGCGGTCCCATGATGGGATTTCTTGAGGAACATCCCGAAACGGCTCGCGTCACGAAAACGACGGGCGGAATCATTCTTTTGCCGCAGGAACATCCGTTGGTGCTGAAAATGCGGCGTCCGCGGCGCGACATCGTACGCATCGCCAAAGCGGGCTGCGACCAATGCAGTCACTGCACGGAAATGTGTCCCCGAAACCTCCTCGGTCATCCGGTCGAGCCGCACAAAGCGATGCGCAGCCTGCTGTTCGGCGCGGACGTTTTGGTTCCTGGTACGCAATTCTGCAGCGGATGCAACTTATGTTCGCACGTTTCGTGTCCGGAGGGGCTGGATCCGCGAAACGTGATGCAGGCGAATCGACGGAAGTGGGCCGAATCCGGTCAAAAACTCGCCGAACCGATTTTCCGTAAAAGCCGACCGTTTCAGCACATGAACAATCGGAAGACGCCGATTGCGCGGCTCGTGCGTCGGTTGGGGCTCGCCGAATACGATGTGCATGCGGATTGGGACGAAAAAACGTCTTTACAGTTCGAGAAAAACCTGAAAGAAGCGGTGATTTCGCTCCGTCAGCACATCGGCGCGCCGTGCGAGTGCGTTGTGCGGGTCGGCGAGGAGGTGCAAGTCGGCGACGTTTTGGGAGTTCCAGCCGTCAAAGAGGGAAAAACGCAGCTCGGCGCCGCCGTTCACGCTTCGATTGATGGAACTATCACCGTCATTGAAAACGATACGATTACGATTCGTAAAAAATGAACGTTTTCGCCTCGTAAAAGCCGAATGTTTTGTATAAAATTCTGATTGCTGCACGCTTGTGGGATCATGGACGTGGAACGTAAAATCAGATAGAACAAAGTGAAATCTTACTTTCTGCACAAAAATCAATGGAAGGAGTTTTTCCATGGAATACATTTGGTGGTACGTGCCAGTTTTGACCGCACCGATGCTGATTGCGTTCATCGCGACCGTTCATATTTTCGTTTCGCATTATGCGGTGGGAGGCGGAATCTTTCTCGCGGCAGAAACGGCTCGCGCCCATAAAACGGGGGACGAACGTTATTTGAAGTACCTGCACCATCACGCAAAATTTTTCATTCTGCTGACGATCGTTTTTGGAGCCGTCACGGGCGTCGGAATCTGGTGGACGATCGGACTCGCGTCGCCGCTTGCAACCGAAACGCTCATTCGGACGTTCGTGTTCGGCTGGGCGGCGGAATGGGTGCTTTTTGTGGTGGAACTCGCAGCGGCGTTCCTCTTTTTCTATCTTTGGAAACGGCTTACACCGCGTGTGCATTCCGCAATCGGATGGATTTACGCGCTCGCTGCGTGGGGGAGTCTCGTTCTCATCACAGGAATCACCGCTTTTATGCTCGATCCCGGCCGATGGATTGAAGCAACTCAGGCGGGAACCAACGGTTCCGCTTTCTGGCTCGGTTTTTTCAATCCTCAGTTTTTGCCGCAGTGTGTCGCACGAACGGGAGCCTCACTCTTACTTGCGTCGACGTACGTTTTGTTCCATGCGTCCATTTTTCTTCACGACGATGCGGACGGAACGGCTTTAAAAACGCAAATCGTTCAAAGATGTTCACGCTACATTGCGGTCGGCCTTCTTTTGGCGCTTCTGGGGGTTGCGTGGGCCGGATTCGTACTTCCGAGACCTGCGTGGCTCGCGCTGGGACGGGCGGCGGCACTCAATATTATTGTTGGAGCTGGCGCTGCGGCGGCTGGAATGATGGTTCTTTTGCTCATTTTGCTCGTTCGAAAGCCCCAAGGACTCACGCCCGCCGCAGGAGTCGCGGTTCTTTTGGCGTCTTTCGGCGTTTTGACTGCCGGCGAATTCGTACGTGAAGCTGTACGAAAACCATACATTGTGACAGATTGTATTTACGGAAATCAAATCCACGTGCAGCAGGTGGAAGCGCTGCGGGAAAAAGGGCTTTTGGAGTCCGGACGGTGGACGAAACCGTATGTGGCAGAGAAATTTCCGTATCTCGTGGATGAAAGTACGGGAAAACTCGTGCTGGAACGAGTGCGCGAGGAGGATCGAAACGCAGTGGGTGAAGTGATTTTCATGCATCACTGCAACGACTGCCACGCACGGACGCTGGGGTACAACGGCCTCGCACTCCTTTCAACGTCGGCGCGTTCGGGAGAAATCGCGGAATTCGTCAAACATCTCGACAGTATGGTGTACTACATGCCGCCGTGGTGCGGAACGGAAACGGAAGCAAATTTGCTCGCAAACTACCTCGAAAGCATCGCCGAGACGCATCCTTATTTGAATAATAATTCAGAAAACCATAGTGAAAAAGGAGATTCCCATGACACCGATTGAAATGACGACTCTTCAGCCCCTTCCGGCTCCGATTTGGTTCCTGTTGTTTTTCAAGGTCCTCGGGTTCATTCTTCATGCGTTCCTCATGAATCTCTGGCTCGCCGCTTTGCCGCTTGCGCTCATCATGCACGGGAAAAAACGAAGTGAAAACGCACAGTTTTGGGGCGCGCGTATCTTGAATCAGATGCCGATTTTCATTACGTTTGGAGTGAATTTCGGGATTGTTCCACTGCTGTTCATTCAGCTTTTGTATCCGCAGCCGTTTTACACTGCGACGATTTTGATGGCGTGGCACTGGATTTCGATTATCGTACTGCTGATTCCTGCGTATTACGGGATTTATTTATACGCCTACGCGCTGAAACGTTTTCCAGCACACGTCTCGAATTTTCGTCGGGCGGCAGGCTGGATTTCGTGTCTGTTTTTCCTTTGTATCGGTTTCTTCTTCGTGAACGCGCTCACACTCACCGCCGAGCCGGAACTGTGGAAAAATCTCTGGCTCTCCAAAACCGTGGCGGGCGCCTCTTCGGGACTCGGATCCGCCGTTCGTGAAGCCGCTATTTGGCCGCGTTGGGGGATGATGTTTGCGCTGGCGTTCGGAACCACCGCCGTCTGGACGCTCGTCGACCGCAACATCTTTCAGAAAAACGCTCAAGAATCATATGTCCGTTGGAGTTCGACTCTCGCGCGTGTTTGTGCGTCCGTTGGGTTCCTCCTTTTTGCCGTCTGCGGCTTTTCGTACCTCCAACTGCTTCCCGAATCGGTGATGAATTCAGGGGTTGATGGAATTGCTGCAAATTTGGGGAATTCGAGAATTGCGGGGATATCGGTTCTTTTTTACGGATGGTTTTTGGGACCTGCGCTCGTCCTTCTGAGCGTTTGGGCGGCCGCACGACGAACTGGTTTTCTTTCGGCTTTCGGACTGTTTTTGCTGCAAGTCGTGTCGCTGACGCTCTTTGCGTGCGAGCGCCAGTGGATTCAGATTCAGCAGCTTCATGCGTTTCAGCCGCTCGAAGGGTTCCGCGTTCGTTCTGATTTCGGGCCGATGATGCTTTTCCTTGGACTTTTCGTCGTCGGTGCGGTTGTGATTGTGTGGATGATTGCGGCTTCGGTGAAATGTTGTACAGAAACATCGGAGGAAAAAGACTGAAGCGTTTCAACAATCAGGGGGGAGAATTTTTTCTCACATCAATTCTTTTCGAAGAAATTACGTCTCCCCCTCCTTGACACTTTTCGATTTTTGTGGAAAATACGGCCTTGTGAATCGGTTAGAAAAATTTCTATCGGATTCGGATGTCCTTTTTCCCTCATTTTTTACAAACGGCTTCCTTTATGTGGAAAACACTTACGCACCCTGCAATGATTTTCATTCCATTTTTGCTCGGCGCGCTTTTTCCCCAAGCACACATTTTGAACGACCCGCCGTACAATCTCGTACGCTGGGCGCTGTGCACGATGATTTTTATGTCGTGTCTGCAACTGAACTTACGAGAATTGCGGCCCCGAAAAGAACATTGGTTTCTGCTGGCCGCCAATCTGCTGATGGGGATTGTACCCTATTTGGTTCTTCGCGTGCTTTTTCCTCAGAATCCCGACCTTGCGCGAGCCGCATTTTTCGTAGGAATCACACCGACCGCCACCGCCGCGCCAGTCGTCATTTCGTTCCTGCACGGACGCATCGGTTTTGCACTTACAGGTTTCACCATCACGAATCTGTTCGTTTCGCTCTCACTCATGGGACTCCTTCCCCTCGTGACGGGCTGCTTTACGCTGGATTTTATCGAACGCGTCGCAATGACGCTGCTTCAAATCATCGCGCTTCCGTTTGCCGCCGCCCGACTCGTTCGATTTTTCTGGTCCGACGCCAAAAATCTTCCCAAACACTGCAAAACCTTTTCGTTCTCGCTTTGGTCGTTCACTCTTTTCGTCCTTGCGGCCATCGCGCGCCAGTATTTCATCGAAAATCCGGACATTTCGCTGCTGCAAATCGGCGGAGTCGGTCTGATTTCACTCCTAATCTGCGTTTGTGATTTTTATTTCGGTCAATTTCTCGCGCCGAAACGCTATCGCCGCGAGTGCAGCCAGCTGTTGGGACAGAAAAACACGACTTTCACGATGTATTTGGCGCTTCATTACGCAAATCCGTTCGTCGCAATGGGACCGATTTTCTACATTTTGTGGCACAACATCTGGAACGCGTGGCAGATGTACAGTTACGACCGTCACCGCACACTGCGCACGGAAAAAGGAAGGCGCATGATGGAACGAAAGGAAGAAAAAAACAAAAATATTTAAAAGGAAGTCCTAAAAACACAATATTAAAAAGTTTTTGAAAATGGGGTCTGGGGAAAAAACAACATTCAAAATGTTTTTTCCCCACGACCGTTACGACAGTACGGGAGCGTTTTGTTTCCTCCCGTTAGGGTGGAAACACCGCCACGGTGCAAAAAAGCCACCTGAACCACAACGTTCATTGTACGATTTTTGCACAACAATATTTTTTTGCAAAAATTTCGGATTTGAGGTTTTTAGAACTTCCTTAAAATATTACACGTTTCTTAAGGATGATTTCGCTCAGTTGGGCGCCAAATAACATCGGAACGAATGCGGCGGAATTAAAATACTTTCGCTCGTATTTGCAAGCGGTCCATCCTGTTCCGGAAACACATCCATCGGCGACGGCGCCGACGTATCGACAAACAGCCGCCATTTTAAATCCGCAATCGACGGCGAAAAACGAAACGCTGTCGGTTCGGACTCGTTGTGATACACGACCAAAATGTGATTGCTTCGCTCCGGTTTCTTCAATTTTGCGCCGGAATCCGTCGTCGAAAGAGCCGCAAGCATGCAGACGAGCGTCGAGGTCGATGCGTCCGTCCAGTTGAAAGAACGTCCGTCAAACCGGTACCACGAAACATCCGGAAAACGACTGTTTTTGGTGGCCGGCTCGCCCGACAGAAAATTCTGACGACGCAGCGTCGGTTCCGCACGACGAAAATCAATGAGTGACGAAACAAACCGCGCAAGCGGCGCGTACTTTTCAAGCCGAGTCCAATCGAACCAGGAGATTTCATTATCCTGACAGTATGCGTTATTATTCCCGCGCTGCGTCCGCCGACATTCGTCGCCCATCAAAAGCATCGGAACGCCCTGACTGAAAAGAAGCGTCGCGAGGAAATTCTTGATTTGCCGATTTCGAATCTCTTCAATCGCAGCGTCCGTCGAAGGACCTTCGGCCCCATTATTGTACGAGAAACTATTATTGTCGCCGTCCCGGTTTCCCTCGCCGTTTGCGTCGTTGTGTTTCTGATTGTACGAAACAAGGTCGTTGAGCGTGAAACCATCGTGGGACGTGATGAAATTAATGCTGTGGTACGGTGAACGTCCGCCCGGTTTGTAGAGGTCGCTCGAACCCGCAACTCGCGTGGCGAGAAGATTCGTCATAAAATTGTCGCCGCGCCAGTAACGCCGCACGTCGTCGCGGTATCGACCGTTCCACTCGGCCCAACGCATTCCGCTGAAGTGTCCCACCTGGTACGCGCCCGCCGCGTCCCACGCTTCCGCAATGATTTTCGTGTCGGCCAAAAGCGGATCTTCCGCGATCGTCTCGACGATCGGAGGATTCGTCATCAGATTTCCGTAACGGTCGCGACTCAAAATCGACGCTAAATCAAAACGGAAACCGTCGATGTGGTAGTTGTGGACCCAATAACGCAGACAGTTAAAAATCAGTTCGCGCACAATCGGATGGTTCCCGTTCACCGTGTTTCCGCAGCCGGAATAGTTGGTGTAACAGCTTCGGTCGCGGTCAAGAATGTAGTAAACCGAGTTTTCAAGCCCTTTAAAAGAAAGCGTGGGACCGAATTCGTTTCCTTCGGCCGTATGATTGAAAACGACGTCCAAAATCACTTCAATCCCCGCCTGATGAAGCGCCAGAACCATTTCTTTGAACTCACGAACCTGCGCTCCCGGCGCCGAGTCGGACGCGTAACCACGATGCGGCGCAAAAAACGCGACGGGGTCGTAACCCCAGTAATTCACCTTCTGCGTCACGCCCTGCGCCAAAAACGGGTCGCACTCCATGAACTCATGAATCGGCATCAATTCCACGGCAGAAATTCCCAGAGATTTCAAATACGGAATCTTTTCCGTGAGTCCGCGATACGTCCCCGGATGCGCACAGCCGCTCGTGGAAGACTGCGTAAATCCCCGTACGTGAGCCTCGTAAATGACGGAATCCGCAAGACGATAGCGCAAATGACGATCGCCGCGCCAGTCAAAATGATCGTCCATCACGACGCATTTCGGCGGCACAAGAATTCGGTCTTCCGTGAATAAATATTTTCCCGCAAGCGCTTTCGCAAACGGATCAATCAAACGCGCGTGACCGTCGAAACGCATCCCCTGCTCTGGTGCAAACGGCCCATCTGCCTGAATATGGTACAAAGTACCTGTTTTACACTGAGGAACAAATACACTCCAAACGTCTCCCCATCGATGCGTCTCCGGATTAAGCGTCACCACCTGAGACGGTTGAACCGCGCTGACCGAATCGTAAAACAGAATCCGCATTACACGTGCGTTTCGACTGAAAAAACGAAAATTGACGCCGTTTGCAACCGGCTCCGCACCGTACGGAAGGACCGTTTCGATGCAGGAATACGACCCCAAACAGTCTCGCGGCGCCGGCGCAGCCGTTCCCAAAGGGGAATCCGTCTCTACGGGAAATGAAGTGGTGATTTCATTCCACGCGCAGGAAGAAAGAGGTTCATTCATTTTTTCGCTCTAAAATTTTCTCTGGAAAAAGGGGGGGAACTGGAACAATGGACGGCGGTGAAAAATCATTTCAGTTGCTTCTATATTCTATTAATCGGCAAAATTTTTCTTGTTCCCCGAAAATTTCCTAATTTTTTTCAAAATTTGATGCAGTTTGTAAGTAATTCAACGGTTTTCTAGAATCTTACTATTTTGCGCGTTTTTCATATTTTACACATTTTATACATTCCACACATCTTATATATTCTATTTGTTTTCACTTTCGAAACTCTTTGTGACACGCGGTGCAGCTGTTTTTCAGAGTTTCCAGATTTTTGTTCGAATGTTTTTTATCCCTCGCGTCGAGCGTAATGTACAAATAATACGACGCATCACGGCTCTGCATGCAAAATTCCTGCCACGCGGCCTTCCGATCGGGCGAAATCGTTTCCGAACTGTTTGCCGTCAGTCCCTGAAAAAGCGCCGCCAGCGCAACGGCACGACCTGCGGCGGCGTCCAACCCCCGAAATTTCTCGACGCGAGTCTGAATTTCCTCGTTGTAAACCGCAACCGAACGCATCAGTTCGCCGAGTTTCGCAACGGAAACACTCCAGGAAAGATTTTTGCTCTCCTTTGATTTTACTGCGTTTTTCAAATTTTCCCAAGCAACTTTCGCGTCTTCGTAATTCTCGGCGGACGCGAGCGCGGCAGACGCTGCGATGATTTCGGTCGTTCCATCTTTGTACGTCGAATATTGGTCGTGAAGTCCCAAAACTTGCGCAAAAACCGCGACGGCGCTCGCCAGACGACGCACTTCCGCCGCCTTTTCGCCGTACACCGCCTCACTTTCAAAACAAGCGCCCAACTCTTCCACCGTCAGAGCCATTTGCGCCGCCAGCACATCCACCGGCGCGTACGAAGTCGGCGCGGAGTCGCCGGGAGAGCGGCTTTCCGTCTCCAATCCGGCGGTCGAGGCTGAAGGGAAATTTGAATCTAAGTTTGAATCTAAGTTTGAATCTAAGTTTGAATCTAAGTTTGAATCTAAGTTTGAAACCGAGTTTGAAACCGAGTTTGAAACCGAGTTTGAAACCGAGTTTGAGTTTGAATTTTGATTTGAATTGAATGTCGCGGTGGAGGTCGAACTTGATACGGAAGGGGTTTCGCTCGGAATTTCGCTCGGAATTTCAAACGGAGGGTCGGATTCTACCGGATTTTCATCCCCTTCAGGAAGTTCTGCGGGAATTTCAGTCGGTGCGTCGGCCGGGTCGACAGCCGGAATTTCATCGAGCGCCGGTCCCTGTGGTTCGACGACTGCGGGTGCGGCAGTTTGGGACGACGCCGCAGTTCCGGTAATTCCGGCGGTTCCGGTTGTTTCTGCAGTTTCAGCAGTTCCGACAGACGGAGACGTTTCGGCAGACTGCGCAGAATCACCGATTTGCGCCGCGTTTTCAGACGTTTTGGAACATCCCGCACACGTCAGAAACGTCAGAAACGTCAGAAACGTGAAACACGTTAGAAGAACAAAAGAAAAAAAAGGGTTTGATTTCATTTCTGTCAGTCTCACTTTGAATAAAAGGGCGGGAAATCGATTGAACTGCACGGACTTTCTTCCAAGGCGGAACACTCCGCCTCGTCGGACGCTCTGTAAAAAAGAACACTCCGTGCAAAAACATTCATTATTTTACACTATCATACATTAAAGTGTAAATTTTCGCAAGGGGGTTCCTTGAAATTTTTTTCATTTCGGTGTAGAATATGTGTTAAACGAATTTTACTCTTCTGTTCCTTAAATTATAGGGATGAATTATGGCCAAAGCAACGTATAAAGACTCCGGAGTCGATTTGGAACTGTACCGCAACGCAATGTCTCGTCTTCCGGGACTCATGGACCGCACGGAAACGCCGCGAGTTTGCCGACTTCCAGGCGGTTTTGCAGGTCTGTTCCAGCTGGATTTTGACAAAAACTCCGCATTTCGCCGCAATTACGAGGATCCGGTCCTCATTTCCTGCACGGACGGCGTCGGAACCAAGCTGAAAATCGCAATTGCAATGAACTCACACTCCACGGTGGGAATCGACCTCGTTGCAATGAGCGTGAACGATGCGATTTGCTGCGGTGCGGAACCGCTTTTCTTTCTCGATTACGTCGCGATGGGAAAGGACAATCCGCCGCTCCTCGAACAGGTCGTAAAAGGAATTTCCGACGGCTGCATTCAGGCAAACAGTGCGCTTCTGGGCGGCGAAACCGCCATTATGCCCGACATGTACGCCGAAGATGATTACGATTTGGGCGGCTTTTGCGTCGGCGTCGCTTCCAAAAAGAACATTATTGACGGAAGTGCCGTAAAATCCGGCGACGTCGTCGTCGGAATCGCGTCCACCGGACTTCATTCCAACGGATTCAGTCTCGTGCGCAAAGTCGTTTTTTCTCTCAGCGAGCTGAATGTTTTCGACACAATTCAAAATTCCGGTACCGAACTCGACGGACGGCTTGTGGGTGATGTGCTTCTGACCCCCACGAAGATTTACGTGAAACCCGCGCTGCAGATTCTCGATAATTATCGCTCTGCGGTTCACGGAATTGCGCACATTACGGGCGGCGGACTCCACGAAAATCTCGAACGAATTTTGCCGCAAGGCTCACGCGTCCTCATCGACCGCGACAGCTGGACCGTAAAACCCGTTTTCCGCTGGATTCAGAAAATGGGCGAAATCGACGACGAAGAAATGTACAAAGTCTTCAACATGGGTCTCGGCCTCGTGATGATTCTTGAAAAAGAAAAAGTCGAAGCGATTCGTTCGACACTCGACGAAATGGGACTCCAAAACTGGGTGATCGGCAATGTCGTCGAAGGTCAGCGTGCCGTCGTGTGGAACGAATAATCGTTACGAAAATTTATTCTAAACCGTAAAATCAGAAATCATGGAGGAAGACCCCTTCTTCCCCCATGATGGAAGGTTCTTTTGTTTTTTGCACATAATATTTTGAATTTTAAACCTATGCGTATTCTTCTTACAAACGATGACGGAATCTTTGGATTGGGTCTGGCGGCGATGTACAAAGAGCTTTCCCGGCTCGGAACGGTTTACGTCATTGCGCCGGCGACCGAACAAAGCGGCGTCAGTCAGTCGGTCACTTTTCGAATCCCAATCCTCGTGAAAGACGTCTTTGTAAACGAAAAACGTTGGGGGTGGGGCGTCGAAGGAACTCCGGCGGACTGCGTGAAAGTCGGAATGAACGTCATTCTGGATGAAAAACCCGATTTGGTTGTGAGCGGAATCAACTGGGGCCAAAACTGCGGCATCAATATTCCGTATTCAGGAACGTTGGGCGCCGTTTTTGAGGCGGGGATGTACCATATTCCCGCATTTGCAGTGTCGATTCAGGACGATTCTCTCCCGGATTTTGCGCGTGCGGCGGAGCTCGCTCGAGGAATCATCGAACAGATTTTGCCGCACATTTCTGCATCGGAAGCAGCGTCCGAACTCGACGCTTGTGGAAATCCTGCACCGCACCTGTATAATATTAATGTTTCCCGTGAAGCCGTAAAGAGGGAAAATCCGCAAGTCGTGTTGTGCCCGATGGATACAACGCCGTATGCGACGAAAATGGAAGGTTGTACGGACACTTTCGGACGGGCGTATTACTGGCTCGTTCCGAATCCGCGCGCTCGCCGACCTGAAGGAACGACCGACATGAACGCACTCGGTGACGGAAACGTCGCCGTCACGCCGCTGCAGTTCGACGCTACGAATTACACACATCTTTCAGAAATGAAATCTTGGCGTCTTTCGGACCCTCTAAAAAGTACTGCAGCTGCATTGAAACCGCTTGAAGAATGCGACTTTTCGAACGTTCCAAACACGAATATGCGTACGACAAAGAATTACGACAAGAATCGGGAAGCGTAACTTCAGAAAAACGTACAAATTTAGATAGAAATCGAAACATGTATCAAGACTCTGCTGAATATCGAAAAATCGTCTGTAAAGATTGTGGTTTCGAGACGCTTTTAGACGAAGACGGACTCTGCGACTGGCTTGTTCGGCACGGAATCCTCAAACCGAATCATCAGGCGGATGATGAATTAGTGTACGAATTGTTTCATGCGTCTCTTTCGCGCTTTTCGTGTCCGGAATGCGGCAGTTCGAGGCTGAATGTGTCGGTTGTGACGGACGATTTTTCCGATTTGGAGCCTCGGCGGTGCAAAGGATGCCGCCGAGTGATTCCTGCGGAGCGTGTGGAGATTTTTCCAGACGCTGAGTATTGCGCCGTTTGTATGGAAAAAATCGAAAATGACGAACCTTTGCCGATTCAGGCGGAATACTGTCCGATTTGCGGAAAAATGATGGAACCGACGGAAGTTCGTGAGGGAGGAAAAACGTACATTCAGTGGGTTTGCCGTACGATTCCTTCCTGTCGCTATCGTAAGAAAAAGTAACCGAAAGGCCGATTTTCGCGGTCATTTTTCGGCCGGAGCGTCCGGATCTTCGTCCAAAGCCGAAAGATCCACATCCTCCAGATCGATTTCTTCCGATGAATCCGATTCCTCAGACGCATCCGCTTTCGCAGGTTCCTCTTCCGCAGAAGCTTGAGACCGTTTGAAAGGTTTGGGGATAAAGGAGGAAAGACGATGCGCCGACTTTTTCGTCGGCTCCTTCGGCGTCTCGTCGGCGGCCGGAACCAAAATGACGTTCTGAATGAACGCTTCAATCTGATTCAAAACATTTTGCTGATTGTGCAAAATCTCTTTTTCCACAATGGAACGAACGAAACCACATTCACGAAAATGAACGTTCAATGCTGTACTGGATTCAAAATTCAGAATCGTGTAGCCGGTGGAGGGAAGCAAATTCATGAAACCTCCAGGCTCAAAATCTGCGGCCTGAATAGAAAGCGCAAACCGAATTTGTTCGAGGTCCGCAACGTTCATCCCATTTTTTCGAATCTGGTTTGGTTCGATACTGCACGTTTCACCGCGCAGCGTAACGACCCCATTATCGATTGAAATCGTGATTTTCAATAAGATTCTTAATTTTCCCAAAACGGGATGATCGACGTAACACTCGATCGGCTCGCCAAATGAAAAACTCTTCACCGCTTTTTTCATGTCGATCGTGGTTTTGGTTCCGTCTTCCGTCTGCGGAAGGTCTTTCGCACTCATCGCACGCTTGCACACGACAGAAAGCGGCTGATCGATTCGAAATTCTTTCTTTTGCGCCCCTTCAAATTCAAAGGAACCGGTACAAAACCAAACCGTTACGAGAATCAAAAGGAACAAAAGCGCCAGCGAGGACCATAAAACAATACGTACATATTTCATTTATTCAGGATTCTTTCTAATACAAACATTAATACGGATTCGAAACCCATCACACTTGAAATTTCAGGAAATCGTTACTGATTGTTCAATACGTCGGACCGCAAGCCCGTAATGAAACGAACGGAGTGAGTGAAATTAAGGTGAATTGGGCGATAAACCAAAAAAACACCGATTTTTATGAAATTTTTTATGGAATCCATTGTTCACAGCTTAAAAAACCCTAATTCCGCTCGTTTCACTCACTTCATTACGGGCTTGCAACCTTGTTCGGCCCGTCGTTTCGCGAAAGTGCGAGCGACGATGAAGCGGAAATTCAAAATGCATCGGGTTCAAAACAGTTTGACCAGCACAGAATCGGCTCCGAGACGATCAATCACCGTGACTTGCGTCCCCGTTGCGAGTTCGCCGCCGTCGGTCCATGCTTCCATTTCTTCGGTTCGTCCGTTCACGACGATTTGAATTTTTCCGGCTCCAGACCGATTTTCCGGCACAGGAATGTACACAGTTGCAGTAAGTCCAGCGACCGAATCAAACCGAGTGCAGCCGTTTGTGTTGATTTTTTTCAACATTTTCATCGTCCGCGTGACGCTGACCGCAAAAAAGATTCCAGCCGCAACGCCTGTAAGGACCGCGAAAAACGCAGAAAAACGCCAGCTTTCCGCAAGCAGACCGAAAAGTCCGAAAAAAGCGGAAAATGTGACGAGCGAGCGAAAACTGATGTACTGAAAAAACAAGGTCAAACGTCCGCTGGAAACGGAGTCTGCGCCGTGAATATTTGTACCAGAATCAGTGTCCGCACTCACGTCTGCATCCGTCCCAACATCTGCACCCACATCCGCCCCCGCACCCAAGTCGGAACCCGCGTCTAAATCCGAGTCGGAGTCGCCGAAACCAACGACACTCAGAATAAATTGCAGCACAAGGAACGTACAGCCGACGGCCGCCATGTAAAAAAACAGGGAGTGCACGGCGGGGGAAACGGACATTTCAAAAAGTATTTTCATTCATTTTTTCCATGTTTTTTGAAGAATTTCACGGTTCCAAGTCCCAAAACTCCCAAAATCAGCAGCGCCCAAGACGCCGGTTCCGGCACCGCGTTGAGGTCGGCGGAAAGGTACAGCGCGCCATTATTGTACGAAAGATTCCACTCGTACTGCAGACCGGACTTCAACAGCGTGTCGTAGTCGAACTCGGCGCCGAGGTCGGGAAACACCTCGTTGAGCTTGTACGTCGTGTAGTAATTCATCTCGTAACCGTTCGTCGTGACGAAATCGAAAATTCCGTCCGTCGTGCTGCTGATGTCGGTCCCGCCCGCAACGTTGAGCTTCGTAAAGTCGGTGTCCGATGCAAATGTAAGCGAAATACTGCCCGAATCGACGACGTTCAGCGTGTCGGCGTCCAGCGTGTAGGTTCCGGTGTCGTACAGGAGGTTTCCATTCGCGCCGACCGTCAGCGTCTTCGTGTAAATCGGAGCGCCGTTCGTCATTTTCATCACGCCTTTGGAAACCGTCACGCTATTCAATTCCGATGCGGCAGAACCGATTCCCGTGGTGTCGAACACTTGGACGCCCTGGCCGTCTTTTACGAGATTGAAGAGGCCGATGAGCTGACCTTTATAGTTGAATGAGTTTCCGTTCGCGACGTTCAGCGTGAATGTTTTTCCGGTGTCGGCCGCCGCACTGTTTCGGAATCCGTAACCGGCATCCGTTCCGTAAAGCCCGCCGAGCGTAATGTCGTTTGCACCGTTTGTCGCTAAACTGCCCGCAAGATTGATGTACCCCTTCGTGTCTACGAGACCGTTAAACCAGACCGTTCCGCCGTCATTCACAATCGTAATTTGTTTTCCCGTGACGCCTTCCGAATCGGTGATGGAACCCGTGAGGTAGAAATTACCGCCCCAACCGCATTGAATCCCACAGTTTCCCTTGATGAAAATCGGACAGGCGAGTGAAGTGGTGGACGTCACCATGGTTTCACCCATGTATTGCAGTGTTCCGCCGTTGAGGATGATTCCTTTAGACGTTGCGACGGCTTCGTTTGAAAAATGTTTAGTTCCGGATTGAATTTCGTAATATCCGTTAAAGGTAGAAGTTCCGCTGATAAACGTACGTCCGCCGGACAAAACGAGTGTTCCGCTTTGGACGCCTGTTTCGGAATGGACGCCATCGGTGATGTAACCGCGAAAGGCCGCAACATTCAAAGTACCGCCTTTTGCGGTCACGTAGAGTTTCGCGCCGTCCGCCAGAAGCTTGTATTTGGTTTGATACGAATCTCCCGTATATTTGTCGAACGTGCCGCCGTCGAGATAAATGTCGCCGGAAATCGTGACGGGGGAGGTTCCGTCGTTTCGCACCGACAGCGTTCCGCCCTGAATGACAACTTTTCCAGTCGTTGCGTTCTGCGAAAGCGTGATTTTGTTCGCGCCGGTCTTCGTGAGCGCGGCGGTTCCAATATTGAGCGCCCCCGCAAACGTCGTGTCTGCCGTGTTGTTGAGCGTCAAATCGTAGTTTCCACTGACGGAGGCCGTGGAGTCGCCGGAAAGATTTTGAATCGCGGCGGCACCTGTAAGCACAATCTTTCCGTTCGTCGTAACGGACG
>CAYTLK010000021.1:20927-41760 GCA_964438515.1 uncultured Planctomycetaceae bacterium
TGCGGTACCCGTAATGACGCTTTTGGAAGTGGATTCGAGAGTGACTGTCGCGGCGTCGATCGACAGAGTTCCGCCGTAAATACCGCCTCCGAAGGAATACGTACCCGCATCCTGAATCACAACTCCGCTTGCGGCAGAAAGGTCCCGAGCGTCTGCACCGGTATTTGTCGTGCCGGTAAACACGCCGTTCGACCCGGCTCCGGAAAGGGTTATTTTTCCGGTATTTGCAAGGAAGACGGCCCCGCCGGAAGTCGTGTTTGTGTTGTTCTTCATAGTGTAGTTTCCGGAGACCGTCATATTTACAGCGGAACGGAAGGCGGAACCGTAATGAGCGATGCAATCTTCCACAAGCACATTGTCGAGCTGAACCGCCGTCGAAGTATCGGTGTTTCGATACAAAACGGCACCGCCGTCGTTAGAAACACCGAGCTGATAGAATCGAATGTCTTTGAATACATACGTTCCATGTGCGAAATCGATGAGACGCCGTGATTTTCCGTTCGTAATCGTAACCTGCGTCCCCGCCGCGGCCGACTTGATTGTAAATGTACCGCTTTCACCGACATTATTTCCGTTGAACTGATCGCCGTTGGTGAAGTTCGTTCCAGAGGGAGTGAGTGTGAAAATGTCGCCGTTTCCCAAAGCGCCGCCCAGTGCGTTGATATTCGTCGATTCCGAAGTTTGAGTGACACCGGTACCCGCATGGTACCACGTGTACGTCGTGTCAGCCGATGCCGACGCCGCAAAAAAACAAGGAAGAGCCGCCAACGACATAATGATTTGCAAATATTTTTTCATGGAATTATTTCACCCATCTTTCCAACGATCCGATAATTTGGAGCAGGAGACTCTTTCACACAGCCCCATCCATAGTGTATATTATACACCAAATATTAGAATGTCAATCAAAAAAACCGGAAAATTTAAAAATTTTTCATAAATTTTAAATTATTTTGCGCGAACAGGGTCGATTCCTCAGTCCGTCTCGGAAAAGGTTCGTTCAATCGTCGAACGTCATCGGTTTCGGCGCGCCTTTCAAATCGATTACCAGACTGAACAATAACGGTACAACAATCAGTGTAAAAATCGTCGCGAAGGACAGACCGCCCAGAACGACCGCCCCCAAACCGCGATACAACTCGCTCCCCGATTCGTTCGCAAGTACAAGCGGAAGCATTCCAACGACACTCGTCCCTGTCGTCATGAAAATCGGACGCATACGAGTACGCACGGACATTCGAATCGCTTCACGCGGCGACATCGGCTGAATTCGGTCCTCCTCACTTTCCCCGAACCCTCGCATGTAGTTGAGCGCCTGATAGACGAGCAGAATCGCGTTGTTCACGACGATTCCGATGAGAATCACAAACCCCAGCATCGTCAAAACGTCGAGCGACTGCGCCGGATCCACACACCGCAGCCAGTGCAGCCCAATGAACCCGCCGACGGCTGCGAGCGGCACACTGAATAGAATAACGAACGGATATATAAAATCTTCAAACAGCGCGGCCATCAGGAGGTACGTCAGAAGCAGCGCGATGAAAAACCGGCTGAGAAAGACGCTTTTTAACGAAGCAAAATTCCAGCCCGTCCAGTTTCCCATGAGTGCCGTACGCACCTGTGAGAGGCGGTCGGAACTTCCGGAATAGCGGTAGTGAATCTCCGGAAGAATCTCGCCCGAAATCCGCGCCTCCTGAATCTGTTCCGTAATGATGTTTTCCGCTTCCTCCAGCGCCATCGTCGGCGGCGGACTGACGGTGAGCGTGATGGAACGCTGCTGTTCAATACGCTGAATCTGCTGCGTCGAGTCGGTTAGATCCTCTTCCAGCACCTGACTGATGGGAATAATCGAACGTTTTCCATTCTCGTCCACAACGGAAAGCGGCAAATCCCGAAACGAAGCCGGATCGACCCGGACGCGCGGATCCCGAATGAGTATCATGTCGATGTTGATTCCTTCGTAATTAAAGTCGCCGACGTACGCACCGTCAATAAACGCACGGCTGGCAACCGCCAGAGAATCAATACTCAATCCCAAATCTTTCGCCCGAACCTGATTCACATTCAGATGGATTTCCGGTCCCGATTCGTCAAAGTTCTGCGGAGCGGCAGTCACAGAGAATTTCGAGAAAATACCTCTTAAACGATTCTGCAAATTCGCGGCGCTCGTCTGAAGCTGTATCAAATCGTCGCCGAACATTTCAATCGTGACGGCATTCGCGCCTCCTGCAGTTTTTCCGAAAATGGACGCCTGACGTGCAAGACCCGTAGCACCCGGAATTTCACGCATCGCATTGGAGAAAATCGTCGCCACAGGCGCCACATTGTTGTTGTCGCCGCTCATTCCAATCATAAAAACAGAATTGTTCGCCACCACGAAGAAAAACTCTTTTAAATTGGGGACTTTCTCGTACATTTTTCCAGTCTGAAAGTCACGTATTTCAATCTGATGGTCTTTCAAGTACTTTTTCACCTCTTCTTCGTTTTTCGCTTCCCAGAAAGGACGAATGTAATCCTCAATTCGCTGTCCGATCGTGTAATTCTGCATGAGGGAGTAACTCGGCGGAACGACGAGACGTCCGAACGTAAAATTCTTGTTTCCTCCCGGCAAATAGCTCGCAGGCGGCATCAAAACGGCACTTAACCCCAGCGATGCAGCCGTAATCGTAAAAACAAGAACGATGCGGCACCAAAATCCTGCAAAATTTTTGGCCGTCAGCATGTAAATGAAGTCCGCGTAACGGTCACACAGCCAGCCGCAGAGAGGAACAATCCCGAAGAAATCTGTACAGTATTTTTTCCATCCCTGAACCTCTTTGTGCGGACGCATGAAGAGCGAGCAGGCGCACGGAATGACGGTGACGGCGACCAAAAGCGAGAGTCCGACGGAGGCGCAAATCGCGAGCGAAAGATCGTAAAACAACTGTCCCGCCTCCTCCTGAATCGTCAGAACCGGCGCAAAGACGCAAATCGTCGTAAGCGTCGAAGAAAGAACGGCTCCCCAAACCTCTTTCACGGCGTTGTACGACGCTTTCAGAAGCGGCTCTCCCGCCTGCAGATGTCGGTCCGTATTTTCAAGTACGACGATCGCATTATCGACCACCATTCCGATCGCAAAACTCAGTCCCGCAAGGGAAATGACGTTGAGATTGCGCCCTGCTCCGTACATAACGACGAACGTTCCGATGACCGACAGAGGAATCGCGACCGCAATAATGAACGTGGGACGCACACTTCTGAGGAAAAGCAGCAGGCACAAAACCGCCAAAAATCCGCCGGTATAAAGACTGTTTTGGACGTTCGCGATTGCGAGATTGATGTAGTTCGCGTCTTCGTACGTAATATGAAGATTCAGTCCGTAACGATCGTGATGAAAACGCTTGAGCGTCCCGCCGGGCGCGTTCATTTCTGCGATGCGTTCTTTCACCTGCCGCACAATTTCGAGAACGTTCGACCCCGTTTCTCGTTTGACGAACACCGACATCGATGTTTGACCTTTACTCTGGTCAAAATGAATGCTTTTTTCCAGCACCAACTCCGGAATCGCCACATCTTCCACCCGAATCGGCACGCCGTTCGCGTCGCGCTTAATGACGGTCTTCATGATGGGTTCGAGTGACCGATACTGACCGAGAATTCTATACCGATAATCTAATCTTCCTCCCGGCATATCGCCTGCCGACTCGTTCACATTGTCGGATTGGAGGGCGTTTCGCAGTTCGACGGGACTGATTTCGTGCTGCGCCAGTTTGTAAGGGTCGAACCGAACGTGCAGTTCGTGCTCGCGCCCTCCTTTCAGTTCCACCTCCGAAACACCCTGAATTCGCTCCAGCGGCGGCTTGATGTAACGGTCCGCAAAGTCGTAAATCTCCGCCACCTCGAAACTCGGGTCCTCGGCCGTCAGCATCATGTACACGACCGCTTCGTCGCTCGCAGAGTCCTGCATACGTATGACCGGCCGATCGACATTTTCCGGATAGCTTTTCACCTCGTCGAGACTGTTCGAAACCTCCTGAAGCGCACGTGTTTTGTCGGTTCCAACGTTGAATTCCAACAAAACGAAACTGCGTCCCAGACGTGCGGTGGACGTCATCTTCCAGAGTCCCTGAATCGATTTCAGTTTCTCTTCCTGTTCCAAAATAATCGACTCTTCGACCTCTTCCGGACTGCGCCCCGACCACGCAGTCGAAACCGTAATGGTGGGTCGATCGACGTCCGGCGTCAGCTGAATCGGAATCTGATCGAGCGCAATGACTCCAAAAATCAGCGTCACAATCACCGCAACGGCAATCTTAACGGGATTATTAATTGAAAAACGTATTAAATCCATGATGGAATACTCTGCTTGAAGGATGGGTGGGTGAGGAAAAACGGGAAAAACGGAAAAAACGTTACTCCGTAACCATTTGCTGACCGGAATCGTACTGACCGGGGAAGGGACGGAGCATGTAAGGACAGTCCTGAACCTCAACGACCATCTTCGGCGACAGACGTTCACCGCCTTCAATCACAAGCGACACACCTTCTTTCAGGTACTTTTTCCCCTCTTCATTTACCGATTCCACCGCAAGCAGCTTCGGAACGTACCCCGCCTGCCGTCGTCCGTCTCCAGTTTCCTCGACGCACTGGTCGTAAATGTCGCCGTCAAACATCTCGGCGACAATTCGTACAGGAATCGGAACGACGATTTTCTCTCCGGGTTTATAAGTCTGCATCTCGGCTTCCGCATCAGCTTTCGCGTTCTTTTCCTCTTCCTCCGTTCGATCTCGAACGATCCAAATCGTGTTCCCATCCGGCTTTACGATGACGGAATCGCCCGGAACGATCAGAGAGTGGAATTTTTCCGTCACGGGAATTCGCGCCGTCACACTCAAGCCGGCCATCAATTCCCCGTCATTGTCGTCGAGACGCACGTAAACCGGGAAGGTGCGCGAGGCAGTTTCCGCATTGTTCACGATCTCCACCACCTCGCCGTACACCGTTTTTTTCAGGGCGTCGATCTGAATTCCAATCGTCTGTCCCTTTTTCACCTCATGAATGTATGTTTCTGGTACATAAATCCGAGCATCGACTTTCCCAATCGAAATGATTTCCACGATGGGCGTTCCCGGCGAGACGTACGTCCCCAAATCGACGTGACGCACCATCACCTGACCGTCGAACGGCGCGTAAATCGTTGAACGTCTCAACTTTTTCCGAAATTCCATCAACAGAATCTTTTTGGCGTTGATTTCCGCTTCGAGTTCGTCACGCTGCGCCAAAACGGACTCTTTATCGCTTTCACTGATTGCGCCGCTGGCACTCAAACGCTCCGCACGCTTCAGCTCGCTCTGCTGAAAATTCCTCTGAGCCTGCAAGGACGCCATCGACGCAATGGTTTGCCGCATCGCCAGCTCGTTCCAAACCGTATCGATTCTCGCAATGACGGTCCCCTCTTCGAGAACGGTTTCATTGTCCTCAAACAGCGAATCAATCGTGTCTTCCTGCGGATTCGAATCTTCGTACCGAACGATGTGTCCTTTGACGTGCGTCCCTTTTTCGACGTAAATCTCGACGATTTTCCCGCTCACTTCGGCTGAAATCGTCGAACGGCGAATCTCTTCCAGACGTCCAATGAGGGTCCGAAACTGCTGCGCGTCCCCCGTTTGGGCTTTTCCGACGCGAACTTTATACACGGAGGCTTTTGCGGCGGCGGCTTTTCCTTTGGCCTTCTGAAGTTCTTCGTATTCGTTCGTGATGAATTTTTCGTCTGCGATTCGTGCTTTATAGAAGACCGTTGTGCCGTAAAAACCGAGAAAACCTCCCGCAAAAAGAACGGTCAGCATCAATGCAAACAGAATTAATTTTTTGTTCATAATAAATATTTTAACTTGCAAAGGGGGGAGGGAAAGTAAAGTTGGGAACAACTTTTGATTCTGTAATAGTTTTCAATATACAACAAGATTTTGTTTTGTGCAAGGGGTTATTGAAAGAAATTTTCCCAAAAAATCCAAAAAATTTCTAAAAATTCCCCTATTTTTTACAATTATCTCAAAAAAACAGGGGAGAAGAAATCATGAGTCCAACCAGAAAAAGAACAAAAACGACACTTACGAGCCGGCTGGGCTGCAATCCAAAGGATGCGTCGGACCGAAAAGTCAGATTCTCCCATAAATCCGCACACAGGAGCGACCGTCCCCGTTCGTCCGCCAGAATCGGCTGCGGAACCTCCGGATCGAGTAAATCCGCCCGCAGCGTCTTCACCTGCGTCTGACGCGGCACGGAATCTTCGGAATCGGAATCCGAATATTCATACGTAATTCGATATTCAATCAAACGATTAATTCTCGTTCCCGTTTCGGCCCGGTGCGTTTCTTTGGCGGCGTAAAAGGGCGCGTTTCGCAGAAGATAAATCGTACGTTTTCCATAAACCCAGTGCGCAACAAAGGTTGCAACCGCTAAAATCCAGAAAAAGACGCATAAAATCACCGCAAGCAGCGATTCTTTGAACTTCATCAGACCGAAAAATCCGAAAGAGGTTCCTTCCATTCGAAACGCACCGCCTGCCGCTTCAAGAGGGCGTTCGGCCCCGGTTTCCAGCGGTGTGAAGGTGAAACAGGAGGCGTTTTTTTCCTGATTTTGTTCATCTTTCCAGACGAAATCGATTTTCCAGACGGTTTTGTTCTGAATTTTGGCGGCCAAAGGAGACAATCGGACGACTTTTGCGGTCATCTGGGCGGGTTGGACGGAATAAAACAGGTCGTCATGCATCCTGTTTGCGTAAAAAAACAACGTACAAAAAAGGCTGCAAGTCAGAAAAATCGCCGCGCACACGCCCGCTGGACCGCCCAAAAGGAGATAAAATTTCGCCGCGAAGGAAATACGCCGAGGAACGCACCGCAATTGAAAATCGTTCTGCATAAAAAAGTCTCCTGAGGAAACAAAACCTCTGTTCGTTTAGGATTGAAGCCACTGCGCGAGGACGGCACAAACTTCCTCACTCGTGTACGATGTGAAACGCAAATCAAGCGTAAGCGTCGGAATCCCGAGCGACTCATTGAAACAAAAACAGAGGCTTCCAAACCGCGAAAGTCGTTCTTTAATCGGTATAATGTATCCTTCACGCAAGTCGATTCCGACGAATTTCGTTTTACCGATCGTGTAAACGCAAACCGATGTAATGAACGCTTTTGAGACCGTAAAATTCCGAATCTGCAACGCGTCGTGACGTATCGTAAAAATCGCCCTCGGTTTCCCAAACAGCCGGAAAAGCGACTGAAAAAACAGGAACGTTCCGCCTCCGGCAAAAAATGTTCCGAAAATCAGCATGAAAAAACGATTCAGAAGCGTTTCGTGTCCCATCACTCCCAGCGCAACCAGCAGTCCGCCGACCCCCATTCCAACAGCTGCAAGCGAGAAAAACAGGGACCGAACCATTCCGCGACGACTCTCCGCAATGACGATTTCCCGTCCGGGCGTGTACTGAAGCGGGACTTTCATGCGCGTTTCTCCTGAATTTCTTTAAAAATGTTTTTCTTTTTTTCGGAGCGGGACTTGCAAAAGCGGCCGAGTTGTGCTAAATTGAATGTAATATTAATATTATGCCCAATGCATTTTGAATTTCCGCTTCACCGCCGCTCGCGCTCACGCGAAACGACTGCTTCCGCAACCGCCCAAAGCGGAATTTTCGAGTAGAATCAGTATACCACAAACCTTCTTTTATGAAAAGTACCCTCCAGTAAAAAAACAGGTTTTTATTTAAACATTTTTCAAAACAATATCGTACATAAATTTCCAAGGGATAATTATGAAAAAGCAGATTGTTTTTCAATTCGTTGATTTCGTACAGTTTTTATTCAGTGCCGCTGTATTCGGTGTCGTCTGCATCCCGTTTTTTTCTTACGATTCCGCGATTTTTGCAGAAAACGCACAAAACGCAGAAAATACGGAGTCTTTGCCGCTTTTACCGTCTCCTCCGCCGGTTTTCAAGTCGGCTCAGGCGGAAAAGATGAAACCGGAGTTCCGCGTCGACTCGTTCACGTATCAGCCGTACGGTGCGAAAGAGATTGTGCGGTACGAACTCCCGTATTTTCAGGCGGGAAACAAGTGTGCGGCTGTGCGGCTGACGGACGCGGGAATGAATCCGACGCAGGATCAAAGTGTGTTTTTTCACGTCGATGGGAAACCGATCGCTCGAATCGTCTGGTGGGGGGCGAACAAAAACGGCTTCGGCTATCCGTTCAAAGAGGTCGAGGGAAAGCCCGCCCGACTTGAAATTGACCGCAAGAATGAAGTGATTAGGTACATCAAACCCTTCCTGTTTGAGGACGGCGCGGAAGGTGCGTTTCAGTACGAACTGCGGCGTGTTTCCGGCGATGAAGCAGTACAAAATCCCAATCTGCTCGAACTTGTGTGGGAAATTACGGGTCCAAAGGCGTCGATCGACGCTCTCCCGCCGAATTCGGGCGTTTCGATGTGGTTCATTTCATGTTCGAACGCGTATCGCGGAAAACGCCTCCTTTTCGGGGACCAAGAATTCCAGCAGGCGCACCGTCAGCAGCTCATGGAAAGCAAAAAAAACGCCAGTTTCAGCGGCGATTTCACCTACGATGCGGACGAGCCGGCACACGGTTTCACGCTGAAACTCGGCGACTTTCGCGGAGGTTTGGAGGAAAGCGCGCAAATTTCGCAGACGGACGAACGTTATTCCTTTATATATCGCGTTCAAAACAGTATGAAAGCGCGAATCGTGATTGATTTTGGAACGTGTTTGGTTCCTGAAAAGACGCTTCCTGCCGTGAACGGCCACGATTTCTGGTCGGCCGACGCTCTCGACGCCGCGATGCCGCCGTGCCGCAATCTCATGCGCAATCCGAGTTTCGAACAGGGTCTGCGTTACTGGCGCTGGACGCCCGGCGGCGCAAAATTCACACCGAGTGACGTCCCGCGTTACAAAATCGTGCCGGAAGGTCTTTTCGGACGGAACGCGCTGTGTTTCATGGGGACGCAGCACTCCACGCCCGGTTTGCAGTGCTTTCCGATGGGACTCGAAAAAGGAAAAACGTACACATTAAGTTTCTACGCAAAATCAGACGGTCCCTCCTCCATCACGGCCGCTCCTGCAAGCGGCGGGAACGGCGGGCAGTTTCCGTGGCTCAAGGAGCTTTCCAACCCGCAAAATCACTACAAAACCACGACCGAGTGGCAGAGATTTTCTCGAACTTTCGTCGATGACGGCGCCGGACTGATGCTGAACGTTGGAACTTACGGAAAAGTCTGGCTCGACGGAATCCAGATTGAGGAAGGCGGCTCGCCGACCGACTTCGTTTCCGCGCCGATTGAAGGGACGCTGGAAACTTCGAGTCCCGACGACGATTTTGCTCCGGAAGACGTGATGGACGCGCGGCTCGTGTGCATCGGCGCGCCTGGAACGATGGGGTCCGTCCGTGTGTCGGTCGTAAATGCTTTCTGTGAAACGATTTACGACAAAACGTTTCCGGTCGAACTGAAAGAATCTGCTGACGCTGAACATGCAAAATTCGCGGAACAAAGCATTCCGCTTGATTTTGATGCGGTAAAATCCGCCTTCGGTCAGGGCGTTTTCTGCGTTCAAACGACGTACACACTCGATGACGGAAAAACGTACAACGATTTTCATCGTCTCGCCATTATGAAAAAACTCGCAAACACGCACCGTACGAAAAACGTTTTCGGAAATCTATCGTCGATTGACCGCATTTCTCGAGGCGACGATTTGGCGCGCAAGTACATGGAATGGGGTTTCGGCTCCTCAAGCTGGGGAAATTCCGACTCCCTGAACGGCGAGCTTCCGCGCCTCATGCGTGAGTATCGAATTCAGAACTTTTTTCATAGTGTTTCGGAAAACGGCTCGCCGGACGTGAAAAAGACGCTTAAAGAATACAAAGATTGGGAGTCCGTCACGCCTGAAATGGAGGCGTTGATCGAGCAAAACGCATTCGAACAAGTGTCGCTCAATCCCCCCGACCTTTTCCCCGTCTGGGGCTTTGGAAACGAAGAGGAAGGCTGTCGCATGGTGCGAAACCGTCAGTTCGACGAATATTTCAAAGCACAGCACGCCGCCGCGAAAGGAATTCTGCGCGCAAATCCGAAAGCCGTCGTGGTTCCGACCTGCGGAACGTCCGGTTACTCGCTTTTGAGGGGGTACGACGCGATTGAAGGGTATTTGGCCGCCTCCGTCCGTCACAATTTCCGTTACGGAGCCGTTGCGGTGCATCCGTACTGGGACCTCGACGGTGCGACGATGGGCGGATTCGATCTCGACGTCGAAGCAAATCGTCTCCGCGAACAAATGGCCCGATACGGGTACGGAGCGGAAACGCCGATTTTCTTCACCGAGTGTTTCAACGTTCCGGGCGAGCGCTTCCCGAATTGGGGCTGCGACGCGTGGGGCGACACGTGGCTCTACGGAAAACTCTCGTACGACTTTGGAAATCGTGAACGAATTCAGGCGGCGAGCGTCGCGCGGCTGTACATCATCTGTCTCAAGTATTTTCCGCAGCTTCAGCACGCAAACATCTGGCGCAGTGAGCCGTTCATGGATTATTATTTGACGCCGTACATGCTGTGCAAGGGGGTGAATACGCTCGGAAATCTGCTTGGCGACGTCGAATATTTTGCCGACGTGAAACCCTTCCCGAACGTGCGCGGCTACGCGTTTCGTTTGCCGGACGGACGGGGAATCGTTCCGCTTTGGTGCATCGATTCCAACGTCGAAAACGGGCTGGAAACCGGACCGACGTTGCGTGTGAAACTTCCGAAGGACACGGAGTTTATCGACTTTATGGGAAATCCGAGACGTGCGAAAACGACGGATGGAGTGACGGAAATTCCGCTCACACCCGCCCCGCTGTTCCTCATTTCGAAGAAACCCGAGGCGCTTGCAAAGGCGCTGCAGTGTGCCGAATCGAGCGACGCACACGGTGCCGTGACGATTCAGACGTTTCCGCAGAAGGATGGGACGATTTCGATTGAACTCACGAATCGTACCGGCTCGACCCAAACGGGAACGCTCGTGTTTGAGAAACCTGAAAACGTTCAAGATGACGGAAAATACCGTCTCAAATACACGCTGGCGCCGGGTGTGTCGCAGCTCGCGACGATTCCGGATTTTGTGGGAGATAAAACTCCGTGCACACTGAACCGCTGGGCGGGAACCCTCGTTTTGGAGCCTGAAAACGCTGGAAAAACCGGGGTGAAACAGACGTTCCAACTGGAACATGAGTTCTTTTTTGTGCCGCGCTTTGAGACGTCAGGTCAGCCGGATTGGGACTCGATTCCGAGAATGACGCTCACGAATCGTTTCAAACGCTCGACGCAAGCGGGGTCGCCGGAAGTCGGTACGGAGGGGGATCTGCAGGTTCAGTACCAGATGGCGTGGAAAGATGGAAACAATGAAAAAGATGGAGAAGACGGAAAAGACTCGGACGGAAAACTGTACGTGCGTGTTTACGTGACGGACGACGAAGTTTTGAGCGAGCCGCAGCGCTGGGAGGAACCGAAGTGCGGCGAGCAGCTGTACACGCTGGACGACTGCGTTTGTTTCCATTTTGACTGCGGCTGGAACGCGAAAATCAAGGCGCTTTCGGGTCAAAAAGGGTTCGATCTCGATGATTATCGTTACGACGTTGCGCCTCCGAAGTCGTCCGACTCCGCACGAGCGCCGATTTGGCGGACGCGTGAGGTGAATCATCAGTTTGCGGACGGTCTCGATATGCCGACGAAGGAGGATGCTTCCGCAAACATTCCTGTTTTCTTCCGTAAAACGAAGGATGGAGTGCGTTACACGGTCGTATTCGGCCAGCGTTATTTGAATCCTTTTTTGATTCGTGAAGATTCTTGTGCAGGATTTGGATTGATGGTGTACGACCGGGACGCGAGCAAGCCGGAGAATAATATTCCGGGGACTCGCGGCCTTTCGAACACCTCGTCGCCGGGCCTTGAGTGCGAAAACAACCCACATCTTTTCCCGACGATGCTCCTTTCTGAATGACACACAAAAACCAACAAACGTTAAGCCCCTCAAACATTCCTGTGAAACCCGCGGGAACGTTTGAGGGCGTTTATACTCATCACACTTTAAAATTCAGGGAATCGTCTCGGTGGTTCCAATACGTCGGCCCCAAGCAAGCCCGTAATGAAACGAACGCAGTGAGTGAAATTAGGGTGATTTGGGCGAGAGACCAAAAAAGACCGATTTTAATGGGATCTTTTGTTCAGCCTGAAAACCCTAATTCCGAGCCTGAAAAACCCTAATTCCGCTCGTTTCACTCGCTTCATTACGGGCTCGCTGCACATTGTTCGGTCCGTTACACGGTCACTTAAAACTGAATTTTCAGGTGGAATCAGAGTATACGAGCCGATAATTCCGGTGCGCGCCGTATGTGGAATCGTTCGTTGAATCCATAATGCAAACTCTCCGATTTTTCTCAAAATTTCATTATACTTCCAACTCACGAGAAAAACAAAGGGGGGAAAATTTGAAAAAATTCCCGTTTTTCCCAAAAATTTCCTTGACGGCGCCGCTGTTTGATGTATAATGGAATCGTATTTTTTCATAAACGTATTCAATGTGTCGGAGCAATCCTTATGAACCGTTTTTCTGTACTCGTTTTCAGTATTTTCGTTACAGTTTTAACGATTTCTGTGCACGAATCCTGCGCAACCGTAACCATCCCGTACGGCGTACGCCGTTCAAACGACGTTTCAAGTGAGGATTACATCATCGAAGCGGGCGGCTGTTTCCACGTGATTCCCGCCAGCAGCGACACAACACCGTCCAATATTTATCGATATTACGCGAACAATTTTCAAATAGCCGGTCAGGGGTTCTACATTACATCGAATGGAACTCAGGAAACAAGCGGCGCAATTCGGATTTGCGTCAATGGAAACAGTCCGCAGCTCGTGACGCATAATTATTTTGCCGGGACGGTGACGCTTTCGGCCAACGCGACCATCGGGATTCAGCAGAACACAGCGATTAAGAATGCGTATTTTACGTCATTTGCGGCTTCCGACGCTTCGTACGTTTTGACGCTCAATCCGTATGAAAGTACCGACACGATCTGCATCGTGAGCAACAACGACAGCTTCACGAACCCGATTTCCGTCGTCCAATCCGGAACGGTTCAGGTGGGGAAAATCGCCTCCGCCCCCATCACGGTTTACAGCCAGATCGATACGAGTGAGTCGCACACCTTCCACTTCGACGGAACCGCCGGGTCGCTCGGAACCGGCACGATTTCAGTCGCAAGCAGCGCGAAGCTCAAATTCGAACGCTCCGGAAACGTCACCATCGGGAACGTACTGAGCGGCGCTGGAAAAGTGATTTTCGGCGGCGACGCACGCTATACGTTCAGCTCCGCAAACTCGCTAACTGGCGTGACGGGAACGGTTTCCATCGATTCAGACGCCTCGCTGAAACTTTTCGCGGCAAACACACAAACCAGCGGTTCCGTCGCATTTTCCGGCTCCGGCACACTGATTTTTGGATACAATTCAAACAACAACACCATCCAAAATTACACAGGAATCGCCAATATAACGGGGTTTACCGGAACCGTTTTGATGGCCGACTCGTACCGCTGGAGTTACGGCCCCGGAACGTACACCTCGCTTCCGTATAAAATCGGCGCAACCGACGGCGGACAGATTTTCCTCAACTCGAACGGAAACTACGTCATGGATCTGTACGTTGAAGGCCTCGGAATCCAGGCGTCTGAAGCGTTCGGCGCGATTCGAATGATCGGTCAATCCGATTATGCGGGCGCAATGACGAATCTTTCCGGAACCGTCCATCTGACGAACGACACGCGTGTGAGCGCCGCCAACACGCCCAAATCAGGAAACGGAGTCTCCGCAACACACAATCAGGGAATGATTTCCGGACAAATTTTTAGCAAAAACGCAGTCGACAAAGCCGCGCTGCGAATCAACGGAAATGCGTTCAACAACACGTACACCCATATGATTCTTACAGGCGCGAACGACTACGGAAAAACGTACATTGAAAATCGCGCCATTCTGCAGATCGGGTACAACGGTTCGGTAAACGGTTCGACGCAGTACAGCGAGACCTCAAAATACGATGGAACGACCGGAACTGCCGGAACTGACGCAATCGTTTTTTGTGCGGCAAATGCAGCCGTCGGAACCGCAGCGGACCTCGGCGGAAAATTGATTTTTGCACGCACCAACGCCTGCACGGTCGGAAACTCCATCGCAGGAACCGGAACCGTCGAATTCACCTCTGGAGGCGCTTACACACTCACAAATACGGCGAGCCTCAGCGATTTTTCCGGAAAAATCACCGTAAATCAGGGGAGTTCGCTCACACTCAACGGTCAAAACCTCTCTGCGGAAACCTCCATCCTCCTTGATGACGGCTCGCTCCTCGGATCCGGCACGATTTCTGGAACGCTCACGATGAATTCCGGCGCGTTTTCCTCTGGAATTTCCGTCACGCAAGACGATTTGGCCCTCGTCGGAACCTACATCGCAAATCTCGACGCAGCACAGTCGAACGTTTCACTCACGAGCGTTTCCGGAACCATGAGTCTCGCAAACGGCTCGACGATTCAACTCACTTCTTCCGATTTTAGCCTGCTTGATCCGGGCGCTTCCTTCCAGTTACTCGAAGGGGACGCGTCGAGTTTTGAGGGACTCGACCTTACGACTCTCACCGTCAAATCGGGAATCGGCTGGGATTTATCCCTGGTTTCTGCGCAAAATGGAAACCTGATTCTCACCGCAGCCGCCAGCGTTCCGGAACCCTCCGCAATAACGCTCCTTCTCGCCGCCGTCGGGTTCGGCGGGGTGTACGTTTGGAAGAAAAAAAGAATTTAAAAGCATTGAATACATGAAATAAAAATCAGATAAAAATCATTTATAGTAGTGTACGATTTTCAAATACCCCGCCTTTACGAAACCGTTCGTACAGACTTTTTGTACCTTCATCTTTAAAATACTTGAAATCATGAAAAAATTCAATCAATATTCTTTATTCGCCTACACAATATTCATAATCTCATCCTTATTTCAGACCTACGGGGCGTTTGCCGTCGAAAACATCGGACGAGGCGCAGTTGCGGTCTGTTGCAATCAGAACGAAACGCAGAACGATATTCAAAACAACATTCAGAACGCAGGCGTATTTGTTTCTTGGAGGTTCCTTGAAAACGACTCGCCGGATGCGGTTTTTCAGATCCTTCGGGATGGAAAAATCGTCGAGGAAACGCGTTCTACCTGCTGGTTCGACCCCTGCGGAACGGAAAACTCTCAGTACCAAGTGACTGTAAAATCTGAAAAGTCGAAAAAGACGGAAGAAGCTGAAAATGAAGCCGAAAATGAAACTAAAAATAAATCTGAAACCGAAACGGAAACCGTCTCAGTGTGGAAAAATGGGTTTTTGACGCTGCGTCTCGAACGCCCCGCCCCACAGAAAATGCGAGACGGAACCGTCTGCGAGTATCAACCGAACGACACAAGTGCGGCCGACTTGGATGGGGACGGAAACTATGAAATTATCGTCAAATGGAACCCCTCCAATGCGCGCGACAATTCGCAGAACGGCGAAACCGGCGAGGTGTTTCTCGACGCATATAAAATCCAGAAAATAATTAAAAACGATGAAAAAACAATTACAAAAAAACTCTGGCGACTGTCGCTGGGAAAAAACATCCGAGCCGGCGCGCACTATTCCCCGTTTCTCGTGTTCGATTTTGACGGAGATTCATGTGCGGAAATCATTCTTAAAACTGCGGACGGCACAACGGACGGAACTGGCCGCATTCTCGGAGACGCTTCCGCCGACTATCGACGCGAAAACGGACGCATTCTTGACGGACCTGAATTTCTGACGATTTTTGATGGAAAGACGGGGGCGGCGATTGATTCTGTTCCGTATTTACCAGCTCGCAGTGTGCTTCCTCTCGCGAAAAAGCAGGGGTGGGGCGACGATTACGGAAACCGCGTCGACCGATTTTTGGCGGCCGCCGCGTTTTTGGACGGTCACGAACCCGAGAAAAATCCGTCTGCCGTTTTTTTCAGAGGTTATTACACCGCCGCTTACGGCGCCGCATTCGATTTTGACGGAAGAAAGCTGCATTTGCGCTGGTTTCATCGGAGCGAAACGCCCGGCGAGGGGCTGTACGGTGAAGGAAATCACAACCTCTGCGTCGGCGACCTCGACAGAGACGGACGCGACGAAATCGTGTATGGTTCTGCGGCTCTCGACGACGACGGGACACTTTTATATCGTACAGGATTCGGACACGGCGACGCGATTCATCTCGGCGACTTCGACCCCGCTCGTCCGGGCCTCGAAATCTGGGACGTTCATGAGGAACGTGAAAGTCCGTACGGCTGCGAGCTGCGATCCGCTGATGGAAGCGTCATTTGGGGCGTGGAATCTCATCGTGACATCGGTCGCGGACTGGCGGCCGACCTGATTCCTGAAAATCCAGGGTTCGAGTTTTGGTCCGGCGCCGTTCGAAACGCCATTTTTGACGCAAACGGCAAAAAAATCGCCGAAAGTTCCCGCCTCCCGATGAATTTTCGGATTTACTGGGACGGCGACCTCGAAGATGAATTACTCGACGGAACCTGCATCACGAACTGGCGCTCAAATAACGTTTCAAACTCCGATTCAAATAATGTCTCAACCCCTGAATCAAATAAGGATTCGAAAGGTGATTCAAGCAGCAAAATCAGCGGAAGTCTGGACACTCTTATAGATTTTCGAGACAGAATTCATTCTGCGCCCATCAATGGAACAAAACAGAATCCCTGTTTTATGGCCGACATTCTGGGAGACTGGCGCGAAGAAGTGATTTTTTATAACGAAAACGACCCGGCGGAGATTAATATTTTTACGACGACGATTCCGACGCAGTACGTCGTTCCGCACCTCATGCAGGACCCCGTTTATCGACTGGCGGCGGCCTCACAAAACGTCGGGTACAATCAGCCGCCGCATCTCGGTTACGATATTCATTTAAAAGCGCGAAAAATGTCAGAAAACTGCGAGAAAAAAAGCACCCCGGAACCATCCGAAAGTACAAGCACCTCCGAAAGTTCGAGCTGTACAGAAAACGAAAATAATCGTACAACACAAAACGCGTTTCACGCCAAAATTCAGACGTTTCGCAGGGATAAAAACCACCGTCCGATTCGAATCAAAGAGGGAGATACAGCCGGCGGAAAATTCTGTACACAAACCAGTATTTGCGGAATCAAGGTTTGCTGTCCGAGCTACGGAAACTCCATCGGCTGTCTGACACTTTCGATTTTTAAATGGAATTCAGACGTCGAAACCACACGCAGTCAGAAACCGTTTGCATCCATGAAATTCCGCGATTTCAGCGATAATACACAGCTTGAGCTGCAGTTTGAGACGCTTCCAGCAGGAACGTATTATTGGGAATTGAGCGGCGCGTCAGAAATGGTCGGCGTCTGGAATGCTGCGGGAAACGTGAACGGCGTGACGTCCTATTTCAATTCCGCTCCCATCGACGGCTGCTGCGAAATGACGTACGAAACCGACGCCTCTCCCATTCCATTCGAAGGAACGTACGAATTTTATGAATACATGATACAAAAACCATCACATAAATCAAACGACACATCGTACAATTTTCAAGAACGCGACCTTTTTTCCGACACGTGGGACGCCGCAGACGCACTGGGACGCACCCTTCCGACGTCCGAAACCGTCGGTTTACCGCGCGAAAAGCAGGTCGGAATTTTTTACTGGACGTGGCACGAAGGGCCCGGCACAGACCCGCAGCCTCTGAATAATGCGGAAATTCTCGCGAAAAATCCAGGAATCGCCGACCGTCCCGACGACCCGAACTGGGGGGCCGCATACATCCGCCATCATTGGGACCGTCCGCTTTTCGAGTACTATCGTTCGACCGACACATGGGTTTTGCGCCGTCACGCACAGCTTTTACACGCGGCTGGAGCGGATGCGGTCATTTTTGACGCGACGAACGGCACGCAGACCTGGATGGATTCGACTTGGGCGCTGCTTTCGACGTGGGACGCGATGCGCCGCGACGGATTTCGGACGCCCCAAGCCGCATTTATGCTTCCGTTTGGAAATCGGGAATGGGTGAGACAAAGTACCGTCCAATTGTACCGCGACATTTATAAACCCGGAAAGTATCGAGACTTATGGTTCATGTGGAACGGAAAACCTTTGATTCACGCTTTGCCGGACGCGTTCGAAGAGGCGCTGCTGAATCCAAAGACGAGCGGCACAGAACGTGCGGAATATGAGGAAATTTTACGGTTTTTCACGTTCCGACCGATGCAGCCGTCCTATACTTCCGGACCGACGCGACCCGATTTTTGGTGCTGGTTGGAAGTTTTTCCGCAAAACGGATACGTGCAGAAAAATGATGGAACGTACGAAATGTGCGGCGTCGGTGCGGCGCAAAACCATTCGTGGAATGCGCAGGACGGACACACGGGCCTTGCGGCGATGAACGATCGAAACGTCTGCGGGCGCGCGTACGTCGCTCCGACGGAAGAACAGCTGGATGTGAAAAACGGGGAAAAACTTCATTTCGGGGCGGATCGAAACCCGAAGAAAAACGAACCGAATCGATTTATGTACGGCGACAATTTCGCACAGCAGTGGAGTCGTGCACGAGAGTTGAATCCTGATTATGTTTTCATAACCGGCTGGAACGAAGGAATTGCGAGTTTGTTTCCCGATTGGTGCGGCAAAAAAACGGCGTTTCCCGACCAATACTCCCCCGAATTCAGCCGAGATGCGGAACCTTCATCCGGAATTCTGAGCGACTGTTTTTACTACCAAACCGTCGCCGAAGTGCGTCGTTTTCGCGGTGTGCGTCCGCAGCGGGCGTGCAGCGAAAACCCGATTTATCGTGACGCAATTCACGACACACTTCCGCGCGACGCGCAGGGATACGGAAATCGCCGTTACACCGATTCGTCCGGAAGGAACGACATTTCGGAATGTTTCGTCACGCACGACGCCGAAAATATTACATTTACAGTCGTTTGCAGCGCCCCAATCACTCCCAGTTCCGACCCCGGCTGGATGCAGCTGCTGATTTCAACGGAAAAACCGTTCGGGCGACCGTGCGATGCACAGACTGAAAAAAGTACGAAATCGTGGGAACATTTCAACTTCATTCTGAATCGTAAAAAACCGGAAAATGGGTTTGCGACGCTGGAAAGAAGCGGCGGCGGCTGGAACTGGGAGGATGTGGGACGCGCGGCTTTTTCGGTCAGCGGAAATCGGATGGAAGTCGTCATTCCTCGTGTGTTTCTGAATTTGGATGCAGGAAAAATCGACCTGCGATTCAAATGGTGCGACAACGTTTTTTCAGACGAAAATCAAAATACGAATCCTACTGAAAACCAAAACGAAGACGAAAATGAAGGCGGCAGAATAATGAACGTTTATTTGCACGGCGACTCCGCCCCGGATGGACGTTTCGTGTACCGTTACTTTGAACGTTGAGATTCCCGTCGACCGATACACCGGCTGTTTTTAGAACGAAAATCCGGGAGGCTTCCGACACGCAAAAACACATTATTTTATTCATATTTTACAGTTAAAACACCTAATATATTTTACCTATTTTAAATATTTAGATCCTTTTAACAAAAAGGATGGGAGAAAGCGGGGGAAATCCCGAAGAAAGATGAAGAATTTAAGCCGAAGTACCGATTAAACAGATGAAAGCGGATGTACGGATACGAGAAATGCAGGGATGCAGCTGCTGTAGAGGTGCGTATTTCGTTCACTCACATCGATGAAAACAGGAAATTTAATGAAGACGCAAATCAAATATTTTGGCTTGAAAAAACGACCGTTTACAGCGGAGCCGGTTTCAGACGCGTATTGCGCATTTGGAAGCTCGGAGCGTGCACGTCTTCAAATTGTGCGTGGAATTGAGCGTCAGGAAGGGGCGGTTCTCGTTTCGGGACGCGTTGGAACGGGAAAAACGCTGCTTTGCCGCAAACTTCAGAAGCAGTTCCGCGACGTGATGGATACGGTGTTGCTGAACGGGGAAAATCTGAAGAGTCCGAAAGCGTTTTTCCAGACGATTTTTTCAAGTTCGAACGTTCCATGCGACCCGCAGAATCTGACGGAAATGCGGACGACGATGGTTCGTCTGCTGCAAAGTCCCACTTCGTTCCGCAACGGGCTGCTGATTCTGGTGGACGACGCGCAGTCGATGGGGCTGCGTGTATTTGAGGAGTTGCGACAGCTGCTGGATTGTACATTTGCGCCGGGCCGCGGAGTCCGGGTGGTGCTTTTCGGAAACACGAGTCTCGAAGAAAAACTGACGTTTCCGCAGCTCAACACCTTTTCGCAGCGCATTACGATTCGTTGTTTTTTGGAAACGATGAATCGTGACGAAACGACCGCTTTTCTGAATCAGGAACTTCAGAGCGCCGGAGACGAAAAGAAGCTGTTTTCGAAGGAAGTCTGCCGCGAAATCCATCGTTTTACGGACGGGGTCCCGCGTATTGTGAATCAGTTGGCGGACCAAGTGCTGGTTCTGGCGATGGAGTCTGCGGAAAATGCGGAAAGCAGCGTTGTTGGGGGAAATTACGCGACGCAGGTGGAAATTACGCCGATTCTCGTTCAGAAAGCTTGGGCGCGAATGCAGCAGCTTCCGGAGGTCCAAAATAGTGAAAAATCCGATGTTTTGAATACTATTGATTCTGCCGCAATGGATTCTGCCGCAAAAAATCGCGGAAAACACGATTCCATCTCGTTCGGAGGACTGGATGACGACTTGGACGGCGATTTAGGCGGCGACCTGGG
>CAYTLK010000021.1:41860-50868 GCA_964438515.1 uncultured Planctomycetaceae bacterium
GACGATGATTCGAAAGACGACGATTCGGAACACACAATTGATTTGGGTTCGGATTTGAAATCGGAAAATAATGAAGAATCCACGTTGCTTTGGTCGTACAACGAGGCGTCCTCCGTGCGCGACGCGGTGGAAGGTGCAAACGCGATTCCGAAAGAATGGGATGAATCCCTGAAACAAGCGGTTCCCGCTTCCGATAGAGAAAACAAAAAAGAGACAAACAGGGTCAATGAAGCAAAGAACGAAGAGAAAATCTCGACCGAAAGCATGATTGAAAAATGCACAATTTCAAAGCCCTCATTTTTAGACCCGACCGTCTCGGCGCAATCCGCATCTGCGTCTGGTTTTGCCGGGATTTCAGGGACTCCGGGAATTTCAGGTGCTTCGAATACGGCTTCCCCTTCCTCTTCGTCGGGAAGCACGCTTAAACCCGCGTCCAGAAACGTCTCGGCAGAAAATGATTTGTGGGACGTATTCAAAGAGAATTCAAACATTCGTTTTCCATCTCGTAACGAATCGGTTTGGGTTCCGCCGTCCTATTCCTCCTCCCCCTCCAACTCACCGCCTTCCGCGCAGTTTTCCGCCTCGCCGTTCCTTGCGTCGCCGGCAGCGATTCCTTCTGCCGTTCCATATCGTCCGCAGGAAAACGTTACGCCGCAGTCGGCTGCGTTTCCCCAATCGTTTTACAGTCCGACCGCGCGCAATTCCGTTTTGAAACGCCCCAGAACGGTGGACGAAATCATTTACGATGCGATTCGCGACGACACGCTCCATTCCATGCAGCTTCTCAATCAGATTTTGAAAGCGCTGGACGACGAGTCGCGGTCGGGACGTTCGTCGGAGGAACCGTCGAATTACTGGATGGAGCTGCACGATATTGCAAAAGATTCGATGCGTCAGATCGTTTCCGACCGGATGCGGCAAAAAACGGCCCAACCGATTGCGCCGCACATTGCATCTCCGGCGTCGGTTTCGCATCCACGGAACGTTCCTGCGCCGCAGAAACGACAAAATCTGCAGAATCCACAAAACCCTGCGGCGGCGAGTTCACAATTTGCGGCGGCGAGTTCCATGAATTCCACAGGTTCCGTAAACTCCGCAGATTCCGTAAATTCGGTCGGGTCGGTGAATTCGGTCGGTTCCATAAATCCCGCAAGTTTCGTAAATTCCGCGCCCGTGACGTCGGAAGACGATTATTATCGGCCGGAAACGCTTATTGAAGAAGGAAGTTACGCGCACGGACGACAAAATCCGCCGCCGCAGCCTTCCGCAACCGAAGAAGAACCAGAATCAGAACCCGAGTCGCTGAGTACGTCGAGCGACGTTCAGTTCATACGCAAAATACTTCAGGACCGTTCACGGAATTCGATGGATCCCGAAACAAGAAAACGATGTATGAGCCTCATTTCGCGGCTCCGAGACCTGAATGAAGTTCAAAAATTTTGACCGTTTCCGTCTTCCTCCTTTTTCCTCGCTTACGGCTTGGGGAGAAACTGCAAGTCCAACGGATTGAAACTTGCAGTTTCGCACCCTTTTTTGCGCATAAATCCATCACATGTTGAATTCCTTCGGCATACAATTTTCATTTTCCCTTCAGGAAACTCATAAAATGTTCGCGTTTTATCGCATAAAGCGGTTTTTACTTTCTTACACGCTTGTACCGATTTGTGTTGCTTTCGTTGTGAGTTCTTTGATTTTCGCCTCCGGTATCGTTCCGTCAGGCGGCGGCCCCACGCAGGTCATCAGCATCGGAACCCCAATGAATTCAAATGACACTTTTCAAACACGTTCGTATTATGTGATTGACGGCGGCAGAAAAAGTGCGGACCCGGGACGAGCCTTTTACAAATGGTACTTCATCTGCATCGTGCTTTCGTCGCTTCTTTTCGGATGGGTTGCGTCTGTACGATTTTTCGCTTGTGTTTCAATAAATTCGTACAATTTTTACATTCGGGGCCAAAACAGTGTTTATAAAAAGACGGGGTACGGCACGGACTGGTGGGAATCTTACAAAAACGAGACATTAATTCCCCGCATGAATGAAGAGGAATGCAGCGGTCAGTTTCGTTTTCCCGCCTGGAAGGAAAGAAAACTGATGGACCCGCGCGAATTTGTTTTTCGCAATCTCGTTGCGTTTCGGATTTTGAGCGATCCCGAAAAACTTCAACAGCAACCATTATTAATGGACTCGATTAAACATATTTAAAAGCAGAATGGAACGACTTTTATCCGTTCAGAAATCAAAAATATCTCCCGGACGGAAAATCGTTTCCAAGAGTCAAAGTTCTTTCCTCTTTCAGTCTCCAATGTTGCAACAATTTTGCAATTCCATAAAAATTTTTGTAAATTTTGTATTTTTTTCAATTTTTTGGGGGAATTTTTGTTGCATTCTTTCAAATCGAGTGTATAATATTTCATTATAATTTAAAACTGAATTTCAATCTGGGGTGTAAAATGAAAATCGTTCACAAATTCAGTCTCACTGCGCTGCTCATTCTGGGACTTTCCGTCAGCAGCACTCTGATTCAGGAAAGCGGTGCCGCTACGTACACAAACTTGATGGAAAACAAGACGGCTCAGTCGCAAATTTCCGACCTCTCGATGTATCGTCTCGTCTTTTCGAAGGACAATATTCCGGTAAACGGAAACACTTCGGTCGGAAGCGCCTCGTGGTACAATTATGCCGACACGACCGGCTTTGCGAGCGGGTGGAACGGTGCGATTTTCTATTTTCAGGACACAACGAATGCCGGCGCAACCGAGTGGGTTCTGACCGACGCTCCCAATTACTCCGGCACGAACATGTACCAGCTGGGAATCAGCCGCAAGGGGAATGCGAGTGACGTCGTGAACCGCGTCATTACGGGTTCGAACGTTTATACGTCCTACACCACCGCGAATATGCCGCTGTTTGCAGGAGTGACGCCCGACGCGAACAACGTGAGTTCGATTACAGGCACAAATATCATTCTGGAATTCTGGCCTTTTAATTATGATGTCGCTGCACAGTCTTCCAAGCTGGACCAAGACGGGAATGCGTTCCCGCTTTCGACGGCGCATACGACGGGTTACGACTGGAACGACACGCCTTCGACAGGCGGCGACCATGGTTCCTGGCAGATTCATCTGTACGATTCCGCTACAGGAACAGGTCAGACACTCGTCGGTCTTTCCCGCCTCTATCGTGAAGGAAGCGGAGAGACTTCGAACATCGTCATCGGAAACTCCAGCAGCGCGGGCGCTCTCGACGGAACGATGGTGACGAACAAAATTACGAACGAAAATCGTTCCTTACAGGTCCTTGCGATTCCGAATTATGTCGCGACGGACCGAATTTTCAACGCGACGGCTTCCGGAACGGACTGGAACGCGGCGGCAAACTGGTACGATTCGACCGCTTCAACCGCTTCGACGGCTCCGTCTGCCGCAAACGATGTGTTCGTGAATGCCGGAAATGTGACCGTTTCTGGAACATCCACAGGAAACATCCTGAATGTCGGACAGTTCGGAACCGTGACGGTCGCCGGGTCGGGGAATCTGACGCTTTCGGGAACCAAGTTCATCGGCGGGACGACTGGAACGGTAAATTACGTCGGCGGACTCTTCCAGTCCTCTGGAAACGTTACGATGGCGGCCGATTTGCAAGTTACGGCGTACGGCGCGCTGCGTCTGTCAGGCGGAACCCTCACGACGCCCAATCTTATTGTTGCAATTGGCGCAAACACTTCCGCGTCCTTCGACATCAACAGCGGCACAACCGTCACATCCAGCGGCAGCGTCCAATTCGCCTATGCGGCAAACTCCGCCGTCACTGGAACCATTTCCGACTCGAACATCTTCACGAAAAACATCTATTTCGGAAATTCAGGAAACGCGACGGTCGAAATGAACAACGCAGTCATTCTTGGAGCAAACGGAGCCGCAAACTCGAATGTGACAGACTTTCACATCAGCGTGAATGCGAGTTCTACATCAACCGTCGTTTTGAACGGAGCCGGCACGAACATCCGAGCCACCAACTTCAACGTCGGATACCGCGGGAACGGAACGCTCATCATGAATAACGGATCCATCACCTGCACATCTTATTACTGCATCGGAAACAATAATTCCGCCGCGATGGGAACCGTTCATCAGTACGGCGGCTCCGTCACAACCCCGTGGGCACCGCTGGGACACAACGGAAAAGGCGTGTACAACCTCTACGGCGGAACTTTCCACGTCACGGGAACAGGTGCAATGGATGGTGAAACTTCGACTAACGGAGGACTCGAAGTCGGGGACCGCGTCGGAAGCAGCGTGACGTTCAATCAGTACGGAGGAACCGTTTCTTCCGCAGGTTACGTTTATATCGGACGCGTCGGAACCGGTACGTACAATCTCGTAAACGGAAACCTCACCGCAAATAATGGAATCAGCATCGGACACCTGAAAAATTCGACGAATCCCGGATCCGGAACCTTCACAATGGACGATGGAACCGTCACAACCGGCGGAAATTTTATCATCGGAAACAATACAAACGGTACATTCACCCAAAATGGAGGAAAAGTCACCGTTTCGAATACCGTTCACGTGGGTAATTCCAGCTCTTCGACGTCTTCGTACACCATGAACGGCGGAACTCTCTCGGCAAAAAATATGGCGGTTGGAAATTATGGTTCTGGAACGTTTAACTTATACAACGGTACCGTCGCGACTACCGAATGGTTCCTCGTCGGTTTCCAGAATGGGAAAGGTTTCGCAACCCCCAACACCGCCAATCAGTACGGCGGAACCATGAATCTCGGATGGTTCACTCTCGGATGGGACACCGCCAATTCGGACGGAACCTACAACATGTACGGCGGAACCCTCACGACCAAGGGGAACGGAAACCCCATGGTCATCGCGAAAAGCGGCAAAGGAACGTTCAATCTCTATAACGGAAACGTCACGCTCGCTGCCGCGACCTCTTCGAACCAAGGAAGTGCGTCAGGCGATTACATCGGTTACGCCCTGAAACTCGGATACGCCGGCACCGGAAACGTCAATATTTACGCCGGCGACATCGCCGCAACTGGAAACGTCTCGATCGGCGCAACCTCCACCCTGCATTTTGAACCCACCGTTCAGGGAATCGGCTCGCTCAGCACCACCGGCAGTCTGACTCAAGCTGCGGGCGGCGTCATTTCCGTGTCGGGAACCAATGCGATTGCGTTTCTCGACAATTATTCCGTCCAAAACGGCGTCGACATTATGACCGTCGGCGGCAAAAACGCCCTCACCGTCACGAACAGCAGTTCCAGCCAGCTCACAACTTCGTACAGCACCGACACAGGTATTTTGAATCTGAAACTAAATTCAGACGGATATTTGGGCGCGATTAATGCGACATCCGACTCCATTTCGTTCGACCCAACCGAGACCGGCTGGATTTCGCTCAATAATTTCGGAGGAACCGACCCGTATGAAATCGCGCTGCGAATCGACACAACCAACATGAACCGCGATGCGTTCATCGGGGTGCTGAACACCGAGATGCAGGTGGGAGACGAAACGTACCTCACCGCAACTGCAGGCCTGAACGACGATGAAGTCGTGCTTCATTTTATGCCCGACCTTGTGGATGCGGACGTTTTCATGTGGAATTTCAGTGACGCTGCGTTGTACAACGGCGGCGTCGCGCTCACAGGTTTAAGCATGGGAGCCGTTCCGGAACCCTCCTCATGGGTGCTTCTGGGGCTTGGAATTCTCGCACTGGCTGGATTCCGTCGTTCTAAAAACACAATATTAAAAAGTTTTTGACCCGGTACGACCGGGAGCGAGTAACTGGGAAAAAGCAACATTCAATGTTTTTTCCCCACGGCCGACACGACATTACGGGAGCGCTCTGTTTCCTCCCGTTAGGGTGGAAACTCCGCAACGTACAAAAAAGCCCCCTAAAAGACGACGTTATTATGCGATTTTCAGGCCAGAGATTTTTGAACGTCCTTTCATTTAAAAGACTTACTGAATATTTCACACCAGCGGGCAGGTGATGCAAGTCCCCTGCTCGCAAAAATTTGAAATTCTGATTTCATCAGGGTTTCATTCTATCTTGATTATTGTACGCATTCTAATTTTAGCAGACATTGAGGAGAAACACGATGATTTCCTACCATATTCAGACCCAAAACGACAAAACTCCCGAATATCTGAAGACTTGTTTTTACGATCCAACGCACGAAGACGCGGAAAACACGACGCCCAAGGACGCAGAAAATTCGACGTCGAAATCCATCCCTGTTTATCCGTACGTTCTGGCGGTCGGAGGGACGCGAAAAACGAACGGCATCGATCTGGAATTACTGAAAAAAAAGATTGAAAACCAGCTTCGTGTGCTGCTCGATCAGTGGAGAACCTGTTCGGGACCGATCGCGCCCTTCGTGATTTTGACGGGACTTTCGAGCGGTTCGGATCGGCTTTTTGCGGAAGTTGCGCTGAAATTAAGGGAAAAAGAGAAATACAACATCCGGCTTTTCGGTGTGCTTGCGATGCCGAAAGACGTGCTTCGAACGCTTGAAAACACCGTTGGAAGTCCGGATGAATTCGACGGCTGGTGCAAAAAAATGGATGCAATCGTTGAAATTCAGTGGGAGACCGAGGTTCAAAGTCTGCTGGAAAAGCTGGATGCGGTCGAGAAAAACGGGGCGCTGAAAGAACAATTCATGGCCTATCTGAAACTAAAAGGCTGGCCCGAACACGAAAAAAGTCCCTTCGTCCCGGAAATGTCCGACTGGCTGAAATATTTCTCGACTCTTTTGGGCTTTTTCAATAACGCAGAAGATGGGAAAGATGCGGAAAAACTCGAAAAGTTCCAAGCTCTCCTTGCGTTTCTCGAGTTCCGTCAGTTTCGTGAGTTCCGACGTTTCGTCTGTCAGAGCGCGCACACGCTGATGGTTTTTGAAAACAGTCACAGTAAACAGTCGGCTAAAGAGCTGCAAGGGACACCCGCGCTGATTCGTTACAAGCTGTACGGCGACTATCCGAACGCGGAGAACGACCCTTTGCCGCCGACATTTGCGAAAAAAGGAAATGAGGCGGCAATTCCCGAGCTGGACCGAAACCCGCTGTCGTTTCTGGCGATTGGACCCGTCGTGAAATTTTCGTTTCGGAACGCAAAGACGTGGTGGAGACGCAAACCTGCGAAAAAATGTGACACTTTGATAATTCATCGTGATTTTCAGAAGAAAAACGGAACGAGAACGGTTCGGGTTCCGTCGAGAATTTTTCGGGTTCCGTGGTGGGGAAACATCACGTTCGATAAGGAAATTTCCTCCGTCATTTCGACGATCGGTAAGATTAATTGTGCGATGGTGAAGCACGAAAATGAAGTGCGAAACACAAACACAAACGTTAAAACTGAAAATACCGACACAAATCGAAAAGCAAAAAAAGTCAAAAAGAGCAAAGAAGATAAAAAAAATCAAAATGAGAGTCATCGTGAACTGCGTTACTTCAACAACGTCTATGATTTTCAGAAAAAATCACTCAACCGTTCCGCAAAACCGCGAAATGAAACTCCCTCGCTGGGGGAAACCGAGTCGGTAACCGATTCCTCGCTGCTGAAGAACCCGTATTTTAAAGATGCGGATTTGTGGAACTACATCAATCATTTCAACTTTGCGGACCGACTGGCGGTTTATTTTAAATCGAAGATGCAGCGCCTCATTGGATGTTACTGCATCTGTTTCTGTCTGATTCCCATTTTTGGATTTATGTACGTTAGTTCCCAGGCGGTTGCGGAGCGGAATCAGGAAGCAACGCTTGTACGGATTCTGCTGGATTCGCACGCGTTTACGGGTTGGACGCCTGAAATGGGAATGCAGGTTTTCAGCGCGCTGGGACTGTTGAGCGTAACGCTTGCGACCCTCTTTTTCTTCGCGTGGGCACACTCTCACGACTATCATCAGACGTACCACAACATTCGTGCGGTTGCGGAGGGACTGCGCGTGCAGATTTTCTGGCGCATTGCGGGAATAAACGAGTCGGTGCCGAATCACTACACATCCCATCAAATCCCGGAAACTTCGTGGCTTCGTGTTACGATTACGTCTTTGAATTTCTGTATGAATCCCGTCGCTCCCAAGAGGAACATGCTGAAATGTTACAATTTCGTTTATCAAGCGTGGATCTGCAGCCGAATGCAGTACCTTTTGGGTGAAGAAGAAAACGATGAGGAAGCAGACGTGAAGGAAACGGAAAATGGGAAAAAAGAAAATTGCTGTCTTAAATTTTTCCGTCGGTGCTGGGTTTACTGGATGCCGCCCAAAAAAAGCAAGTTCCAGATTGGCGCAATTCGGTGGCGCGAGTTGAAAAGTAATCGAAAAATGGAGGCCTGCTATTTACCGTGTTTCATGTTTTTGGGACTCATTTGGTACGGCACACGTTATTTCCTTCATGATGCTGGAATTTTGGTGCAGGAATCCATAAAGCCCGGCTCATCCACGGCTCAAATCGCCTCTTTTCCCGACTGGGGGTGGGTAATTATGCTTGCGGCTGTCGCGTTTGTAAGTATAGGAACGACGCGAATCATCTATCGGCGTCTGATGCTTTATGCGCTTGAGGAGCGCAAGCTTTTTCAGGAGACGAGTCCTTTCCGACGTGCGTCGCTCATGATTTCGCAGTCGCTTCCACCCGTTCAGAACACGGAAGAAAAAACCGAGACGACGGACGAAATCACGAACGAGAGCGACACAAATGAATCATGAACAGAAATCACAAAAGCTTCAGCGGACACAATTTTGAATCCAGAACAGATACAAGAGGTTCTTGTACGTTTAGGAGAAATCTCGATTGGGAAGAATGCGGACTGGCTCATTTCGGTTGGAGAGCGTCGGCTCGTTCTGCCTCGCTGAGCCTTGAAAAGAAACATCCCAAAAGCCTTTTTTTCAAAACTTTTAATATTTTTAGAAAATAAAGTTGTATTTTTTGAAAAACACTACTATAATAATATTAGGAAGAATTATTTTTACACTCATTTAGGGCAG
>CAYTLK010000022.1:0-50530 GCA_964438515.1 uncultured Planctomycetaceae bacterium
AGACCCGCAAGCCCGTAATGAAACGAACGAAGTGAGTGGAATTAGGGTGATTTGGACGATTGACCAAAAAATACCGATTTTTACGGAGTCTTTTGTTCGCAGCCGGAAAAACCCTAATTCCGCTCGTTTCACTCGCTTCATTACGGGCTTGCTTGTGCATTCAGCGGTTCCATTCACCCAATCGGCTTGCGCCGACCTACCAAGGGCTCCAAAGTCCCAGCTTTCTGTGAAATTTTATTCCCGTTTCCAGTGGAATCCGATAAACCAAATCCAGCAGCTTACTTTCGTTCCCAGGTCGGGACTTTTCCGTTTTGACCGGGGATGAATCGAATTGTGTCCGTTTTTCCGGTGGGCCACGTGAGTCGCAACGACACACCGCCGTCCGATGTTTGAAGACGCTGCACGACCGGAAGAGGCTGAGTTTGGTCCGAACGAGGAACAAGAACCATCAGGAAATGGGGATTCACGGCCCGAACCGTATACATCAGGCGCGGATGACTGCCGGTCTGGGACGTCAAAAAACTGTCGGTTTCCGTCTTTCCAGGCGCGTCGGCAAACGGAAAAATCAGCATTTCCGCATCGGTTTTTTCCGTCACGCTGTCGCAGAGAATGAAGGGATTCTTCGGATTCTGAACCGCTTCGGAAGCAAGAACGCACCCCTCAAGAGGCTGATTGGGAACGTCCGTTCGTCTCAGACCGAAAAACGCGAGCTGCGCCTCCGGCTCACGGGCAGTCAGTTCGACTTGCACCTTTTCGCCCGCCTTCAGTTCCAGCGAAATCTCACCCGCATCGCGATCGCTCAATCCGCAAAGCGTGAACGAAGACGAAGAGGTTAAATCCCAAGTGAAAAGTTTCTCTCCGTTTATTCGTACGAAAAAGCTGTCGGACTTTCCAGCGTCGAGACCCGCACATCGAATCATCCCCGCTATCGTGAATTTCCCATCTTCAGGCGCCGTCAGCGTGAAGACCGCCTGACCGTGAGCCGCACCGGGAACTTTTTCTTTGGGAGAGGTCAAAACTTGAAAACTGTCCTGATTTTGACGCACTTTCCACGGAATTTCGTCCGTGACGAACTGAAAAGACGGATCCGTATGCAGCTGCCAGGTGAAATCGTGTTCCTGACCGTCCTGCTTTTGAAAATCATCGTAAGTGACGATGTAAGAAGGAGTTCTGTCGTTCTGACTGTGCACAAATAAGTAGTGACGGTCCGCCTTTTCGACGTTCATTCCGGTGGGTTCGCCCTTCCAGCGCCCAAAAAATACGTTCCATGCGTCGCGGGCGTCAGTTCGGACCCAGTCGTATTCCGGTCGGTGCGTGTACCCCGTAATTTCGCCGCTGCTGCAATTATGATTCTTCATGGGCTGACCTTCACCATCAATGAGTACGACATTATGTGCGAAACTGCTCGTACTTTTGAGCGGGTCCGAATCATTTCCGTAACCGCTGTCGATGACGAAATTCTGTCCGAACGCGCGGAGGGTGAATGTTCCTTTATCACACTGATCGTGACCGGCGGCGTGCGGCCCCGCCTCAATTTCGAGATGGAAAGCGTCTTTTGAATACCCGCCCTCACGCAAAACGACGAGTCCGCGCCCTCGAAAGAACTGCGATTCCGGCAAAAACGTTCCGGGGTCGGCCGTTCGGGGACATTTCGCATAAAAAAGGAGGTACGCAAGCGTCTGCGCATCGGAAAAAGACGCGGCGTCCGGCGCCGTTTCCTCTCCCGCATTCCACGCCCAGCCCATGAGTTCCGCCATCGCGCCGTAACTCAACCGCCGCGGACCCGGCGTCTCGCGAAAGTGCTGCACGTAATCCATTCCAGAGAGCGTATTTTCCTGCGGAGGAATTTTCTCACCAGGCCGCACGGGGTCCGTTCGAGCAAGTTCCGCAAGGCGTCCGCAAGTGTAAGCGTAAACCGGGCAGCCGGCCGGCGCGCCGTGGTTGCAGTCCGACAGATTATTCCAGCGCGGCTGATTCGGAAGCATCTCCGCAACGATCCACTGAGCGATATTTTGCCAGTTCGTTTCGGTAAAAAGGTCGCCGTATCCCGCGTCGCGCAGGCACTCGGCGAACGGAACGCCCGCCCCGATTCCGTAGCTGAGGTAGCTCGGCCCTTCATGACCGCAGCCGTCAAAATCGATTCCGAACGTCAAATAATCGCGCAGATGACGCCGAAACTGAATCAGCATCGCGTCTTCTTCCGTCCACGTTTCACCCTGCAGCGCCATCACGCCCAGTCCCGCACAGGAAACGAGCCCAGGATCCCAGTTCCACACACGATTCAGCGGGTGACGTCCCCAGCCGTCCGTCCAGGAATGCGCGTAAATGTCCTGCACGAACCCCAGAAGCGTGATTTTGACGTCGCGTCGTTCCTCCGGCGTGAGCCAGTCGTACAGCCAGTCGTAACCCAGCGCGAGCGCCCGCACGTAGAAAGTCCGCGTATAGTAAAACCCCTGATTGATTTCCGGCGAATTCACGTCGAGACTGCGCGCCATATTTACGAGCGCTCGGGCTGCGTGCCGTCCGTAAACATCGTTTTTCGTGATGACGGCCGCCGCCGCAAGCGTTTCAAGCGGAATGACGATCGGATTCAGCGTTCCTTCAAAATGCCCGCGATTCTGGTGCTCGGTCAGGTTCCCGTTCCGTTCATACGCAAAAATCGGTGCAAACGGTTTCTCCGGGTCGATCTTCTTCATCGCGCCGTCTGCAAGCACAATCAGACGCCGATACGCATCGTTTTTTTCGGCTCCATCTGTTCCCTGCGCGCGAATCGCCGCCAGTCGGTCCCCGTGAAGCAGCAGACGCGGATGAACGTCGGACGCAATTTCAGACTCATTGCGCAAAAGCCGTCCGTACATCGACCGATTGACGCGGCGCGCGAGCGTCATTTCTTCGTCCGCCGTCACGAGAGTCAAATTCTGAAATTCAACGCGAGTCGTCTGAAAAACGCCCGAAATACTGACTTCCAGAATCATTTTTCGCTGAAACATTTCGCCCGAAATCTGGCTGCGTTTCGTGTCTCTCTGCGGCAAAAAACTCTTAAACGGCAAAAAAAACTCGACCCATTCCCCGCGACAGTCCCTCGAATTCCCCGCTTCCTGCTGGTAGTATTCGGTCGGCGCGCCCGACTGCGGAAAAAGAAGCATCGCGTTCAGCACATGCCGGCCTCGATCCTCTTCCGGAATGCGGAATTGACCGTAAATTCCCGCAATCCCCGCATAATCCATTTGCGGCATCGGAATTTGAAACCACCCGAAAGAGAATTCGGAAGGGTCGATTTCCACGGAAAGAATTTTCTGCTCGGCGTTCCAGTTCCGCTTCACGTTCGGTTTGACGTTCCACCCCTGTTCAGGAATTTTCTCCTTTGGAAGAAGCGTCAAATTCTCGGCGCAAAGCGTGCCGGAAAGAAGCAAAAAACAAACAAAAAACCGAAGAATAATACGTTTAACACTCATAATATTTACAATTCAAACAATTTTCAAAACAGACGGGGGTGTGCGGGGGAAAGAACTCCACAGAAAGATGGAATTTCAGCGTAAACTTCCTTTATTATAGTTTATTCCTCGCAGAAGTCAAGCATTTTGTCGGATTAATTTCAAAAAAACGCCGACCTGTATAAAAATGGAAAATGGACGCACATCCAGCGTATAAAAGCCTGCCGTTCACAGTGGGCCAAAAGCAACGGCAGTTTTTATCGCCAAATGGCGTCCATTCTATGTGGAATGCTGTAGAATTATTGTTGCGTATTTCTAGTCTAGATCCTCAATAATCAAACGAATCCCCACATCAAACACTTTCTGCCATCTTTCGTACGGCTTGCGCGTTGCGGAACCGGTCGCAACACGACGATCGTTCCAGCTTCCTCCTCGAACCATCTGAATGGAATCGTCGGGATTTTCACTGCGCGTCCACTCGGAAACGTTTCCAATCATGTCGTACAATCCCCACGGATTCGCCTGGCACTCACGCACATAATCGACCGTAAACCAATGGTCTTCGTATTTGTCGTCACGGAGCGGGTAGCGCTGGTTTTCCGGGAACCAACGCCGGGAGTGAATCGTGCTTCCGCCTTCCCAGCTCGTGTAAGTTTTGCGCACTCCGGCGTCCGCCAGGTTCGCCCAATCGGAAAAGTCGGCGTTACGGTCTCCGTAGAAGAACGTTTTGTCGCTTCCGCCTCGCGCGGCCCACTCCCACTGAATTTCCGTTGGAAGAGCGGCTTTGTGACCCGTTTTTTCGCCGACCCACTTTGCGAAATCCATCGCTTCATTCCACGAAACACGCGTCACGGGCTGTCGGGGATGATTCGCAATGTAACCGGGCGTTGGATGGTCTTTTCCCTCCTCACGCTGGTAGCCGGTTTCATGTTCGGGGTCAAATGCGGCGTACTGCGCGTTCGTGATTTCCGTTTCCGACATCCAGAACGGCTTTTCAACCGTGACGACTCGACGCGGGTATTCGTTCGGAAAAACCGAATCGGAAGGCTGAGAGCCGCAAATGTACGTTCCAGCAGGAATGCGTACGAACGTGATTTTCACACCCGGTGCGATTTCCACCTCACGACGCGCGTTTTCTCCCTGCATTTTCGACGCTTCGTCCTGTTTGAACGGATAGTTCTGAACCTTCAAATCGTCGTCCGCAGGCACCGTTTCCGCCGGAGGAATGACGGGCTGAATGTCGTGAATCCGCTTTTCAAGCGCTTCGCGATACTCTTCTTCCGGGTTCCCCGTGTGGTAGGCGTAAAGTTCCTGCAATTCTCGGCGGCGTTTCTCAAAATGCGAGTTCGACCACATACCGCGATACGGAGCGTTCAAGTCGATCCACGTGTAAAGTCGGCTCCACGCCTCATCGTCCAGTACCACACCATGGTGACCGCCTCGCAGACGCTGAACGAGTTCGCTCGTCGAAACATGATATTCCATCGGAACCATCGTACGCATATCAAATTCCGTTCCGTAACGACGAACGTACGGATTCAGGTTTGCGTAAGACGTGTCGGTCCGCCAGTCGCCGGGATTGTGAACCGTGAGGGACAGATTTCCAGCGTTCTTTTCGTCGTTGTGACAGCTCAAGCAGTATTTATCGAGAACCGGCTGTACTTCCGCTTCGTATCCGAACGCACGGGCCGGCCCGAACCACGGCTGAATCTCCTGCGGCGCTTTCCGCCCTGCAATCGTCATCACAACCGGCGTGACGTCGTTCGGTTTCTCGTGACAGCCGACGCATGCGAGTTTTTCGCCCGGCATCGCCACAGCCCAGCTGCGCATCACCTGAATCGCCGCTCCGTTTTCGTCCAGAATCTGGAACGCCATCGGCGTGTTTGCAGGCGCTTTGAAGCAGACGGAACCGTCTTCCTCAATCGGGACCGTTCCCAGAATTCGTTTGATGTCCCATCCGGAACTCTGTCCGACGCTTTCGTGACCGCCGCTGCCGATGTAACCGTAGTGATACGAAATGATTCGCAGCGATTTCGCCTTTCCTCGCGGAACTCCCGGCAAACCGCGGCCGTGGTACACGTTCGTGATGAAAATCGTGGCGTCGGGGTTCTGATGATCCGTAAAATCAGGAATTACCGGCGGTTTCGCCTGCTTCACGAGCGGCATCGGCTCAAACAGGGAATAGTCGCCGTCGAGCTGCATGAGTTTCGTCATATTGTCGAAAATATCGACCAGCCACAGTCCAAAATTCTGCTCACCGCGCATGCGTGCGCAAACGAGAAAGTATTTGTCGCTCAGCGGGTACGGATAGACGAAACGAATATCACTCTCTCCGCCCTGATTGTCGTACACGTTTCCGAAGACGTTCCTCCCGTGACCGGGAATTTCCTGAACGCAGCCGGTGACTTCCTTCGGGAAAACCTGCGTCATAATGTTGATTGGCTTCGCTTCCGGACCCCATTCTTTCGAATCGATAATCGGTTTGAACGGATACGCATTTCCCAACGCGGGGTCAATCAGCAGCAGACGTCCCGATTCGGGTTCCGCATGATGTCCGCCGACGATACCGACCACCATGGAGGTTCCCGGCACAGGGCGCGCATGTTTGAAGGCGGTGGGGAAATAAGATCCGCTTCCCCACATCGCGCGCTGTCCCTCGCCGTCCGGATTCATCGAAAAGAGGATTCGTGAGAAATAGTGCGGAATGTCCGTGTATTCCCAGCGCAAATACATCACGCGGCCATTGGGAAGCAGGGTCGGATGATAGTCGCTGTCCTGTTCAAACGTCAGCTGTCGGACGGCTTTCGACGGACGATCGACGCGGTAAATGTTTACCATGGGTCTGCCGCCGTTTTCGCACGGAAGACCCTGCATTCCAGCGGTCGAGCAGGTTACAAACGCGCCGTCTTCGGGGAGGTAGGTCGAGTCGAACCAGTCCACGTCCTCCTGATCGTCGGGCGTCAGTTCCTGAAGGTTCTTTCCGTCCGCCGACATCTCAAAAATGGCCCAGTGTCCCTTGGAATTCAACGCCGAAAACATCAGTTTTTCCGCATCGAAATGCAGTTCCAGGTCGCGCGTAATACTGTCGAAAAACGGGTGCTTGTAGAGGGTCGTCAGCGTGGGATTTTCGGCCCGAAGATTGCTCAAAACGCAAATTTCATTGTCCCAGCCTTTGGGATTAATCGTCGTGTTCGTGTGCGAATTCAGCCCCGGAAAACCGTAACCGTGCGCACGATTCCGCTTCACGACGAGAATGCGGTCAAAGTCGAGCAGCGGGTTCTGCAAAGACGCTTCCCGCACGAGCTGCTGAAGGTCCTGTTTCGCTTTTTCATCATTCGGATTGGTCTGAAGCGCCGCAGAAATCGCGTCGAGACGCTTCTGAAACTCCGCGCCTTTCGCGTACGCATCGCCGTACGTGTCTCGCAGGTCCTGAATCAACAGACCCGCAGATTCTACGGTATTTACCGGCACAAGACCGTTATTGAACACGGCGGGTTTTTCGCTCTTTTCCTCTGCCGACGTCAGCGCAGCCAGACAGACAAAAAGGAATGCAAAAAGGATTTTTTTCATGCGGAACTCCTTTACAGTAATTTCAATAATTTTGTTTTATAATTTCGTTTGATAATTTCACTCATGAATTTCGCTCGAGGCGGGACACTTGGGCCGTCGTTTTACGGGAACCAACTGCGAAAAAGCAAAAATTTCAGGACGCATCGGGAATCTATTTTTCTCTTTTTCTACATCTTACATTGGAATCCCCCGCATGTCAACGAGTAAAAATCCATTTTGCGCAAAAAGACATCATGTACGACGCAAAAATGCCTTGCTATTTTTAATATTTGTGCTATGATAATGAAAGTTTAAGGTGCATTTTTAACATGTGCCGCAACATTTTAGGTCTAATCGAAAATTCAAGGAGAATTTTTCATGTTCGTCTCAACAACGGAGCTTTTCCGTCACGCCTATGGGAAATATGCGGTCGGCGCGTATAATTTCAGTAATCTGGAACAGCTAATCGGAATGTTTCGCGGAAATCTTGGGAAACTTAAATCCAACGACGATCCGATCGACCCCCGCTACGCAGCTCCGTTTATCGTTCAATTAATTCCCGGCGCGCTGGAATATTCCTCTCCCTCATTCGTTCAGGCGATGCTCGAAGCGGCAAATGAAATTTTTCCTGAAACTCAATTCGCGGTTCATCTCGACCACGGAACGGAGGAGGATTGTTACGCCTGCATCCGAAGCGGTTTTTATCAGTCCGTGATGGTCGATGCGTCCTTTTTGCCGTTCGACGAAAACGTCGCCATTACGCGGCGAGTGGCGGAGCGCGCGCACGATAAAGGAATTACCGTCGAAGCAGAACTGGGTCAAATCGGCGGACAGGAAGATAAAATTAAAGGAAACGTCAAATTGACCGACCCGGAACAGGCGGCAGAATTCATCGATCGAACCGGCTGCGACTCGCTGGCCGTCGCGATTGGAACGTCTCACGGTGCGTTTAAGTTTTCGGGCGCAAACGGACTTCATATCGAGTGTCTGAAAAAAATTCAGCAGGCCGTCCCCGAACGTTTCCCGCTCGTTCTTCACGGCGCAAGTGCCGTCCCGCCCGAGTGGATTGGACGCATTAATGCCGCCGGCGGAGCCATGCAGAATGCAAAAGGATGCGACGAAAACGAGTATATTCTCGCTGCGCAGTATGGTATTTGCAAAGTAAATATCGATACCGACGGACGTCTCGTTTGGTGTGCGACGCATCGTGAATTTTTCCGCGACCATCCCGACCAGTTCGACCTTCGCGGACCCGGTGCGGAATTCATGGAAAATTACGCGCGTTACATTCGTCACAAAAGCGAAAAACTCGGTTCCTGGGGCCAGCTGGCCGCGAGCCGCGGCGGGCGATAGCGCTTCCGCGCGGGTTACGGAAAATTTTCGAAAAAACAAGAAACTTTCAGTATGAAAAAAGGAGAATGAAATGAAAAAAATCATGTCTTTGCTGATTCTTTTGGGAATGTCTGCGATTTGTTTTGCCGACAATGGAATGATTCGTCTCGACGACGCGTATCGTACGCCGGACGGAATGACGTTCAACAAGAAAGACGGAAACATCTATCTCGTCATTCCTGCTGCGCTTGAGGAAGGCGGCGCGCCGCTGCTGGTCGTTCATCCCGACGAAAGTGCGGAGGAAGTTTTCCGAATTCCCGCGAGCCCCAAAACCGGTCACGCCGGCACACTCGGAATCGCGTTTGGACCGGACGGAAACCTTTACGTTGCGGACTCGCAGGAAATTTCAGGTCATCCGGAACATCAGGGACGACTTCTGCGTGTCGTTTTTGAAAACGGAAAACCCGTTCGTTCGGAAGTTTTGGCCACGAATTTTGTCGCACCGAACGGTCTGGCGATTTACGGCGAAAATATCTACTTTTGCGAAACGCGCGTCACTGAAGACACACCCACGCCGCTCACGTCCGGACTTTTTTGTTTCAAGATTTCTGAATTAAGTGCCGAAAAACCTTATAAAGCCCAAACGTACGTCTCGCCGACCGACAAAGACCCGCATTTCATTTACGAGTTCCAGACGCTTGATTCCGACTGGCGTGTCGGCGCCAATGGGTGCGGCGTCTCCGAAGACGGAAAAGTGTACGTTGCGAATTTCGGAGACGAGCAGATTTACGAGCTGACGATGGAAAACGGCGGAAAAACCGTCAAATCCGTGCGTAACGTGATTCTGGATAAAGGAAAAACGGAGAGCATCGACGGTCTCAAGGTGGAAGGCGGCACGATTTACTTCGCCGACTTTGCCGGAAATGCGATTCATGAGGTCAAAATTGAGGAAGGAATCGTCAAAACCCTCGCCAAAAATCCTGTCGGAACGGGTGAAAACGGTGCGTTGGACCGCTGCTCGGAGGTTTGCAAGCGTGGAAATCGCCTTTACGTTTCCAACATCGACCTTCCGTTTGCGAACGAAAACGAGTTGCCGAACACTCTCACCGTGATTGAGTTGAAATAGGAACGTAAATCATGCACTCCGATGATTGGATGAAAAAATGAAATATTTTCTTGGAATTGATGACGGCGGCACGATGGTCAAAGCGGCTCTGTTTGACCGTCAGGGACGCGAAATTGCGGTCTCGTCGCAAAAAGTCGAGATTCTTCAGCCTCAAAAAGGGTTTGCGGAAGTCGACATGGACGCTCTTTGGGCCGCAAATGTCTCCGCAATTCGTCAGGTTCTGGAAAAATCTGCCGTTTCTCCGGACGAAATCGTCTGCGCGGCGGTTACGGGTCACGGAAACGGGATGTATCTCGTGGATGCAGAGGGAAAATCGCTCGTCGGCGTCCGTTCCATCGACGTGCGTGCTCGGGAATACGTGGAACGTTGGACGGAAGAAAAAACTTTGGAGAAAATCCTTCCCAAAACGACCCAAGCAACCTGGGCGGCGCAGCCCAACGCACTTTTGCGCTGGTTTCAGGACCACGATCCGGAAACTCTCGAAAAAGCCCGCTGGCTGTTGATGGTGAAGGATTTTATTCGTTTTCGGCTCACCGGCGAGGCGTTTCTCGAACTGACGGACGCGAGCGGAACCAGTCTCATCAACAATCGAACCGAAGATTACGACGACGAGATTCTCGAAACGTGGGGAATCGCCCAATTTCGGCACTTGCTTCCGCCTCTCGTGCGGACGTTTGATATTTGTGGAAGAATCACAGAGTCGGCGGCCCGTCAGACGGGACTGAAGGTCGGAATGCCTGTCGCCGGCGGGATGTTCGATATCGACGCGATGGGTCTCGCCGTTGGAATGACCGACGACAAATCGCTCTGTCTCATTTCAGGAACTTGGGGAAATAATCAGTGCATTTCGCGGGAACTGACGGTCAGTCACGACATTTTCATGACGACGTGCTACTCGATTCCCGGCTGCTACCTCATGCTCGAAGGAAGCGCCACTTCCGCAAGCAATCTGGAATGGTTCATCACCGAATTTTTTCAGGCGGACAAAGAACTTCTTAAACTCCGAAACGAGGCGGGAAGCATCTACGAACTCATTAATGAACTCGTCGCCCGAACGAATCCGGAGGATTGCGAACTCGTCTTTTTGCCGTATTTGTACGCCTCGCCCGTCAGCATGGATGCGAAAGCGTGTCTCTACGGACTCGACGCCTGGCAGCATCGCGGACACGTGCTGCGTGCGGTCTGCGAAGGAATCGTTTTTGGCCATTCCTGGCACATCGAACGGCTTCTTCGGTACCGCGAGATGCCGGAAGTGATTCTTCTTGCGGGCGGAGCGGCCAAAAGTGCCGTCTGGTCGCAGATGTTCGCCGACATTCTTCAAACGCCGGTGAGGATTCCCGATGGTTCCGAGCTGGGAGCGTTGGGCGCCGCCATTGCAGCCTCCGTTGCGGTTGAAGAGTTTCCCGACGCGCAGACCGCCTGTCAGGAAATGGTTCATTTTTCGAGAATCTTCACTCCGGACCCGTCCAAAGCGGAGATTTATCGGAAAAAGCAGCAAAACTTCCGAAAATTAATTTCGCTTCTTCAGCCTCTTTGGTAAAAATCTAAAAAAAAGAGGCGGTGAAACGCCGCCTCAATTTTCTGCGCATCGTTTAACGCTCGCGCGCTTTTTCGGGCGTCACGGAAGGACGAAAGTCCGGCTCGTTGATGAACTGCGCGTTCAAATGCCCAAAATACGACGGATGGTACGGACAGTTCACGTCCAGCCAGTTATTAATCGTCAAAATCTCATTTTCTGAAAGTTTCAGGTCCGTATGCGATTTCCGCAAGTATTCCACGTACGCCTTGTGCTCCGGAAGAGTCAGCGCGCCGCCGTCGCCAGTGAGCCAGCCGGAAAGCGTGCTTGAAAGCGCGCCCGTCTGATACGGCAGAATGAACGTAATTCCATTGCAGGCCGCATCTTCGTTTCGTTCGCCGCGGTTTCCAAGCAGCTGCTTTTTCGGGTCCTTCGAAAGGGTCATCATCCGTGCGTACGAAACACAGTACGTCGATTCCGGCGTGCCGCTCAGGTCCAATCCGCCTTCCTGTTTTTCCGCTCCGTGACACGAAACGCAGTGCTGATTCCAAATCGGCTGAATCTGACGATCGTAATCAAACGTCATTTCCGGAGTCGTCTGGTTCGGCTGGCACGTCATTTCGGAAACCGGGCGTTTCATCGCGGCGGGAACCGGATTGACGCTCCGAGTCGGCGTATAGTTCGGTGTTTCGTGACAGCCGATGCACGCGCGAGTTTCGCCCGGACGATAGTTGACGTACGTTCGTTCCGTTTGAATCGCCCGATATTTTTCATCAAGAGCCTGAAAATAGACCGCTCGATCTGCAGGAACGTAGAATTTCGCACTTCCGTCGGCTTCCACAGGGACGATTCCGAGCTGGACTTTCACCGACAGATGACCGTCACCGATTGCACTGTGTGCGTGAGTCGTTCCCGCATGGTCCTGACCCCAATTTTTTCGGGCGCTCCACGAACGCGGAATCTGTTCGAGAACTCGCAAGTATTTTACCGAACCCGCCGAAACTCCGTCCATCCCGCCGTACACGTCCGTCATTACGACGACCGCACGGTTTTCTTTGGCGAGTTCTTCGTCTTTCACGCTCGGACGCACCGACGGCACGGTTCGCGCAACCAGCGGGTACGGAAGCCAGCAAGAAACGCTCGAATCTTTCAAAAGCTGTGTATCGTTTCCGTCGCCGTCCAGCAAAACCAGCGCGTAACCTTTCACATCATTCCACGGCAGACCTTTCGGCTTGCGCGCCGCCAGGAAAAGTGAGGCTCCCAACGGGTACGGATCCTTAAAAAGCCGACCGGGAACGCCCGTCATATCGTGCTTCCAGTTCCCGTTTTCGTCGAGGAAATGAAAACCGTTGTGATGAAACGCCGCAATTTCCTTCGTCACGTACGTCATCGCGTCGGGAGATCGTACGTTTTTCTTTGTGTCCACTAAAATGACCGTTCCGACCGCATTGTTCGGACAGCAGTGCGACGCGCCGAGCATCACGATTTTGTCGGGAGCGTCCGGTATTTGACGTGCATAAATCATACATTCAGGAAACGTGATTGTATTTCCGTAAATCTCGCTCGCGTTGGTTCCATCCGGATTCATCGCCCAAAGCGCTTTCACGTTTCCAGCCGCTTTGTCGAGGTACTCCCAGCGATGGTACAGAATTCTTCCGTCCGCCATCACGCTCGGCGACTGTTCGTTCAGCGTGCTGAAGGTCAGCGGCTGAAGGTTTTTGCCGTCGCCGTCCATCCGATAAAGGTTCGTAACGGTAAAATTGTCGCTCGAATCGCACAGCACGCTGAACTGACACCGCGTCGAAATGAACGCGATTCCTCCGTCCGGCAAATAACACGGCTGCATGTCGTCTGTTCCGTGATGGTAGCCGCCGCGACGATACTTCGCGATGAGTTCCGACTCATTTTCGGGTGGAAACGTCAGCTGACGCAAGCCCGTTCCGTCCGTATTTATTTCGTAAATTCTGTAACCTTCCAGCTCCGACGCTTTGAAATCAAACACGATTTTCTTCGCATCAAACGAAACGTCGAATCGGTGTACAACGCCTTTCGAGAGTTCCGGAGCCACATCGCGGACTTTCCCGGTTTTCAGGTCGAGAATCGCGAGTCCTCCGCCCGGCATCCAGCGGGAATTCACGTGGTCCGTATACACGTGATTCGCGTTGAGGGTCAGTCGGCGAACAAAAACGAGTTCCGAAATTCCACGATCCAAAAGGACTTTCGCGGCGTCCGGATTGAACTCGAATTCCGCTTCCGACGCCGGCGGAACCACAAATGAGGACGCAGGAGCCGACGCAGAAGAACCGCCATAATTGCGCTTGAAGACGTCTTCTTTCGGCATCGCGACCGGATCGGAAGAGACGATGAAGGCGGAAGTACCGCGCGCCGCCGACTCGACGAGACCGACTTTGGCGCGGAATTTCACGAACTTTCCATCAAGCTGAAAATGAAGAACCGACGGTCCGTGAGCGAAAATTCCGTGTTCAAAAGTTTCGCCAGCTACGCAGATTTTGTCGCCTTTGTGGTCGCGGTTGAGACTCATCGATCCCCAGCCCGTCGCGGCAGAAACGGGTTTTAAGGCGGTTAAATCGGTGACGTTTCCTGCTTCGTCGAGCAACACCGGCTCGCACCAGACCGTCTGGTCGGCGTCGTAATTATCGTTTCCAAAAGTCGTCGCCAAATAAAGGTCGCGCGCACCGTCCAGATTCACCTCAACCGCTTGCGCTTTGTCGGAAGAGCGCAGAATTTTCGTCTGCACCGTCTCAAACGCGTTCGCATTTGAAAAAAGGACGAATATCGCAAAAACGATGCCGCTCCAATTTCTGAAACAACGTCCGAAATGACCGACGCGCGCCGACATTTCAAGCGGAACGGGCTTTACACCCAAAAATAATTTTTTCATTTTCAAATTTTACTCCATAAATGAGGCGGGAAGCCCGAAAAAAAGGCGAATTTTCCCAAAAGGTTAAAAGTCTTAAAAAATAAATGCACAAAATTTATATATTATTGAACTCTTTTCAAACACCACTGCTGAACACGAACGCCGTACTCGCGCGGCGAGACGATCAGCCGAACGCGTCCGGACGGGAATCGCAGTATTTCAGGTTCCGAACGACCCAAGGTCCGCAGCTCTACATCCCGAAAATCGGATGAAGAGCCGAGGTGCCACTCGACGGACGCCTGCTCGCCGTCCGACGTAATGCACCGAATTCGCAGGGAATCGTGCTGCGGGTCGGGCGCCAGAAGCGTCGCGGAAAGTACGTACTTGCCGGGCGTTTTTACGTCGAATTCGTACTCGGTCTCGTCGTCGATCTGAACGGAATCTTCCATCCGATAAAGCGGAAAATAAAGGCCGTCGGCCGCTTTCCACGTGAAAGACGCACCCGGCGCAGCGGAAATCTCGCGAATGGGTTGAGACTTTCGCTCGTCCAGAAATCGACGGTACTCCGTCAAAAGCGGAATGCGCTCCTCAAGCAGCTTGCGCCCCAGCGCCTGACCGTTCACTTCCAGAACGTCTTCCGGCGGAGCGGGCGTGAATTCCGTAACCGTTTCGCGTGTAAGCGCCGAAAGCGTTTTCAACGCCTGAAATTTCAGACCGAGCGTTTCCCAGCAGAGTTCGTCGGACGAAACCGACACGGAAAAAGGTTCGAAGACGGGCAGACCCCGCGTTGAATCGTCGAGTTGCTGAACCTCGGCCGCAAACGCCAGCGACGGCACTTCATCCGTTGGGCGTCCGTGCCAGACCGTCCAGCAGACGCAGCCTCCGTCGGGAGAGTCGTTTACAACAGAATCGATTCGGTCGTAAACTCCCCAGACGATTTCAAGGCGCAAAACGGTTTTTCCCCAACGCGCGGCGAGACGATTTTTCGCGTCCAGCCGCCACTCGTCCGGCGTTTTGAGAACGAAAACCGAACGAATTTCTTTTCCGTTGTAATCGCCCTTCGACAGCGCGGATTGCGGGTACGCAACGCATGCAAGCGTCCGATTCCGGTCCTGTACCGCCCGCCACGCGCAGCTCAAATGAAGCGCCTTGTTGTGCCCGCCGCCAGTCAGCTCCCTATGAATACCGTACGGGTCCAGCCGACTGTCGGGAATGAAGTAGCAGCGGGGATTCGGCTCTTCTGCGTCGAAATTGGGGAGATTGAGCGCCCAAAGCGTTTCCTGACGCGCCAAATAGGGACCTGCGGAGGTTCCGAGACACCAAGAATCGGTGAGGAACGTCGTTTTCGTCTGCCAGGAGTCGGACCCCCAGCGCTGACGCACGAGCCGCGGCAGAGCGCTGCGAAACACTTGCTGAACGGTTTCCGACGGTTCGTACCCGCTCTGAATTGTAACGAGCTTGCTCAGAACGGACCGATTCGCGGAAGTGAGACTTTCCCAGCCCCAGTCGGCCAGCGGGTACAGAAGTTCGTCGTCACCGAAACGATAATTGTACGTTCGACTGCACGCGCCCGTAAACTGACGAAACCGCCATTGAGAGCCGATTTCTAAAGCATAATAATCGAGTAAACCGCGTGCGGAAGCGCGCAAATCAGCGTCGTTCGTGAGGGATTCCAACAGTTCCAGCCCCTCAATCGCGACTGAATAATACGTCGGACTGGAAAATTCGGAGATTCCGTTTTTGTAAGTCCAATAAATAAATTTTTCAAATCGTTTTTTCCCCTCCGCAGCAACGTCCGGACGGTCAAAAAACTGTCCCAGCAGCAGAAGATTCACGGCGTTGTGGACGGCGATGTTCGTGTAACTGGTCGGCACTCTATGATTTTTGCACCCTTCACACGAGTCGCGCAGAATGACCTCCAGCGTCTTTTGCGCCGAGTCGGGGAGGAGATTCCGATGTTCCCAGCAATAAAGCAGACGCTGACTGACGAATTCCACCGCATTCCAGTCTTCAACCTGTTCCTGACGCCAGTACCAGCGGAAATTTCCGTACGTTCGAGACTCCGGATTCAAATCCTGCATCGCTCGAATTTTTTCAAGCAAAACGTTCGACAAATCAAGCGGAACGTCCATTTCCGGATGAAGCACTTTCGAGGCGGTGAGGATGAAAAGCTGGTCTGCCGGATTGCGAACGCCGAAACTTTCCCACGGTCCTTCTTTTTCCAAACGCTGAACCAGATTGCGCGCGCCCTGAATTCCCAGCTGGCAGTCCGCCGGAGCCGCCGTCTCGCGGGCAGACGATTCCGCATTCAGACCCCGCGGAAGAAACAGAAGAAGGAGCGCCGCCGCAAAAAAACATCGTTGAAAACAAACCATCATTTCACCTTCGAACGAAAACGTCCGCGGCGGAACAAACACCCGCCGCGACGTTTAATATTGAGTTTTTGGGAAACTTTTTGACCTATTTCCCAAGGAAATTGTCGTTGATTGCCGGATCGTTGTGACGAACCGCTTCGTTCTCGTGCAGGTTCGCGACTTCAGAAAGAATGCACCCTTCCGGTCCCGCCATCTGCCAGTGTTTCGACTCGACTTTTGCGAGCTGAACGTACGTCCCCGGCGTCGCGAGAACCGAATGACGCGTTTCGACCGTTCCGTTCATGTGACATTTCGGAATTTGGATGTCCGCCGGCAAATTATCTTCGCCGATCCCCACAATCAGACTCTGACCGTTACGAATGAACCAGCCTTCGTTTTTGATCGGCAGTTTTCCCTGGATGTGCCAGTGTTCCGGAAGCATCTGATTCGGCAAAAGGTACAAATCCTGAAGCATAAACGTTTCACCCAGCGGCGATTCCGTATTATTTACGAAACCAATGCACGCCAGTCCGAGTTCCGTAAACTTTCCTGTACCGTAATCAGAAACCCACAAATTTTCGCGCATGTTGGGGAAAATCGGGTAGTGGAAGTAACGGCAGAGCTGAATAATCGCGTCTTTCGCTTTTTCCTCATCGAATTTTCCATCCACGTAGAAATCTTCGTTTTTGAAAACGAGCGGCTCTCGTTTCCCTTTTTTCTTCGGGCACTCGGCGGACGCCATTCTGACGACAGAACCCATTCCCAAAGCGGCTGTACCGCACAAAAACGCACGACGACCCATGTTACTCATAATTGAACTCCTGAAAAAATTAAAAAATATTGAAAAATGTACGAACCTGTATGAAAACAACTAGTATTAACGTACAATAACGATTGTGCCTCCAACCGGGCTGAAAGGTTCGGTTGTGAGCGTGTTTTTCCCGACTTTTACGCGGTCGGTGATTTCCAGCTGACAGGGCGCGCCGAGGAATCCTCCCGCTTCCTGACCGTTGATGTAAATTCGAAGTGCCGACTCCGTTTCAGAAGCCGTGTCCGCATCTTTTGCAACGAAGAAGACGCGTTCGCCGTCCGCCAAAACAGGGAGTTCGAACGTTCCGGAAAACGGAATCGCCGAGGAAGCCGCAATCGGACTGACCGTTTTGGAGCGTTTTCCCAAATCTCCCCACGGTCCGCAGCCGAATTTACCGAGGGAAAGCGCCGGAACCCACGTTTTCTGGTCGCGGCTCGCCAGCCACTGACCGGAGGTGAAGGAATAAAGCGGCGTATCGGATTTCCGATGAATTCGCCACGTACCCAAAAATCCCGCATCGCCGGGGAGTCGATTCCAACAATGAACCCGAATTTCATTCGTGCCGGTTTTGAGGAATTTCGTGAGGTCGCTCTGAACCGGGGTCCGCCACTCGTCGCTGTCGCCCGACTGCTTCAACGCCGATTTCCCATTGAGGAACAATTCAAAACCATTGTCGCAGGTGTAAATGAATTTCGAATCTTGTACGGATTCAATATCCTGAATTTCGAACTCGGATTTCAGCCAGATTTCCCCTTGCGCCTTCGGATTTTCCGGATGCCAGACCCACTCTGCGTGAATCAGCGGCTGATTTTCGTCCGATTCTTCTTCCGCATCAGTTTTTGCGGTTTCGGAAGCGGTTTTGGAAGCGGTTTCAGGGGTTGAGACGGCAAAAATCGGAATGATTTTTACATTTTCAGCCGGTTCTTCGAGCGGATTTTCGATCCGACGAGGAAGCGGACGAGACGTCGGCGGGAAAATGATGAACGCACTTTCAGACGACTGAAGCGTCAGCGTGACTTCCGTTTTTCCGTTTTCGAGCTTCCGAAATTCCGGGCGCGTCATCGTGCCGCGCATCGCGTCCCAACACTCCGGGTCGGATGAATCGTCGAATTCCAGCGTCCATTTCCGTGCGGGCTGATTCCAATCCTGGCTGCAGAGGAAATAAATTTCCGCACCGTCTTTTTGGTATCTGTACACATTTAAATTGAAGCCGGAACCGTTCGTCACGCGCACATCCGGCGTGATTCCCAGCTCGTTTATCGCCGCATTCAGTTCCTCAAGCGTCGGCGCGTTTTCAAAGAAGTGCGCACGGGGATTCTGCGAGTGAAAAATCGCGTCCGTCAGCGCCTGAACGTCCTCGGACGTCTTTCCGAACGTCGCGCAATAACGGGGCAAAAACTTGTACCCAATCACAATTCCGCCTTCGTCGAGGAACTCTTTCGCCTTCACAAGAACGGAATACGGAATGATTTCCGTCGCGGGAAGAACGAGAATTTCGTAGTATTCTTTTGCGAGATGAATCGCAGGACGAGCGGAATTTTTCAGCGGGTTCTTTGAAACAATTTCCGCGTTTTCAATCGCATCGTACAAAATCCAGTCGCAATCAAGCTGCGCGTCCTGCAGCACGGTCGTCATTCCTTCCGGACGCTCGGTTTTTCCGCAGTGAAAACTCTCGCCGGGCGTCACAAATGCGACTTGCGCCACGTGGGTTCCGTTCGAAAGCACCGCCGCCAGACGATTGTTGTAATTCGCCCAAATTCGGAAGAGCGGCCAGCGCGGCTCCTCGCCGCCGTTGTAGAAATACGGAGGACAGTCGGTGTCGTACGGCGCGCGGGGATTGAACGAATGCGGAATGAGGAAATTGCACCCGCGGCTTTGGTGCCAGTCGCAAAGCCATTTCATCTGCAAGTACGTCAAATCCTGTCCGTACGCGCCGAAAATTTCGCACCAGTTCAACCCGTCGTGTCGGTCGTAAACGTGCGCCAGCGACGAAGAAATTTTCGGCATTTGGTAGAGTTCCGGCGTTCTCTGTCCCGGGTACAGCTGACGGCAAACCAGGTCGATTCCCGGAACGGTCGTGTATTTTCCCAGCTGCATCATGTTCCCGGCCGAGAGTTTCTGAGAGTAAAAATCACCGCCGTGTTCCATGAAATGCCCGCTCGAATAGACGCCGTGTTCTTCACACCAGCGGGTCATTCCGCCGTACATGGTTCGGCCCCACGATTCGGCGCGCGCGTTGAGGAAGCTGTACTTTGCAGTCTGCTGAATCTCACCCGCCAGTTGAAATTTGTACGCAACTAAAAGCGTTTTCAAATCGAGACCGTTTTCTGCGATATAATCGGCCAAATCAGACCCCCAATCGCCGTTCGTTTCCGGTTCATCGTAGAAAAAACCGACGATGGTTTTTCCGAAATCGTCCTTAAAACGGTCGTAATGCGGCTGATACACGGTGTCGAGGAACCATTGAACGCATTTTTTGTCCATTCCATCGACGGAGATTTCCCGTTTTTGGGAGCCGTTCGGCCCGACAAATTCCCACCAAAAGAGCAGAATTTTCCAATCTCCATCGTCCGGCGCTTTCCAGTCTGCAGACGCAATTTGAAGCGAGTTCGCGTCGAACGCACCCCCTTCGACTTTTTTGGCCGCCGCCGCAAGAATCAGATTTTGCCGGTCGAACGAACGGAAATCCGAAGGCTCAAATTCCTCCGCGTACAGTCGTTTGCAGCCCATTTCCGGCGGAACGCGTCCGCCCATCATCTGGCTCGGCCACCAGTAATCGTCGTAAATAATTACTTTTAAATCGTTCTTTTTTGCTTGTTTCAGCACGATTTTTACGTCTCGAAACCATCCTTCACCGAGCCAGTCGCTGTGCGGACGCGGTTCGGTTGCGAGAATTCCGTTTCCGGACTCTGCGACCACATCCACCATGGATTCCAACCGACTCTGCGATTCATCACCGTGCATCCAGAAAAGCGGTCCCGTCATTTGCCGTGCGGCTTCAGGAATCATACGAAAATCATTTTCCGTTTCCGTCCACTCGCGCGCCTGAAGCGGAAGCGCCGACAAAAACGCCATCAAAAATGCCGCCAAAACAGGTGTCAAAACTGACGTCAAAATCAAAATATGTTTCATCTTTTGGTTTCCATTTTCGAATGAATACTTTTTTCCGCATAAAATCAGTATTGAAAATCGTTTTTTCTTATAAATAGACGCTCCAGCTCGTACCGCAACTCGGGTTCGAATTGCTCCCGGGCAAAAACTTGATGTACTTTTTATACCCGAAGCATCTTGAATTTTCGCTTCACCGTCGTTACTCTATCGAGAAACGGCGACCGCCGCAGCCGCCCAATGCGAAATTTTCAAGTGGAACGAGTATAGAAGCTTCTTTTTACATTCAGCATATACGGTTATCAGTGCGTAAAATCAGACCGTTTATTGTTAGTATATACCGCTGAATATGAAAAGTCAAGTCATTATTGCGCAAAATTTGATGTCTTTTTGCGCAATTCGGTGGGGAGACCTTGACAGATTGAAGTTTTTGTAAGAAAATAGAAAATCAGGATAGTATAAATGTCGTGCAAAAATGTTTCCCTCTGCCGATTTCGCAGTTTTTTCCTTTTCCCATCCTTTATTTTACGTTACAGGCTTCATTTTGCGACACCAGAAATTATTACGTACAGAAATACCCCGCGTGGTTCTTCTAATCGAGACGGCCCGCGAGCTTGGTCGAAGTTTAATGCGCGGTATTGAACGTTACTCGCGCTTGTACGGCCCATGGTCTTTTCACTTTTCGCCTGGGGACCTCGTACAGCATTTTGCGGGAGCGAAAGCGCTGCATCCGTCCGGAATCATCGGTCGAATCGAAACTCCGGAAGTCGAAAAAGCGATTCGTGAAAGCCTTTTGCCGACCGTTGCGATTGATCTTTATGAAGAGCAAAAAGGTCCGTTCGGTCACTTTCGGAATACGTCGGAAATACGCGTGGACAGTCGCCGTGTCGGCGAAATGGCGGCGGATTTTTTCCTGAAACGCCGGTTCGAGAATTTCGCTTTCGTGGGTGAAATTCACAATGTTTTGTGGTCGAAAGAACGGGAAGAAGGGTTTCGAAACCGACTGGAGGAACACGGTTTCCGATGCAAGTCGTTTCCTCTGCCGAATCCGATACAAACGTGGAGTCAGGAAGTGCACACGCTGGGAAAGTGGCTGGAAACCCTTCCGAAACCGACGGCGCTGCTGGCGGCGATGGACATTCGAGGACGTCAGGTCATTTCGACGTGTCAGATGTATGGAATCCGAGTTCCGGATGAGATTTCGGTTCTTGGGGTCGATAACGATGTATTAATGTGCAACATGTGCACGCCGCAGCTTTCAAGCATCGCTCTCGACGGAGAAGAAAGCGGGTTCCGTGCCGCCGCGATTCTGGACGGTATGATGAAGGGGCGCATCCAGCAAAAGGTCGAGACGTTCATTTCTCCTGTGAGAATCGAATCGCGGGAATCTACCGAACTTCTAACCATTCACGATTCTATTGTGAGCGACGCGATTCGTTTCATCCGAATGAACGATATGTCCTCGCTGAACGCAAGCGACGTCACGCGCCACGCTTCCCTTTCGCGCAGGTCGCTCGAAATCCGGTTCCGCAAAGAAACCGGGAAATCCATCTTGGAAATCATCAATCAGCAGCGCCTCGAACGCGTCCAGAAATGCTTTTGAATACCGACATGAAAGTGTACGAAATTGCGGAAACTTGCGGTTTCTGCACTAGCGCCTATCTTTCCCGGTTCTTTTTGAGAGAAACGGGTCAAAGTGTCACTCAATTTTTGAAAAACGAAAAGGAAAATCCTAATGAAAACCGTTAATGTCGCTATTCTCGGCGGCGGATTCATCGGAAAAGTTCACACTTACGCCTACCGAACTCTTCCGTTTTACTCCAATCCCGTTCCGCTCGGCGTGAACATCAAGTACGTCGTTAATTCCCGAGAGGAAACGGCGGCGGAATCCGCAAAACTCGCAGGGGGCGCGATTCCTCTGACGGACTGGCGCGCCGCGCTCAACGACCCGGAAGTGGATATTCTCGACATTTGTCTTCCCAACAACCTTCATTTTCCGGTTTTGAAAGAAGCTCTCAAGACCGAAAAACACATTTACTGCGAAAAACCCATCGTTTTAAATTGGGAGGAAGCGGCAGAGATTGAACCGCTGCTGGACGACTATCGCGGCGTGTCGCAGGTCGTGTTCCACACTCGATTTTTTGCGTCGGTGATGCAGGCCAAACAGATGATTGAAGAGGGAAAACTCGGAAAGATTCTGGAATTTCGCGGCTGCTACCTCCAAAATTCGCACGTGGATCCGAACCGTCCGATGCGTTGGAAAAACTTGAAAGCTTCCGGCGGCGGCGCGCTGATGGACATCGGATCTCACCTCATTGATTTGACCGACTGGCTCGTTGGACCGCTCACCGACGCGATGGCGCTCTGCGCGTCTCCGGTTCCCGAAGATTCCGCACGGGCAGAAGATTCTATCGCGATGGTTTGGCGGGCGGAAAACGGCGCGATCGGAACGCTGCAGGCCTCCAAAGTGGCTCACGGAACCGAAAACGATATGCTGCTGGAAATCTACGGAACGAAAGGCGCAATCCGTTTCGACATTCAGGCTCCGCATTTTCTCGAATATTTCGATGGAAGCCGTTCCACTTCACCCTTCGGCGGCGAGGCGGGATGGGCGAGAATCCCCGTCGGAAACCGCTATCCAGCTCCAGACACCGATTTTCCCGCCGCGAAATCCGGCATCGGATGGGTGCGCGCCCACTGTACGTGTCTCGCCCACTTCCTCCGAAACGTGGCGGCTGGAAAAAATCTTGACGGTTCGCCCGACCTTCGGCGCGGTATTCAGGTGCAGCGTCTGATGGAAAAATGCCGCTAGACCGACGTTTGAAAACCGACCAATCCGAAACTTCCAATCCGAAATCAACGCCCCCGTAGCCCTCCCAATTTAACCGCCTTATTTTTGTTACCAATCCTCAAAGTTTAAGGAACGAACTCATGACCCCCAATCAGCCCTCCAAAAATTCCTCCATTTTTCATCATATTTTCAAATATTTCCGACTGATTTTGTATTTTGTGCTTTTTTCAATCCTCGGTCTGTCCCCGTGGGTCGAACATCTTCGTGCAGAAGAACTTTCGTGCCGAACGCCGGAAAAGAAAGCGCCGGAAATGGTTTTCGTCCGATTTTCTGCCGACAGTGAGAATTCCGGTTATGAAGCGTGGCGGGCCTGCGACGGTGATTCCGGCACGCTCTGGCACACGGATTTCACTGGGAAAAAGGCGCAAGAGTCTTTGCCGCACTGGATTCAGACGGATCTCGGAAAATCGTTCGAAATTACTGGATTTACGTACATTCCAAGAAAAGATGCGTCGAACGGAACGATTGAAAAGTACCAGCTTTTCGTTTCCGACTCGCCAATTACTGAAAAAACGATTGTAGCGCCGGTTTCCGAAGGCGATTTGGTCTCAGCCGACGCGAAAAGCGACGCGCCGGTCGCCGTTGTTCTGGAAAAACCGGTCACGGGTCGATTTGTGCGTCTCGTTTCACTGACGGAGGCGAACGGAAATCAATACGCGTCCTGTGCCGAGTGGAAAATTCTTTCCCCTGGTTACGAATTTCTGTCGGGGAGTCCGGAAGTTCTGGCGAAACAGGTCTTCGAGAAGATGATTCAGGAGGAAAAATTGGACGTGAATCCCGAACTCATTCAGCAGTACGTGCAGCTCATGGGAAATTTGGAACGCCGGGCGTTTTTGGACTCCATTGCGAGTCAGATTTACGATCCGCAAGCCTCCATTCTTCCCGACGACCGCGACCCCGCCGACATCGTTTGCCGCCGAGTTCGTGCCGCAATGGACGCACTTTCTGCCGCAAATCAAGATTTTTCGAAACGAATTCAGACGCTTGAAACGGCGGTGCGGGAAACCTCCGTAACGGACGTGAAAGCCCGTTTTCAGCTCTTCCTTCAGCTCTGCGCGCTGCGTCGAGAGGTGCTTTTCGCCAATCCGAAGCTGGATTTTTCGTCCATTCTTTTTGTGAAAAAGCATCGAGCAACGTTCAACCACCTTTGCGACCAATACTACGGCCGCAATCTTGTGCCCGGCGGGGGAATATTCCTGCTTGAAAACGCATTTTCTGCCGCAGGACCCACCGTCAAAAACGTGTTGGAAAACGCGCAGGTTCAAAACGGTCGGCTTCAAGGAACCTCATTGAATTCCGGTGCTTTCGCCACTCTTGCGCTCGATTACGACGCCCAGACGCTTGCTTTCGGGTACGCGGAATGCACGGAAGGGACCGAACATTTGACGCATTTGGACCTCACGCGCGGACACTGGAACGCCGGGCGCTGCATCCACATTTTTACGTGCCGACCCGACGGAAGCGGCCTGAAAATGATTACCGACGGAACGTGGAACGATTTTTATCCCTGTTTTTTGCCGAATGACCGGATCGCGTTCATTTCCGAGCGGCGCGGCGGCTACCTGCGCTGCGGACGCGAGTGCCCGAACTATACGCTGTTCGACATGAATCGCGACGGCAGTCAAAAGCGCTGCTTGAGCTACCACGAGACGAACGAATGGAGTCCCAGCGTCACGAATGACGGAAAAATCCTCTGGACGCGCTGGGATTACGTGGATCGGCACGGCTGCACGGCTCACCATCCGTGGCTCATCAGTTTGAACGGGTCCGACCCGCGTCAGGTGCACGGAAACTTTACGCTGCGCAGGGAGCGAGCCGACACGGAGATGGACGTTCGTGCGATTCCCAACTCCTCGCGCCTCATTGCAACTGCCGGACCGCATCACGGGCAGAACTACGGAAGTCTCGTCATTGTGGATCCGTCGAAGGCTGGTGAAGAGGAAAAAGACGCAATGGCGGCGGTGAAACGCATCACTCCGGAGGTCGGATTCCCCGAAAGTCAGGGCGGCGCGCAGGTTTGGGGTTTTCCGTATCCGATCAGTGAAGATCTTTTCCTGGCCGTCGCGGACTTTTCCATGATGCCGGGCGCAGGCTCGCAGGGCGGGGCGTTCCACCGCGGAGATTACGGAATTTACCTTCTGGACCGTTTCGGAAATCGCGAATTACTTTATCGCGACCCGGAAATCGGCTGCGCCTCTCCGATTCCGTTTGCTGCACGCACCAAACCGACCGTTGTGCCGGAAATCGTGGAACCTGGGGAGATTCCGTCTCAGGAATTCGTCGCGCTTCCGCCTCGAAATCCGAACGACCGTCCGCAGGCCTCCGTGACGCTCGTGGATGTGAATCGAAGTTTGAAACCGCTTCCAGAAGGTACGAAAATCAAAGCACTTCGAATTGTGCAGCTTTACGTGATGTCGGTTCCGTCGGGACCGTTCCCGCATGAAGTGGGATTCCGTGAGGCGAGTTCCGGCGACAGCGTGAATCTCGTGCGCGGCGTTCTGGGAACCGTGCCGGTTGAGGAAGACGGAAGTGCCCATTTTACCGTACCCGCCCAAACGGAAATCCTTTTCCAGGCGTTGGACGAAAATGGAAATGCCGTTCAGTCGATGCGCAGTTCAACGTACTTTCAGCCGGGCGACCAGGTTGGATGCGTTGGGTGTCACGAGCCGCAGCATCAGGCGACCAATGCGAGTCTGACGCTTCCTCTTGCGTTTCGACGTCCCGCCTCCGTCCCGGTTCCGGATGTGGAAGGGAGCCGTCCCGCAAACTTTGTGGAACTGGTTCAGCCCATTTTGGACCGTCACTGTGCGGAATGCCACGCGAAACCCGAATCGAAAACGTTTTCACTCGGTCGGGAACCGTACGTGCGTAAATTTTATCAATCCTATTTCAATCTCATGCAGAACGGATATGGATTCCACAATTACGGAAATCCCGTCACGACGACGCCGGGCGAGTTTGGCGCGTTGAAATCCCCGCTTCTTCCGCTTCTGCGCGGCGGTCACTACGGCGTGCACCTTTCCCCGGACGAGTACCATCGTCTGACGCTTTGGCTGGACCTTCTTTCCCCCTTCTACGGCTGCTACGAGAAGGAAAACGGCGAGGCGCAGCTTCGGGGCGAAAAAGTGTATCCGACGCTTGAATAACGACACCTTTTTTATCAGGAACCTTTACAATGAACAAGAATGTTTTTCGGCTCCGCCTGTTTCTTCTGTCCGGAAGTTTCACGTTCGTTTTATTTTTCCTGTCAGCCGCGCCGCTTTGGTGCGGGGAAAACGATTCCACGGTCCTGAATAAGAATGTTCGATGGCAGACCGTTCAGGATCCGGAGTCGAACAGCTGGAATGTTCAGATTCTGCGCGGCGATCAAGTGCTGCTGCGCTCGCCGAAAGAAGGACTTTGGTCCATTGCAACGGCTTGGAAAGACGATGCACCGGACGAGTGGAAACATGTTCCCGCCGCGAATGTGACGACGGTTGGGAATTGGACGATTCTTTCCGGCTCGCTCCAGCTTCCGGAAGGTGAAATCCTTTTGCGCGATTCGTGCAGTGTCGAAGACGGACTTTTGAAAATCGTGCGGCGATTCGAGTATCAGGGGGAAAAGCCGCTCGCCGACCTGACGCTTTCAGTGCGCTGGGAGGTTTTGGGCGCGCAGATGCAGGCGTTTCTCCCTGGAATTCTGTACTACGGAAATCCGTCCGGAGAGCGTAATACGCCGAACAAAGTCCCTGTGTATCACGGAACGCCCGGCGAATTTGCGATTTTTGAGGAACATCGATTTCCGATGCCGTTTGCCAGTCTGGAAGATGCGTCGAATTTGTTTTCCGCGACGCTTTATACGATTCCGACCCCCGCACTGCGCGGCGATGTGCCGGACCAGTTTTGGTCGCTGGGTGTGCGTGCGCGGGAGATGAATCTTTCGGAACTCGTTCAGTATTCAGGGTTTATCGGATTCAACCATCAGAACAGCGTCGCAAAAGCGCTGCAGAGCGGTCCGATGAAGTACCCGAAATCCGCAATGACGATGATTCCAGGAACGATAATCGAAAAGACGTTTTATCTCGATCTGCGCAGTATCGAGCGGGAAGGAACGGGGTTTCAGGAGCCGATCGTGCGTTCTTTGAAGCTCTTCAAACCGTTTTATGCGGAAGATTTTCCGACTTTCGCCTCGATTATTATGAGTAAATTGGCGTTCGCGCGGTCTCGATTCATCGAAGGGGACGATTACGCCGGTTTCAACATGTATCCGTCGGAAGGGATGGAACCGCAAATTGTGATGGGTTGGTGCGGTCAGGCCGACTCCCTGGGTTTCGCGCTCCAGCGTTTGGAGAAATTCTGCCTTCAGCAGCTCACGTCGCCCGAAGAGCGAGACGCTTTGGAGAAATGGCTCGTTCCGGCTGTGCAGCGGTCGCTCGATTTTCTTACGACGTCTCCGATGACGCAAGACGGTTTTTCGGTCGTTTACAGTACGAAAAGGAAGGCGTGGCTCGACTCTCGGGACCCGGTTTCCATCGGTCAGGGAATGTACAATTTCGCGAAAGCGATTGCGGCGGCACGTTCGGACAAACGGTACGATACGACGAAATGGGAAGATTTTCTCAAGCGCGCCTGTGTCGCTGCGTCCGAACGGATTCTCGACGAGAATTGGAATCCGCGTTCGACGGCCGAAGCTTTCTACATCGCGCCTCTGATTTTGTCGTCCCGGCTTTTCAATAACGAAACGTTCCAAAAGGCTGCGGTGAAAGCTGCGGAATACTACGCGGAACGTCATTTGTCGATGAAAGAACCGTACTGGGGCGGAACGCTCGACGCGACTTGCGAGGACAAAGAGGGTGCGTGGGCCGCTTTTCAGGGATTTCTCACGATGTATGAAGTTACAAAAGAGGAAAAATATCTCGTTTGGGCGCGTCATGCGTGCGATGTGTGCTTGAGCTGCCTCGTTGTTTGGGACATTCCGCTGCCGCCGGGACGTCTTTCGGACCATCGTTTTCGTACTCGCGGCTGGACGGTAGTTTCCCCTCAAAATCAGCATTTAGACGTTTACGGCGTCCTATTTGCGCCGGAAGTTTGGCGAATTGGAACGTTGTGTCACGAAGACGCGTACAAGGAGGTTGCGGAGGTGATGTTTCGGAGTTGCGGCCAACTGATCGATCCGTGGGGCAGTCAGGGCGAGCAGATACAGCACACGAATTTTGCGCAGCGCGGTGACATGACGGATGTACTGAAGCTGCGCGGCGGGTATTCCGAGCGATGGACGGTTTTTTGGATTACGGCTCATTTTCTCAACTCTGCCGCCCGCCAGATTGAATATACAAAATAATTCATCTTCTAAAAGAGTGTGCAGCCAGGCAGTGGCTCAAGCAGGAAAGACCGTAAAACCGGCGAACGGGACGCGTTTCGGTTCGCCGGTCGTTTTTGACGTAATTGTTTATTTTTTACCTTAAAATCAGAGAAATGAATCACTTTATGTAGAAAGTGTAAAGCGTGACGGACATCGGGGGGACGGTGACGGAGGGGACGTCGTTGAAACGGCTCTCGGAAGGTTGAATCGCGATTCGCGGAGGCTGACCGGGGTCGTTGAACCCCAGCGGGTCGTTTTCTCGGTCGGAAATCACGTATCGTCGGTAAAAATCGTCCAAGGAACAACCTTTCAAATCCAGTTTCACGGTCACGTCCCTCTCGTCGGCATTGATGACCGCCAGGGTCAGCTCGCCCCGGGAGGTCAGTGCGGCGGAAACGTCCAGCGCGGCGGACGTAACATCTTCAGTGGAAACGACTTGCGTGAAAATCGGAGTCGTGCCGAAATGCTCGCGGTAAAGTTTCAGAACCAGGCCCGTAGATTCCAATTGAACGGAGGTCGGCGTGGTTTTGACCGCTCCGAGAACGTTGACCGTTTGAGCGTAATTCGCCATGAAAAAGAGGTCGGAATGTCGGAAGAAAGCGTGAAGTCCCGCCGCAATTCCCAGACCGTCCATCTGGAAAAAACGCGTTCCACCCTCTCCAAACACGTGCGGACCGTAGGCGTAATTCCACTCGTCCATCACGATGGGAAGATTCTTTTTCGCATAAAGTTCCGACCACCTCGTACGATATTCTTCGTGTGCTTTGGCGCGAGATTCGATGCTGTTTGCCGCGAGATGAATGTGTTCGGCCGCATTTTCACGGTTTTGGTCGTAAATGTGTTCACTCAAAGCGTCGAGATGGTCGAATGCGCCGGGAATGAACGCCTCGTTCCAGTCTCCGACGGCTCCGACCCCGATGCAGAAGATGTTCGGGTCTGCCGCTTTGAAACGGTCGTAAAACGCATTGTGCTTTTTGACGTAATCGGCGACCGGCATGTGCCCGATCTGCCAGTTTCCGTACATTTCGTTTCCGATTCCCCAGAACCGGACGCGATACGGCTCGGCGTGTCCGTTTTTCGCGCGGAGTTTTCCCATTTCCGAGTCGGCGGGACAGTTTGCGTATTCCAGCTCCGCCACGGCGTTTTCCACCTGACCGTCTCCCGTATTGACGGCGATGTAAGGCTCCGTTTCGAGAAAGCGGCAGAACGTCATGAATTCGTCGAGACCGAAATCGTTGGGTTCGACACCCTTCCAGGCGGGATTTTTACGCGGCGGACGTCGGTCCCGGTCCCCGATTCCATCGCGCCAGTCGTAACCCGATACGAAATTCCCTCCCGGCCAGCGATAGACTGGGGAATTCAGTTCCTTGAGCGCCGCCAGCGTGTCGGGACGCATTCCTTGAATATTGTCCGCCGGCATGAGCGAAACGCAGCCGATTTGCACGGTTCCGTAACCCCAAAAGGTGATTTCAAACCGGAACGAATCGTCCTCAGGAAGTCCCCGATACAGGAACGGAAAACGAAATTCGCATTTCACGAAATCCCCACTCGGCGTGAATTGGATCGGCACCTTGCAGCCTGCGAGAGAGACGGAAACGCAGCCGGGTTTTTCGCCTGGGGGAAAGCCGAACCCGCTCGACTTGAGCCAGATGTACCCGACGTAATCGACCCCGCGGCGAAGATGAATATCCGACTGATAAATGCAGGCGAACTGCTGAATTTGCAGCTCGGGCGACCATTTCCCGGTGAACGGCGCGTCCTTCGACATGGAAACTTTGGGAATTCCGGCCTGACTGGCGAGAATACGCCACGGAGAATTCGATTTTGTGGTTCCCGTCCGGGGAAATTCTTCGTCGAGAGGCTCGTAAAACTTGCGGTCCTGAAGGACTTCAGCCCAAATTCCGCCGTAGATGCAGCGCCCCATGTGCTCGATGAACTGACCGTAAATGTAGGGTGAAATGTCCGCTCCTTTTTGGCTTGCGTCCAGAGCGGCCGTTACCGTCTGAGCGTGTGCGGCGCCGCAGAACAGAAGCAAAAAACAGACAAAAAATAGCGTCAGACGTTTCATGGGATTTCCTTTTTTCACTTTCTCTGAGGAACTTGGATAACTGGAGATTAAATTATGGCAGGAAGCGAAACGTTTGTCAAGCAGGGGGCCATTCGGCGACAGAGAAACAGGCAATAGGACAATAATAAATCGCTGCGGACACTACTGTCATCGGTACGCGGAGTTTGCCTCCGCATGAGGCCGTAGGCCGTAATGGTAGTTACGTCCATAACCGCATCTTTCGGAGTTCTGCAATACGGACGCAAAGCGTCTTTCGCTATTTTTTATGTCCCGCAGATTCCACAGATAGATTTTATCTGCGTTTATCTGCGGAATCTGCGGGCTGTATAGTTTTATTTTTCGACTTCGATTGCAACAGACGTTTTTTCCTCCTGAATTCGTTTTCCGACCTCTTGAAGCGTGCGAACGTCGATGCTTCGCAGACGACCATGATAGTCCGGACCAACGTTCAGGCTGAAAATGTTGCCGAACTGGACCGCACCGAGATAGTCCTGATAAATCGAGTCTGTGCTGCGGCAAAGATGATCGTGTTTGGGAAGCGAGTAGAACCAATCGGCCCCCCCTTTGTGTCCTGGAAGAATCGGATACGTGAATTCGGCGATCTTGTAGTTATTGTACCCGGCAGCCCGACGATTGTAGCCCGCTCCGGAGAGGTCGTTCAGAGCTGAAGCCTTGCCGCGCTCGCCGATTCGCACCTCGCCGGACGCTTCGCCGTGATTGTAGCCGATTAATGTGTAGGGCTGAATCTCGTGACAGAATTGAGTTGTTTCCTCATGCGACAGCCCGCCCGTACCCGCAGCGTGATCGAACCAGATGTATTCGATGGGACCGTATTGGGTGAGCAACTCTTTCAGCTGCGCCTTTTTCGTTTCGGGATTGACACTCAATTTGTTTCGATAGACGCCGCCTTCCCAATTCCAATCGCCTTCGGAAAAGTAAAGCGCCAGCTTGACGCCGTATTTATCGCAGGATTTCCGCAATTCAGCGAGTACATCTTTTTTCAGGGGCGAATTTACCGACTTGAATTCCGTCGTTTTCGTGTCCCAAAGGCAGAAACCGTCGTGATGTTTCGCCAAAAAGAGGATGTAACCCATACCGGCATCGCGAGCGGTACGGACCCATTGATCCGTATCGACTTCGGTTGCGCAGAAAAACGAGGGGTCTTTTCCTGCCGGGTCGGTCCATTCCGTACCGGAAAACGTGCTGAAAGACCAGCAGATGAACATGCCCCAGCGAAGGGATTTCAGTTCTTCCGCCCGCTGGGAAAGATACTCGTCTGACGGCTGAGCCGCAAAAAGCGGTGCCGAATGACCAACGACAGCCAGAATGAGAACCATCGTCAGCAAAACGTGGATACGGCTGTTCTTGTTTTTTTTGTTTTTTGGCATCGTTTGTACTCCATTTTTTTAGCAGGTGAATTTCGTACACGTTTTATGTGAAAATTTCGCAAAGCCGCGGCGACTTTTGTACGATAAATGAATTATAAGGTTTTGTTCCGAAAAAATCAAGGGCCGGAACTCCGCATACGGTGCACGCTTCATTTCTGCAGTTGGGCCTGAAGCTCCTGAAAACTGTCCAGTGCACACTGTAAGTTTTCGATGATGTCGGCGGCCAATTCGTCCGGAGCGGGCAGAGTGTCGAGGTCTGCAAGAGATTGATCCTTAATCCAGAACAGGTCGAGGCTGGTCTTGTCGCGCTCCAGAATCTCCTTCACATCAAATCGGCGGAAACGACCTTCCGGGTTTTCCTCAGACCATGTTTCTGTACGCGCATGACGATTTTCCGGGTTGTAACACTGAATAAAGTCCACGAGGTCCGCGTCAGTCATCGGATGCTGTTTCAATGTGAAATGAATATTTGTGCGAAAATCGTATATCCACACTTCTTTGGTCTGCATTTCGGGACTTGCGGGACGTTTATCAAAGAAAATGACATTCGCCTTCACACCCGGTTTATAGAAAATACCCGTCGGCAAGCGGAGTATCGTGTGAAGATCGGAGGTTTCCAACAGTTTTTTACGCACGATTTCCCCTGCCCCGCCCTCAAACAGCACGTTGTCCGGCACAACAACCGCAGCTCGACCGGCGGCCTTGAGAATCGTGTTGATATGTTGTACGAAATTCAGCTGTTTGTTGGAACTGGTCGTCCAGAAGTCCTGTCGGTTGTAAACGAGGTCCTCTTCCTCCTGTTCTCCCTCCTCGTTGGTGAAGGTGAGGGCGGACTTTTTGCCGAACGGCGGGTTGGTCAGCACATAATCCACACGGTATCCGGGGTCTGTCAGAAGCGCGTCACCATAAGTAATCGGAACATTGCCGTAAATATCGCCGATGTTGTGGAGATAGAGATTCATGAGCGCGGTTTTGTAGGTTGCCGACACGATTTCGTTGCCGTAGAAGGTTTCATTTTTCAGGAATTCCTTCTGCTCACGGTCGAGGGAATAGTTTGCGGAGTCTGCGAGGAACGACTGTGCCGCGAGGAAAAAACCGCCGGAGCCGCAGCATGGGTCTGCGATGGTTTTCATTGGTTCCGGGCGGACGCACTGGACCATTGCATGAATCAGCGGCCTCGGGGTAAAATACTGTCCCGCGCCGCTTTTGATATCTTCCGCATTCTTTTGGAGCAAGCCTTCGTAAATTTCGCCTTTCACATCGGAGGACATGGCCACCCATTTTTCGGTATCGATCATTTGCACCACACGGTACAGAATGGCCGCGCTGCTGATTTTATTGGCGGCGCCTTTGAAAATTTTGCCGAGAATACCGCCCTGTTTCCCGAGTTGTTCGAGGGCGGCTTTGTACTGTTCTTCCAGTTCTGCGCCTTTGAGCGTATTCATATCCGACCACGTAAATCCGGCCGGGATACCCGTTTCTTTTTCGTAGGGCGGTTTGGAATATTCGTCGGACATCTTCAAAAAGATGAGATAGGTCAGCTGTTCCAGATAATCGCCGTAGGAGACGCCGTCGTCCCGGAGCGGATTGCACATTCCCCAGACTTTGGAAACGATCGTTGAAGTTTGTTCACTCATTTTGAACCTCTTTTCCTTTGAGTTTTTTTTGCTTGTTTTGAAATCGCCTTTATGCTTTCCAGATAGGCTTCTTCTACGGGCGTTATGGTTTTTTCCTGATATTTCACGGAAACGAGATTATTCAGAATTTTCAGTTCCGTTTCGGTCAGATAATTCTTTGCATTCCCAACGTCTTTCATGGTCGGCAGTTCGCCGGAAAACGTGGTCAGTCCCATAAAGGGTTTTTCCGCGTCTGCCCGTTCGAATATCACTTCGGCGGCGGTGTGACCGTGGGCGGCAAAATGAAGTTTGTTTTGGACAATCTGAAAAAAACGTATCGATTCATCGCTGTGCGGGTCATAATCTACACTTGTGGCATACAAATCCAGAACCTGTCGGTAAAGGACTTTTTCAGAGGACCGAATATCACGAATTCGATCGAGGAGTTCTTTCCAATAATCACCGCCGCAGTTTCCTTTCAGGCGTTCATCGTCCAGAGCAAATCCTTTCTTCATATACTCTTTCAGAATGTTGGCGGCCCAGATACGGAACTGTGTGCCGCGCTGTGATTTTACACGGTACCCGACGGAAATGATGACGTCAAGATTGTAGTAATCGACGTTATAGTTTTTACCGTCTGCGGCAGTGTAGGCAAAATTTGCCCATACTGATTCCTTGACTAATTCCCCCTCTGAAAAGACATTTCGGACATGTTTCCCGATAACACTTCTATCTCGTCCGAACAGTTCTGCCATCTGGTCCATCGACAGCCAGACGGTTTCTTTATCGAAGGTTACGGACACTTTCGCAAGACCATCTTGTGTTGTGTAAATAACGATATCCGACTTATTCTCGTTCATTTGGTGAACCCTCCTTCGAAGGCTTGCTTCAAGATACTCTGCCGCATGGCGTCTGACTGTGCCAACGCCGTTTCTACCGTCCGCTCAATGCTGTCGCAGACGGATAGACGGGATTGGAGTTTCTCAATTATCTCTTTCTGTTTGGCAATGCTTGGAAGTGGAATAGGTAACAAAGATAAAACCGTCTTGTTAATTGAAGCAAGATTCACAGTTTGCTTACCTTTATCATAGAAATATTTTCTTGCAACTTCGTTCATTGACCATAACGCAACATATTCCGGCAGAGCATATTTCTCGTTTACTCTTGCCTTGAATATATGGTTTTGATGAACACATTCTTCAATCTCATCCCGCCAAATTGTACCCCGTCCTAATTTATCCCGGTCTCCACCTTCGGTATATAGTACATCTCCGTATTTTAACAGGTACTTACTCTTTTCATCGGATCTTAATTCAATGGTTTTCATTTCAGACAAATCAAGATAGCCGTTTTGAACATTGGCAACTCGGAGATAAGGCAATTGGATTGTGTCCTTCTTCTCGAGTTTTCTGCCCTTCGTTATTCCACCAGAAATATCTGCAATTTGCTCTAAAACCATAGTGTTTTCAGATGTCGCAGGAGGAAATGCTTCTTTCAGCACCGCCTGTCGATACACCGCCAACTGTCGCTGGATGGTTCGCAGCGTTTCCACGCCTTTATCCAGTTCCGAGAAAAGCTCCTCAATGCGGGTTACAATCCGCTGCTGCTCAATGGAAGTTGGCAGCAAGATTTCATAATCAAGAATATACTCCTGCTTTAAGTTATTAATATTTGTTCCTTTGCTTGCCGTTTCTATATGCCTTCTAAATGAACCATCCCTTAAGACATAATATAAATACAGAGGGTTAATTTCTTTTGGTACGATCTTGGCACAAAACGCCCCATATACAACATCAGTATCTGTCTGTGCAATTGCAACTTTTCCAACGTGAGCTTTACTACCACTCGACATTGTGATTACAATATCACCTTTATTAATTATTTGGTCAGATTTGATTAGTACGGTTGGTACATATACTAAATCCTCATAATTAAATTTCCCGTCATTGATATTATTAGCACGTAGTACAGTGGTATAACCATCTTCTTTTTCTTTTTTCGCTTGGTCTTTCTTATAGGAAATTCCTCGAACAAAAGCGACTAATTCGCCGATTTTCCTTTTTTTCATTCTTGCCACCAATTCCATATTCATTATCTGTTTTTCATGTTTCCAATAAAAAGCACGTTTATCTTTGCCATTTTATTCTTCTGAACTTTGAGGATTCCATCCTTACGTTATCAATTTTGTATTCATCTTTCAATTATTTTCTGGGTAGTTTTATCGGTAGTTTTCTGGGTAGTTTCCTATGCTACCAGTTCCACATTCATTTCCTGCAGAACCTTTTCATAATCCGCCCCAAAAAGGATGAAAAACGCGGAAAGTCCGCCCTTGCTGTCAAACGGCGTCAGGTCCAAATCCGCAGGAAGGATGCTCAGCGAGTTGACAATGTGGTCCTTAATCAAACGTAACCACTCCATCTGCTCTTCCGTAAAATGAACCGCTCCCTTATTGCTGTGAAGCGTCCACCGCATAAAGTTGTAATTCACCTTGTCCGCAAACGGCACCAGATTGTTGGAATACCCCATCTCAAACCGGATAATCGAAATCAAATCCGTCAACTGCGCCATCGTGCCGCGCTTCACTTTTTCCGGCTGTTTGATCGCATAGCAATCCCAAAGCCGTTTTACCGTAACGCCCTTGAGTTTCAGCTTTTCGTAGAGCGTTTTTAACTGCTCGATCGCCATCGGACGGTCTTTGTAGGCTTCGTTGTAAACGATGCGCAGAGCAATAATTTCGTCCCTGTTTTCCACAATAAACTCCCGGAACGTGCGGAGAACACGATCCGCGTTTTCTTCCTGCTGGGCGTCGAAGCCGGCAAAGAGAACGGAATCGATATTCACATTATCCATGATCTGATCTGCGTGGCGGTGTACAGTTTCCACATACTCACGAACCGCGGGGTCGTTGAACGGCGCAACGGCAGCTTGAATCAAAGCTTTTTGCGTCTGCGCCAGCTGTTCTTCTGTCGGAGCCGCACTGCCGGTGGTTTTCTGTGCCTGCTCCCAAAGAACATCTTCATCAAATGCGTTGAGCAGATTTTCCGCAGCCTTCCCGGCGGATGTGCCGACTTTCTTTTCAAACTCTTTGCGCTCTGCCGGGGTCATCCGACTGTTCAGACGAATGAGACGGTTTGCAAGCGAGGTCAGCGTGTCCGCGTCTTTGGAACCGAGCGCAACATTCATCATCAATTCTTTCGTACTGACGGCAGGTTTGCGTTCCAGCGTTCTCGTGATGGACTTCTGGGATTTTGTGACTCCGACGGCATCCACAATCACAAAATGGTCTTTGTTTTCGGCGGACGGTGTGACTTTCTTTAAATCGTCCTCCCCGAGCACACGTGTTCCCCGGCCTTTCATCTGCTCAAAATAATTCTTGCTGCGCACATCCCGCATGAAAATCAGGCACTCAATCGGTTTCACATCGGTTCCCGTCGCAATCATATCCACCGTGACGGCAATTCGAGGATTGAAATCGTTCCGGAATGAACTGAGAACGGATTCCGGGTTCTCGACGGAATACGTTATCTTACGGCAAAACTCGTTGCCCGCGCCGAATTCTTCACGGACAATTTGAATAATGTCGTCTGCGTGACTGTCCGTCTTGGCAAAAATCAGAGTTTTCGGCACTTCATCTCGGCGCGGGAACAGCGTAGTAAACAGATTCGCCCTAAAAGAACGAATGACCGTGCGGATCTGACTGAGGTTTACAATGTCTCTGTCGAGCTGTGTCGGAGCGTAATCCACATCCTCATCAAGCACTTCCCAGCGTTTCGCTCTGGAGAGACGGTCCCGGTGTTCAATCAGCTGCTTCATCAGACGGGCACCGTTTCTGCCTATCTCCGTTTCAATCAGAAAGATGTCCTCGCCGACATTTACCCCATCCACAATGGCTTGCTCACGAGGGTACTCGCTCACGATATTTTCATTAAAAAATGCAAACGTACGATTATCCGGCGTTGCCGTCAGTCCGATAATAAACGCATCAAAATAGGTCAGCACCTGGCTCCAGACATTGTATATGGAACGGTGACATTCATCAACTATAATGCAGTCGAAAAATTCCGGCGGATATTTCGCATTATAAACCACTTCTCTGGGGGCTTTGCTCTCTGCGGTAACATAATCGGCAAAAGGCGTCTCCTCCGCGGATTCGTCGATCTCCTCGCCTTTCAGAATCGAATACATTCTCTGAATCGTCGAGACACAAATCTGAATATCGTTCGGTATACAGGAACTTTTCAGCCTGCAAACACCATAAAGCTGCGGAAAAGGACGTGCGTCGTCGTTGGGTGTGTAGGCGCGAAACTCCCGCTCCGCCTGTTCGCCCAAACTCCGAGTATCCACCAGAAACAGAATCCGATTCATCCTTCCGTATTTCAGCAACCGATAAGCAGCCGTAATTGCCGTAAAGGTCTTGCCGGCGCCTGTGGCCATCTGAATCAACGCCCTGGGACGATTCTCACGGAATGAAGTATCCAGATTTTTGACGGCATTGATCTGACATTTGCGGAATCCCGTTTCGTCCAATTCCGGGAAACACTTCATGTTGTTACGAATGGTTTCCCTTCTTCCGAGCAGTGCGCGCAATGTCTCCGGACGGTGAAACGAGAATACCGGGCGGGAACGATACTTTTCATCATTATAATCCGTAAACCGAATCAGCTTATCGGTGGTTTCGTAAGCAAAACGAATTTTGTACTCGTTATGAAACCATTTGAAGGTGCTGTTCGCATATCTGCTTGACTGCAGCTCCACATCGGTGATGGACTCGCCTTTCTCTTCTCTTTTGGCCTCCACAACGCCGACGAGCGAGCCGTCTATGAAAAGAGCATAATCCGCCTCGCCTGAACTGGTCGGAAATTCCCTGACGGCAAGAGCAGAAGCGGCCGTTAAATTCAGATCTTGCATGTCCTGAATTCCCCAGCCTGACTGACGCAGCTTATCATCAATTATTTGCCGAGCTTGTTCTTCCGGTGTCATTTCATTTTCCTCGTTCAGCGTTTGAACTTCCCTTGTTACGTACTCCTCGAAGATCTATTTTAACAGAGTTTTGCCGCCGTGTCAAGGACTGGAATCGGGTCGGCCACGCATTCAAAAAAGTTTTTCTATTTACTTGCGAGACGTTATGAAAAATCCGATGATTCCTTCTTATCGCCGGGTAAAAACAGCGTTCGGCCGGTTACGTCCATCAAAACCTGCATCTGATGGATCGCGACGGCGTTCAGCTTCATCAGTCGTTCGCCCTGCGGAAGGCCTTCCTGAATAAAAACGGCATTGAGATTTTCCAAATTTGACAGACAAATCAGTTCGTTAATCGAGGCGTAATCGCGAATGTTTCCCTTTTCATCGGGATGTTTCTCGCGCCATTCCTGTGCCGTCATTCCGAACATGGCGACATTAAGCACATCCGCTTCGCTCGCATAGATGAATGCCGCCCGGCGTTTGTCGAGCGTCGGAGGAATCAGGTTCTGCTGAATCGCATCGGTATGAATCCGATAGTTGATTTTCGACAGTTCCCGCTTCGCCGACCACCCCAGCTGCTTTTGCTCTTCGGCTTTGAGACGCTGAAATTCCCGAATAAGATACAGTTCAAATTCCACGGAAATCCAACTTGCAAATTTGAAAGCAATATCCGACCTTGCGTAAGTTCCGCCGTAACGCCCGGAACGAACCATCATTCCAACGGCGTCGGTCGCAGCTATCCATTTTGAGGGACTCATCGTAAAAGCGTTCAGTCCCGCTTCCTTTCTAAACCCCTCGAATTCGATGGGGTTAAAATCGGGATTGTTGAGATTTTCCCACAAACCCAGATATTCAATCGTCATGCGATTGCGCATCCAGTTACCAATCACGGCAGTCGGATCGTCCGATTTCGTTTTTGCGATGTCGGTTAAACAAACATAATCTTCATCGTTGATTTTCGCGACGCGAACAACCGTGCCGCGAACCTCTATTTCTGTCTGTTTTTTCATGGTTTTTCCTGATTGTATATTTATACTAACACTATTTTGAATTTCAGTTTTCCCGTCCGCCGTTGGAGCTGCGCACCACGGCTCCAGCAGTCTTTGTGAAAACTGAATTTCATTGTGGAACCAGCATAACAGATAGTCTGCTACGCGTCGGGGAATGACGAACGTCGGATGTATAACCCCTGTTTTACCAAACGTTTACGACGTTTCGAACGTTTAAGTTAAACGCACGCTGGTCGCGCATGTAATTCCGGTCGCCCGCAAGAGTCACCCGTTTTTTCAGATAGGGCGCAAGATCCATCCCAGGCTGAGGCGTGACGTAACAGCGTACAATCCCGTCCTCATTCACAATGGCGTACATCGGCAGCGAAAGATGACTGTATTTTTGACGCTGTACTCGAACGAGAATTCCCGAATAATCCCAGCGTCCCGGCGACGTGGAATAAGGAGCCGAAAACTCCGAAACTCCCGAAAATCCAGACGTTCCAGGCCCCGCCGCATTTTCGCTTCCCGTTTCGGAGGACGGCGGAAGAGAATCAAACGGCGTAATTCCCGAATCTCCCGACGTGGACAAAAGCTGCTGAAATTTCAAACGATTTCGCCGCACATTGTCCGCCTCGATGATTCGCTGACGAATTCCTTCCAGACGATTTCGTTCTTCGATAGTCGTTGCGTAATTCATAAGTCGGTTTGCCCGCAACAAAAGATCTTCCGTTTCCCAGCGTGAAGAGTCGGTGCTCGCGAGGATGAACGAGAGGTCGGTGTCGAGCTGATCGACGTAATGAAGAAACGACCCAGGCTGCGTAATTTTCTCGGCTTGAGGAGCGTCCGGCGCGCTTTGTCCCGGCGCATTTGGCGCATTTGGTGCAAAATCAGGATTTGAAACAAGTTCAGAATTCGAATCGGCACCGAAAACAGTCCTTGAGGGCGGAACGGGTTCCTCCGTGACTCCTGTGAGGTTCGGCGAAAGGGACTTTCCGTGAATCCAGCGAAATTCACCGGCCGGCGGCGCGATTTTGTAAGTCGCGTCGAGACCGTTTCCCGACGCAGTTTCCAGCACTTCGACGACTTTTCCGTTCGAAAGCGTCACCTGCATTTGTGTTCGGTCCGGCACGAGTCGGCTTCCGATGTAAATCGGGACGGAATTTCCGACAATTCTCCCTAAATCATTCTGGGCCATCTCGACATTTTTGGCCGAGACGAACGAAAAACTTCCAAGCGGCGGCCGAATCGCGCACCATCCGTTCGGCGTGTGCTTGTACACCTGCACGGAATCGCCGTTTCGGAGTTTGTCGGTTGGGTAAAACTCGGCGCCTGGTCCGCTGCGCACAAACGCTTCCGGCTCGCAGACGGTTGCGGTGTACGGAAATTGCTGTCCCTGCGCCTCTGAGAAAAATCGGGCGGCACCGAAAAGGGTAAAAATACCCCAAAACGAAAATATTATAAAAAAAAGCGGGGATTTCATTGAAACTTTCCCTTGAGTCCATTTTCTTTTATCAAATTCTATGGTATAAATGAAGATTATAGTTTAAATGTCAATTTTTTACAAGACGAATTTAAAAGAAAATAGAAAAATGGAACAGAATATTCAATATGGGACGGCCGAACACGCCCGATGTGTCTGTGTGGGACTCGATTTGCTGTACCCGGACGCCGGCTGCGCCCTGCATTTTTCGAGCGCGCTGGAACTTCTCGTCGCCGTGATTTTATCCGCCCAGTGCACCGACGTACGCGTGAATATCGTAACAAAAACTCTTTTTCAGAAGTATCGAACGGCTTCCGATTTTGCGTCTGCGGCGCAGGAGGAGCTTGAGGACGACATTCACAGTACGGGATTTTACCACAATAAGGCCAAAAATATTCGGGAGTGCTGTCGAATTCTGGACGAGAAATACGGCGGGAGTGTTCCGCAGGAGATGGACGCGCTTGTGAGTTTGCCGGGCGTGGGGCGCAAAACTGCAAACTGTGTGCTGGGAACGTTTTACGGGATTGCGGACGGGGTGGTTGTGGACACGCACGTTCTTCGTCTGTCGCATCGTCTGGGCCTTTCGAACGCGGTCACGCCTGAAAAGGTGGAGGCGGATTTGATGCGCATTGTACCGCGGGAAAAATGGGTGAAAATATCGCATCAGCTGATACTTCTTGGCCGCAGCCTCTGCACCGCCCGCAGCCCCAAATGCGAAAATTGTCTCTTTAATGCAATGAATTTGGATAAATAAGCAGTGTATTTTTGAAGGAGTTGAAATCATGGTCATCCTTTTGTCTTTGACTTGTGTTATTCTTGTTTTTGGTTTGCTTGCCTCTCAAAAAGAACTAAGCACCACAAAAGCGCAATCCGAAAAATTTCAAAACGAGTTGCTGTCCAGTCGAGCGACCCATTCAAATCTCCGCAAGACTATTGAAAATTTGCAGGCACAAATCAAAAAATTACAAAAATGGAGCCAATATGTCGATGCAGAAGCTCAAGCTCAAGAAATGATTACGAAGGCCAGGCAAACTTACAATGAAATCGTTGAGCATGGGAAAAAAGAGATTCAAACGTCTCAAGAACAAGCCAATGAAATTTTAACACAAGCCCAAAACCAACGTGAAACTATCATTAAAAATGCCGAACAGTATGGATATCAGCAAATTGCACAAGCGAAACAGTATGCTACAGGAATTGTCCAGCAGGCAAACGAACAATTGGAAAAAGCCAATGGCGTCTTTGGAGATGCAGTGGCGTCGCGAGATCAAGCACTTTTAGAACTGAATTCTTATAAAGCTGCTATTAGCGGAATCCGTCGGCAAATCGAAGGATATGGAAGTGAGTATTTGGTTTCAGCGGACAGTTTGATTGATTGGATGGCCGAAGAATTCGGAAATACCGACGTTGGAAAAGCAACAAAAACGTTACGCTCTAAGATTAAAAACGCGATTACCCAAAATGAGGCGGCAGAATGCGATTATGCAGAAAATTACCGCCGAGATGTGGCAAAACGTTTTGTGACGGATGCGTTTTGGGGAAAAGTCGAATCGGTGATGGCAAAAGTGAAAAAAAACAATTTTGGGATTCTACAGCAAGAAATTCAGGATTCTTACTATATTATCAATACGAACGGACAGGCATTCCGAAATGCTCGAATCACACACGATTTTCTTGTTGATTGTGTACAGCAAGTAAAATTAATGTCGGCGTTGAACGAACTTAAAGAACAGCAAAAAGAAGAACAACGAGCCATTAAAGAAAAAATGAGGGAAGAGGAAAAAGCACAAAAAGAAATCGAAAAAGCAATGAAAGATGCAGCAAAAAAAGAAGCGGAACTTCAGAAAGAAATGGAACGGGAACAGGCTATCATTCGGCAGGCACAGGAAGAAATGCGTCGAAAGATGGAAGCTGCCGGCGAAGAACAAAGAGCGGCACTTCAAGCGGAATTTGAAGCAGTGCAGCGAAAACATCAACAGGATTTGGAAATACTTAACCAGAAACTGTCGGAAGCTGAAGCAAAAAATCAACGGGCACTGTCTATGGCTCAGCAAACACGTGCTGGTAACGTCTATATTATTTCCAATATCGGGTCGTTTGGGGAGAATATCTATAAAATTGGTATGACACGACGTCTCGAACCGCTTGACCGTGTGAAGGAGCTTGGAGACGCCAGTGTTCCCTTCTCGTTTGACGTCCATGCCATGATTTACAGCGAGGACGCACCTGCTTTGGAAACGGCTCTTCATAAAAAATTCGCGCTGTCACAAGTGAACAAAGTGAATCATCGAAAAGAGTTTTTTTGTGTTTCCATTGCGGATCTGCGTAAGGAATTGGACTCTATGGGAGTTGAAACGACTTGGACGATGCTGGCTGAAGCGCATGAGTATTATGAGACGAAATCCATTGAAAAGTCATTTGAAGAGGATCCCGCAGCAAAATTTGCATGGATAAATCGACAGTTCATCCTTAGTATGCAGGATACTCAGAGTGAAGAAGAATCGGAAGAGGATAGTTGAAAATTTTTAACATATTCAATGCGCAAATCGAGAGGAATATTTTGAATTTTTTTATGAATTTTTAATAATAGCACTTGACTTCGGAAAAATCTGTGTTATAATATAGACAAATATAAGGAGATTATGTGATGGCGACTTTCAATCCAATGCTTTTACGACTGGCAAGAGAGCAGAATGGTCTTTCCCAGTCGGATTTGGCTGGACGACTGTCAGTCCAGCAAGCCGTGTTGAGTAAATACGAGAACGGGGTGACGGTACCCACTGAAAGTGTGTTGACCGAAATTTCGAGTGAGCTGAGGTATCCACCTGCATTCTTTTATCAAGATGTGGACGATTTGCCGAGCGGATTGGTATTTCATCGCAAACGCAAAGCATTGTCCGCTTTTGACCGAATCAAAATCGAAGCGGAAGTAAAGCTGCGTACGATGGATGTTCGAGTCCTTTTCGAGAAAATGGGGCTGCACTCCGAAATAATTCCGCGTGGAAAAACGCCGGAGGAAACCGCACAGAGTCTGCGGGAACATTGGAGTGTGCCGTCCGGACCGATTGCGAATATGATTTCTTTGTTGGAAGAACATCATATTGCTGTGATTGAATTTGATTTTCAGACGGACAAATTGGACGGTTTTTTCGTTCCGTTACAAAAAGACATTATTTGTATCGCACTGAATACGAATCCGTGTTTTTCAGCCGATCGCCGTCGTTTTTCTCTTGCGCACGAGCTGGGACATGCGGTTCTTCACCAGGACGATTTCCCGGACAATGAGAAAGAAGCGGAGGCGGATGCGTTTGCCGCAGAATTTTTGATGCCGAAAGCGACAATCAAGCCGGAACTTGAGCCGCCGCTGACGTTTACCAAGCTGTGCGACCTGAAGACGAAATGGCGAGTTTCCATTGCGTCTCTGGTTTTTCGCGCAAAGACGCTGGAAACCATCAGCGAGGGGATGTATCGACAGACGTGGATGTTTCTTTCCGCAAAGGGATTCAGGAAACACGAGCCGGAATGCGGCGTTCAGGAAGAAAAAGGGGGGGGGCTCAAGTCGCAAATGCGAGATTGTGCCAAGAAGGACGTCAACTTTCTTGAGGAGCTCAAACTGACGCAGGCACGATTTGCCGAGCGATATTTTTAGAAAATAGTTTGATTTTTTATGTCAAACATAGGGAGGTTTTTATCAAGTAGGATAATCGCAGAAAATAAAAAACCGCACTAAAAAGCTGTTACCAGCAGCGAATTTATTGCGGTTCAATGTGTGAGATATGCTATAATAACATATCAGTTTGACAACTGCTACAATTATAACATATCTCTTTTTAAAAGTCAAGTGGGATTCCCGCTTGAATTATACTTTTTTGTGTAAAAACACAGAAAAATAGAGTTATGTTAAAATTAATTAGAAAAGGCTGTAAGGACGTGTGGAATGCCGCCTTATTGAAAGGTGCGACTTACAGCGAGCATGACATTCCAAATTGTGCGACAACTGCCGAAACGTTACCCACGGAAATCCTCACGTGGGATGAGGCTGTGGGCCTTTACAACAAGGCCATGCGTTCTAAAAAGTACGGTTTCCGTCATGACGCGTTCGTATGTTTCTACGTGGACGACCATAAATTCGTTGGAAAACACGGTGTATGGGAGGAGCCACAGAGAGCGCTAAAAATCTTGCGTCATTTCGCGGGCGTGATCACGCCGGACTTCTCGACGTGTCAGGATTTTCCAGATCCAGAGAAAAGAATCGCAATTTATCGGACACGTGTTTTAGGGTATTTTTGGGGGCGAAACGGGATTGCTGTCATCAATAACGTACGTTGGGGGACGCCGGAAACGTATTCGTATTGTTTCGACGGTATTCCCAAAAACAGTATCGTTGCAGTTCCTACGGTCGGCGGAAGTCCTCGGAAGTTGGAAAATCGTCGTCGATTTGAAGAGGGACTTGCTAAAATGGTGCGAGTGTTGTCGCCTCGTATCATTCTTGTTTACGGTTCAGCAAATTTCCCCTGTTTTGAGAAACTCAAAGAACAGGGAATTCTAATTCGTTCCTACCCGAGTAAAATGGCTCTGGCATTTGAAAGGAGGAAGAATGAGCAAAAGTAAAAGTGGTTACTTTGCAGGGACTTTGGGAGATAAAGCTGAGAAAACTCCGCATTCTTCCTCTTCAAACAATGTGAACCAAAACGAAAATCAAAACGAAGAATCTTTTTCTGGTTTTCCAAAAACGATCCATGCCGGAAAGCAAGGGAAATATATTCCGGGTCATCCGAATTATGTAGAAGGAAGAAGTACCTTGTCGATTTCCTTGTCGGAACTCCAATGGCTCGTTCTGCAATATTCTGGAACAGGAGAAAAAGTGAGCGATTATAAGGAAAGAGTTGACTTTGGAAAAATTATCGGGCAATTTGTCAAACCCAATACTGGACAACATATTAACACATCAAAAGGAATCATACATTACGCCAAAGATGGAGTACATGTTGTTCATTCTGACCCTAATGGAGGAAAAATAACAATGATAAATCCCAATGAAACGCCAAGATTTGACGCTTTTTACAATTATGTTTATGAACATAAGGACGCGATTTATACGTTCCTGTTTCCTGATGGAACAGAGGAAAAGGGTGTTTATTTTACCAGTTACGAAACCGACAATAATTTGGAACTGGACGACCCCAATTACGAAGAATTTTGGGGAATCGCGTTTAAGGATGTGATTACGGGAAAATGCTTTGAAATCACGTACCACAATCTTCCTGAAGCCGTCTTTTGCGACGGAAAACGGGTGATTTAAAACGGAACGTCCCAAGGCGAGCGGCGGGCTTTTTGCCCGCTGAACGTGGGTTCCTGAAAAACGGAGTATTCCGGTCGGTTCACCCAATCGGTCTGCGCCGACTGCCGGGCGGCTCACACCTCCGGCTCGCAACGGGGAATAAATTTTAAAATGATAAAAATTGAAAAATGATTGATTTAATAACTCTTTCACGACATCAATTGTGGCGGGACTCTGCCGGGAAAAAGGGAAAACGGATGGAATTGGAAAATATTTCCATGAAAGATTGGAATAATGAACAGATAAAACTGCTCGGAAATTCTTTTCTGTCCGAATGCAATTTTTCACAGATGCAACTCGACGGGATTGATTTTTACCGTGCAGAAATTTATTCGTGCAATTTTCAAGAAGCTCGGTTGAAAAATGTGGAGTTTCCAAAATGTGAAATATCGTATTCCGATTTTTCGAATTCTCAGCTTAGCCGCGTCAGCTTTCATAATGCAGAAGGGACGGAAGCCGTTTTTAACGGAGCCGAAATGCGTTTCGTTTCTTTTGCCGGGGCATTTTTGGAGCGTGCCGATTTTAGAAATTGCACAATGGAAAAGATTTGTTTCGACGATGCCGACCTGATTGAAATCCTGATTTCAGAAGAAGATTTGCCGTTTTACTCCAACCTGTCCGCACATTCCGTGTCGGTCAATATCGGGACTCGTGAAGAGCCGAAAATTCAAGTGTTAAAATAACCAAGGCGAGCGGCGGGCTTTTTGCCCGCTGGACGTGGGTTCCTGAAAAACGGAGTTTTCCGGTCGGTTCACCCAATCGGTTTGCGCCGACTGCCGGGCGGCTCACACCTCCGGCTCGCAACGGGGAATTTTACTGTCGAAACCTGAATTTAAAGTGTGAGCAGCATAAAGAGGTAAACGATGGAAAATATCCGATTGAATAGGAATGGAATACGAATTGGAAGTTGAATCATGATGAATCCCAATGAAACGCCGAGATTTGACGCTTTTTACAATTATGTTTATGAACATAAGGACGCGATTTATACGTTCCTGTTTCCTGATGGAACAGAGGAAAAGGGTGTTTATTTTACCAGTTACGAAACCGACAATAATTTGGAACTGGACGACCCCAATTACGAAGAATTTTGGGGAATCGCGTTTAAGGATGTGATTACGGGAAAATGCTTTGAAATCACGTATCACAATCTTCCTGAAGCCGTCTTTTGCGACGGAAAACGGGTGATTTAGATTCGTGAAACGATAAGAATTCGTCGAGAGGACGCATCGGTTCAGCGGGAATTCTCTCGCTGTCGAAGCGCCTCGTAGAACAAAATCGCAGCGGTCGTCGAAACGTTTAAACTGTCCGCAATCCCCAACATCGGGAGAAATATCGGCTGAATCCCCTCCCCGCGAAACGTTTCGGTGAGTCCCCACGCCTCGCTCCCCAGTACAATGGCGCACGGCTGAATAAAGTCGGCTTGTGTGTAATGAATCGCTCCGTCCACGATGGCTGCATACGTAAAAATCGAGTGCTCCTTGAGCCACGCAGCCGTTTTTTCACTGTCGGCAGTGCAAACCGGAACGGAAAAAATCGTTCCGAGACTCGCTCGAATCGTGTTGGGATTGAAAAGGTCGGTCTGCGGATCTGCAACGATGAGTGCGGAAAGCCCCGCTCCGTCCGCACTGCGCAATATCGCGCCGATATTTCCCGGTTTTTCGACCCCTTCAATGACCCCGATGAGCGGCGGACGGTCGGAAGGAAGGCGCTCGTAAATCTCATCCAGCGTGATTTCTGTATATTTCGCAACCGCCAGAACTCCGTCTTCACGTTCTCCGTACGCAATCTTTTCGAACAAATTTCCGGGAACTTCGTGACACTCAATACGGTTTGAATATTGTTCATTAAACTCTTGCATCCACGCAAAGGTTTCGTCGTCCGCAAGATCCGGTGCGAAATAAACCTCCAAAATGGGGAAACCGCTCGCGGCTGCACGATAGACCTCACGACGTCCATCAATGAGGAATTTCCCGATTTCACGCCGCTTTTTCCCCTGCCGCAGACGTTGAATTTCTTTGATTCGCGGATTTTGTGGACTGCTGATATACATTATTTAAACCTGTTTTATCCTCTGCGGCTTCCAAGGGGCAGAATATTTTATACCCCACGCATTTTGAATTTTCGCTTCTCCGTCGTTACTCAATCGAGAAACGAGTGCCGCCGGAGCCGCCCAATGCGAAATTTTCAAGTGGAACGAGTATATACACGACGCATTTTAAATTTTAGTTCGTCAAAATCCGCCGAAAACTTGAGGAAAAAACGGAATTTTAGAAATTTTCGTTAAAATCGTCACAAAACTCCCAAATTGCCATTGCATAAAATCGAAAAATTGTAGAGAATGCACACACTCGAGCTTCCCCCCTGGGAGAGCGACATTTTGGAGGACCATGGATGGGAATCCACTGGAAATACGAGAAAGGACGTGAACAAATGTTCCGTTTTTTCTCGGCTCAAAGTTCGGGTCGAAACGAGAAAGTATGGAAGGCTTTCGTCGATTTTAGCGTGGAAAGCGGGGGCAATCACAGTTTTTGCCCCTGTTTTCTTGCGTTTTTGGGTCCTTTGGGAGTTACATGGATGATTCGTTCTTCATTTATCCTTTCCTGTGTCGTTTTGGGGTTCACGTTCGTGATTTGCGGCACGGTATCTGCGGAAGAAGGAGCAACTCAGTACACCGTAGCGCGCATTTTTGGGAAAAACAAAACGTACGCATATGATGAAAATTCAGTCGAACACGGTGTCGTCCTTCTTGATTTTTATAATGATGCCTGCGGACCCTGCAGATCCATGATGCCGTACGTAAGTCAGCTCGTACAAAAGGGTTACAGAATCAGTAAAGTAAATACCGACCAGTTTCCCGACTGGGCGCAGCGTTTCAATATTACGAAAATTCCGTGTTTCGTCGTCATTGTGGACGGAAAAGAAGTCGCGCGTCACACCGGAACCACAACCCGGCAGAATCTCGAATCAATGATTGTAAGTGCCGGAGGCTCGCCCGTTATGACGCATCCGGAACCCGCAAATTCAGGGCGCGAAGTGCTTGTACAGCAGCAGAGTGCGCCTTCTGCGTGGCGCGGTCGGGAACAAAATGTGGCCGTTTTGGATATTATGGAAGGGCGGTACACTTTTTCGCCGACTTTCGAAGCGTCGACTGCAAATCAGGCGATTGCGTCCAACGTCGGAAACCTCCCGGAAGGTGCGAAAGGTGCGGAATCTGGAGGTTTTGCGGGGAATGCGGAGTCTGCCGCGTCGGGTCGTTTCGTGAGGACGGCAGAAGAAACTCAGACGGTTGCGGACGCTTTACGTTCGGGCGGTTCTGCGGGTTCCGAAGCGCTGGACTCTTCCGCTCTCGCACAGCACGCGCTGGCGTCCACAGTTCGGATTTACGTACATAATCAAAACGGTCAGGAAGGGACGGGAAGCGGGACGCTGGTCGATTGCCGCTCCGGACACGCGCTGATTTTAACGTGCGGACATCTTTTTCGGGAATACAAATCCGGCGATACAATTACGGTCAACGTGTTTACGAGCGCTGGAATGCGTACGATTCCCGCAAAATACGTGAGCCACGATCTGGAACGGGACTTGGGACTTTTAAGCATCACGATTCAGGAACCCGTCGAGACGGCACCGGTCGTTGCGTCAGATTTTCGTCTATTTAACGGAATGTCGATTTGTACGTCCGGATGCAGCAAAGGTGCCAATCCAACGGTTCAAAAGGGCGTAATTACGGCACAAAACCGTTACATCGGTTCGCCGAATATTGAAACTTCCGCTCTTCCGGTCGAAGGACGCAGCGGCGGCGGAATGTTCACGGCCGATGGACGTCTTTTGGGGGTTTGTATGGCTGCGGACCCGGAATATCAGGAAGGAATGTTTTCCTCGTATGAAGCGATTCACGCGTATTTTGCGTCGTTAAAAATGCAGGACTTTGTACTTTCACCGCGGAATGAAAGTCAAAAATCCCTTCAAAATCCCGTTTCAAAACCTGAAGAGGAAGCGACGCTGCTTCTGGCGGATCTTCCGGCGCAAGCCTCTTCGACCGAAAATAAGGTTGTGTCTTCCGCGCCGTCGTTCGTCCCGGTTCTTCCGCAAGAATCGGTTCCCGAAACGCTCGAACCCACCGTTTTGAAGGAGGCGGTTCCGCAGGAACAAACGCTTTCGAACGCGGAACCCGTCGCGCCGATTGAACCCGCTGCTCCGATTGGACTCAATCCGGAGCCGTCTTTGACGGGAGAAAACACCCCCGCTTGGCCGCCGCATTGGTAAAAGATTGTTTCAGAAGCCTCTTTGTGAGATTTTTGTCACTTTTTGCCCCTTTTTAGGCTCTTTTTGCGAGATTTTGCGAGATTTTAAGGGATTTTTGCGAGTTTTTGAGGG
>CAYTLK010000023.1:0-40726 GCA_964438515.1 uncultured Planctomycetaceae bacterium
AAAAACCCTTGAAACACAACGTTCCTTGCGGAATTTTCGTACAGCAAAAAGACGTATTTTTGAAAAAAGATGAATAAAAATTGAATTTAGAAACAGTAAACACCAATATATATTTTCGAGTTCTCGATGCGGCCGCCAATCGTGCGTGCGAGGCGCTGCGCGTCATTGAGGATTTTGTACGATTCGTGCAGGACGACGCTTTTCTTGTCGAACAGCTGAAAACGCTGCGTCATCGTTTCGTGCAAAATGTTCTGCAATTTCCGATGCCGCAACGGCTCGCAGAGCGCGAAACCCAAAAGGACGTTGGAACGCAAATCTCGACGAAAACCGAGTTTCAGCGCAGCTCGCTTCAGGCGGTGCTGGACGCGAATTTCTCGCGTTTGGAGGAATCGTTGCGCTCCCTTGAAGAGTTCAGCAAGCTGTTGAATCCTGAAGCCGCACACGAATTCGAACAGATACGTTATATATCGTACACAATTCAAAAGGCGGTATTTTTCACGCTTTCCGGAAACTCGCAGCGCCGTCAGAGGCTGAAAAACGCACGGAGCGTCGTTTTTGTTACAGACGAGGTGCAGGTTCTTCGAGCTGCGGACGTTTTCGTTCTGCGCAGCGCGAAAACTTCGGTTATTAAGAAACTTGTACAAAACGTAAGAAAACAATTTGAATCTTCTTTGATTTTCGTGTTTCAAGATGCGGCAGCCGTTTTTTACACGTCGGCCGACGGACTTTTGATTGAGAGCGGCGAAAATCTGGTAAAAGACGCCCGAACGCTGCTGGGTTCGGAGGTTCTAATCGGTGTACAAATTTCAGAATCAGACTCCCTTTCTTCTTTTTTGCTCGACGGCATCGATTTTTTGGCCGTCCCCGCCTCGCGATTGTCTGAGATTCGGGGGCAAACGACGCTTCCGGTCTTCGACGCTGATTGGAATCTTTTTCGGGAGGAATCGCGATGAAAATACTGCTGAAATTGTGGCCGGGACTGGAAAATTTGGCGCGTACCGGCTCGTTCCGTGCGTGGCTGGCCGCCATGTTTTACGCGGTTTTTGCGATGTCGGTTCTGTGCGTGACGCTCGTGTGGGACGGACTGCTTCCTTCGGCGTCGCAAACGACGCTTTTGGTTCTTTTTGTCGTCACGTGGATTCTGGGAATCACGGCGTCTCATCGTCTGGAAGCGGCTCGAGTGGAGGCGGCGAAGCAGCATCAAAAGGATGCGGTGGTGCAGGACATTCTGCCGCTTGCGCAGACTGAGTATTTGCGGAAAAATTTTTACGAGGCGGAGCGTCTTCTTCGAATTCGCGTTCAATCGTTTCCGGAGGACATTCCGTCGCAGATGTTGCTGGTTTCGGTACTTCATCGTCAAAATCGGATTCCGGAAGCGTCGGAACTGCTGGAAAGAATTATGCAGATTCCTCAGCCGGGATTTTGGATACTCGATATTCATCGTGAAAAGGAGATTTTGAAAGAAGAACTTACGAATACTTGAGCGCCGCGGGGACGAAGCGAAAATTTCGAAGGTTTTGTTTATGCTGGTTCTACAATGAAATTCCGTTTTCACAAAGACTGCAGGAGCCGTGGTGTGCAGTTCTAACGGCGGACTGGAAAACTGAAATTCAAAATAGTGTTCGTATAATATTTCCTCTTGATTTTTTCTCGAAAAAGTTCTATACTCCGTTTTTATACTGATTCCTTCCTTTTTAGGCTCCGTTTCCTTTTTTTACAGCATTCATCCCTTATGAATTTTTGGAAAATCGTCAAAACATCGTTTCGTTACCGCTGGAACATCTTTTTCTGCGTCGTTACTGCACTGGGAGTGAGCGTTTTATGGGGTACAAACCTCAGTGCCGTCTATCCGTTCATGCAAATTACGTTTAAGGGACAGACGATGCAGAACTGGGTCGACGACGCCATCGCCGACAGTCGAAACCACTTGCAGAATCTCGAAAATCAGAAAGCCGTTTTGACATCGCAGGCCGGCAGCGGTGCAGGGGCGGATTCGAAAGAAATTGCGCATATTACGCACAAAATTCAAGTGGAAAGCACGTCACTTTACGGTTACGAATGTCTCCGCGTCTGGATTTATCGTTTTCTCCCCACGACACCTTTTGCGACGATTGCGGTCCTCCTTGCGGCGCTGCTTTCCCTGACGGTCCTCAAAACGGTCTTTTTCGTCGCCAATTCCGTGCTCGTCGCGAATATTGCAAACCGTACGATTTTCGACATTCGGAACCGTCTGTTCGATAAATGTCTTGCGCTTGATATTGCGTGTTACAATCAGGACGGAAGCGCGGTCCTCATGAGTCGTATTACGAATGACGTCGGCGGAATCGGAAGCGGTTTGTCGGACTTGTACGGAAAAATGATTCGCGAGCCGCTTAAAATGTTCGTCTGTTTGGGAATTGCGTTCTGGATTCACTGGCAGCTTTTCGTCGTCACGCTCCTTGTTTTGCCGCTCGTCGCGTGGTGTATTCAGATTATTGCACGGAAAATTAAACATTTCAGCAAACAAATCATGCAGGAGGTTGCGAAACTCTATCAAAACATTCAGGAAACGTTTAACGGAATCAAAATCGTTAAATGTTTTACGCTCGAAAATCATATGCGCACACAGTTTCAGACTCAGGGACACGTAATTTATCGAAAATCGCTTCGAGTCTCTTTTTTGGATGTGCTCGCAAAAGGCGTCATTGAATGTTCTGGAATTCTGATTGTTTCCATTGCGCTTCTTGTTGGTGCGTGGCTCGTTTTGACGGGAAATACGTCCCTTTTTGGAGTTCCGATGTCGGATCGGCCGCTTTCCATCGAGTGGCTCGTCATGTTTTACGTCGCGCTTTTGGGAGCGGCGGACCCAGCCCGAAAGTTGAGCGATATTTTCACCTCGATGCAGAATGCGGCGGCAGTCGCGGACCGAGTGTACGAATTGCTGGAACATCCGCTGAAGGTTGCGGACCCCGAAACCCCTGTTTCTCTCGAAGGAAACTCGATGGCGCTTGAATTTCGTAACGTTTGTTTCGATTACACGCCAGACCGACCGGTTTTGCATAATATTAATTACAAAATTCCGTTCGGAAAAACCGTCGCGATTGTGGGTCCGAACGGCTGCGGAAAAAGCACACTTCTGAACCTCATTCCGCGTCTTGCGGACCCCACGAGCGGCGAGGTTCTTTTGGGCGGAGTCTCGCTGAAAGATGTGACGCAGCACGACCTGCACACGCGTTTGGGACTCGTTTCGCAGGAAGCGATTCTGTTTGACGATACGGTCGCCAACAATATTCGGTTTGGAGCGTTTGGAGCCTCGGATTCTGAGATTGTGGAAGCGGCGCAGAAGGCGTATGCGGATGAGTTCATTACGAAGGTGCTTCCGCAGGGGTACGAAACGGAGTTGGGGCCGCTCGGGAATCTTCTTTCAGGCGGTCAGCGGCAGAGAATTGCGCTTGCGCGTGTGATTTTGAGGAATCCGCAGATTTTGCTGCTGGACGAAGCAACGAGCCAGATTGATTTGGAGAGCGAGCGTTCCATTCAGAACGCACTGTCGGAATTCCATTGCGGACGCACGGTCATTATAGTGACGCACCGATTGGGAATTCTTGCGCTTGCGGATGAAATCGTCGTTATGGAAAATGGGCGAATTACGGATTCTGGAACGCATGAAGAGTTGCTGAACCGCAGCGTGTTTTATCGAAAATTGTATCAGTAGAAAAGAGTACAAAATCATATGGGGGGAAAAAACTTTTTTCCCCCCAACTGTAAATCATTGTGCTGGGGGTTGTGAGCCGCGTTTCATCTGACGACGAGTTCTCGTTCAATAATCCACTTTTGTAACAGACCGCCGCTCCTTTTGAATCACTCATTGGGGGTATTTTTTTCTCGAACCACGTCTTTTCCTTCACGAACGTTCCAATTTCCGCTGCCGTCAAGAAAAAGGACGTCCGAGTGTTCCGACTGACCGTTTTCGCTCAAGACGTTTCCGAAGAATGCGCCTCCCGCTTCCGGACCGACGTGAACGCCCCAATGTGCATTATTCAGAATTCGGCACACCGCCAAAGTCGGATTGCTATTTGCGTCCAGAACCTCAAAACCCGTAGAGTTTTTCAAAAACGTGCACGCTTCGAAAATCCCTTCCGCGCCCTGCGCGATGCGTGCACCCGTACGATTTTCAGTGATGGTGCATTTTTCGAATTTCGGGGTCGAATCTTTTCCGGAAACGTACACGCCGGCTTCCTGACACTGGCTGAAAATACAGGCCGCAAAAGCGCCCGCCGCGCCGTTTTCGACACGAATTCCGTACTGTCGGCCTCCCGTAATTTCCAGATTTCCGAATACCGGTGAGGATCCGGGGTCGCAAACTCTCACGGCCGACTGATTTCTCGAAAATTTGCACGCCGCAACGCTTCCCAACGCGCCGTTTCGAACGCAGATTCCGACGCCAGGATTTGCATAAAATTGGGAGCCGAAAACCTGCGGATTCGTTTGAGCGTCCGTGATTTCGAGGCCCGTCTCGAGGTTTTGCGTGAACGTACAGTCCTTAAAAAATCCGCTTGCGCCCTTTTCGACGCGCAATCCGACTTTCAAACCTTCCTGAAAACGACATTGAAGAATGTTCGGGTGCGTCCCGGCGTCCCGAACGACGAGACCGACGGTGTACGTGTGCTGAAACTGACACTCTTGGAACGTTCCTTCCGCTCCTTCCGAGACGACGGCGCCGTAAAACACCTCATTTTCCGAGGCTGCGGGTCGTTCTTTACAAAAACGGCAGCGAACGAATAAGGGATTGGTTTCGACGCCTGAGATTTGCACTTCGTCCGAGATGTTTCCGGAAAAAGTACAATCGTTGAACGTCCCGCCGGCTTTCCCGCTCACGCACACGCAGCGTCCCTTCCAGTGAAAAAATCGACAGCCGTTGAGCGTTGGAGACGTATTTTCGCCTTTCAACTCGATTCCCGTACATTTTCCTTCTAAAAATTCCACATCGTGGAACGCGCCGCACCCGCCCTCTTCGATACGAATTCCGCACGTTTTTCCTTCGCGAAACTTGCATTCTTTCAGAATCGGATTAGCGGCACATTTTATGAGGATTCCGGGCCCGGTACAGTTTTGGAAGACGCAGCCGATGCAATCCGCCTCCGCATCCTCCGTGAAACACATTCCGAACGCCAATTCTTCGGTGAATTGAAGCGCGCGAGCCCCAGGTCGTGTTCCTTCCCCTTTCACCAGCAGCCCGCCGGACGCATTTTTCTCGAACTGACAGCTTTCAAAAATCCCATTTCCTTCGTTCGAAACGACGGCGCCATACGATTTTCCATTCAGAAAACGACAGAGTTTCAGTGTGGGATTGGTTTTTTTGTCCTGAATTCTCAATCCTTCCGCTTCATTTCCGGAAAACTCACAATTTTGAAACAGTCCTCCGCCTCCTTTTCGCACGACGACGCCCGCCGATTTTCCGTTCAAAAAGCGCGCCGTCACCTGCGGGTCGGTCCCCATGCCGTGAATGCGCAAACCTTCCTCTGCATTTCCGCAAAAGTCGCCGCTCACCTCGCCCCAAACGCCGCCGCAGAGGAACAATCCTCCTTTTTTCCCGTTCTCAAATCGACATTGAATGACGTACGTTTTCGTCTTTTCACCGCTTGCAATCATTCCCGTCATCTGATTTTCCGAAATGAAACACCTCAAAAAACGTCCGCAGGTGCGCGGATACGCCCAGATTCCCACGCCGCCGCAGTTTGAAATTGTACAACATTCAACAATCGCATCGTAATTGGGAGACGTCATCACGATTCCGCACCCTTTTTCGGACGTGATGAAGCAGTTTCTCATTCTGCACCCTGGACCGTCGAGCCGGACGGCTGCCGCCTGCGCGATGCTTTCTTTTACGGGTTCGAAGAATTCTGGAATCTCCGGCGAGTCGATTTCCGGCGTCCTTCCGACGTTGCGAATCATCAGATTTTCGATTCCGACCTGCACGTATCGGCAGTGCAAAACGTTCTTTTCTTTTCCTTGAAGCACGACGTCTTCCGCGTTCTCGCCCTGTCCGGAAATGAAGATGGGAAGCGTAATTTCAAGTGTTTCGTCGAGTGTGTACGTTCCGGGACTCAAATAAATGGACCCGTGCGACGCGACTTTTCCGTACGCTTCCTGCAGCGTCGATGCATCCTTAGGAACGTTCACGACGGTACAATCATGGGGTCCGTCTTCCGCCTGCGCGAACGGCAGAAAAAGCGGGAGACACAACAAAAAACCGAACCATTTTTTCATAACAGCCTCCAAACAGCCTCCAAACAGCCTCCAAAAATCTAAAAAGGGGGTTCATCCGGGACGCAGGTACGTACTTGCAGGATGAACCAATTGTGGGTTTTAACGGTAAAAACGCCTTCCATATTCCCGAAATCTATCCTTTTCCTCATCATACAGATTCGTTTCGGATTCAACCTCCAAGAACGGGTTTTTTTGCGACTTTATCTGCGAGCGCGCACAGTCTGTGACGTAATTGTAACGTCTCCAATCTTTCCGCGGCGGTTCCGAATCCGATTCGGACGGGTTGAGTAAATAACCGGGAATCTGCATGAAATAAACCAATTTTGCACCTTTTCGGATTTCCGGATCCTCGGACGTCCACAACGGAGCCGTCTGAACGAGTCCCTCGAGCGAAATATTCTGATCCGCGAGGTGTACGAGCGGGCCGTTATTTCCCGAAAGAATCATTTCGGTGTTGCAACGCCAGACGATCGCGTCGATCGGCAAAATGCTGTAGAGCCAGAAAAGCGCCGCCACGGTGAATGCGTAGCGCTGCAAGAGCCACCGAGTGTTTTTCTGCTGAAAAATCTTGAGCGTCATCCAAAACAGCGCAATCACAATGGCGGTCGTTCCGAAAAAACCGACGACACGCAGCCGCGTGAGTCCCGTTTGCTGAACGTAAATCCACAGCCGTGCGTAAATGAAACCCGCAAGAAGGACGTTTTCCGCAATCCAGAAGGACGCGAGGACTTTGAGCGCAAAGATTCGGGAGTCTTGATAGGTTTTTGTACAAAATATCGCGGCGAGAATAAGCGTCGTGAGCGCCAGAGCCAGCGTGAGCCACGACGCGCCGTTGTGACAGTACGTCCCGAAGCAGAATCCAGCCGGCGGGTCCCACGTGAGACGCGTTACGAGTTCGTAAATGAGATTCACGGCAAAAATCGCAATCACGCCGATGAGTGTGTTGCGGAACATCGAATAATACACACAATAGTTTTCCGTACTTGTTTCAATATTGGTTTCTTTGCCGTTTTTCTCATCGGCTGCGGGAGCTGCATCCTCGTCGTTTTTCCAGCAGCGCGCGGCCAAAAGTCCCGCGAGAGTAACGCCCAGAAGGATCCAAACGAAGAGTTCGTCGAAACTAGGAAGCCACTCGAACGTCCAGTCGATTCGGCGCAGCAGGTCGAGAATCCACGTGTTCAGCTGATCGAAATACTTTTGCAGACCGGGGTTTGCGTTCACGAAAATGACGGCAAACGTCAGAACGATTCCAAACGGAATGACGATCGCGGCGCAGCCGGTCCACGTGAGTTTCCCCGTTCGGCGGCTTTGGAACGGAAGCAGGAAGTAGCGCAGAAAACGCGGCACGCAAATCCAGAGTGACGACAGTGTGAAACGCAGAAGCGGAGCCGTCTCGAACTTCGTTTCGAGTGGCGCCGCCGTAAAAAGTGCGACGAGGAAGAAGGCGCAGAGGAGGGAACCGCCGCTGTTTCCTTCGTTTGTGTACAGTATTTTGCCTGCCGTGCACCAAAGCATGAGTGCAAGAACCAGAAAAAGTTTCCAGTGTTTCCAGCTTCGGAATCCGCATGCGAGCAGAAACGGAAGAAGAAGCAGAAAGACGGAAATTCCGGCGCTCGCAAGTCCCAGTTCGTACGAACTGCCGCGAAAAACGAGAACGTCGAAAACGGCGACGCACACGAGGACCGTAAACGCCTCTCTCCAACGGGGCGGCTGAAACTGCGTCAGCCAGTACGCGGGTTTCTTTTCGATGAGACACGAAATCAGCCCCCAAAAAACACTGATGAAAATGAAAAAAACGAACAAAAATAAAAGCGGCATAATGGGATTCCTGTTTCTGAGGGGTTCAATTTCTAAATTTTATGAAGGTCCGGGCGTTTCGTGTGTTTTTTGCATTCAATTCTTGAAATTTTTGAATATTTTGAATTTTTTGATTGCAGTTTTGTTTATTGTTTTGTTTGTTGTTTTGTTTATTCCAGTTCCGGCTGCACCGCCTTTCCTTCGCGCTGAAGCTCGCAGTAATCGTACGACCCGTAAAAATCGCAGTTATTATCCATCCAAAGCGTGAAACGATACAGCTCTTCCGGCGTCAGTTTCAGTCCGTGATGGTCGGATGTAATAATTTTGTACAACTCGCTGGCGTTCGAACCGAACTTTCCAGGGAAAGTCTGCGCGTCGGTCCAAAGGTAGTGATTGTAGAAGAAACAGAACGGTTTCAGATTTTTGTACGACGTAAAAAAGTGCTCGTTTTCGGGTCCGCGACTCAAATCCACTGCTTTCGGATCGTCGGATTTTGCGTGACATTCCGCACATTTTGCGTCGATGACCGGCTGAACGAGCGTCACGAAGTTGAACGGATTCGAACCTTCCGGGTCCGGCGCAATGACGCTCGGCGCACGGCGCATCGCGCTGGGAATGCGGGGCCGTGCCGTCGTTGCGGTGTGGCGGTCTTCGTGACAGCCCTGGCAGACGAGTTCCTCCCCCTCGTGCACGTACGTGTCGGAACGCATCGTTTGAACCGCGACGCCTTGCGCGTCGAGAGCCTGAAAATAGATCGGAATATTTACAGGAACCGTAAAATAAGCACTTCCATCCTCTTCGACCGGAACCGTCCCGAGAATTCTCCGCGCGTTTTTCTGGTCGCCGTACCCGATTCGAGGCGTGTCGGCAAACGGATTCGGCTTCGGAAGCACTTGAACGATACGAAGACGTTCGATTTTTGTACCTTCCGGGAACGGAAGTTTTGTGTCGTAAACGCTTACAAGGCCGATGTTTGCCGTTTTCGGAAGCTGCGACTCGTCGAGAGGCTGAAACGTTTCTCCGTCTGCCAGCGGCAGACCGCGCAGCGTTCGGTGAGGAACAATCGGTTCCCGTTCACGGACCTTCAGCGGAAACGCATCTCGACACGCAATTTCAGGATCGCGATACAATAACGTACGGTTTCCAAACGCGTCGAGCAGATAAATTCCGAAGTTGTTTTCGAGGTACGCGTTCCAGACGGCGAAGGGGTCGTACACGCAAATGTAAAACTCTTCCGAAAGCGGGTGTGCGGTTGCGTAGCGGCACGGCTGGCCGCCGCCGTACGACATTTCCGTCTCGGGAAACAGCTGGTCGGGCGTAATTCGACGGATGGGACTCATGTAATTATCGTCGGGTTTCTGCGGGTCGATGAGGATGAGCGACCCGTACGTCTGACCGTGATGGGCGCAAGCCGTTGCGGTGAATTTCGGCGAGTTGGGAACGGGCTGAATGTCCCCTTCGAACAGCGGGACGGGTGCTTTTTCCTCATGATAGTTTCCGTGAAGCGCCCTTGGGTCGCGGCCGTCAGGAGTCGTAATCCACGGATGATGCGCGTTGTTTGCGCCTCGGTCCACATAATCCCAGCGCGTGTAAACGACCATTCCATTATGATCGACGACTGGCGCCCATTCGTTCGTTTCATGGAACGAAAGCGTCGTAATGTCGCTTCCGTCGGGATTCATCGAATGCAGTGTGTACGTCGGAACGGGCCGGCCGTGACAGCGGCCGAACCCGCCGCGCCGCTCGGAGATGAAGACGATGCGTCCGTTCGGTAAAAAACAGGGGTCAAACTCGTTGAACGCGCCGTCCGTCAGCTGCGTAATATGGGACGCTTTCCCGGTTTCAGCGTCGAAATCCGCTTTGAAGATGTGAACGCAGTTTTCTGCCGTCCATTTATAATTGTGTCTCTCGCTCGACGTGTCGGCCGCCGCAAAAAGAATCTGCTTTCCGTCGTACGCGAGTTCCGGCGAGAGGAATCCCCACGTTGAATCGAGCATTTTTCCGTCGTTTCGCCCTCCCTGAATCGGTTCGTCCAGTACGGAAACCACTTCCGGATGGTCGGTAAACGCATTTTTCAGAACGAACAATCCGCCGCCGGGAAGCTGATGAAAACCGAAATACTGGTCGCACATGTGGGAGCCGAAAATTTCAGTGCGCGTGCCGTCGAGGTAGTGACGCTTGAGGAAAATGAGGTCCGAAAAGTCGAGCAGGGGATTCTGAAACATAATTACGCGCCGCAAAGCCGTCACCTGCGCAAAAACGGCCTTACGTTCTGTACGATTTTCAATCGGGATTTGTTTCGCCTGCGTGCTGAGAGCGTCGAGCTGTTTTGCTTCCTCGGTGAGTTTCGGTCCTCCGTCCATTGCGCGGAGTGCGTCGATGAGCGGGAAAAGACGCCGAACCGCCGCGTCGAGCGGGTCGCGGTCCGTCGGAAGAATCGTCGCGGCGGGATGGAGCGCCTGAGATTTTACTTCATCGGACATTCCGGCCCGCAAAAGTTCCTGCGTTGCGTACCACTCGCACGCATTTTCGTCGGTTCGAACGATTTCCGTTCCGTCTTCGTCGAAAATCCGTTTGTGTGAACGTGTAATTGCAGGTTTTTTCGAGCGTTCGGACGCACTTTCTGCTGCGCCTCCTGAATCGCTTTCTGACTCCTTAACGGTTCCGTCCGGCCAAACGATCCGCGCATCGGCCAAATTTGCGTGATCGCCGTAATAAACGTCCCCTTTATCAACGACAATTTTCAAAACTTGCACGCCTTCCAAGGAAATTTCGACCTCTTCAGCGGGCGTTCCTTTTTTCATTTCGCCGCTTTTCCACACGAGTTTTTCATCTGTAAAAACTTGAAACTCCAGCGGTCCCTGCGACCCGTCTTCGTCGCTGACGCCCAGCGTAGCGTAAAACGTTCCCGCCTTTGCGGGATTCGAAATTTCAATCTCTGCGGGCGCATGGGTTCCGACGCCGCGATCGTACGTTTTTCCTGCGATAGTAAGCGCGCCGCCGCCCACGGAAAGGTTCTTCTGAGGAATCTGCCAGCCGCAGCGGGTGAGTGAGGTCTGCATTTCATCGAGCCAGAACGTCTCGCCAGACGTGTTTTGAACGAGAGCGAAAAGGACGAAAAGAGCGAAAAAAAGGCAAAAAAATGACGGAGGGATGGATTTCATAAAAACTCCAGTCGGGCGGGAAAATTTGTGAGGGAGGTCCTAAAAACACAATATTAGAAAGTTTTTGAAAAAGGGGGCTGGGGAAAAAACAACATTCAAAATGTTTTTTCCCCACGACCGTTACGACAGTACGGGAGCGTTTTGTTTCCTCCCGCTAGGGTGGAAACACCGCCACGGTGCAAAAAAACCTTGAAACACAACGTTCATTGTACGATTTTTGTACAGTGATTTTTTTGTAAAAATTTCAAATCCGAGGTTTTTCAAACTTCTTATTAGTATAATGTCGCGGGGGGATTTTTTCAAGGGGATGCGACAGATTTTTAAGAATATTGCTGTAAATTCATTCAGAAAAGACGTTTTTGTTCGAGAAAAAAGGGGGTTTGAGAAAAAAAGAAAAAATCTTTAAAATTTTTCACTTTTTTGGGATTTTTTGCTTGACAAACGGGGGCGAGTGAGGTATATTGAGTTTGTTGAGAAAAGAACCAAATGTTTATCGTTCCTTTTTGACCATGTGAAATTGTGCCGCAGAAAGAAAGGTTGAAGGCGCGGCGCAAGGGCCTTGTTGTTTTTTTGTTCCAAATATCCTTTGTAACTTATGCATCGCGAGATGCGCATCAAGGAGAATTCAATGTTTCACGCACAGTACGAAGTTCGTTATATCCGCTCCCCCAGAACCGCACAGGAGATGCGCGCCAACGCCGTTGAGACGGCCTTGAGCCGCGAATACGCCGTCGAATTCCGACGCCGCTCGCTTCCTGGCACGTATGAAGATTTCACGCTTTCACGAAATGGCTATCGTTCCTGGAAAGAGGCCAAACGTGAGATCAGCGAAAGCGGGGCAGTTGCTGGAAAACGCATTAAAAGACGCAAGTCTTGGATGAAATGATTCGTACCGGAGTGGCATTTCTGAAATTATTATCATTAAAAATTGAAAGAAATCAACCCGTCGCAAGGTTCTAATCGGTTGTGATTGTGCTGTTTCGGGTTCAAAACTTCGGTTTTTTTATAAGAATTGTTTTCTTTTCGAAGCCGTCAGACTCTCATTTGACGGCTTCCTTTTTTTCTTGCGCCCCCCCTTGCGAAATGATAAAATTCTTTTATAATGATTGTTCATTTACTCATAGGTATTAAAATTTCATATTTAGTGATAACCATATTTTTTACAGAGGAAAATAATGTACGCGATTATTCGAGATGGCGGTCGTCAGTTCAAAGTCGAAGTAGGAACAGAAATCCAGATCGACTATCGTGAAGGCCTGAATAAAGACGACGAAATCGTTTTTGATGATGTGCTGGCTTGCCGCACGGACGAAAATACCCTTCTGATCGGTCAGCCCACGCTGAACGTGAAAGTGACGGCAAAGGTTTACGAAGCTCTGACGAAAGGTCCGAAACTCGTTATTCAGCACTTCACGCGCCGCGCGACCTATCGTAAACGCACGGGGCACCGTCAGAAATACGTCACGGTGAAAGTCTCTGCAATTGACGTTGCAAAATGATTTTCCTGAAATCGTATTTCTCGTATACTCGTTCCACTTGAAAATTTCGCATTTTGGGCGGTTATGGCGGCAGTCGTTTCTCGATAGAGTAACGACGGAGAAGCGAAAATTCAAAATGTGCCGGGTATAAAATACTGAAAAGAAGCAAAACAGGGAGTTTTCGGACTCTCTGTTCTTGTTTTTTTTCTTATTTCTTGTTCTTCTCCCTGATTTTTCTGAATTTACGACTTATTCCCGGTTTTTTCCCGCAGGAGGTCTGTACAAAACCGTTCCTTTATGTTACACTAAATTCTGGCAGTTCGTGCCGATTTTTCACGTTTTTCTCATTTTTATGGGTGTTTTATCCTTATGACTTCACTCAAACGCATACTTGTAACGGGCGGCGCTGGTTTTCTCGGCTCGCATCTTTGTGAACGTCTCCTTGAACAGGGGCACGACGTCATCTGTCTCGATAATTTTTTCACGAGTCAGAAGTCCAACGTCCTTCATTTGATTTCCAATCCAAATTTCGAACTGATTCGTCACGACGTGACGGAGCCGATTTATCTCGAAGTGGATGAAATCTACAATCTCGCGTGTCCTGCCGCGCCGGGACACTATCAGTTTAATCCGATTAAAACGATGAAAACGTCTGTTTTAGGCGCTATTCATATGCTCGGAATGGCAAAACGGTGCCGCGCGAGAATCCTGCAGGCGTCCACCAGCGAGATTTATGGCGATCCGGAGATTCATCCGCAGCCCGAGACGTATCGCGGATGCGTGAACACCCTCGGAATTCGCGCTTGTTACGATGAAGGAAAACGGGCGGCAGAGACCTTATTTATGGATTATTATCGTCACAATGGGATTGATATTCGTTTGATTCGCATTTTCAACACGTACGGTCCGCGCATGCATCCGTATGACGGCCGCGTCATTTCGAATTTCATTCGTCAGGCGCTTTTGGGCGAGGATTTGACCATTTTTGGCGACGGTTCGCAGACGCGTTCGTTCTGTTATCGGGACGATCTCATTGAGGGGATGATTCGGATGATGAATCAGGAGGAACCGGGATTTGTGGGGCCGGTAAACCTTGGAAATCCGCATGAGTTCACGATTAAGCAGCTGGCGGAGTTGGTGTTAGAGATGATTGATACAAAGTCGCAGATTGTGTATCGACCGCTTCCGATGGACGATCCGACGCAGCGGCGGCCGGACATAACGCTTGCGAAGACGCATCTCGACTGGGAGCCGACGGTGCAGCTGCGCGAGGGGCTGCGCAAGACGATCGACTGGTTCAAAAGCATACGGATGAGTGATTATCGTCCGCCGACGCCGAAATATTGAAATATTCCCTGGGAGCGCAGGCTTCCAGCCTGCAAACCAGATGAATAACGTCCCATTGAGGAATTATGCGGGCAGGATGCCCGCGCTCCCAGGGAGTGAAATCTTAAAGAAATACAGAGATTCTCTTTTTCTCTTGCAGTAAAATGAAGTTGGAGAATTTTATACCCGACACATTTTAAATTTTCGCTCCTTCGTCGTTACTCTATCGAGAAACGACTGCCGCAGCAGCCGCTCAATGCGAAATTTTCAAATGGAACGAGTCTATCGAAAATTCCCTCTCGTTTCTTATGCTGGTTTCACAATGAAATTTAGTTTTCACAAAGACTGTATGAGCCGTGGTGCGCAGCTCCAACGGCGGACGGAAAACTAAAATTCAAAATAGTGTTAGTATAAATGTTCAAAACGAGTTGCGTTTAATTGTGATTGAAAGGATTCAATATGAGTATATGTACGACAATCGAAGAAATACGGGCACGTCAAATTCTCGACAGCCGAGGGACGCCAACCGTCGAAGTCGAAGTCCGTCTGGACGATGGAACCGCCGGAATCGCCTCGGTTCCCAGCGGTTTAAGCCGCGGCGGAGCGGAAGCGTATGAACTGCGTGACGGAATTCGGGAATTTTACGCCGGAAAAAGTGTCTGGCAGGCGGTTCATAATGTCAACAAAATCATTTCAAAACGTCTGCACGGACTGGACGCACGCGAGCAGCGGCGCATCGACGACACGATGCTTGAACTCGATGGAACTCCCGACAAACACCATCTTGGAGCCAACGCGATGCTTGGAGTTTCGCTGGCCTGTGCGCGTGCCGCCGCCTTGGCACTGCGAATATCGTTGTATCGCTATTTGGGAGGGATCTTTGCCGCTCCTCTCCCCGTCCCGATGGTAAACGTTTTGAACGGCGGGGTGCACGCCGACAATCCGCTGGCGATTCAGGAATTTATGATTGTTCCGGACAAATTCCGCAGTTTCAGCGACTCCATTCGGGCTGTGTGCGAGACGTTTTATGCGTTGAAAGACATTTTGAAAGAAAAAAATCTTTCGACGAACGTGGGGGATGAAGGCGGTTTTGCGCCCCAAATTTCCAGTCTGGAAGAAGCGTTTGACCTTCTGATGCTCGCGATTCGTCGTGCGGGTTACACGCCCGGCGAGCAGATGAACATCGCGATTGATGCGGCCGCAAGCACGTTCTATAAAAATAATGAATACATCCTCAACGGCGTGAAGCACACCTCCAAAGAACTTTCATTATTGTACGAAACTCTTTGTAATTCATACCCAATATGTTCCATCGAGGATGGTCTGGCGCAAGACGACTGGAACGGCTGGTTTTTCCTTACGGAACTGCTTGGAGACCGCATTCAGCTTGTGGGAGACGACCTCTTTTGTTCGAATGCCGGCCTTCTGGAAAAAGGGGTTCGAAAACACGCCGCCAACGCGATACTCATCAAGCCGAACCAGGTTGGAACGCTTTCCGAAACGTTCGAAACGCTGCGTCAGGCAAAGCGAAATGGTTTCAGGACGATAATCAGTCACCGCAGCGGCGAGACGACGGATGCGTTTATTGCGGACCTGGCGGTTGCGGTTCAGGCGGATTACATCAAGTCGGGAAGCGTTTCGCGCACGGAACGAACGTCGAAATACAATCAGCTTCTTCGAATAGAACAGGAAATTGCGAGATTTTCTTATACGCGGGAGGAAGAAAAGATATTGGAAACTGTCTGAATTCGTTGGAAAGAGATATTTTGCGGGAAATGTACCTGAAAAAACGAAAAAAACGATTTTTTTAGGGAAATTTTTCCTTTAATGAATGCAGGGGGTATTCCACATTTCGCCAAGATGGATTATAATAGAGGGAATGGAACGGCGGGACAGTTTTCCTCTGGGTTGTCATTTCACTCTTTTATCTTATTCAGCCGAGTGGAATCCAACTTGGATGAAACCTGCCCCGCACTCATATCAGGAGACCATAAATATGTATGAACGATTTACCGATCGCGCCCGCAAAGTACTGCAGCTTGCAAATCAGGAGGCGCAACGACTGAATCACGAGTATATCGGTACGGAACACATCCTGCTCGGACTCGTCAAAGAAGGGAGCGGAGTCGCTTCCAATGTACTGAAAAATTTGGACGTGGATCTGACGAAGATTCGCCGTGAGGTGGAAAAGCTCGTCAGTCAGGGGACCGACATGATCGCCATGGGAAAACTCCCCCAAACGCCGCGTGCTAAAAAAGTGATTGAATACGCGATGGAAGAGGCGCGAAACCTCGGACACACGTATGTGGGAACCGAACATTTGCTGCTGGGTCTGCTTCGGGAAGAAGAAGGCGTTGCGGCTCAGGTTCTGATGAATCTTGGGCTGCGGCTCGATGCGGTTCGTGAAGAAATTCTCGATCTCATCGGAAACGGTAAAGATTCTGCGGACGAAAATCCGTCCAGCGTCCCTCCGATGGGGGGTTCGGACAGTTCGGACGCTCCGAAACCCGGTGCAAAATCCAAAACTCCGGCCCTCGACAGTTTCGGCCGCGATTTGACGGAATTGTGTCGGCAAAAAAAACTCGACCCGGTGATTGGACGCGATAAAGAAATTGAACGCACCATTCAGATTCTGGGTCGTCGTACGAAAAACAATCCTGTTCTTCTGGGGGAAGCAGGCGTCGGAAAAACCGCAATTGTGGAAGGTCTCGCGCAGTATATCGTTTCGGGAAACGTTCCGGAATTGCTGTTCGAAAAACGGTTGGTGGTTCTGGACCTTGCGATGATGGTTGCGGGTACAAAGTACCGAGGACAGTTCGAGGAACGCATTAAAGCGGTCATGAACGAGGTCCGTCGGGCGGGAAACGTCATTTTGTTCATCGACGAGCTGCACACGTTGGTGGGAGCAGGCGGTGCGGAAGGTGCGATTGACGCTGCGAACGTGCTGAAACCGGCGCTTTCCCGCGGAGAGATTCAGTGCATCGGCGCGACGACGCTCGACGAATACCGCAAGTACATCGAGAAGGACAATGCGTTGGAACGCCGTTTCCAGCAGGTGATTGTGGAACCGCCGAGCAAAGAAGTGACCGTTCAGATTCTGAAGGGACTGCGCGACCGTTACGAGGAACATCATCATGTGAATTTCACGGATGAGGCGCTTGTGGCTGCCGTCGAACTGTCCGACCGCTACATCACGGGACGTTGTTTGCCGGACAAAGCAATCGACGTGATTGATGAGGCGGGGTCCAGCATTCATCTGAAATCAATGACGCGTCCGCCGGATTTGAAGGACATGGATGCGGAACTTGAACGACTGATTCAGGTCAAAGACGGGGCGGTCGCCTCGCAGAATTTCGAGTCGGCTGCGTCTCTGCGCGATCAAATCGACAAATTGCGCAAGAAAAAAGAGACGATTACGGAAGAGTGGAAGACGAAAACGCGTACAAGTAAGGGACTCGTGAACGAAGACATCGTGGCGGAAGTCGTGGCGCGAATGACCGGAATCCCCGTGACGCGTGTTTCGACGGAAGACTCCGAACGTCTGATGAACATGGAGGCCGAACTTCACAAACGGGTTGTGAGTCAGGATGAGGCGGTCCGTAAAATCGCGGAAGCGGTGCGTCGAAGCCGTGCGGGACTCAAAGACCCGAAACGTCCGGTCGGATGCTTCCTTTTTGCGGGACCCACGGGCGTCGGAAAGACGCTGCTTGCGAAAACGCTTGCGGAATTCATGTTCGGAAACGAAGACGCGCTCATTCAGATCGACATGAGCGAGTACATGGAGAAAATCAACGTCACGCGTCTGATCGGCGCCGCGCCGGGTTACGTTGGTTACGAAGAAGGGGGACAGCTCACGGAAAAAGTGCGTCGCCGTCCGTACTCTGTCGTACTTTTTGACGAAATCGAAAAGGCGCATTCCGACGTCTTCAACATGCTGCTTCAGGTGATGGAAGAAGGTCGTTTGACAGACAGTTTTGGCCGAAATGTTGATTTTCGTAATACGATTATCATCATGACGACCAATGCGGGCGCATCGGCGATCAAAAACGAATCGACGTTTGGTTTCACGACGGGTTCTTCGGATGCGTCGTACGAACAGATGAAGGTGCGCGTCAAAGAACAGATCGAAAAGGTTTTTCGTCCGGAATTCCTTGGACGTCTGGACGAGCTGATCGTCTTTCAGTACCTCACGAAGAACGACTTTGAGGAAATTGTGGACTTTGAGGTCAGCAAGATCTGCAAGCGTCTTTTGGAGCGCGGTTACACGCTGCGTCTGTCGGAAGAAGCGCGTTCCCTCCTCATCAAACGCGGGAGCGACGAAGATTTTGGTGCGCGTCCGCTGCGTCGTGCGATCGAGAGCAACATCGAAAATCCGTTGGCGGAAAGCATTTTGCGTGGAAATTTCCGCGACCAGAATGTGATTACGATCGAAACCACGTCGAGTAACGGAAAGTCCGATTTCGACTTTATCGGAAGCTGTGAAGAAACTCCAGCGGACGATGTGCCGACGCCGAGCGCCGAGGTCGCGAAGCCGGAAGCCGACTCGAAAGCTGCAGCAGACGTCCCGAAAGAGGAAAAACCGAAAGGGAGAGCCTCTCGGAAGAACTCCGCTTCGAACGATTCCGACAGCCCGGATGCTGAAAAATGATTTTAGTGGACGCATCAGCCTCATGCGGGGAGATTCCGGACGGGATTTTTACTGCGTGAGGTTGTGCTTTCCCGGATTCTGAAAAAGGTTTCAACCATGCTCAATTCCCTTACGATTTATTTGGCGTTTACTCCGCTGGCGCTTTATTTTCTGCTGGCGGGGCTGATGAACATGACGGGACGTCCCTTTCTTGTGACGGGACTGAGGGACATGATTGTACTTTTTGTTGGAATCTTCGGGATGGTTGCGGTCGGTCCCATGCAGCTTTTTTTCCCTGTAAATGCGTCTTGGAGCTACGGAATCGGTGTGTGGCTCTTCCTGATTTCGATTTACGTACTGCTTTGTACGCTCTTTTTGGTCTTACAGCGTCCCTCCCTCAATCTCTATAACATTTCACTTGCAGAATTTCGTCCGGTATTCTTCGACATGGTGGTGGAACTCGACCCTGCTTCCCGCTGGGCGGGCGACTCGGTTTTTCTTCCCACCCTGGGAATTCAGCTTTTTATGGAGTCGAATCCTCTGCTGCGTTCCGTTTCGCTTGTTTCTGCCGGTCCCAATCAGAATTATGAAGGTTGGACGAAGCTGCAAAATCATCTGATGCAGAACTTAAAGAGTCAGAACGGTACTTTGTCGCAAAAATATACCGTTGGAATCCTCTTTTTTCTGACGGGGCTGCTGATGCTCGTCGCGCTGCATCTTTTCATCTGGTTTGATTCCGCCTCCTTCCTGCGGGCCATTCCGGATTTTTTGCGCCTTTAATCCTTTTTCCCAATACAAACCCTCCCTCCCCACCTATATTTCCATGAAGAATATTTTTCAAAATTTGATTCGGCTTTTTCTTTTGTTCGGACCTGGTATTTTTTGCGTCGGTTACACTATCGGAACGGGTTCCGTCACGACGATGATTAAAACAGGGTCGCAATTTGGAATGAGTCTTTTGTGGGTCGTCGTCGCGAGCTGTTTTTTTTGCGGCGTCCTCATGGAGGCTTACGGACGCTTCGCGCTCGTCACCGGAGAAACATCAATTCATGCGTTCCGTCGTTTTTTTGGCGCGCCGATTGCGCTCCTTGTCGCCTTCATGGTGATTCTCGGCCAGTGGTTCTGCCTGTCGGGACTCGTGGGGCTTTCGTCCGAAGCCATTTACCAGCTCCTCGCGCTCGGCTTTCCGTCTGTCGCGTCTGTAAGTAAATACTGGTTCGTCCTCGGAACGGCCGCCTGCGTGATGATGATTGTGTATGTTTTTCTGTGGGTCGGGAATTACGCACGTTTTGAGTCGCTTCTCGTGCTTCTCGTGACGCTTTTGGGACTTTCGTTTATTGTTTCGAATATCTACGTTCATCCGCAGCTCCAACAGTTTGCAGAAGGATTCGTTCCGCAAAAAACGACGTTTATGGAAAACGGACAGTTTTCGATGAATACGGCGCTTTTGGTTGCATCGCTCGTCGGGACGACGCTTGCGGCTCCGACGTTTGTCGTTCGACCGCTTTTGCTTCGCGGAAAAGGATGGACGGAAAAGGAACTGAAGCTGCAAACGCGGGACGTGATGGTTTCGACGTTCATCATGTTCGTTGTGAATGCGGCCATTATGTGCTGCGCCTGCGGTGCAATTTTCAATCGCGGCGGCGCGCCGATTCAGAACGTGATGGATATGGTGGCGACGCTTACGCCGATTGCGGGGTCTGGAGCCGTCCTTTTGTTCCTTGTGGGGCTGATTTGTGCGGGACTTTCGTCGATTTTTCCGATTGTGATGGTTGCGCCGCTCCTTCTCGCCGACTTTCGGAAGGGGGAGCTTCAGATTCAGACGCCGACTTTTCGAGGAATTGCCGCTTTTGTTTGTTGTTTGGGGCTGATGGTTCCTCTTTTGGGGGCGAATCCTGTGGCGGCTCAAATCATGACGCAGATTGCGCAGGTGTTTGTGCTTCCGCTTGTGATTCTGCTCGTGATGATTCTTGTGAATCGTCGTTCCTTGATGGGAATTTATCGTGCGGGAATCATTTTAAATCTTGGGATGCTTGCGTCTCTGATTTTTTCGCTTGTGATTTCCGCGACGGCCGCCAGAGGATTGTATGAAATGTTGATGTAAAAAAAGGAACGAATTCCATTTGAGAATTCGGTACACAAAACACTTACGGCCCGATAATGGGCATTTTCCCACCTTTATTCATTCCCGAAAATTCGGGGAAGGAGAAAATTATGAAAAAGCTGTTTACTTCTTTTGTGACCCTTTTTGTGCTTGCTTGCGCAGTGCTGACCGTCCAGATGGTTCCGGTTCAGGCGCAAAACGCGGACAAAAATGTTGCGGTTGAGTCGGTTTCCCGCATGGGTGAAAAGTGGTGTGCGAGCCGTCACGAGCAGAAACTGGCGCAGGTCGCGAAAGGCGGCATTGACCTCGTCTTTTTGGGCGATTCCATCACGCATAATTGGGAAACTGCCGGAAAAGACGTGTGGGCAAAGTATTACGGAAATCGGAAAGCGATCAATCTCGGTTACGGTGCGGACCGTACGGAACACGTCATTTGGCGCATTACGAACGGCGAACTCGACGGAATTCAGCCGAAACTCATCATTTTGATGATCGGAACGAACAATGTCGGCCATCATTCCTCCACTCCGGCTCAGACGGTCGAAGGCGTGAAAAAGATTCTCGACATTTTGGCCGAAAAGGCGCCGACGGCGAAAGTCCTTTTGCTGGCGGTTTTCCCGCGAAGTGCGAATCCGACCGACGAAATGCGCGTCAAAGTGAATGAAATCAACGCAGGTCTTCCGGCTTTGGCGGACAACGAACGCGTGTTTTATCTCGATTTTGGGAGTAAATTCCTTGCGGAAGACGGAACGCTTCCCGTCGAAATGATGCGCGATCGGCTTCATCCCGGTCCGGCTGGGTACGAAATTTGGGCGCAGGCGGTCGAACCGTACGTGAAAAAATACGTCGACGGTTGCGCGCAGTGAAAAAACCTGGGACCGCGGGCGTCTCGCCCGCACAACCTCATTTTTGTATTTGTACATAAAACATAAACCTTTTTTTAGACATTTGACCTTTTCAGGAAATCGATTATTATGAAAATAGGACTTGCAGGATATCAGGGTTCAGGCAAAAGCTCTCTCTTTCAGTGGCTCACGGGTGTGGATGCGGATCCGTCCAAATCGCACCTCGGACAGAGCGCGATGGCCTCCATCCCGGACGCGCGGCTTGATGAACTTGCGAAAATCTACAATCCCAAAAAATTGACGCACGCGCAGATTGAAGTCACCGACACACCCGGTTTGAGTCGGGAATCGGAGGGAAATGCTGCGAAGCTTGCGCTCATTCATGAAGTGGATTCCCTCGTTTTGGTCGTGGCGGGTTACGGCGGCGCGGACCCGAAAACGGAATATCAAAAGTTTTACGAAGATTTGCTTTTGGCCGACATGGATCTCGTGCAGCGGCGTCTCGAACGTGTGAAAGAGTCGCACCGCCGTCCGCTTCCCAAGGAAGAAAAGGAAAAAGTGCAATTCGAACTCGACACGCTTGAAAAAATCAATGCGGGTTTGGAGGCGGGAAAGCCTGTGGCGGCAGAGAGTCTCGATGTGGATGAGCGCCGCGTCCTTGCGTCCTTCCGGCTTTTCACGCATAAATCCTGCATGGTGCTTGTAAATACGGCAGACGACGAGCAGGATTATGACCGTTTTAACGGAATGCTGGGCGACAAAATCCGAGTGATGGCCGCCCCGGTTTCGCTCATGCACGAACTTTCTACCATGTCGGAAGAAGACGGAAAGGCGCTCATTGAGGAAATGGAGCTGAAAACCGTCGATCGAGACGAAATCATCACGACGATGATGGACGTTTCCGGTCAAATGGTCTTTTTCACGGCCGGCGAAGATGAAGTTCGAACCTGGATTTTGCGCAAAGGCGCCACGGCGCTCGACGCGGCCGGCTCGATTCACACCGATCTTGCTCGCGGTTTTATTCGTGCAGAAATCATGTCGGTCTCCGATATCATTCGTCTCGGAACGGAAAATGCGGTGAAAGCGGCGGGGCTGGCGCACAGTGAAATGAAAAACTATCTCATTCAGGACGGAGACTGTCTCCATATTAAGTTTAGTGTTTGATAAACATTGATTGTTGTTTGAATAAACAAGGAGAAAACAAATGCTGAAAATATCTCGCCGTGAAATGTTGAAGACGTCGTTTCTTGCGGGAGCGGCTGTGACGATTGTGCCGCGCACTGTCCTTGGAGGCGAAGCGGGGACGGCTCCCAACGACAAAGTGACTTTGGCCGGCATCGGAATCGGCGGGATTGGTTTTCCGCAGTTGAAAGCCGCTCGCGATGCGGGTTTTCAGATTGTTGCGTTGTGCGACGTGGACGATCAGCACGCGAAAAAGTCGTACAACGAACATCCGGACGCGCGGCGCTACCGTGATTTTCGGGAACTTCTGGCGACAGAGGCGGACAAAATCGACGCCGTGTATTGCGGCACGCCGGATCATACGCACGCGATTATCACGCTGGCGGCGCTGCGTGCGAAAAAGCACGTTTGCTGTGTGAAACCGCTGACGCGCACGATCGAGGAAGGTCAAGCGGTTCTGAAAGCGGCGCGCGATGCAGGGACCGCCACTCAAGTGACGATGCAGCCGCACACGAGCGAGCAGGCGTGTCGAACGATGGAACGGATTTATGCGGGCGCGATTGGTGAGATTCGTGAGATACACGCATGGTCGGGACGTCCCGTTTGGCCGCAGGGAATGATCGATTATCCGAAATGGGAGGATCCGATTCCGGAAGGTTTCGACTGGGATTTGTGGCTGGGTCCCGCCGAGAAGCGTCCCTTTGCGAATCAGTGGCCGGAAGACTCTCCGTACCCCGGAATGGCCTGCGCCTGCTGGGGGGGACGCGGGGTGTATCATCCCTTCAACTTCCGCGGCTGGACCGCTTTCGGAACCGGTTCACTCGGCGACATGGGCTGTCATCGGGCAAATTTGCCGTACAAGATGTTTGATTTGAAGTATCCGACGCGCATTACGGCTTCGAATACACGTGCGTATTCGGTTTCGTATCCGATTGGATGTATGGTGACGTACGATTTTCCTGCGAGCGAGCGTTTTCCCGAACTGCGTTTCGTGTGGTACGACGGCGGTTTGAAGCCGTCGGTTCCGAAATGTATGGGGTCGGAGATGTTCCCGGCTGAGGGCGTGCTTTACGTTGGAACGGAAGGAATGATGTTCGACGACCGCATTTTGGACGCAGAGCGGGCGGCAAAGTTTGCGGAGGTTCCGAAGACGATTGAGCGTCGCGGCGGCGTGATGCCGGAGTGGTACGAAGCGTGTCGCGGCGGTCAGGCGGCCAGCGCGAATTTCGAGTACTCGATTCCTGTTACAAATTTCGTACTTCTTGGGAATCTGGCGGTTCAGACGGGCAAAGCGGTGGAATTGGATCCTTCGACGATGAAGATTGTGAACAATCCGGAGGCTTCCGCATTAATTTCTCAGCCGTATCACAACGGTTGGACGCTGTAAAATATATACGCACGTTAATCAAACTGTCGGGGGGGTTTTACACTCCCGGCTCGCAATCAATGAACGTACCTCCGAACGGGCGCGAAAATTTACGCACATTCAGCTCGCGACCGCTTGATTTTCCCGCGCCCAACGAGGCGCGTCACTCGCGCGGCAGCGCTATCGCCCAACGCGGCTCGCGACCGACTAATCGATTCCGTCGACGCCGGGAGGCGTGATGTTAAACTGCCGCGCAACGTTTCCCTTTTTGCCAAATCGCGGCTCCAAGGTGAACAACATCGAAAAGTTGTTCGATGGTGCGTCGTAACCAAAACCCGTCGTGAAAAGGAACGACTCGCCGACTCGCGTGACCGTCAGACGCTCGCCCAGGTTTCCTTTTCCGGAAATGTCGAACGTACTCGCAAACGTCGAAATCCACTTTTCCGACATACGATAGTTGTATCCCAAACTCATCACCACATTATCGACGCTGCCGGTCAGGTAGTGAAGTCCCACGAAAACCGAGCCTTTGTCCGACCGATTCATGACGGCTCCGACGTTGACCATGTGCAGCCCGCCAGAGAAAAAGTCGAACATTCCCGAACTGTACAGCATGATTCGGTCGCCCGGATACCAGCGCAGATCGTAATCCAGCAGGCCGATCGTTTCGCCGAAATTGTCGCGTTTCGGGTCGGGATAAATGTTGAAATTCGTGTCGAAAGTCACAAAATCAATGATTTTTTCGTGTCCCGGCATGCCGCGCTTCGTCTGCCAGCGATGGTGCATTCCGAAACGAATGAGCGCCAAATCGTCGGCCAGTTCCGTATTGCTCGTGACCCACCCTCCGATGTTGCTTCGAATCGCGTAACTGCGCAGCTGGTACTTTTCAGGAATCGGCAGACCCGCAAAGAGTGTGGAACTCATGTGGTGCGAAAAATCCATGAGCGAGCGGTCGTCCGGAATGTCGTAAAGCGGAAGCTCGTCCACGCTTTTATTCGCTCCGGCCGCCAGCGCCTCGACGTCGAATTCGACTTTGTGCATCACTCCATTAATATTGAACAGCTTGTTTTGGTAGCTGAAATACTGCCACATCGGAAGCGACGCGCGGATTCCCGCCTGACCGTAAACACGCGTGGCCGATTCGCCGGAAAGATCTTCGCCCCAGTACGCCACTTCACCCAGCGCAAACGGTACGATTTTCACAGCGCCTGCTTGAAATGGGTACGAAATTTCATGACGCGTTGAGGAACGCAGTCCCTGACGGTCTTTTTCCCAATCGAGCAAGTGCCACAACGCACGGTCTGCCGGGTCCGTCGGGGCCGTGTCGGGATACAAATGCACGTAACCCGCCTCGGAATACGAACTCCACGTGAGTAAATCGCCAAAAACCGGCTGTCCGATCCAGTAAAAATCGAGCTGCGGCGTGCGCTGCGTCTGTGTGTGGAAGTCGTTCGTGCGCAAATCGGCCCACAAGGAAAGTGTACGATTTTCTTCTGTTTTTCGAATCTCAAGCTGCGTCGCACGGTCGGGTTCGGTGTACCAGCTGTTTTGGAAATATTCTTCCTGGAAGTTTCGGTCGCTGATGACGCCGAGCTGAAAACGGAGTTCCCAATCGTTTCCGAAGGTGCTTTTGTGTTTTCCAATAGCTTGGTAGCGAAAATCTTTTTCAGGCGTCAGTTCGCGTCGATCCAATCCCAAATTGTCTTTTCCCGTGTCGTAAATCCCCCAAAATTCGAAATTTCCGCCGCCGTTTCCGGAAAATGGACCGAGCGGAATCTCTTCATCGGCGCCGTAACGATTGTACGAAAATTCCGTTCCGAGTCCCGGACCGCGTTTCGTGTAGTAGGACGCATTCAGGTCCCAGCTCGTTCCCGCCCACGGCTGTTCGATTCCGAAAAGTCGGTACGCATCGACGCCGATGATGGGCTGAACGCCGAAAATCGAGTCGCTTCGGAGGGAAAATTTATTAATAATTTGGGAGGGTGAGTTCATCGGCGCCGCAAAATACGGAAGATAGAAAACCGGAATGTTTCCGACTTTCACCATCGTTTGACGTGCAACCAAGTCGCTTCGTTCATCGAGGACCGGCGCGCCTGTGACCGGATCGCGCTCCACCTCGCCGGTTCGTTGATCCACTTTCGGAACCTTCTGATTCCGAAGCATCAACTGTCCCATTTGAAATCTGTACATTGGTTCTCCAATGCGGCTGGTCGTCACGAAAGTGTCGTTTGCGAGCATCATTCCTTCTTCAGGAATGCGAATTTCTTCGGCTCGCAGCCTCAAAAGCCCCTCAACTTTCGGAATCGTCGCGAAAACTTCCGCTTCCCGAATGAGTCCGCGTCGCGTCGAGACGTCAAAATACATTTTTTCCGCATAAATTTCCTGCTCGCCCTGCCGAAAAATGATGTTTCCCTCTAAGTACAGCTCCAGATGGATCTTGGAAAGGTCGAGCGAGCGGTCCTGCTGAATCATCTGCAGGTCTGAATCCGACCAAACCACCAGCCGATCCGCCGAAATATCGATGGTTCCGATTTGAAAATTTTCCATTTTCGGAATCCCGAGATTCGTGTTTTTCAACGCATCGTCGGCGCCGTCGATCAAAAGCGTCACGCCTTTATCGAAAATCGCGATGTATTTTCCTGTCGCATCGTCGTATTTGAAACTCATTGCAAGCGGAACGTCGTTCCGTTGGAAGAATCCGATCCGTCGAGCGCCCGGTCGCGGTGTGTTCGGGTCGAAGGAGGAAACGTCGCCCGGCAGGATTTTTCCCTCGGTGGAAAGCACGAGCGGGTACGAAGTCGTTCCTTCTGCGGTGTACAACGGCGCGTCTGCCGCCACCACTTCACCGTCACCGATTGCTGCACCGTTTTCAGGGTTGCTTCCCGTACTGTTTTCAGTACCATTTTCTGTTTCGTTTTCAAGTACCGACGGGGTCGAATATTGCGTCAGAAGAAGCTGTGCCGGTCGAAACATTCGTTCTTTTGCGCGCGCGTAGAACGTACGATTTTCATCCGAGAACGTTTTATCCGATTCGTTCGATGGGTCCGATTCATCCACTTTGATGGACGGATCGTCTTCGGTATTTAAGCGTCCCGCCCACGATTTTCCCCGCACCTGCGAGGTGGTGCGCGACGTCACAAACGCGATTTCGACCCCATTTTCGAGGTACATAAGGAGGTGATGAACCGCATTCTGATTTTCATCATATTGCAGCGGACTCACCCAAAGTACCATTTTTTCGGCCTTAAACGAGTCGCGGCCCTGCGTCAGCTCGCAGTTTCCTTCCAAAATGTAAACGGTGTAAGTCCCTTCATGAAACGTCGGCTGCTGCGACTGCGCACACACAAAAACGGGGCCTGATGCGGCTTCTCGCGGGTACGAAATTCCCTGATTGTCCGTCAGTGTGGGAACAATATAGGACGCAGAATCCGCATTTTCCCGAGAAATTGCGCTTTCATCCGAGTCGAAAGACGCATCCTCCTGCGGAATCCGTGTGAGTGGAAACTGTTCGTAAAGCGGCGCCTCAGCGGAAGACGCAAGCATCGTTTCCGTACCCGAAACCGACACATTTTCAGACGTTGCGTCGTTTTCGAAAGCTGTTTTTCGTACTTCAATCACCTTCAAAGTGGAAGGAACGAAAAGTGTGCAAATTCCAAAGATTGCTGTACAAAGAACGATTCCCGAAACCAGAAAAGTTCGTATTTTCCCTGATCGGACGGCACACATGCATCGTTCGGAAGTGAAAAAACGTTCTGGCTGGGATTTTTGGGTGTTCATAATCGTATAGAGTATAGAAAAAAGAGGAAAAAAGAGCAATAGAAAAACCCGAATTTTGGGCGTTAAATCTTGTTTTTAATGAAAAATTTGAAGAAAATAAAAAATTAGACTGAAGTTTTCAGAAGAATTTGCCGATGGTTGGTTCTTTTTCGTTACGCAAAATCAGAGTAAGAATTTCGTTCGAATTCAAGGCTTCGTGGAATTCTGATCATTGAATTTTTGCGCCCAGATTTCATACTGCGGATCGTTTGGCCGAAATGTAAATACCGCGTCCGGCAAATCCCGTCCCTCGGAGTCGCGGGAATGAACACGAACCAGCAGCACACCGTTTGCTTTACGTTCAATGGTAAAATTTTCGACTTCCATAAATCTTTCTCCACGGGAAATCTGAAAACCATAAAACGAAACGTTTTTTGGACAAAAAATCAAAAAACGTTTCGTTTTTCGAGTGAGAAAATCGTTCCACACAGAATTTTCTCACTCTTTTTTGAAAATAATAAAAAAAATCAAAATAATCAAAACCTGTAAAACAATAAAAAAACTGTAAAAACAAGTAAGAACAGGTGTGAAATAATTATTTTTTCAGGAGCCACTCGTGAATGTCTTTTGCCGCCTGACGTCCCGCGCCCATTGCTTTAATGACCGTTGCAGCGCCCGTCACGATGTCGCCGCCCGCCCAAACGCCGTCGACGGAGGTGCGTCCGTTTTCGTCCGCCACAATGTAACCGCGTTTGTTGAGTTCCAAACCCGGAACCGACTTTGTAATAATCGGGTTCGCGCCGGTTCCAACGGAGAAAATGACGAGGTCCGTCTCGATCGTGAATTCCGACCCGGCGATTTCAACAGGGGAACGCCGCCCGGACGCGTCCGGCTCGCCCAATTCCATGCGGACGCACGTCATCGACTGAAGCATTCCTTTTTCGTCGCCCTGCATCGAAACGGGATTCGTGAGGAACTGGAATTCCACACCTTCCTGCTTCGCGTGATGCACTTCTTCCGCACGAGCCGGAAGCTCTGCTTCGGAACGACGATAGACGATTTTCACCGATTCCGCACCGAGCCGCAGAGCCGTTCGGGCCGCATCCATTGCAACGTTTCCGCCGCCGACGACACAAACGTGCTTTCCGAGCGCGATCGGCGTGTCGTATTCCGGAAATTTATACGCTTTCATGAGATTTGAACGCGTCAGATACTCGTTTGCGGAATACACGTTTCCAAGTTCCGTTCCGGGAATGCGCATGAAAGACGGAAGACCCGCGCCGACACCGAGAAAAACAGCGTCGAAACCGTCTTTTTCGAGCAACTCGCGCACATCCACACTGCGGCCGCCGACCTGATTCAACTCGAATTTGACGCCGAGCTTCGAAAGATACTGAACTTCTTTCTGCACGATGTCCTTCGGAAGACGAAACTCTGGAATACCGTACATTAATACGCCGCCCGCTTTATGAAACGCTTCGAAAACCGTAACGTCGTGCCCGCGCAGGACCAAATCGCCCGCCACGGTGAGTCCGGAAGGTCCGGAACCAATAATCGCGACGCGTTTTCCAGTGGACGGAGCCTTTTCTGGAATCTGTACGAGATTGTTCTCGCGTTCGTAATCCGCAGCAAAACGTTCGAGACGTCCAATCGCAAGCGGTTCCAGCTTCTTTCCGAGCACACATTTCGACTCGCACTGGCTCTCCTGCGGACAAACACGACCGCAAACGGCGGGCAGAGCGCTCGTTTTCTTGATTGAACGCGCCGCTCCGGCAAAATCGCCGGTATTAATAAGCGCTACGAACTCCGGAATGTTCACATTTACCGGGCACCCGGTCACGCACATCGGACGCGGACAGTTCAAACAGCGAGCCGCTTCCTGACGTGCTTCCTCTTCCGAGTATCCCAGCGGGACTTCCTGAAAATTATGTGCACGGACTTTCGGGTCCTGCTCACGCATCGGAGTCCGCGTGGGCTGTATTTCATTGATGTTTTTCATCGAATTTCCTCGTATAATGTATTATATTGTATAAAAATCTATAATTTCGGGACAAACGTTATTTTTTGTTCGAAATAAAATCGATTTTTGTAATTATTTTGTTTGATTTTCTTTCCATGTTTCCACGTAACGGTCCATGGAACATTTTTCCTGGCACTTGAACTGCTGCTGACGTTTCATCACGGAATCCCAATCGATTTCCTGCGCGTCAAATTCGGGACCTTCGCAGCAGACGAAACGCGTTTTTCCGCCGATCGTGCAGCGGCATCCGCCGCACATTCCAGTTCCATCAATCATGATGGTATTGAGACTTGCGAAAGTTTTGACGCCGAACGGCGCGGTCGTTTTGGTGCAAAATTTCATCATGATGGCGGGGCCGATCGTCCAAACGCAGCCGATTTCGCGCGTTTCCAGCAGTTCTTTCAGCGGTTCCGTCACCATCGCCTTGCGGCCAAAAGTTCCATCGTCGGTACAAACGATGTGTTCGTCACAAATTGCGGCCATTTTGTCGACCCAGAAAAGCAGGTCTTTCGTGCGGGACCCCTGAATCACAATGACGTGATTTCCTTTTTCACGAAGCATTTTTGCAATCGGATAAACCGGTGCGGTTCCGACGCCGCCCGCGACAAGGATTACTGTACCGAAATTTTTGATTTCTGATGGATTTCCGAGCGGACCAATGAGCGCGTAGAGGGAGTCGCCTTCGTTGAGATGCGAGAGCTTCGTCGAAGTGACGCCAACCGTCATCAGAACGAGCGTCACGGTTCCCGCTTCCCGATCAAAATCCGCAATGGTGAGCGGAATGCGTTCGCCGACTTCATCCGGCATCGCGATTACGAAGTGTCCCGGCATCGCTTTTGCGGCGATATTGGGGGCGTGAACGACCATTTCAAAAATACGCGGAGCAATCTCACGCTTCAGAACAATTTCCAACATGATTACTTTTCTTGTTTTGTGAATGAAATATTATGGAAAAAATTTAAAAACAAATCGATTATTCCATTATAACAGAATCTGTGGAGAACACAAGTGCACGTCCCCCACTTTTTAGTAACTTTTTAGCAACTTTTTTCAGAAAAATAACGGCAAAATTGCCGTAAAGAACCGAATCAAGTCTCAAAGCGTGTGAAAAGTACGCTCTCACGGATTTTCGTACACTTTGAGACTCGTAATTCGTTTCGGAAAGTCAAAAATTTATAACAAAAGAAAGTTCTAAAACCTCAGAATAAAGATTTTGTACAATAAGTATGTGCTTCAAGAGCCTTTTTGTACCGTGGCGGTGTTTCCACCCTAACGGGAGGAAACAAAACGCTCCCGTACTGTCGTAACGGTCGTGGGGAAAAAACATTTTGAATGTTGTTTTTTCCCCAGTTACTCGCTCCCGGTCGTACCGGGTCAAAAACTTTTTAATATTGAGTTTTTAAGACTTTTTTCAAAAACTTACGCGACTTTTTCGTCAAACGGAATCACTTCGCCCTTCCGATTTTTGCAGGAAATTTCCAGAAAATCAGGAGAAATATTCTTCCGAGCACGAATCGCAATGCGCATGTTTCCGCCTTTTTCAAGTTCGTTCAGCTTCGCCTGTTTTTCGTTCGCAAGAACCTCCGCCACATCAGGATGCACGGTGATTTCTACGGAAGTGACGTCGGCACGCTGGCTCGCGACCTGCAAATAACGAATCGCGTCCAAAACCATACTTTCGACCGACTTCAGCACTCCAGAACCTTTGCAGAACGGACACTCCTGGAAAATACTGCGTTTGATACTCGGACGAATACGCTGCCGCGTCATTTCGATGAGGCCGAACGGACTCGTACGTAGGATTTTCGTACGGGCACGGTCCCGTTTCATCGCATCGCGCAGCGCATGTTCGACGCCGCGACGGTGCTTCTCACGCCGCATATCGATGAAGTCGTTTACAATGACGCCGCCCAAATCGCGCAAACGCAACTGCCGCGCAATTTCATGAGCCGCCTGAAGGTTCATCTGGTAGGCGGTTTCTTCCGCGGAATCATCCGTACGGAAATTCCCGCTGTTTACGTCGATTGCAACGAGCGCCTCCGCCTGATCGATGACGATGGATCCGCCTAAAGGAAGCGGCACAACGCGCTGATTGATTTTTTTGATTTCATCGTCGAGACGGAATCGATGGAACAACGGCTCGGCGCCCTGATACAATTTCAGGCATTTTACGTAATTCGGCATCACTTGGTCCAAAAAGTCGTGAACGCGCTGGTACGCGTCCGGCTCGTCGATGATGATGGACGTAATGTCCTCCGAACAAATGTCGCGAATCGTTCGAATCAGAATATTGCTTTCTTCGTAAATCGCCACAGGACCCGGAAATGTGCAGATTCGATTCACAATGGAGTTCCACAGCATGAGCAGGTACGAAAGATCCCGCGTCAAATCCTTCCTCGTTCGGTCAATTCCAGCCGTTCGAACGATGAACCCCAACCCTTTCGGAAGCTGAATTCCCTGCATAATCTGACGCAGACGTTTTCGAGCCGCCTCGTCTTCAATTTTGCGCGAAATTCCGATGCGTCCGAGCGCGGGCATCAAAACGAGGTAGCGTCCCGGAATGCTGATGTACGTCGAAAGCGTCGGACCCTTCATTCCGATGCCGTCTTTAATGACCTGTACGAGGACTTCGTCCCCTTTTTTCAAAATGTCCTGAATCGGGGGTTTGATTTTCGGACGCGCGCCGGCGTTGAGACTTCTGGAATTTTCGTAGCAGTCTTCCGGACGGATTCCGCCCTGACGGAAATATTGCGGTTCCACGTCGCTGATGTGCAAAAAGCCGTTTTTTCCGACGCCGAAATCGACGAAAGCCGCCTGAATGCTTGGTTCCAGATTGACGACGACCCCTTTATAGATGTTCCCGACGTAACTGTCGAGACTCGTGCGGTCCACATAGAGTTCTTCGAGAACCCCATCTTCCACAATCGCAATCCGGCACTCTTCCGGCTGCGACACATTGATGAGCATTTCCTGTCTCATAAATTATGTATCCTGTCTATTTTACCTAAAGGATGCGGCGGTACCTCTCCCCAGGCGGATGAATAAGTCCGTGTTTTTCGGAAAATCATCCAATATGTACGTTTTTTCTTATTAACACACTTCCGTGTGTTTCCAGGTCTCCAATTTCAAGGAGCGCCAGAATGTCACGCGGGCCGCAGCCGTTGTCCATGGCGCGCAACTGAAATTGAAGTGTCCCATTTTCTTGAAGCAAAAGGGAAATCAGACCCGATTTGATGTCAACCACCTTATCGTGTCCAACACGCTCAAAAGAAATGGAACTTTGTGCGTTTACCCATTCAATCCGCTGCAATGTGTTCGCGCAGCGTTCGGTCGGGACGGCGATTTCGTAAGTGAAAGATTTCACCATCGCCTTTTTGACGCCCGTCGGAATCGCTTCCGCCGAGAGAAAATCCAAAGCCGGAATGGTATGATTTTGAAGCGCAGCACGTATTTCTTCGGGATCGGCGCACTGCTGCTCCTCAGGAAGTTCGATCTCCAAAAGCTCGTTTTCTCCCAGCACGTTCAAAGGAAGCGCAGCGGGAAAACTGACGCGAGGTTTTGGATGAAACCCCTGACTGTATGCGGGTCGTATTTCTGCGCGGCGCAGAATCCGATGGAATGCCGACATTAAATCCCGATGTCCGATGAATCGAAGGTCGCCGTTTTTGGAAAATCGAATACGAATACGCATTAAAATAAAAGGTTGCTAAAATTTGATTTTTTCAGTTAAAAGGACGCTGAGGGAATGTAAAACAACGACGAAACCACGTAAAATACCGCGTGACGAAACCGCGTAAAATTACCCGCGTGACGCCGTTAAAATACTTCTCCGTCCAAATCAGGAAAGACGCGGAGATACTCCATCCACAAATAATTTCTGATTTCTGTTGCGTTTTCCATCTTCATGACGCGTTCTGCGACTCGTTCACATTGAGGAATCGAAACGCGGCGGCACAATCGTTTCACTTCCGGGATGGACCCGGGCGCAAGACTCAGCCGACGCAGACCGAGACCCAGCAAAAGCATCGTGAAAATAGGACTTCCGCTGAGCTGACCGCACAAACTTACAGGTTTGTTGTACTTTTTTGCGGCGTCGATCGTCATTTTAATGAGTTTCAGAACGGCCGGGTCGCAGGAATTGTAGAGGTAAACCACATCCATGTTGGTGCGGTCCACCGCCAGCGTGTACTGCGTGAGGTCGTTCGTTCCTATGCTGAAAAAATCGACTTCTTTCGCGAAATGTTCAATCATGAGGACGGCACTGGGGACTTCCACCATGATTCCCATCGGAACGTTTGGATTGAAGGGGAGACGACCCTCCATCAAATCCTCTTTGACGTCTTCCGCAATCATGCGCGCCTGACGCCACTCCGCAAGCGTCGAAACCAGCGGAAACATCACCTTTACCGGTCCGTAGTGAGCCGCACGAAAAATCGCACGAAGCTGTTTTCGGAACAAATCGGCCCGTTTGAGCGACAGACGAATGCTTCGCAGACCCAAACAGGGGTTTTTTTCATGTTCGATAAAATAATCGCTGTCCCCCGGATTCGTCATAAGCCGCGCGGAAGGGTCGAGGAGTTTGTCGGCTCCCAAATCCACCGTTCGAATCGTCACCGGTTTCCCCTTCATCGCCTCAATCACTTCGCGGTACGCGGTGAAATGCGCCTCCTCATCCGGGTGCGTTCCACTCAGATAAAGGAATTCTGTACGATAAAGTCCCACACCGTCTGCATTGGATTGGTCGCAAGCGGCGGCTTCGCGCGGAAACTCAATATTTCCGAGAAGCACAATGCGTGTTCCTTCGAGCGTGGCGGCCGGAAGTTCGCGTTGTGATTCGAGTGCGATATTCAGTGAACGTCGCTGCTGTCGCAAATACTGGTAGTGTTCGAGGGTTCCATCATCGGGATTGATGATGAGTGAACCATCGTCTCCGTCCACAATTACGACATCGCCGACGTGTACGTATTGGAGGAAAGGACCCAGGCCGACGACTGCGGGGATGTGGAGTCCTTCGGCCACAATTGCGGTGTGACTTGAAGGACCTCCCGTTTCTGTGGCGAACGCAGTGACGTATTGAGTGTTCATGGAGGCGGTTTCACTGGGTGTGAGGTCCCTCGCGAGCACGATACCGGGTTCGTCGAAGTTTTGAGTTTGTGATTTTTCTTTCTGCAGGACTCGGAGGAGTCTTTTTTTCAGGTCGAGCACATCGTTTGCACGCTGCGCCATGTAGGGGTTTTGGAGTTGCTGGAAGACCTGAGCGTAAGAATTCATGACGGCATACACAGCATATTCAGCGGTGTAATGCTTTTTCAGGATGTCGTCACGCATTGTATTGAACAATTTCGCGTCCTGAAGCATTACAAGATGTCCCTCGAAAATGGCTCCGAACTCATTTCCCATTTTTCCGGTGACATCGTTTCGGCACGCGCTGATTTCACGAGAAGCGATTGCGATCGCCTCCTGCAGCGCAGCGAGTTCCTCGTTGATTTTTTCGGGTTCACAGGTAGAAACCATCATTTGCCGACTGTCCGTATTGAGGACGACGGCTTTTGCGATGGCGACACCCGGTGAAACGGCGATACCGCGCACTTTCTTCATTCTGATTAATATCCGGCCGGCGCCAGAGGAAAGGAGGTGCGGAGTTCGTCCGGCAGGGACAAACGGGCCTTCAAGCCTCTGGTTCCTGAATTTTATTGTTTTCCTTCATCCAATTTGGAATCCAAAGGGAAACCTTCACGAAAGAGCGCGGCCATTCGGGCAACCGCCGCCGCGTGGTCTGGACCGGTGGCGGTAATCGTCACGGCAGTACCTTTCGTAGCGGCCAGAAGGAGGACGTCAAAGACGCCTCTCGCATCGACACACTGTCCGTTGGCTTCCAATTCGATTTTGGACTGAAATTTGGCTGCAAACTGTGAAATCATCGCCGCAGGGCGAATATGGAGCCCATTTTCGTTGCAAACGACGACTTTTTCCACACTTTTTTGGGAAGTTTGATTCACATTCATCTCACACCGCAAATTTATTTTCGTCTGCTTCATCGAGGAGCTGCACGATGGCGTCGCGAGTTTTTGCCTGCATCATAAATCGGCGAAAAGTATCGACACGCAGCTGCTTCGCGATGTGTTCCAAAGCGAAAAGGTGCTCCTGGGGCTGGTCAGGCGGAGAGACAAGCATAAACAAAACGCGCACAGGCTGGCCGTCGAGACTGTCGAAATCAACGCCTTCCTGACTGATGGCAACGGTGCCGACCATTTTTTTCACGTTGGAAAACTTCGTGTGCGGAACCGCCACACAACGGCCGATACCGGTGCTTCCGAGTTCTTCCCGTTTCAAAACATGGCGAACAATACCTTCGTAATCCTCTTCTGCAATCTGACCGGCATCCACGATGGATTTGACCATTTCACGGATTGCTTCTTCTTTGGTTTTGGCCTGAAGATTAGCATTGAGGGACTCGTTACACATAAATTCCGCGAATTTCATGCAGAAAACTCCTTCAAAATGGTGTGATAAAAAATTTCAATAAATATCTGTTTTGGCGTTCGCGACAGGAAGCGTCACGAAACGTTTCCCGCGCGAAATCCCGTTATAAAATTACTCCGGACGTGAATCCGTGAGTTTTTCCTTAAACTTTTTCAACTGCTGTTCGAGCTTTTTGAGGACCTCATCAAGAGACGCAAACAGCTCGCCAGTTTGAGCTTGAGCCACAAATTCCTTTTTCGGTTCCACCTTTATCTGAATATCGACTGCCGGATTGTCGCGAACGTCCAAATCGATGGTAATTAATGCCGAGGAGATTCTATCGTAAAATCTCGACAATTTTTCCACTTTGGCGTTGATTTTTTCACGTGCAGGTTCCCCGATAGTGCCTCGACGGACTGAAATCGTTATTTGCATTTTCATACTCACTTTCCCGCTGAGGAAGAAACTTCTTCAGCGCACAATAGGACGAAACACATTCCACCAGATGATATTGAGGAGGAAAAGTCTCGCACAATTAGTAATATTACATCTTTTTTCAGGATATACAAGCGCCCCCACGGAAATATTTATCCTTTTTTATCAAAAACATTCGACGGAAGCGTCCCTGCAAGCGGAACAACCACCTTCGTCAGCCTTCCTTTTTTACGGATTTTTTCGCAAAAAGGCGCATCTTTTTGAAGAAAACTCCTGAATTATTTTCTTCGAAAAATTTCCCCAAAATTTTTTCTTATCGGTTCCTTTGTGCCGACCGTTTCAGCAGGAAACCTCTCCTTTTTTTTGCAGAACCGAAATGTTCGTTAAAATCGGAAAACTCAAACCGGACGAAATCAGACCGACCGAACTCACTCGCCTCCCAGCAGGATGTGAAGCATGCGGCCCGGAATGGAGCCGGAACTGACGCAGCCGATGAGGACGAACAGAGCGAAAAGTCCGCAGCACGTCAGCATCGCCCATTTCCAATAATTCGGCTGAGGGAGCAGGGCGTCTGAAGGGGCGGGAACCGGCATTTCGGAAATTCTTTCGGTTCTTTCGGCGGAAACGGCGGCTTTGGATTCTTCCGGCTCCGGTTCGAGTTCGAGAATATCGTCAAAATTCATCTCGATTTTATCCACAAATTTCATCGCGGGAATGGAAAATTCGTCGTTGGCGTCCGCAAACTGCGAGAGAGACAGAAGCCGTGCGCGCAGCTCCGGCGAAAAATCCAGCGTTGCGTTCAGCGCCTTCGAGAGGATTCGATGACACGCTGCCACTTCACCCAGCCGGATCTCGGAATGAAGACAGAATTTCTCATAATCGGGCGTCAGTTCCGGTTTCATCGCGTTGTCGAGATAGTCGGCCGATGAATTTGCGTTTCCCAAAGGCGTTCCGTCGAGCATCTCCGGGGCGGGAAGCTGCTTCAAATGAAGCACTTCTTCGATCTGGGCCTTCAGGGCCTTCGCGAGTTCGCTTCCCTCCACCTTTTGCGCAATCAGTTTCGCGTCCTCCTCTGGAAGATTCTCGTTAATCCAATTCAACAATGTTCGCATCGTCAAACGCATTCTATCACCTCAATGCACAAAATTCATTTTGGACTGAAAAAAACATTCTATTTATATTAGTGTCAAATTTTTTCCCAATCCGTGCAAAAAAATGGAATTATTTCCAAATTTTTTCCCAAATTTCTCAAAAATCTTCCCAAATCTTTCAGACAGGTGTAAAACTTTCGAATGTGAAATATGTACAAAAAACTGTGATGCAAATTGTGTCTCACGGGCTTTTTCGTACGTGGCGGTGTTTCCACCCTAACGGGAGGAAACAGGGCGCTCCCGTAATGTCGTGACGGTCGTGGGGGAACAACATTTTGAATGTTGTTTTTCCCCAGTTTCTCGCTCCCGGTCGTACCGGGTCAAAAACTCTTGCTCGAGTGTTTTTAGGACTTTTTTTACCGGTTTGCGTGCGGAGGGCGCCAGTTCATAATGTCGATACGCATGGAAATCGTTTCTTTGCCTTTCTTTTCCTGACGTAATAACACCATATTTACCGGAACATCCACAGGCGTATTTTCAAGAATCTCGGCCAAATGCTCAGGTGAGACGGGCCGTTCGTAATTCAGTCGGGCAAAAACGTCGCCGGGTTTGGGATTGTTTTTACCCGAATAGGCGCCGGAATCCACCGATTCGATGAGGACTCCCGAAGGAAGACGCAGATTCAGCTCTCTGCATTCCTGGGTCGTCAGAGCGCGGACTCGAATACGAAGGCGGTCGTGAATGATTTTCTGTGCGTCAAGCGGTTTGTGCGGCGCAAGCGTCAGACTTGCGGAATATTTTTCTCCGCTGGAACGCTCAATCTCCATCGAAAGAACGTTTCCCGTCGAGCAGGAAAGGAGCTGAAGGTAAAATTCGGAGGCGTTATGGATTTCTGTCCCGTTTAACGAAAGAAGCGTCTCGCCGTCCTGAATGTGACTCTTTTGCGAAAATGAAGGGTCTAAATCCATAAATCGGGCGCGATGCGGAACCTGTTCCCGATTTCCGACGATCGTGAAGGGAAGTTCCCATTTTTTCAGCGCGGCACGGTGGCACATTTGAGGAAAAACGAAATAAAGGGTTTCGAGGGAGATTCCGAACGCAATATTATCGGAATCACTCCGTTTGGAAACCGTGATTCCAATGACGTTTCCCGCGAGATTAAACCAGGGACCGCCGGAACTTCCGGGATTGATGGACGCGTCCGTCTGAAGAAGGTTGTGAAGCGTCAAACCTGGAATATCCGTCACCTGGCTCATTCGGTCCATTCCGCTGATGATGCCGTACGTCAGCGTGTATTTCAGGGCGTGAGGACAGCTGATCGTCACCACGGTGTCCCCGATGGAAAGCTCCGGCTGCGTCTCGAATGAAACGGACGTCAGTTTTTCGATGGGATCGATTTTCAACAGCGCGAGATCATCGTTAGGAAAAATCGACACAATTTCCGCACCGACACGATGACCGGAATAGAGTTCCACTTCCGGCGAAACGCAGCGCGACACGGCGTGCGCATTCGTCAAAATGTAACCATCCGGATGAACGATGAAACCTGTACCGACGGTGCGTTCTTCCTGAGAGTCGGAGGTCGGACGGAAAAATTCGTCCGGAGACTTTTGGTCCGGCTGAACGTTCACACCCGTGATGTAAACCACGGATGGCGCATTTTTTTTGTACAGACGCGCAAGAACCGACTCGCCGGAACGCGGAAACGCCGAAAGACGCGGATCTTCCGAGGCCGCAGAAGGTGCAGGAACCGAATTGGGAACCGAGTCGGGAACCGAATTCGAATCTGAATCGGAACCCGATGCTGGAATCAGCTCAGGAATCAGCTCAGGAATCCATTCCGGGACGGAAGTCGGCGGCGGTGCGGTTTCGGACGGAGTTTCCGTTTCTGCGGATGCTTCCAGCGCAAAAAAGGAAGACGAAAAAAGGAGGATTGAGATAAAACTTGAGATCAAAATAGAAACAAAAATACCTGAAGGGTAGATATGAATTCTGAACAAAATCGATTTTACGGAATGAGGCGTGTTTTTCATGGAACTGACGGTGGAAAGGACAAAAAACGTTGAAAAAACAGAGTGACTTCTACTATAATATACCGAAAGGTGTTCTTTTTCAAGGGTGGTCCCCCTTTTTTTCAAAAAATATTTCGAAATCTTCAAAAAATCCAAAAAAACTTTTAAAAAGAACCGCCGTTAAACGTTTTGTAATCGTTAAATTTTAACATCTGGCTGTAATGATTATAGAGGATGGGTAAAATGCGATAAGAATGCCGAGCCGTTATATTTTGCCTATCTTATATGACCGGAATAGGCGGAATAGTCGGATTGTTCCGTGTGTTTTCGTTGTATCGATTGTGCGGATTATTCACTCAAGGAAACGGGGGCGGACTCCGATAATAAGATTGCTTTTCGAGAAGAACTCATTCCCAGATGAGAGATTTTCAAAAGCACATTCCGACTGAGGTTGGTGATACAAAAGGATGGTCACCGGTGGGGATGAAACACGATTTTTTTCAGATCGTTCAAAGTGAACGGAAAAAAACAAAATACTGTGTTTGTGATGGCCTCCATGACGCAGAAACTTGAAAAAAAATCGGGAAAATTTATCTTTAGGGAGAAATTTCAATGAACGTTAAGACTATTTTTTCAGCACTCATGATGATGGGTGTTATGACGACTGGTCAGCTTTTCGCGCAGAACGGATGTGAAGCGGAAGCTCCTTCCTGCGGCAGTCCGTGTGCGACGGTGGTGGTAGTTCGTCCCAAATGCGATCTTTTCAGCGGATTGCGCTGCACTCCGTGCGCCGCGCCGTGTGCACCGTGCAA
>CAYTLK010000023.1:40826-46873 GCA_964438515.1 uncultured Planctomycetaceae bacterium
GCTCCGTGCAAACCTGTGTGCGCTCCGTGCAAACCCGTGTGCCAGCCCGTCTGCGTTCCGTGCAAACCGGTCTGCAAGCCCGTGTGTGTTCCGTGCGCCAAAAAATTTATCGTGAAACCCGTTTGTGCCCCTGTTTGCGCGCCAGTTTGCGCGCCTTGTGAAGAAGCCGCTCCGGCAGCTTGCGCTCCTTGTGAAGAAGCCGCGCCGACCTGTGCCGCGCCTTGTGAAGAAGTTTGCAATCCCTGCACCCCTTGCTGCGCACCGTGCCGTCCTTTGCTTTCCCTGTTCCGTCAGGTGAACTGCGACCTTAAAGTTGCGGCCTGCACACTGGATTACGACCTTCAGATGGCTCATTACAACATGCAGATGCTTCGTTGCAACATGAAAGCAAACATCGAACAGTGCAAAGCGGAAGCCGATGCACGTGAAGCCTGCCGAGTTGCGGCTCGCTCTGGTGCTTGCGGTGATGTAGAAGTTTGCATTCCGAACCGTTGCCGACCCGGCGCGGCCATCAAAGGAATTTTCCGCACCCTGTTTGGAACTCCGAGTGCCTGCGGCTGCGACATTGCACCAGCTTGCGGCTGCGAAGCTGCTGAACCGGCCTGCGCTCCTGCAGAAGTCGCCCCGGTTACTGGTTGTGCTCCTGAAGAAGTCGCCCCGGTTACTGGTTGTGCTCCTGAAGAAGTTCCCGAAATGAAAGAACCTGCAACGGAATCCCCGGCCCCGGCCGTTCAGGAAGAAAAAGAAGACGGAATTGATGCGAGCATCCTTCCCGAAGCAGATCCGACCTCGGTTTCTGGAAACTTCTACAATCCCAGCCGCAGCATTGTGCTCCGCTAGATTGTTGAACGAAAAAGTTTGAGAGAAATTCCTCTTACTCAAACGAACTAAAATGAAAAATCCCTCACAGGTTGGAATGTGAGGGATTTTTTTTCGTATGGACCCACCCGGCGAGCGGCGGGCTTTTTGCCCGCTGAACGTGCGTTCTCGAAACCCGAAATTTTCCGTTTGAATTCATCCCCTGGGAGCGCGGGCATCCTGCCCGCATGATTCCTCAAAGGAACGTTCATTAATGTGGTTATGCGGGCGAGACGCCCATCACACTTTAAAAGTGATTTCTCAAGGCGAGCGGCGGGCTTTTTGCCCGCTGAATGTGTGGAGTTTTCCGTGTCCATTCACACTATCGCCTCGCGCTGACCCACCGAACGGTTCCGTTGCCCCCGGAACTGCGTGCCGCCCATCATGAAAAGAGGAAAATTAAAAACATCGATTTTGAACGGAATGTATCGTGTGTTGGTTCGCGCACCGCGATGGGCACGTACGGTGGTGTGAGAGGACGGCCGCCCAAATAATGCACGGTTTCCATTCGATTTTCGGAAAAACGATACAAAAATCCTAAAATTCTTCGGGATCTGTCTTTACAAATTTGGAATCTCTGTTATAATTCTATTGTTATGAACACTTTCTTAATAACATTTCAGTAATATCAACGTTTGAAAATGGAGAAAAAAACATGGAACCTCGAAAACTGTTTGGATCGGCTTTGCTGTGCCGACACGACGCAAGTACCGACTATCCGCCGACTTGGGAGTCTTTTCGAAAGTTTCAAGTGAGGAATTCTGCGGAGATTGCGCAACAAATTCGGGCGAGTTGGGAAAAAACGTCCGAAATGTCGCTTCGTGTGCGTGTGCCGTTCGACAAAAAAATGCCGCTGAAACTTGAAAATCGTTTTGCGGATTCACTGGTTCGAGAAATTCAGATGTATTCCGCCTTTTTGCACGAAAAAAAGATTGTGGAACTCGAAATCGGCGACGGGTTGCTGATGAATCTGTCGATGAAAAGTGTGACGAAAATTTGTGAGGCGCTGTTTTCATGTTTTTCCATTCGTTCCTCAACGGTTTGCAGGCTCGAAATCTCGCCGGAATTTGCCGTCCAGAAACCGAAAAAACTCGCGGCGGCGTTCAAAATGGGGTTTCGAGGCGTCCGAATGAGGGTTCCATCAGAACGGAACGAAACGTCTTCTTTTTACCAGCTGGCCGTCCAAAATCTGAGGGTGCAAGGATTTCAGCAGCTCGTACTGGATGTTGTGTATGATTTTCAAAATCAGAGTGATGCGGATCTGGAAAAAACGATTCAGTGTGCGTTGAGTTTGGAACCTGAATTCATTACGTTATTGCGTAATAGTGAAAACGAAAATTATAAAGAATCAAATATCGAATCAAACGGTGCATCTCTTTACAAATCGCTCCATCAATATCGATTGGCGTATCGGTTGCTGACGCAGCAGGGGTTCCGCGCAAATTCCGGCGAAAACACGTTTTTTCGACTCCCTGAAAAAGGACCTTCCGCCGATTTTGCCGCTTCCGTCACGCAGTCGGCCGTTCAGGGGACGCCGAAGCTGGAATTGGGACCCGGTGCGCAAACGTTTGGTATAAAATATCTTTCAATAAACTATTCAGAAAGAACGGATTTTGGCGAGTCGGAGCGTTATGCGGAGGCGCTTGAGGACGCACGTTTTCCGATTCGGGAATTTTACGCTTTGCCGCGGGAGGAATCGATTGCGAAGGCGGTGACGACGGCGCTTTCGTCCGGATTTGTCGATTATGACGCCTTCGAAAAGCAGTTTGGAGAAAAATTTATCGATTGCTTTGCGGAAGAAACGAAATTTGTACAAAAAAGCGGTTTCATGCGGGAGGCGGACGGTCGTTTGACGTTCACGCAGCACGGTATTGATTTTGTGAATGGAATCATTCCTCTTTTTTATTCGCCGCAAATTCAGGAGGAACTCGTTTCGCAGTGCGAGAAAAAGGGGGAAATTTGTGCCGAGGAACAGGAATTTCTGGCGGGTTACAACCTTGAAAAATACGATCGTCCCTCCGTCACGGCCGATGTGGTTGCAATGACGCTGCGTCAGGAAGAAAAACATGAAAATTACCGAAAAAATGCGGCGCAGCATCTGTCTCTGCTGCTCATCAAACGCGGCGGGCACCCGTACATAAATCATTGGGCGCTTCCTGGAGGATTTTTGAGCAAAAATGAAACCATCGAACATTGTGCGCAGCGGGAACTGTTCGAGGAGACGGCGCTGAATACGCGTGCACTGTTTCCGCTCGGGTGTTTCAGCGCGCCCAATCGTGATCCGAGGGGCTGGATTCTTTCAAATGCGTTCCTTTCGATCGTCGGTCGAGACGACAATCGGCTTTTGTACGGCGACGATGCGGCCGACGCGCGCTGGTTTGACCTTTCGTATCGTCTTGACGGAAATTTGTTTGAAATAGATTTGCAGTCTGAGGAGATAAAAATTGCTGCAAAGCTGCGTGTGCAATCGGATTTTGGCGTTTCGCGGTTTGAAATTTTGTCGAACGGCGGCGCTTTCCGACTTGCGTTTGACCATGCGCTCATCATTGCATCGGCACTCTTTCAGCTTCGCGGCGAGGCGGGGCGCACGGAGCTTTCGTTTGCGTTTTTACCCGATTATTTTACGCTTTCGGAGCTTCAGAATTTGCACGAAAAGATTCTGAACACGCGCGAGCTTCCCGCCAATTTTCGCCGCAAGATGCTTCCATTTCTTGAAAAAACGGACGAAATTCTTCACGAGTTTGGTCACCGTCCCGCCGCCCTGTTTCGAAAGAAGGAGACCGACCGCGCGAATTGATGTTGGATGTGTATTCATTTTTTGAGTGCGGGAGGAAGCTTCGACTCCAAAAACGTCTAAATGATTCCCGTTTTATGATTCAATTCAAAAACAATCCATCTGCGAAATCTGCGGGCGTTTTGATTTGCGGTCCCGCAGATTTTTGCAGATAAAACAAGTAAACGGAGTGAATAATTCGGCGTGTCGGAAGTGCCGATGACGCCGTGAATCAGGGACTCAAACATACTTTTGAGGACCTCTGGATTCAGGAGAGTCACAACGTGCCGAAAAGAGTCCTTGCACGCATCCGACCCTTCGGCCAGTCGACGTATTTCCGCAAAATACGCGATCGATCGTTAAATTTTACCCCGTTCATGCGCTGGTCACGGGTGTAAGTCCCCGGAAAATGGGAATTTACGTTGAACACACGCGGGGAAAAAACGTTACGCAGGTTTCTTCATGCTTTTCAAATAAATAATTCCAGCCGTCAAAATCAAAAGTCCAAGGAAAATGAACGCCCCAATACGATAAATCTGCTCAAGCGCCGAAAGATCCACAAAGAAAATTTTGAAAATCGTAACAGCAAATAGCGTCAGTCCGCCGGTTCGAATCGCCGAAAACTTCCCGCGAATTCCCGCTCCAATGAGCGCCAGAGCGAAAAGCGTCCAGACGATCGAAATCGCCCCTAGACGCATCTCCGGTCGATAAACGTACGAAAGAAGGTTCGTCTCCATCGTCAGATACGCGAGGACGTGCAGCAACCCAAAAAGCATCAGGAAATTTGCAGCCCCTTCCGACATCGGAAGACTCGCGTTTTTGCGCTCTTGGAACGCATGAAATCCCATGACGCACAGCGCGATTCCAGGCGTCAGGAATCGGAAAAGCCGTTCCCACGCAAACGCAAAACACGTTTCACTCTGAAAGTACAGAAATTCATGACTGCGGCTGGAAATCACGGTGAAACTATCGATCGCACGATGCGTGAAAAGCGTCTCCGCACTCCATGCGTACGAATAAATCAGGACCGGAACCGCAACGCAGCAAAGAACGAACGCCGCAATCCGCGCAAACCACGCAGATGCGTTGCTGGGGAGACGGTGCGAGACGTACTGAAACGCGGCGGCAAAAATCAGCATCGACGGCAAAATCCAACGTTCTTCAAGGCCCGTACCGCAGGAAATAAGGACGCAAATGAGCGCCAGTCCGCAGTTGAGACCGCGAAACATCTGATTGATTTCTGTGTGTTTTAGTGTTTGAGCGAGCAATGCGTAAAAGACGGCGCAGACGGCTCCGAGCGTCCCGCCGATGAAACTGCCGCCGCAGAATCCGAACAGGACGGAATCTTCCCAATAAGTGGAGATTTCGAGGAGCGCGAGACCGAAAAAGAGGAAATTCAGGCCGGAAAGGAGGAGGTCGCCCATCGTGGGACGAATCGTGAGGTTCCGCAAACGACGCTGCGCAACGAACTGGAAGCAAAAGAGGAAGAAAAGGTCTGCGGCGAGGAACGTCCAACGATTTTTGCACGTTATACAGTCTGCGGCGCCATTCCAAAGGAAGAGCGTTCCGAGAAACGCAATCCAAGCGGCCAAAACCCACGGTTTGTTTCGGCGAATCATCAGCATTCCGAGTGCGGGAATCGCGAGATAAATCGCAAGTCCCATTGGGTTGCCGAGAAAAATCGGGAAAAGACACGGTGTGACGTACGCGCCGAGCATTCCCAGAACCGCAATGAGCCGACTGTCCCACCGAATCGCCGAGGCGGCCAAAAGAATCGTGACGCCGCAGCCCCACGAGAAACCGCCCCATTGAGGAATCAGTTCGTACAGCTCGCTCGCACCGTACGCCGAGAAATAAAGTACGCACGCACTTCCCGCCAGAAGCGCCTGACCGAGGAGATTGAGGGACGTGCGCCAGAAATAAAGCCCGGCCGCATACATCACGACGCCCAGAAACGTCGTTCCGAGAATCCGCATTTCGGGACCGATCCACCCTTGATCGATCGAATATTTGACGAAAAATCCAATTCCCAAAACGAGAATCAGCATTCCAAAACGAATGAGCCAGTTCGATGCGGCGATGAATTCCCGATTGTCGGTCGGACTGAGTTCCTCACGTCCAAACCAGAACCAGTTCCACCCCTTTGAAACCTCCATAGAATTTGCATTTACTGACGGCTCCCAACTTTTGACGGTCGGAACCGGCGGCGGCAGAGGCTCTTCAACGGACGACACAGTTTTCTGTGCAAATTTCTCCGTTTTCCAGTCGGGCGGAACCTCTGCGGCGTTCCATTCGGGCGGAACCTCAGAATTGTTCGGGGTTTTTTCGTCTGCAAAATCGAGGAATTCCAGCACCTCCATCTCCGGAACCGCCGTTGTTTTCGCCGCCGTCACAAGCTGAGCCGCCGTTTGAGCCG
>CAYTLK010000023.1:46973-49418 GCA_964438515.1 uncultured Planctomycetaceae bacterium
TTTTCAGGTTCTTTGAGCTTCTGCGTCAGAACGTTCCGAAGTTCGCGGCAAATCTGTTCGGTACTTTCTCTCATTTGGTCTCTCATCTGGGTTTCGAGATACACGACGAAACCGACCAGAAAAACCACGAAAACGAACAACGAAAGGATGAAAACGAATAAAAAGCTCATCAAACACCTCTAAAAGTCGGGACGTGAAGCTGAAAAATTCCTCTATATTCTACATTTTATCACACGTTTCATAAAAAGCAAGCGTTTTTCTTTCCTTTTTGTAAATTTTATCAAAAATACTCGTTTCCTCTTTCGAGTTCTTTGAAGTTCTCGTGCGATATTCTTACGGCTGTTTGGCGTCCTCGAACGCTCTCGGTCCGCAGCGCTTCAAGGAGGCGCGGCCGTCCGGCAAAACGTAAATCTCCACTGCAATCTGACGCCCGCCTGAAAATCCCCGAATTTGTTCCAGCTCGCGTCCCTTTCCTTCCTGTACGAAAAACTGTTCAATTCCGTAACGAATATCACTGCTGTGATTAAAAATTCCCGTAAGGTACAAATGATGTTCGTCGAGTTCCGTTCTCGCAGGGCGCGTCAGGGTCATGCGTTCGAGCGTCCAGAACGGCGAATCGTCTTTTTTCACGAGAATCGCGTACACGTTTTTTCCCTTCATTTTCTGCTGTTCGTCGGGCTTCATAAACGGCTGACCGGACGGAAGAGGGCCGTCGGGGTTCCATCGGCTGAAATCGTACCGCAGAACGACGTAATCGCCCTGAAAAAAGCTGCGCGGATCGACGGGGGACGTCTGAATCATCACGACCTTTCCGAATCGCTGCGGGAGGGAATCGTGGTCGATCATTCCTCCGAGAATCGCAAACTGTGCGAAAATCACAAGCGGAATCCATATTTTACTGTATTTCATCATTGGAACCTCCTTTTATTGTATAAAATTTATTCATCTTGAACCACACGTACGACAGTCCGAAGAAGAAGACGGCACACAGGAAGAACATGAGCGCCGCGCCGGGCATTCCGCCAAAGTCGCCGAACAGGTCGGTATAACGCAGAATCATCCAGAGGAGGAAGTAAAGCACGCCGAAAAGGAAGGTGTGCATCCGGTTCCGACGGATTCCGAAGTACATCATAACGACGGAAAAAAGCACCATCAGAACGTTCTGGATGAGGGGCGTTGTGATGGTATTTTCGCAATAAACACCGGTGGCCGTCCCCCAAAGAAGAAGGATGAGGAAGAACCAGGAATCCCGCCAGCGGGTCCAAAGCCGGAACCTCCACGAAATTCCGAGAAGATAAATGAGGGCGCAGGCCGTAAAAACAAGAAGAAACACGACGATTTCATTCGGTGCAAACTGTGCGGGACCGTGAGAGTAAAATCGGACGTAAGAAGCGGGAATGAGTGCGAGTCCCGTGAAAAACGCGCCGACGGTTCCAAGTAGTTTCACGGAAAGACGCTGCGTCACTCGGAACTGCGAAACGAGAAGCATCGCCGCGCCGAACATGAGAAAGTATGCGGCCGTGTGGCTAAAATATCCGAGAAAATGCAGCTGCTGGTCGATGAGCGCGAGCCACGTCCAGAAAAGAATCGTGTACGAGAAACGAATGCACTCTGCCGCTCGTTCCGACCTTTCACGCCGCGGAGCGGAAAACCAGCCGAGCCACGCGACGAGCGGGACGATGGAGGAGAGTCCGAAAAAGAAAGATTGCGACACGGAATGACCGAAAGAACCAAAGGACCAGAAAAACGGAAAGTACAGAATTTCGTACGTGCACCAGAAGCCGAGGAGGGCGGCGGCGAGGAAGTGGAGGAGGGGCGTCCGCATAAAAAGAGCGAGCGCAAAGGTTCCGAGCGCCCAAAACATGAGGCCCGCCGGTTCGTAAGCCGCGACGTGAAAGACTTGTGAAATCTGCCAGATTCCGATTCCGTAGAGGAAAGTTCCGAAAAACATCGCGATTTCCGAATAGACGTATTTTTTCACCCACGCGAGTCCGCCGGCGGTGAGATACGCGGCCGCCATCGTCCCGCCGATGATGGAGAATTTTCCGACGGGCGGAAGTTTCTGCCAGTTGTACGTCACGAGCAGCAGCGCCGCGACGCCGAGCAGCAGCGTTCCGAGCGACACGAGTGCGGTGAAGAACAGATTTTGCAGCCGATCCGTCTCGCTGTGCGTTCGGGATTCTTCCAGTGACGGACCGTTTTCGGAGTAACTCGCCAGAATATTACGGCGTATTTCCGGCGAAATAAGCTTTTCAGCCTCCCAGAGTTTGGATTCTTCGGAAAGAAACTCAAATTCCGGCGGAGAGAGTGTACGTTTTTCCATAATGAGTCCTTTGGTAACGAAAAATCATAAATTAAATTCAAAAATTTCAAAAATTCTACGGTTTCCAGACGTCTTTTATGTTATTGTAGAACAACGTTTGGGAAATGCAACACTTCCCCGAT
>CAYTLK010000024.1:0-32292 GCA_964438515.1 uncultured Planctomycetaceae bacterium
TTTACCAAAACGAAAATCAAAAATCCCGACACGACCACCGAAACGGAGACATTTTCCCCCCCCCTTTTTTTCGATACAAATAAAGCCTCCAAGCCCGACAGGCTGTTAACGCCCACCGCTCGCAAAAAAAATGGAAATTCTGAATTTAATCGGCGTTTCCTAAATCATTTTTTCCGGCCCCCAGTCATGCAACGGTTCGCGAACTCATCAAATGTTTTTCCCTGGATTCCAATGAGGTCGTAAGCGTCTCAGTAAAGGGTTCGGCCGGATCGGGCGGAGGAAATGACAGAAAACACAAAATTCATCGAAAGATTGCTCATTCGGACAGTGTAATAAGACGGTCCCCCCTTTTTTTTGGCCTGTTCTCTTCGAAATGCTTCAAATTTTTCCTGCTGAACACGAAAAAACTCCCAAAATCTATCGGAGTCGATGAAACGACATTCGAGGGCGCGTCTCGCGATGACAATCGTACTGACTTTGAACTGCAGGGAAAGCTGACCGAAATCCGAAGTCTCCCTCCACGCATTCCGAAACCGCACTTTCGGAACAAGGAATTCCGCAGCAATCCTATTGGCCATATCCTCTTTGGCAAAGTCAAAAAGTCCGCCGTTTCCCATCCAAAGATGCGCTATTTCGTGCGCCAGCGTAAACATTCGGTCATTTTTTGCATCGGCTGAATTGATAAAAATCAAGGGAGCGTAGTCGTCCGCCATAACGAACCCGCGAAACTCTTCCGGACGAAATCGCTTCCTATGCGTTGCATCCAATCCGCATTCCTGAAAAAGCAGAACGCCGACATTTTCAACAACTTCACGAAGGTGTTCGCCGATTCCCAGTTCGAAAACTTGTTCTGCCAGCCGACTGACAGCCCTAAATCCTCTCGGATTTTCTTTGCAGCCGCAATCGGATTCTCCGCGTTCATCAGTGAACCGACAAACGGTAAAGTGTCCGCTCCTTCCGAAATAAGATAATCTCGCATCCACTCCTGTCGAAGCGCCATGATATGAAGAATTGCCCGTAAATTCAGGCTCGGCTTGGAAATATTCTGGTTTGCGGCCGTTCGGAAATCTGGAATCGGAAGCGGTTCTTCTTGGGGAATCTCCCCTAAAAGCAGGCTGGAAAATGGGACTCGAAGGACTTTTGCAAAATCTTCAAGCTTCCTGAAAGTCGTTTGCGCCGGAGTTTCGCAGACCCATGGGAAACGGCCATATATTACGTCCTCTGACAGGTCCGAATAACGAACCGCCCACTGAAGCACTTCAGGTTTGACGGTAATATTCGCCATAATTCTCAAAATCTACATAAAACAAAACGAAATCCTACACTTTAATATTTTACACGAAACGGAGAAGTAAGTCAAGCAAATTCCTCACAGAATTTTAAAATTTTTGTCAAATTTTCTCTTTTTAAACCCGACGCATTTTGAATTTCCGCTTCACCGTCGCTCGCGCTCTCACGAAACGACTGTAAGCGCAAAGCGGAAATTCAAACACTGACAAACACCTGAAAATCTCAGCGAAGCGGGCGGCCTTCTGAAATGACCGTCTCCCACGTCCCGGAGGAAAACGTTTTCTCTCCGTCCGGCGTCGGAATTTTAGCCGTCGTTCCCTCCGGTACCGTCAAACAAAGATGAATCACGTTCGACGCGTCCTTTTCAAGCCGTATCGTAATCAGCCCAAAATGCGTCTCAACCGTAGTCGCCAACTGGCGCAGCTCGCCCATTTGAGGGTGAAGCGTGAACTCTCGGAAAGCCGGCTGCGTGGGTTCGAGACCAATCGCGTACTGGATGAGACACGTAAGCCCGCCGCCCGACCAGGCGTGATTGAAGGTTCCGCGAGGAATGGCGCCGTGCCCCCAACCCTCCCAAAGCGTCGTGAATTCGTCCGAAAGAATCATTTCCGAGTAACGTTCTTTCATACGTTTCAGCGCGCCCGACCCGTCGCCGAGGCGGAACATCGCCTCCAGAACGTACTTTTCCATGTAGGGACTCGCGTGAAACTCCGTGTGAAACAGCGTCCGCAGCGCCTCAAACTGTTCGGGAACCGCAAACCCGGCGAGAAACGCCATCGCATTGGAACGATCGTCCGTTGCGCCCTTATATTCCGGACTGCGGTACGATTTTCCCGTCCAGAAAACGCGGTTGAAGTTCTTTTTCAGAGACTCTTTCTGGGCGTAAAGACGCTGTAAAACCGACTCAATATTCATCGCCGCAAGCGACGGATTTTCCTGTACGAGTTTCTGAAGGGCCGCATCTCCCTCCCCGTTTTTGAGCGACCGAACCGTTTCGCCCGTCTGAATCGCTTGATCCAGCGCGAGGGAGTACCACGCATTCAAAATCAAACGCAAATCAATATCTTCACCCCAGTCGGCCCAGCTCCACCCGCCGTGACGCACTTTCACGAGTCCGTCTGCGTCGAAATCCCAGAGCGACAGGTACCGCAGCGTTCGCGGATACAAATCGATCGCGACTCCTGCGTCCCCCGAATAAAGTGTGTAAGTCCCCAATCCGTAAGTACTTACCGTTGCAAGCATCTGTGCCGGAAGTTCCTTTTCCCAGTTCCCGGCAGGAATCGGCGCGAAAACCACTCCGTCGGGTTTCTGGAAACGCATGAGTTCGTAAAAACCCTTTTTTGCAAGCAGGTCGGCTTCCCGATCCAGCGCGTAAAACGCCTCGCCCATTTCGTTGACCGCATCCCCCCACCACAGCGCGCGTTCGCGGTCGGGACAGTCCATGTACGTGTCGCGCATCGTAATATGAAGCGTCTTCTGCGCTCGATCGTATAAACGTACATAAAACGAATCATCACACGTCAGCGTTCCGGTGAATTCCGTTGGGAATCCGCTTTTGCGAAAACCTGTTTCCAAAACTCGGACCGACGCGGGGACGGTGATTTCCAGCTGATTTCCGCTGAGCCATTCGGGAAACTCGAACTCCTGCGTTCCCGGCTTGCAAACGTATTCGAATCGCAAACACGGCGCATCGCCCACCATGTAACTGTCGGTTTTGAGCGTCAATTCCTCGCCGCCCGCCGCCTCCGCGCGGAACCACGGCGTCTGCTGCATGTTGTACGGAAGTCGGCACATCAACGTTTTTGTACCATTTTCATTTATCGTTTCTTTTACCGAGGCGAAAGGCTGAATTTCACCGAATTTCCACTGTTTGTAGGGTCTGCGGTACAGCGGGCCCCACGGAGTTTCTGCTTTTGTCGAAACCACCTTCACGCACGGCCACGATTCGTCGTTGAACTCTTCTTTCATCCAACCGCTCGGCTCGCGGCGCGCGTCGTAACGGATGTGCGACTCCGGAAGACGAAAGTTGGGCTGCGGGTCGGCCGTCACGGCGTCGAAAGGCTGATTTTCCCCAGTTTCCGTCGTTTTCGTCAGGATCCACCCCTTCCAAGTCGCGTCGCTCACGAGGAACAGCCCGTCGTTTCCGTTACACGCTGCGTCGAACAGAAAGCCCGGCTGACCCGAATTTTTGTGCGAAAATCCTTCTTTTCCGAAGAACCACACGAGTGCCGCGAGGGTGTTTTTGCCGGTTTTCAAGTAGGGTTTCAGGTCGATTTCATCGTAATAACACGCGTTGGGGGACGGACCGCGTTTGAGTCCGCCTTCCAGAACGACGAGCGTTCCGTTGACGTAAAGCCAGTATTTTGAGTCCGTTGCGATGCGGCACAGCGCCTGTTGAGGGACGGAATCGAGCGTAAACGTTTTGCGATACGCCTGCCAGACGTTCCGTGAGGGGATTGAGTCGACGTTTGGAAGAACCACAGACGCTTGAAAATCCGCAGTCGGAGCGTACAGCACCCCGTCTGAAATGGAAGAAACGTCGTTGGGAATCAAGTCGGGCGAAATTTGGAGGTTGGATTCCGCGAAACCAACTTCTAAAAAGCAGCTGCCGAGAAGCAGCACGGTGAGGATGTATTTCAGCATTCATGAACTCCTGATTTTGAGAAAGTGGAAGGGTTATTGAAAATATACTCGTTCCATTTGAAAACTTCGCAAGCGAAAATTCAAAATGTATCGAATATAAAATCTTCGAACAACCTTTTTATTATAATCCTCGCGTCTTCACACCGCAAGGGGGTACAACTTAAACCGTGTCGATTTCCCATTCATTTTTCATTTTTTTCCTCTCATTTATTTGAAACTGCTTGACAAACCTGCGCGAATCGGTTAAAATCAAGTGCAAGGATTATACTAACACTATTTTGAATTTCAGTTTTCCTGTCCGCCGTTGGAGCTGCGCACCACGGCTCCCAAAGTCTTTGTGAAAACTGAATTTCATTGTGGAACCAGCATAAAAACGAAGGAAACTAAGGAATCACTGATTAAATCCAGAATTTCAATTTTGAATTATTCAGCGTTTCCCTAAAATAAATTCATAATTTTATAAATTGAGGCGAGGAAATGAAGTTTTCCATGATTTTTGGGCTGCTTTTGGGCGTTCTGTTGTGCTCGACGGCGCAGGCTGAATGCGTCACTCTCGATAAAACGCCCGGCGCGTTCGTGTTTGTGCCGCACAACGGCGGTGAAGTCGCTGTCGAAACCGTCCCGAAAATAAACGAAAATGGAATCCGATTCGCATGGGACGCCCATCAAACGCCCTACATCGAAATCGGTTTCAAAAAACCAATTCCTCTGCCAAACGCCTTCAAACGTGCAGCCGTTCACGCTCGATTTTGGGCGCCGATGGGATGTACCGCCCAAAATATGAATGTGCGTTTTCGAGATAAAGACGGCGAAATCATGCAGTTTGAAAAACGTGTATCCTTTCTAAAAGGAGGCGTCTTCGACATCGTTTGGGAAATCGACCCGGAACGAGCGGCCGGTTCGTGGGGGTGCGAGAATCTGAACCGAAAAATTGATTTTCCCGCTCACCTGCACGCAATGACCGTCTCGTATTCTCAGGAAATTCCGACCGGCTACTGCTTTTTACTCGATCTGTCTGTCGAAACAACGGAAATCGAGGACAAAAATCAAATCGCAAATCGGGTGGAAGCGCAGCGGCCCGTTTGTTCGATGGACGATGCGTGCCGCTTTACGAAACACTGGGGAAACGGCGATTTTGCGTGTCGAGACGAGAAACTCTGCTTTGAAAACGTCACGTCGCGAGTCGGAATTTCTGAACGAAAATTCCAAATTCAGCGTTACGAGACGATTCCGACGGCTCTCGAATTCGACACGGAACTGTTGGAGGGGAACGCGTCGCTCATGGCGGTGTTCGTTTATGCGGATAAAGCAGAATATGAGGCGGATTCCACCGCATTCGAGACGCCGCCCGTCGCGATTCAGGAGGGCCGCGGCCGTACGATTCTTCCGCTTGCAGAAACGCTCAAAGGGGCAAAATTTCCCGTCCGGCTCTCTCGTTTCGACTTGATTCCTGCACAAAATTCCGTCACAAAATTGAACATCAACGCCATTCAAATCCTCCAGGAGGAATCGGCGGCCGAGGCGGTCGATTTTGACGTTGTGACCGACACGCGGGTTCATGTGCTGAGCGTTGGAAAGGAAGATGCGCTGCGTTTCCGTTTCACGAATCGCGGAAATCAAACGCATGATTTTCTCATCACGATGGAATACGAAAACTTTGCGGGCAGCAAAACAACGGAATCTTTCGAAAAGACGCTTGAAGCGGGTGAGATTTGGGAAACGGCACCTCAATGGCGGCCCGACAGTCTGGGACACTGGAATTTACGAGCGTCCATTGCGGAAAAAACGGCGCCGATGCATTCCTCCGTCAAAAACCGTTCTTTGGCGTGGATTCATCCCTCCGGCCCCACCCCCGGCCGCGCCGACGGCTTCCTGTTCAGCGTCTGCACCCACACGAAACGCTGGAGCCTTCTGGATCGTCAGCTCGAAGTCGAAGCGGCGGCGCTTTGCGGCGTGAAAGTCGTTCGTGAGGGCATCGGCTGGGACGAAGCGGAACCTCAAAAAGGCGTCTGGAACTGGGAACTCACCGATGAAATGGTCGAAATGTACAAGCAAAACGGCCTCGAGATGCAAATGATTCTCTGCTCGCCTCCCTCCTGGGCGATTCCTCCGGAAATCGCGGCCGACAAAACGCGCCACAGCTGGAAAAACTATCCCGCAAACATCGAAGACTGGAAGAATTACGTACGTGAAGTCGGGCGTCACTACAAAGGAACGATCCGTTTTTACGAGAACTGGAACGAGCCGGACCTGCACGGATTCAGTGAAATGACGCTCGATCAATACGTTTCACTTCAGAAAGCCTTTTTCGAGGCGCTGACCGAAGCGGATCCGGAAGCAGTCGCGATGTCGGGAGGATTTGCGACGCTTTCACGTCACTCTGGTTTGATTTATCCGGAGTTCCAGCGCGACTTTCTGCTGAAAGCAAAAGGTGCGTTTCACGTTCACGCCATCCACGAACACGGCTGGTTCGACGGTTACAGACAGCGAATCGACGACCTTTTTATGGGAATTCGACGCGAAACGAACACGACGGTTCCGTGGTACAGCAATGAAACCGCAATGACGTCCGTCGGAGGGTACGAAAAGAAGCAGGCCGAGTGTCTCTTCAAGAAACTCCTTTTTGCGTGGGTGCGCGGCTCCATCGGTTACACGTGGTACGATCTGCGCAACGACGGTTACGATCCCCGCTACGGCGAGCACCACTTCGGAATGGTGACGAACGATTTTTATCCCAAGGAAGTTTATTCTGTTTACAATATGCTGACGTCCTGTTATTCGTCGATGAAGAGCGCGCAGGATATTTCGCCGGACGAGAAAATCTGGATTTTTCGATTTTCGGACGGAAAAGACCTTCTGATTCCCTGCTGGACGGAGTCTCCTTTTCTCGAAACGCGTTACTTTCTCGTCGAGACGGACGCAAAGTCGGCAAAAGAGGTGGATTTAATGGGAAATGAAACCTCGGTGGAAATTCAAAACTCTCGACTGATTTTCCCCGTGACGCCGCAGCCGAAGACGCTGAAACTGGAAGGTGCGGCGCAGTGTCGGTTCATCGAAATGGTGCATGCGGAGCCGCTCGACGACATCGTGCCGAACCGAACGAGTACGGTGACGCTCTCGCTGTGCAATCCGTTCGACCGGAAAGTAACGTTCACGCTGACGCCTTCCGTCTCGATTCCGGGGCTGAAATTCGACGAGACGCCGAAAAGTGTATGCGTTTTGCCGCAAAAAGACGTATTTTTGCCGCAGAACGGCACGGATTTGCCGCAAAAAAAAGACGTTTTGCCGCAAGGAAATACAGCTTTGCCGCAAGGAGACGCTGCTTTGCCGCAGAACGATGCAGCTTTGCCGCAAGAAAAAGCCGTTTTTCAGTTGGAAATCACCGGAAGCCGAGAGTTTCTGCGGACGTCCATCCTTCCGATACTCTATCAGTTGGAAGGAATGAGCTGGAGCGGCATCGTTTTTGTGCCGATAAAACCTGCATATGAATTCAATTCCGATTTCAATTCCGATTTCAGTTCCGCAATGGAACCTGCGACGCCGCCGACGTTTGATTTAAAGCGACAGAATCAAATAACACCTTTGACGCCGGCCGACCCAAGCAACGCGCATCGGCTTTGGAAGGGGACGGAGGATTTGAGCGGGACCGTTCAGTTTGCCGCCGCGCGAGACGTAATTCGTGTCCGCGCAGAGGTTTACGACGATTGCGAAACGCTCTCCGAGTCGCTCCCCAACGCACTTTCTGGAACGGTAGGCGACCAAGTTCGGCTTTATTTCCGGACGGATGAGGGACGTTTTGCGGAGATTGCGCTTGTGAAACTCGCTTCGGGAAAAACGTGCGTGCAGCGGATTTTGCCGGAGGCTCAGGAACTTACGGACGCGCCGCTTGAAGTGACGCACGAAGGGACGCGAACGCTTTATGAAGCGTCGATTCCGTGGAAAAATCTCGAATTGGGACGGACCCCGGAGATTCTTTCGGAACGCGGAGTACGAATTTCAGCGGCAGTCGGCGACGACGACGGAGAGGGAATGGATTCGTGGATGCATCCGGATTTGTGGATGCCGACGTCCGAAACGATGAACCAGGCGCCGAGATTCCTGTTCCTCTCGAAAGAGTCGGACAATTGAAAAGCGTACATATAGAAGAAAACAGGAAATACAAAGAATGTTGATTCTTGGAATTGACCCTGGAATAAATATCACGGGTTACGCGCTCGTCGAAAAGACGAACGGAAGCAACGTGCTGAAACTTCGGGAGGGAGGCGTCATTCGCGGAAAAGGTGAAAAGACGCTTCCGACTCGAATTCAGGAGATTTATCGGAATTTGATGGAGGTTATGGATGCGTTTCATCCGGACGCAATGGCGCTCGAGGAGGTTTATTCGCATTACGAACGTCCCAAGACGGCCATCATCATGGGACACGTGCGCGGCGTCATCTGTCTGGCGGCGGCGGAACATGAAATTCCCGTCTTCAGTTATTCCGCAACGACCGTAAAAAAGACGCTTACAGGAAGCGGACGAGCGTCGAAACTTCAGATGCAGCGAGCGATTCAGCTGGAGTTTCGATTACCGGAACTTCCGTCGCCGCCGGACCTTGCAGACGCGCTGGCGATTGCAATGTGTCACGGATTCCACGCAGGCTCGATTCTGAGCGAGGAAATGTAAGTGAGAAACGAATAAACAATGTTGAACCCCTGTATTTCACGTTTGTTGCGGTGGATCGGCCGTATTTTAAATGGGTGCGCCTGTCTGACTGCGTTGATTATTATTCTGATTCTTATATTCGTTTCACTTGAAAATTTCGCATTGGGCGGCGACTGCGGCAGTCGTTTCTCGATAGAGTAACGACGGAGAAGCGAAAATTTAAAATGCATCGGGTATATAACGACGGCAATCAAATTTTCCGGGGCGCTGAACGTCGAAAGCTGGCGGCCGGAACGAAAAGCGCAGTACGAAAATCTGCTGCAAACCACGATTCCCGATACTCTGACGTGGGTGCGGTTCCGTGAATGGCACGGAATGAGAGACGTCGTGATTCGCGGCGAGCTTTACTGTTCAAAATCGGATTGGGACTTGATGTTTGTTCCGTCCAAGACGCAAAATGCGTTGAAAAATTTCGGAGAAGCAGGCGTTTCAACAGGCTGCGGAGACTGCGTTCGGCGACTCCCCCGTCTTTCGTTCGGACTGCAACTATCAATCTCTGACGGCCTCAAGCGAGACGGCCTCTGCTTTTTGGAACCTGATCGTTGAAATCCCTTCGAACGAAACCTCCGAGGACAAAATTCATGTTTGGTTCATCAAAACACTGTAAATCACCTAATTTGAAACTCGATGGGGTTCAGGAGTCCTTCAAATAAAAATCGCAGCAAGACAGGCGGTGATGAAGGCCGCAAGTGTGCCGCTGATGAGGGACCGAAACGCAAGTTTCGCAATTTCCGAACGTCGCGACGGAACAAGCGACCCAATCCCGCCCACCATAATCGCAAGAGACCCAAAATTCGCAAAACCACAAAGCGCATACGACATGATGATTCTGGTACGTTGGGTAAACTGCGCGAGATTTGCGGGGTTCGTCATGTCCATGTACGCGATAAACTCACTCATGACGGTCTTCTCGCCCAGCAACTGACCCGCGAAACCGCATTCTTTCCACGGAACGCCCAGAAACCACGCAATGGGTGAGAAAATCCACGCAAAAATCCGCTGGAGCGTGACGGGCGCGCCGCCGACGTCTCCGATATTCGAGAAAATCAGGTTCACAAGCGTGATTAAAGCGGTAAACGCGATGAGCATTCCCAAAACATTAATCGCCAAAGTCGTTCCTTCGCCCGCCCCGCGACACGCAGCGTCGATGAGATTCGCGTCTCGGGGCGTCTCCGTCGTCACTTTGCCGGTAAATTGCGTCTCTTCCGTCTCGGGAATCATGATTTTCGCAATGATTACGGAAGAAAAAACAGAAAGAATCGAAGCAATAATCAAATGTCCGGGTGAGGTTCCGGCCCGCTGAAGCATTCCAGCATACACGACCATGACGCCGCCCGCGATCGTCGCCATTCCGCTCGTCATCATGCAAAAAAGTTCCGATCGGGTAAATTTTTCGAGGTACGGACGGACGGCAAACGGCGCTTCAACCATCCCAAGGAAAATATTCGAGGCGGCGATGAGCGCTTCGGCTCCGGAAACGCCCAGCAATCGAGTGACGACGCACGCAAATGCACGAATGAGGAGCTGCAAAACGCCCAAATGAAAGAGGATGGCCGAGAGTGAACCAATAAAAATGATGGAAGGAAGGAAAGAAAAAGCGACGCACAAAAACTCACCTTCCATAAGTTTCGGGCTGAACATGCTTTTGACGCCTTCGTCGGCGCAGCGTACGAGTAAGGTGATTCCCGAGCCGCTCGTTTCCTGAATTTTTATTCCGATGGGCGTTGCGAGAAAAAACGCCGACAGAAGCACGAGCGCGGCAGTTCCATTGAGAATCGCGCGCCACGGCACACGCCGACGGTTTTCAGAAATCAGCCAGGAAAAAACATAAAAAACAAAAATTCCCAAAATCGGAATAAACAAACGCATTATGGAACTCTGAAAAGTCTATACTCCTTCCACTTGAAAACTTCGCATTGGGCGGCTCTGACGGCAGTCGTTTCTCGATAGAGTAACAACGGAGAAGCGAAAATTCGAAATGTATCGGGTATAAAAAGGGTTAAAAATATTGAGGGAAAAAAACGGAATCTCCTGGAATCACTCGAAACGAATCCAATCCACATCGACGACCGCATGCCGCAAATTAATAGGGTCAAACCACAATTCATCCACTCGGCCGACCCAATTCGAACTCGTTGAAAGCGGAAAAACGTATTCGTGAAACTCTCCGTCCGCAATGACGGCCTGTTCCATCGTATTTTGCTCTGAAATCGTTAAACTTTTATCGAAAATCGGGTGCTCGACCGTCCCCCAGTAAAGTTTCGTCTTTTCGTCCCCCCGAAGCGGCTCGCCCGACACCCGCATGCGGACCTTGAATGTACAAAAATCAGAAGCGTCGAATTCCGTCGTTCGAATTCGAATAGCCGTCCGGTCCGGCATCGTACGCACGAGATGGAGAGCGCCGTCATGAACACGCACGAGTCCCGTTCCGTACGGCTGGCGGTACCAACCTTCGGGGTCCGTCGTAAATTCCCACGCACGCAGCGCGCTGTGTTCCATTTTCGGAAAGTCGTACGGTCCGCGTCCGACCCTCTCCGGCGTGAGATTTTCCGGCCAGCCGGACGCTGGTTTTTGGCAGAAAACGTCGCGCAGAACGTCGTACATCGCGAAACCGTATTCCGCATTGGGCTCGATGTAACTCCCTTCCTGCCACTCGTTCAGCGGCGCGATAATCATACGCCGAATCCCTTTTTTCTCACAGAATGAGCGACAATTTTCGCACAAACTCCGGAATTTTTCAGGCGTTCGGTCCCGCACGACGCACGCTTTCTGGAACGAACGCGGCTGATCGTTCCAGCCGGTCGGAATCATCGGAAAAAACGGAAAATCCGAATCTTTTGCGGACGTCATTTCCCACCATTCGGGAATCGCGTCGGCAATCAAATCGTACGAAAAGTCAGTCGGCGTGTCGCTCTCCGTTCGATTTTCGGGACGCATCCAGTAGGCGATTCTGTCGAAATTGTAAATCATCTGCGCGTCGTACCCGCTTTTTCTCGGATTCTCGATTTTTTTCGTGTCGTATTTCCAACTGTGGTACATATCGATGAAATAAACGCCCGGCAGACCCGCATCTTTCACGAGTTTTTCAGTGATTTCGAGCGCACGTTTCGCGCCCTCGCCCGGCGGAAGCGTTTCGCCGTTCCGAGCCGCCTCGTCGATGAAGTCGCGGTCGAGATTGTTGTATTCCCAAATCACCACAACCGGTTTCCCGTCGATCGTGTAATATTCGGGCGTTTTGAAGTAATTTTCAAGCCAGAATTTTGTAACGTTTATCTGGTCTTCGGTCGAATGCGCGCCGGGCTCGTTGTGATTCGCCCACATGATGCACCATTTGAGGTACTTCCGAAATTTTGCTTTATAAAACGCTTTGACCCAATGATCGAGCCGCTGCTCGCCCTGATTCCAGTACCAATCGACGTAAAAGATCTGAATTCCGTGTTCGACGGCCCACTTAATCTGCCAGTCGACGACCTCCGGATTTCCCTCGTCGTACCATCCCAGCAGCGGTTTGATTTCAGGACGAGTTTCTTCCACCATGTCCCACTCGGCCATTTGTTCGGTTCCGGGGTAGTAAAACGCGGCGATTTCGAAATCACTCTGAACGGGCTGCGGCTCAGGAATGTAAGAATCCTGTGCAGAAACCGTACCGCAAAGAACGAGACCGGTTGCGAGAGCCGCTGCAAAATGAATCGTGTTGCAGAGGGCGAGAAAGGCGGGGGGGTTCATAAAATTTTCTCCTTGTGAGTTCATCGCATTTTGAAGATAAAACCATTAGAATTTATTATAACTGTCACCGCGAAAAAATCAAGGGCGAGAAATGAAAAAATGTTCGATTCCTGCAAGAAGTTTCAATCTCCCCAACTTTTTTTCATTCCGACCCTTGCGTTTTTCGGAACGGTGTGCTACAATTCTTTTATCGTTCCGTTTTTCCTCATCTTCTGTATCCTTTTCAAATGGAGCTCAAAAAATGAAAACTTCGATTATTGTACACATTTTTATTCTCCTTGCGACCGTCCTTTTTCCCTTTTGCTGTCCGGCCGAGGCGCAAAATGGGTTAAAGTACGAAAAAACGAACGATTCTATCGTCATTACGGGCTGCGAAGACGGCGTAAATGACGTCGTTATTCCGGAAGAAATCGACGGTTTGCCCGTCCAACGGATTGCGGACTATGCGTTTCGCGGCCGTCAGAATCTAAAAACGGTCGTTTTGCCGGGAAGTCTTCAGAAGGCGAAGGGATTGGAATACGATGAACTCGACGATACATATGTGGAGGCGATGCTTCCGGGACTCGGGTATTGGGCGTTCAAAAGCTGCGTCAGCCTGGAAACCGTCACGTTTTCACCCGGCACGAAGTCCCTCGAACCCTTTTTATTTGAGGGTTTCGAAGACTGCAATCGTCTGAAAGAGTTTCGCGTTCCTGAAAACAATCCGAATTACTCGAGCGTGGACGGCGTGCTGTTCAGCCGGGACGGAAAGACGCTCCTCATCTATCCGGCAAAACGTCGCTGTCCGACCTTCACGTACACGGTCCCCGACGGCGTTACGGAGATTCGGCCAGGCGCTTTTTACGACAGTCCCCTCCCTTCCATCGTGCTTCCGAAGGGACTGACGAAGATTTCAGCTTTCGCGTTTTACGAATGTACCCGCCTTAAAACCCTCACGATTCAGAACGGTGACGCGGAAATCGATTGCTGGGCGTTTCTTTCCTGTCCGTTGGAAAACATTACGGTTCCGAAGGGGTCTGAGGCGGAGAAAAGGATGGAGGAAATACGGCGTATCGGGGGTTATGGACCGAGAACGAAAGGATTCCCGAACTGACGGGGACTTTCCGAGTCACTTTTTGGGAAAATTTTCCTTCACAACGGTTTGCGTGAACGCGTCGAGGAGCCAGAACGCTTCCCGACGTGTAAGGCGTGAAAGGGAAACGAGTTCCGTCCCGTCCGAGTCCTGAAACGTCAGTGCGGGACGTTTCCTCTTCCATTTTCGCGCTCCCAATCACAATTTTCTATATCGTTCTTCGGATGCCGGTGATGCAGATGTCGTCCGCGTGAGGGACGTTTCCAACAAACTTCTGAATCGCGTCCACGAGCGACATTCCTTGTTCCTCCACCGTGGGATAAAAATGACGCCAGCATTCCAGAATCCGATTCATTCCAAACATCGTCCCTTCAATATTCACGCCGTCCGTTGCGCCGTCCGTGAAAAAGAACAACGTCTCGTTCGGCTCAAGATGTATCGACGTCGATTGATACGTCGAGTCCGGCAAAACACCAATCGGGAAGCCTCGCGACATTTGGTCGAGCACGTCCAGCGTTCCGTCCGGACGGCACAAAACGGGCGGTACGTGACCGGCGTTCACAAGCTCAATATCGTGCGTCTTTGAATTCAGAATCCCCGTAATAACCGTCACGAAACGGTCACCCCATCGGTCGTCGCAGAACGTGTTGTTCAGCGCAAACATCGCATCGTTCACGTCGGGGTGCATCGCAAGCAAATAACGCGCCTCGGCCGACATTTTGGCCATCAAAAGAGACGCGGAAATTCCTTTTCCCGACACGTCGCCGAGAATGACCGCCAAATGATCGCCCTGAAGCGGCACATAATCGAAATAATCGCCACCGAGCTGTCGGGCCGGGGAGTAATAATCGAAAAACTCGTACCCTTCCACCACGGGTTTCATCGCGGGAAGCAGTCCCTGCTGGACCTTGTGCGCCACATTCAGCTCGCGTTTCAGCGACTCTTCCGCCATTGCACGTTCCATCAGCTGCGCGTTTCGGACGGCTACCGTCGCCTGATTCGCAACACTCGCGAGAATTTCGAGGTCCGAAGAGGTGAATTGACGCATCGTCGTGGCCGCATCGATCTGCAAAACCCCAATCGCGTCCCCGTCGATTCCAATGAGCGGCGCGCACATCATCGAACGAATCGGCGAGCGTGAAATACTCTGCGACATATCGAAACGCGAGTCGGCCGCAGCGTCCGCAGAAAGAATCGCCTGACCGGATGTAATGACGTTCTGAAGAATCGTACGACTCAAACGCACTTCTTCGTTGTTCGGGTTTCGCTGTTTGAGCGCCTTCGGAACCAGTCGGTCGCTGTTCGGCTCGCGCAAAACGATGATTCCCCGGTCGGCCTGCGGAAAAATGTCGAAAAGACTCTCGAGAATGCGCGTCAGCACCTCTTCCAGCTTCACCGCCTCGCCCAAATGACGCCCGATTTCAATAAGCGCCTTGAGTTTCACCTCCGCATTCACCGACGTCTGACCCAGCGAGTTCTTCTGCTTCAGCATGTCGAACGTCGCCATGTACGACGACTGATCGCTCGGCGCCGCATCGGAAATCTGCGCCTGAAAATCTTCGACCCCGCCCTGCTCGTGTTCCTGACCGTCCGCATAATAATACATCACAATGCTGCAGATTTGAATTCTGTCACGATGATTCAGTTTCGTGGGTTCGGTCACCGGACGGTTGTTCAGAAGCGTCCCGTTACGGCTTTTCAGATCCTCAATGAAAAAAGTGGGACCTTGTCTGTAAATACGCACATGATGACGGCTTACAGCAGCCACTTCCAGCTGAATCTCGCAGTCGTGACCGCGCCCTAATATGTAGGAATCCCCAGGAAGAGAGTAAGTTTTACCGGGCGTCAGCCCCTTGATGAGTCGCAAAAGAGCCATGAAAATCCTCATTTACACAGGAAACAAATTACTTCGATTTTATTTACTATATACTTTTGAAAACCTTTTGTCAAGAAGAGGGAATTGTTTTTCCGAAAATTTTTTCGATTTTCTCTATTTTCTTTTTATTAAAAGGAGAATAAGCGTTTTAACGGATGTGATTGCTGAACGGCTTATACTTTTTGTACGTCCTATGTTTCTTGTACGTTTTATATTTTTTTGTACTGATGGTTCCTTTTTTGTTTTCCGGAAAAACTCTCTGATTTTTTTACAGAATGATTTTTACCCCCCCTCGACAAAGAGCCGGGTTGGTGTTACAATTCAGAAAAGAGTATATTTTTTCTCAATTTCCGTGTTCAAATTTTAAGAGGAAACTTTTAACATGCGTTCAGATATGATTAAAAAAGGCGACGCGCGCGCCGCTCATCGCGGATTGCTGCGTGCAACCGGTGTGAAAGATGAAGATTTCAGCAAGCCGTTCATCGCAATTTGCTGCAGTTATACGGACATTGTGCCGGGTCACGTACACCTGAATAAGGTCGCGGAAGTCGTGAAAAAGTACGTCCGTGAAGCAGGCGGCGTCCCGTTCATCTTCAACACGATTGCGGTCGACGATGGAATCGCAATGGGTCACGTGGGGATGAAATACTCGCTCGCAAGCCGTGAACTCATCGCCGACTCCGTGGAAACCATGGTGAACGCGCACTGTTTCGACGGAATGATCTGCATCCCGAACTGCGACAAAATCGTTCCCGGAATGCTGATGGCCTCCGTCCGCTGCAACATCCCGACCGTGTTCGTGAGCGGCGGTCCGATGGAAGCGGGAAAGAGGAACGGAAAAGCAATCGACCTCATCGATATTTTTGCCGGAGGCGCCGCACGACAGCAAAACCGCATCACGGACGCCGACTTGCTCGACATTGAACAGCGCGCGTGTCCCACTTGCGGCTCTTGTTCCGGAATGTTCACGGCCAACTCGATGAACTGCCTCTGCGAAGCGCTCGGAATGGCGTTTCCGATGAACGGAACGATTCTCGCAACGAGTGCCGACCGCAAACGACTGTACAAAAAAGCCGCCAATCGGATCGTCGAGATGGTGTTTGCGCAGGAAAAAGAGGGCGCCGCGTTCCGAGGTCTGCCGCGCGACATCATTACGGAAGAATCGATCGACAATTCGATGGTTCTCGATATGGCGATGGGCGGAAGCACCAACACGGTCCTGCACATCCTCGCGATTGCACACGAAGCGGGCCTGAAATACGATATGAATCGTATTAATTACTTGAGTCTGCACACGCCGAACGTCTGCAAAGTTTCGCCTTCGATTCACTATCACGTCGAAGACGTCCATCAGGCGGGCGGAATTCATACGATTCTGGGGTCGATTCGCCGCGGCTGTCCAGATTTGCTGCACCAGAACTGCATCACGGTCAGCGGAACGACGCTCGGCGAGAACATCGACGCGTGGGACATTCGCAGCCGCAGCACCGTCTGTGACGAAGCTTTGGAACTTTGCGCCGTCGAACCGGGAAATTGTCGGAATGCGGAACCGATGAGCGTCGAACGGAAAGCGAAAAACATCGACGAACTCCAGCTCAATTTTGACCCGCAGGACTGCATTCGTGAGGTCGGAAATGCGTACAATCCCGAAGGAGGACTCGCGATTCTGTCCGGGAATCTGGCTCCGAAAGGTTCCGTCGTCAAGACGGCCGGCGTCAAACCCAGCATGATGCAGCACACCGGCCCCGCCGTGATTTTCGAGAGTGAACCGGAAGCATACGAAGGAATCGTCGCGGGAAAAGTGAAAGCCGGCGATGTGGTGGTTGTGCGTTACGAAGGACCCAAAGGCGGTCCGGGAATGCAGGAAATGCTCGCTCCCACCGCAGCAATCAAGGGCGTGAAACTCGATGATTCGGTTGCGCTCATCACGGACGGCCGATTCTCCGGCGGAACGGCCGGAGCCTGCATCGGTCACATCAGCCCGGAAGCGGCGGCTTGCGGTCCGATTGGACTTTTGAAGGACGGCGACGTCATCGAAATCGACATTCCCGCCCGAAAGATTTGCGTTCATTTGAGTGACGAAGAACTTGCAGAACGCAAGAAAAACTGGAAGAAACCCGCTCCGCGTTTCACGTCCGGCTGGATGGCGCGATACGCAGCACTCGCGACGAGTGCCGACACGGGCGCCGTTTTGAAAGTGAATCAGGATTAAGATTCTGTAAACGAGCAATGTTCCGCCCGCACCCATCCTCAATGGAGCTTCCATCATGAGGATTGAGGGCGGAACACAGACTCATCACACTTTAAAAGCTGAAATTTCCAGTCGAATTACAGTTCCTTAATGAACAGATTGCGCCAGCGGATTTCGCCGCCGTGCGTCTGAAGCTGAACCGGTCCGACTTCCGGCATATCCTTGCTTCGGTCCCACGTGTATTCCATCGGCGTGTCTTTGACGGTCTGTTTGCCGTTGAGCCAGACGTTCACAACGTTTCCGCGAATCACAACGCGCAGAGAGTTCCACTCACCGAACGGTTTGTCGGCAAATTCCAGCGGATTGTTTTCGTGCTTTTTGTTGTTCCAAAGTCCTCCAGAACCTTTATCGGCTCCGATTCCCCACTTTCCGCCTTCTTTTCGCGTGTCCCAAATCTGAACCTGCGGATTTCCGCGAAGATACACGCCGCTGTCCGCAAGCGGAACGGTTTTGTACTCCAGAAGAAGCTCAAAATCTTTGTAGAATTTTTCCGTTGAGGCGTACGGACCGTTTCCATCGTTCACGAGTTCGCCGTTTTCGATCGTCCAGTGTGCGTCATACTCTGCCTGATTGTCAGCATAGAATTTCGTACGTTCTTCATCGGTCATTGCGAGAAGCGGGTACGGCTGAAAATCGCGTTTGCACGGTTTCCAGCCCGTCATATCCTTTCCGTTAAACAGCGGAGTGAACCCTTCCGGACACGCGTCCTGAGCCGAAAGCGGCAGAGCCGCAAGAGTCACAACAAAAAACAGGGCCGGAGCCAAAAAACGAAGCATAAAATTTCTCCTTAAAAAGGTTGGATGGGGTGGGAAAACAACAATTATTCCACTATTATAAAAGGTACGAAAAGAAAAAACAAGCCCCGCGACGAAAAAAACTGAAAGAAAGCGCAAAAAAGGACAAAATTCTTGCATTTTTCGTCTTTTTTCTGTCTATTTTCCTCTTTTCTCCCATTTTACCAACAGTAGGCGATTCCGCCTTGACCCACCTGCAGCACTTCCTGGGAGTTAAACAGGGCGATGTATCCCCCCCAGAGCCGCAGATTTCCGATTTTCCACTCAACCGTCGGCGCGATGACGGCCCAGTCGCGTCCGGAATTCTGCCACGAATAAAAAAAGGAATCCTGAATGGTCGAATCCCCGAATCCGATGTTTCCGCCGCCGAGATTTTTGAGGTTGAGGAACTCATGGTACCAAAAGGAGAGACAGTTGAGCTGGATTGCGCGATTTTCTTCGGCCCAAAGGGTCTGCGCGAGCCGAATTCCGAGGACGTTGCGCAGTGAATTCATCTCGAGCGACGGAAAACCAATCGTCGAAGGGTCGTCGGCGCTGTCGTAGTAAGTGTCTTGCGAGGAACCGTTGGAGGCGTAATAATATTGAACGCCCCAGAACGGCTGAACGTTCAGACCTCCAAAACTCATTTCTGTACCGATTTCACCGTAGAGGAATGCGCGCCATGCGTTGGACGTCGTATTGTACTCCCACGGAATAATCGGCGTGGTGCTTGCGTAATGTTCGTTCATTCGTGCGTGTCCGATTCCGGCAGTCCCCATGAGATAGAAACTTTCTTCTTCTTTTCGTCCGTAAAGTCCCCATAGATAGTTGTTTACGTTCATTTTTTCTTCATTGAACGAACTTTCATTCGTTTGTCGGGATGAATTGTAAGTGAAAAAGGCGCCGAGACGGGAGGACGCGCCGAGGTTCGTGTCGAAGCCGAAGAGCGAGCCGCCGAGGGATTTGTCGAACTGCGTCTCTTCGTTGAATCTGTAACGATATTCTACCTCTCCGCGCGAGTAACCGCCCAATCCGTATGCAGCCGCCCACGCATTATAACCGATGCACGGCGTCTCCGTGTTGCGGAGCTGCTGAAGAATCATGATGTTTTCGAGCGTGGCGCTTTGAAGCCCCAATCCTTGCGACGACGGGTACAGCATTTGTGCTTGAACCGATGCCGGACAAAGAAAAAACAGACGCAGTACAAGTAAAAACCAAAGTATAAATTCAAGCCGCAGCGTGTATATCCGTCGCAATGCGTGAATCTGCCGCAGCGGGCCTACGGCTCCCAAAAACTGAAAGGGGTTCATTTTTCTTCTCCATGAGATTGGTTGAATCGGGACTGATTTCATCACCGGCGATTCTATCCGAAAAAAAGAAAAAACAATAGCAGGACGTTTTTTCATCGAGAAACATCCTTCCAGTCGAAACGTTTCCTGCACAAAAACGCGGAACGTTCGAAAAGAAACGTACAAAATTAAATCTCGCGGAAAAGAAGAACTTTCTAAAAATTTTTTAAGAAATTTCGGAAATTCTCTAAAAATCTAGGAAATATTTCTTGACTTCACGAGGATGTGACGTATAATATTCAACATCTATGTGGGTTTATCCATATTAAATTGAAGATGAATTGGTCTGTCCGAAGGAAAAACGGCGGCGGACTCAGATATATATACAGGGAAAAATTATGAAAAAAGGTTTTACACTCGTTGAACTGCTGGTAGTGATTGCGATTATTGGAATGCTGGTGGGGCTTCTTCTGCCCGCAGTCCAACAGGCGCGAGAAGCTGCAAGACTCATTCAGTGCAGCAATCACTTGAAAAACCTCGCGCTCGCGGCAAACAATCACGAGTCACAGACGAAAAAATATCCGTCGGGAGGCTGGGTGTGGGGCTTTACAGGGGATCCGGACCGCGGCTTGAACAAACAGCAGCCCGGAGGCTGGACCTTTTCGCTCCTTCCGTTCCTCGATCAGCAGCAGTTGTTCGATTATGCGTCCAACGGGCAGAAAGACACGCCGGATAAAGTGAAAACGACCGAGTGCCTCCAAATGCCGGTATCCGTATTTAACTGCCCCTCGCGGCGTTCCGCAAAGATTTATCCCGGCGCGAACGACTCGCTCATAAACGGCACATCCAGTTCCCTGAAAACGTCCGGAAAATGTATGGTCGCCAAAACGGACTATGCGGCAAACTACGGCGGAAAGGTTTCCAATCCGGGAAGCGCCCGATTTTATCCCAGTTCCTATTCCGATGCAAACAACCGTACGAAAAACGACAACTGGCCGGGACAGACGGCGGACGGCGTGATTTTTTCGTGCAGCGAAATTACGTTTAAGCTGATTAAAGACGGAACCTCCCACACGTACATTATGGGCGAAAAGTATATGCCGGCCGACGCGTATGAAACTGCCGGGTCGTCGGCTGACGATAATGGAATCTGGACGGGGGCGGACTGCGACAACTGCCGCGTGACGTACGTTTCCACCGCGACGAATCCCGAACAGGACCGAGCGGCTTACGACACATATTCCATGCGTTTCGGAAGTACGCACTCCTCCGGCTTCGGAATGGCGCTGTGCGACGGCTCCGTGCACCGCGTGGATTACGAAATCGACAAACAGATACATTATTATTTAGGCGTTCGAAACGATGGTGAGGCGGTCGAAGACGTTTTTTGATTATGTGTAATAGGGTATAAATAAAATGTGCAACGAGTTTTTATGTTTAATAGAATTTTAATTTTTATTCATTTGTCGTGTTTGTCACTTCTTCTCGCGGCAGAAGTTTCGGCTTCGGTCGTCGTGAATGACGGGGAGACGTACACTGTGAATTCCAACGGGACGGGAGACGCGCTCGTACTCAACGAGGACGCTTCCGTAAACACCGGCGGAACGCTTTACTGTGCGACGATGCCGCAAAATACGAACTCACTCACCGTGACGCTCGCGGGAGGAACCCTTCAGTTCAATCAGACGAACACAAACGATTCCTATCACGCAAATGCTGCCGTTTGTATTTCAGGAACGACTGCGAAAACGTTTACGATTTCCGGTTCCGGAACCCTCATCAAATCGGGTGCTCGTAATTTGTGGATGAATTACAGAAGCGGCTCGGATGCGCTCGTTGTGGTTGCGCTGGACGCGAACTCATGGATTCGAATTCACGAAGGAACCCTCACCAACGGCGGCGCGAAAGCACAAGATTGGTCGCAAAATCGTGCACAATTCGAAATCGCATCGGGAGCCGTACTGAATTTGCGCGACGGAAAGACGTTGTACGCCGCTGGATTCTCCGGAGCTGGAAACTTAATGTACGGAAATACCGGAGAAGGCGGGAGTTTGACGATTGGAACCGAAACAGCTGCTGATTATTCCGCGACTTTTGATGGAACCGTCGCCGCCAATGCAAGCGTTACGGGGGCTTTAAACTTCACGAAAACTGGAGCCGGAACGCAGAAATTTAGAGGAAACGTTACGCTGGCGCGCACGGCGCTGCAGATTAATGGCGGAACGCTTTCCTTTACGAATTTGACGATGCCCTCCGTAGAAACCGCCGCTGGAACCGCCGCTGGGAGCGTTACGCTTTCGGGAACCAGTTCGAACAGTGCGGCGCTTGATTTATCGGCGCTCACGTCCGATGCGGTGCTGTACAATCTGGCGGGAAATGAATACAGTACGTTTTCAGGCTCCGCAACGCAGACCGTAACAATAAACAACACGGACGACACCGTTTTTTCAGGGACGTTTTCGGCTCCGAAACTTGTGGTGAATGCGGTCGGAACGGACGCGGTGACGGCCAAAACGCTGACACTTTCCGGTTCTTCCGTCTCGTTGGGGGACGCGGCGGTGAACGTCGGAACGGCGGCGGTGACGCAAGCGTATTCGAACTCCGCACCGCTCACCAAGTCGGGGTCCGGCACGCTCAATTTTCAGAACGCGTATTCGGGCGGAAAAATCACGATTGATGAAGGAACCGTCTCTTTCACAAACAACGCGTCGCTGAATTCCAACGTGCTGGCGAATGAAAACAGTACATTATACTTCGCCGTGATGCCGAGGAACACGGAAGACGTAACGATTACGCTCGACGGCGGGGCGGTGGAGTTCCATCAGACGAATACGACCGATGGTTCCCACGGAAGCAACGCGGTTTGTATTTCCGGTACAGAAAACAAAACCGTTACAATTACTGGTTCTGGAACGTTCATCAAGTCCGGCGCGAGAAACTTGTGGACGAACTATCGCCTCAATCCGAACGATGCGAATTTTGTGATTGCGCTTGATTCCGACTCATGGATTCGTATTGAAGAAGGAACCCTCACGAACGGCGGTGCGCAGGCGCAGAATTGGACGAACAACCAGGCGTCCATGTTCATCGCAGAGGGAGCCGTTTTCAACATGCGCGACGGGGCCGATGTGTATCTCGGCGCGCTTACGGGGGCGGGAACCTTCCAGTTCGGAAGTGGTGAAGTCACGCGTACGCTTTCCTTGGGAGCGGGAAACACATCGGGAAATTTCGATGGGAAATTTGAGCTTAAGGCGGCCGGATGTCTCCTCAGCCTCGTGAAAACCGGCTCGGGGACGCAGACTTTCAACGGTGCGTACACGATGAACGGTACGATTTCCGTGAACGATGGAACGCTTCGTTTCGGCGACTCCGCCGCAGTCGCGCCCTCTGCGGCGTACACGCCCGGAACGCTCACCGTTTCGGTTGCGTCGAATGCTGCTTTGGAACTCGGTACGGGAAGTTACGATTTTACTTCCATGACCCTCAATGGTCTTTTGGCCCTTACTTTTCAGAGTGCCGAGGAAATCACCGACTTGCAGCTCACGAATTCGCTCGAAATGGGAGCCGGCGCGACGCTGGACGTTCTCGGCGGGTACGTAGGACAGGAACACGAACAAATCATCCTCCCCGTTTCCGTCACAGGCGACTTTACCGACTGGGACTGGAATGCGCATTTAACGAACGACGCGCTGAATTTCTGGACGCTTTCGTACGTGGATGGAACCGGACTCATTTTCACCTCAACTTCCCTTCCGGAACCAACGGGATTCCTCCTGGTGCTTCTGGGCGCTGCGCTGCTTCCTGCAGGTGTCAGACGTTCAGGATTCGGGACGAAAAGAAAATAAAAAATAGAATAAAATTTGATTAAAACCAAATCAAGGATAGAATTATGAATAAGAATTATTTCATTTTTGCGCTCACTTTCCTCGGAATCTTTGGGGGATTCGGATCGCTCTTTGCGGAAGAACTCACGGAGAACAAAACCGTCACTGCGGTGGGCGGAACGGCCTACAACTCTTCCGTCGAAGGGGTCGTTTTGACGTTCAGCACGGGCGGTGGTACGCAAACCGGCGCTCTGACGGGAACGCTCGGCATCGTGTTTGATATTACAGGCTCGAATCAAAACGGGAACCGAGTCACTCTCTCCGGGACGAACACGTTTACGGGCGGGCTGACCGTCAAAAATGGAACCCTCCTTTCGAGCGCCGCAACGGCGCTGGGAGCCGCAAACTCCTCCATTACGCTGAATACCGGAACCCTCATGATTAACGGCGCGAATGCTTCCATCACGCAGTCGATCGTTCTCGACGGTTACGGTGCGCTGCGTGCCAGTGCAGCTTTCACACAAACAGGCAAAATCACCGGAACGGGCGACCTTCTCGTACATTGTGAGTCGGGAAATGTTCTGACGATTTCCAACACGGCAAACGATTATACGGGTCTCACAAACATCGGCGGTTACAACGTCCCTGGGTCGGGAAATACCGTTGCAAAAGTGAATCTCGGAAACAGTGAGGTGCTTCCCGACGGTACAACGCTCCAAATCGGTGTGACGTACGGAACCCCCAATACAAACACGAAGCTCGCCGAGTCCTACCTCGACATGAAGGGTTTCTCCGAAACAGTCGCCGGGCTTGAAGGCGTCGGAATACTGAAAAATACCGCAACTGGCGCTTCAACGATGAATATCGTCACGGGAACCGGCGCAACGCATACGTTTTCGGGAACCGTGACGGGAACCGGCGTTTTGACGGCTGCAATCTCCGGCGACGGAACGCAGATTCTCTCCGGAACGCTCACGAATGTGGGACTGGCGGTCTCTGGAAATGCAACTTTGAATATCGGAACAAGAACCTCTGATGTGACGCTCGCAACCCTTTCCGTCACGGAAAACGGCACTTTGGCGAGCGATACGGCGGGAACGACCCTTTCGGTCGGCGGAAACATCGTTCTGGGCGGAACGCTTACGAATATCGGAACGATTAACGAAACGGGAACCGGAAGCATCACTTTTTCCGGAACGAACGATTATTCCGGTCTCACCGTGAACGTCAACTCCGGAACGGTCGTTTTGAACCCGACGGGCGACGCAGTGAACGGCGCAACGGTAAATTATACTGCCGATTCGACGCTTGATCTGAACGGTGTCTCTCCGACATTTTCAACGCTTCCGACCGTGAATATTACGAATTCGAACACGACGACACTTTCGACTTTAACGTTCGGAAATGACGTCGCGGACGACGCATACAACAACACGATTTCCCTTCCTTCCGGAAGTGCGGGCATCGCGTTGATTAAAACTGGTACAAATACGGTGACGCTCGGCGGGTCCATTTCCGCAACGTCGCTCAGCGTGAATTCGGGTGCGGTCGTGCTTGGTTCCGCCTCCAATTTGACCTTCAAAGGCGCGGTGACCGGTGCGTCGGCGTCCTCCCTCGTCTTTTCGGCGGGTGCGTCCCTCACGGCCGCGTCCCTCACGATTACGGGTGCATCTTCGATTGATTTGAACGGCGCGAATCTGACCCTTTCGACCGCTCCGACGACCGCAATCACCAACTCAAACAGCAACGCGCTTTCGATCTTCACGTACACCGGAAACGGCGGAAACGCGACGATGCCCGTCATTTCTGGGAACACACGTTTCGTGCTCAACATGGGGACGAACGCGAACAATCAGAACCGTGTGTACCTTTCTAATGGTTCCAAGTTTGCGGGCGGAATTGAGATTCAGCAAGGAACGCTCCGAATGGATTCGCTGGACTCGCTGGCGCTTCCAACGACGGAAATCGACGGAAAAACGTACCGTCAGCTCGATTTTAACGGCGGTTCGTGGATGGTGAATAATCGTACAATTTCCGACACGTACGTATTGGATCTGAAGGAAAACGGCGGCGCACTCCGCGGAACGGGCGGTACGGTGACGATGAACGCTCTCATTACAGGTGTCGGAGCGCTCGAAATCGTGAATGATTCGGACGTCGTGATTGGAAATCAGAAGAACGACTATCAGGGATGGACCTATTTGGGAAAAACTGCCTTCCGAAGTGACGGTTTGGCGGTCGGCGGAAAAATGTTGCTCGGAAACAATGAAGTTTTGCCCGACACGACCGTTGTGCAAATCGGCGGCGGAGCCGTTACAGGCTCCCTCACGTTCGACCTTGCGAGTTACACAGAAACCGTCGCGGGTCTCACGGGCGGAACTTCTTCAGGTGCGAACAACGGGATTTTGACTTCCTCTGCCGGCGGAACGCTTATCGTGAATGACGCCGCAAATTACACGTATACCGGACGCATCACCGGAAACGCAAACATCCGCAAAACAGGCTCCGCAGTCTGGTCGCTCACCGGGACCGTCTCGACGACCGGAACCATCTCGGCTGAAAACGGTACAATTAACTATTCCGGCACTTCGACGATCGCGAATCTCACCGCAACGGGCGACACGAACGCTGGGACGGCCGGAACCGTGAATCTCAACGGTGCGGGAGGCGCAGCCTCGGTGCTGGTCGAAAACGGCGGCAAAGTAAATCTCAACGCGGGAACCATCACCACGGCCAACGCGAACGGCGGCGGAACGCTCAACATCTTGAGCGGAACCGTTTCGACGCTCAATCTCAACGGCGGAACCGCCAGTTTCCAGGTCGGTGCAGACCTTTCTGGAACAGTGATTAATGGCCTTACTGGAAATTCGACGATCAAACTCAATCCCTTGCGTACCTACTTGCAGCAGATGTTCGAAAGTCCGACCAAAGCGGTCGTCGATTCGTACTACCAGTACACTGGTGATCTGACCGCTGCGGCAAACGAAATCACGAATATGGATCAATGGGTGAATAAGACCGGTGCGCTCGCCGCCGCAACTTGGGGCGACACAAGCACTGATAAATCCGTGACGAATATCTTCCAGATGCTCGTCACGAACACCACGGCGGACGACATCGTGCTTGATTTTGGAAAATCGTTCCGAAATGATGTTCAGATTACGATTGCGGACGGCGATACGATTATCGGAACGCTCAACTGGACGAACACCACAGGCACAGCAGCTTACTCGACCGGAACGCTCGAAGGCGTAACGCTTGAATCGGGAAAAGAATGTACGATTACCGTACGTGCATCGCGCTTTAATCGTACGATTGGCTGCGGCTGGAATGACGGTACAGGAAACTTTTATTACGGTTTGAACGGTCAGAGCGACTATACCGGCGTCGGTGTGCGCGTGAACGGAACTGACACGTGGTACGCACTCAATATTCTTTCCTCCGGCGAATGGGCGATTGAAGGAAGCGGGCTTTATACCGGCGGTTCTTCGATCGGAACGTTTGCTCCGCAGACCCTTAATGTAGCGGACGGTGCAACCGTGACCCTTGCGGTCGAAGGAAATTCCGCGATTGTGGTTGCAACTCCCGCAACGGGAACCGGAACCCTTGCATTCCAGAACACGGGAGTGCTTCCGTCTCACATCGTGCTCGGCGAGAACGCGGAAGGAAGCATTTCCATCGGCTCGAACATCGTGATGAACACAGGAACCGGAACGCGGACGATCGGCGGAGATTTGATTTTCGCAAAAGATTCAGTCTACACCATCAACGATTCGACGACCCGACTCATTGTGAACAACATCAGCGGTTCCGGACTCATTTCCATTGATTTGGATGAAATCATTGCGGGAACCGCCGATGCACTCATCACGCTTCTCGAAACGGACCCGGAAGTAATCGACGTCACCGATCTGTCGCTTGAATTCACGACCGAACAGTCGTGGGAGGCGTTCCTCAATAAAGTATACACCGTGTTTGAATCCGACGGTTTGAACCCCGAAAAGGTCGGAACGATGCTGAAAAACGGCGCAAATGACGTCTGGAACATCTGGCAGAATCCGAATACCGGCATGATTTACATGGCGCTCAACCAGAATGCCATTCCGGAACCTTCAACGTGGTGCTTGATGCTGTTCGGCCTGATGGGACTTTTCGCAATGCGCCGCCGCAACCTTCGGAGAGCCTGAAATTCAGACTCAAATACCGTTTTATGGATTCATTTGAAAGAATGATGAAAACACGTTTTTTCCCGGTTTCGTTCAAAATTTTGTAAGAACAGAGGAACTTCCATGAAGAAGATTACAGGTTTTTGTGCATTATTCGTATCGCTTCTGCTTTCCGCTGGAACGATCGTCCAGGGCGCGACGTACCCGATTACAGGCGATACATCCGAGAATTTCGCACTTTCGGCTGGGGATGTTCTTCAGGCGACCGCTAACGCTGCGGCTTCCGGAACGCTTTCCGCCTCCGGTTCCGCCTCGGTGGATGTGGGGAATGGGTTCACGCTGACCTCTTCCGGCACTATAACCGGCACTACCGGCACAACTCTTACAAAAACTGGCGACGGAACGTGGAAAGTAACGGGAACGAATGCGAATTTCGCCTCTTCCGTCTCGATTTCTGCCGGAACCCTCTGGGCGGCCGAAACGAACGCGCTGGGCGGAGCCGCCGTCAATACGGGTGAAAACAGTACGTTTATCTTCAGCAAGGATAACGGCAGCGCGATCGTTTCGACTTTTTCCGGCTCGGTTTCCGGAACAGGCGTCTTTGAGCTGCAAAACGTTCGGAACTGGTTCACGGAATACAATGGTGCAGCGTCACAGCATTTGAGCGATTATATGCAGAATTTCACCGGAACTCTGCACCTTTCCGGAAGCACTGCAGGGACGCGTTTCAAAGTAGCGGCGAGCGATTTGGCCGTGCTGAACAATCTGAATTTAATCGAGATCGACAATAAAAGTCAGTTTTGGACGTCCTCTTCCAATTTGATTTCGTGCGATTTTCTGATTAACGGTTTCGGAGGGTTTGACGGCACGAATCGCGGTGCGTTTCGGCTCGATACGAACACGAATTTCGGCGGAACCATCACGCTGGGAAGTGACTCTTCCATGGGATACCAAGGCGGAAGCGGTCTGACGGCGACTTTATCTGGAACGATTGCGACCGACGGGCACACACTTCTTTTGGGACGGGCGGACGGGCAGACTGCCGCCTCGCAGGTTTGTAAGTTTCTCATCACGGGCGACGTCACAAGCGGCGCAGCGATGGGAACCATTCAAATGAATGCAACCGATTATTCCAGCGCAAGCGTTGCAAACAACGTGACGCTTACGGTCGGAAACTCAGCCGCTTCGGCGTCGGCGGTCACGCAGACTTTCGCGGCAAACATCAGCAATCCCGCAGGACGTTACGCCGTGACGTTCCAGCCCGGCACGAATCGGACGGTCAAAGTTTCCGGCGTCATTTCCGGAGCGGGAGGCGTAGTAAAAACGCAGGCGGGAACCCTCGTTTTGAGCGGTGCAAACACGTATTCCGGCGGAACCACCCTCTCGAACGGGACGCTCGAAGTGACGAACGTTTCGGGGCTTGGAACGGAAGCCGTTCAGATCGACAGCGGCGCAACATTGAAGTGGGCGGTTCCTTCCACCGCCAGCACCAACAACCTTCAAAACACCATCACCGGGACGGGAACCCTCTATTTGTACGGAAATGGAAACTTCCTCACAACGAACAAATCCCTCACGACCAACCTTTCCGGATTCACCGGGACGCTGCGTATCGGCGAGGACACGCGTTTTCGACTCGACCAATCGACGGACGCGACCGTTTTGAACCAGCTCACCGGCGGAATCTTCGTCGAAAACGGCGGCCAACTCTGGATGAACACGTCCGGGACAGTCACTTCCAAAGTGACGATTGCGGGCCAAGGCTGGAAGACTGAAAGCTACGGTTACGGCGCGATTCGTCTTTCGGGAAACGTCACGTATTCCGGCGGACTGGAGCTTTCGGCAGACGCTCGCATCGGCGCAATTTATTCGGGCGGAACGTATAAATTTACGGGTCTGACGGAAACGAACGGACACACGCTGACGCTCCAGGATTACGATGGCGGCACAGGAACAGTTGAATTTTCTGGCGGAATTCAAAGTTCCACGGGGGCCGCTGCGCTCGGAACGCTTGTAATTACGCCCGGCACACGTTTTAGTAAAGTGACGATTGGAAATACGACGGCATCGGAATCGGCTGCGACGCTTGTGTGCGACGCAAATATTACGGCCAACGCGGCTCGCATCACCCTTGCGTCCGGCGCAAACACGACGATGACCGTTGCGGGGGCGTTCACAGGGTCCGGGGTCCTCACGAAAGCTGGAAACGGAACCGTGGTTCTGACGACGGGAAACTTTACAGGAACGACAAACATCGATGCGGGAACGCTGAAAGTCACAAACAATACCGTTCTGGGAACGGGTGCGATTCAGATTGCGGAGGGAGCCGTACTCGACTGGAACGTCTCGAACGGCGCAAGCAACTCTGTTTTGGCGGTGAATCTGAAAAACACGTTCACCGGAACCGGAACACTTTATTTGGACACCAACTATAATATGATGACGACGGGCGGCACTCCTGCACTCTCCACGTGGCTTTCCGGCTTCGAAGGGACGCTGAGAATCGGAAACAACACGCGTTTGCGCCTCGACCAAGGTACAAATGACGCTGCAGGTCTCGCAAATCTCCGCGAAATCATCGTCGAAAGCGGCGGCCAGCTCTGGTTCGACAGTGCGGTCGGAACCGTGAACACGAAAGTGACATTTGCGGGAACCGGCTGGGCGCTGGAAGGAAATACGTACGGCGCGATGCGTTTGAGTCAAGAATTCACTCTTTCCGGCGGGCAGGAACTTTCGGCAAACACGGCGATGACGTTTACGTCCAACGGAACGTATTCGTTCCTCGGCGGCGTCGAAACGAACGGACACACGCTGACGTTCAACGGCGGAAGTGGAAATGTCGTCCTCGGCGGCCCCATTTCGTCGGGAACCGCAACGGAAATTGCTGATTTCGGTACGATTGCATTCACAAATTCCAATACATCAACGACGCTGAAAATCACGAACCTCACCGACGCCGCGCAGCCCGTTCAAAAATTGGACGTAAATCTTTCTGTCGGCGCACGTGCAGTGACGTTTGACGCGGCAAAAGATTACACGCTGCAGCTCAACGGTCTCCTTTCCGGCTCCGGTTCCGTCACGAAAACAGGGGCGGGAACGCTTGAAATCACGGCTGCAAACATGAATTCCGGCGCCGTTTCGCTTCAGGCGGGCACAACGCGCATTCAGGATGATGGAACGCTGGGAACCGGGGCGCTTTCTACGGCGTCGGACGCGATTCTTTCGCTCGGTGCGGGCGTAACGCTTCAAAACAGTGCGTACTCGCTTTTGGGAAAAACCGTCATGGAGCTGGATTCCGCGTCGGCTTCCACACCTTTCCTCGAGAAAAACGGTGCGCTTGCGATGAGCGAGCCGACGGGAGAAATCCTTTTTACAGCCGCCAGAGGAACGACGATTCAGTTTAACGACTCGTTTTTACTTGTGGAAGCGGCCGACATTACGGAAGATGATTTCAGCAAATTTACATTTTCGACGGCCAACGATGCGATTTTGACGTACACGGAGGGCGCGTGGGCCTATTCGGTCGAGTCGCTTCAAAACGGAAACTATGGAATTTTCGCCACCGCCTCCGACCGAGCGTCCCTCCCGGAACCTTCAACGTGGATTCTGCTCGCTTTGGGACTGGTCGGAATCCGATGCGTACGAAAACATTCCGTTTGAACTATTTCCGTACGCAAATCAGAATTTCTTTGAAACGTTCGTTTAATACGTTTCGTTAATCACATTTCCGTCGCTTCGATTGCAAAGATTTTTAAGAACGTCGGAACTCATCGAATAGGAAAGCGAGCTTACGTGTCCGTCACAGTACGACATGTACGCGTTTCCCGTATGCGTGGAACCAAATGCATGGTCGTTTCCCCAACTGGTGCGGTCCTGATAGAGCGTTCCTCCATACGGGATGCGCGCATTGTCGTGGTTGCGCCCCGAAAAATGACAGTCGTCGTCGCCGCCGTCTGTGGTTGTTTTCTGACCCGTATAAATGCTGGTCTGCAGATACTTTTCGCCCGCCAGTATCGTACAAGACATTCCGTCCGTAATATCTGCCTGCGAGACGGCACTCTCGGAATGAATGACGGGGCCGTATTGCGTCACCATGTCGGCGACGCTTGTGTTGGTGCGCCAGCCGGATTCGTAACAACAATTGCTCGTGTGTGCGCCGGAATTTCCCGCATAATCCGTTTTGGGAGCTTGTGTTCCGAGGGTTGCGGACTGTTCCGTTCCGTCGGGGAGGCGTGCGTACATCGTGCGTGCAAGCGACAGATACAATTTCGGCGCACGGCGTGAGGGACAGTAAAACATCGGAACGACGGTTTTTATGCGCGTCGAAATGTTCGAATCGTGCAGCGCCTGCTGTTCCATGTACGGCATAATCGCGTACGTCCAGGAAGAACGTTGTTCCTGCAGCGTTTTGTCCGCATCCCCGACGTACTGATAGCCGCTGACACCGCCGCTGGGGAAATATTTGAGCGAGGCCAAATGGTTGTTGAGCGCCAGACTCAACTGGTGGAGGTTGTTGCTGCACGACATTTGCCGCGCCGCCTCGCGAGCCTGCTGAACTGCCGGCAGTAAAAGTCCCATCAGCATTCCGATGATTGCAATGACGACGAGAAGTTCAACGAGCGTGAATCCTCGCGAAACCGTCTTCTGAGTTTTGAAATTTTGCTGCATAATGGCCCC
>CAYTLK010000024.1:32392-38478 GCA_964438515.1 uncultured Planctomycetaceae bacterium
AAAAAAGAAAAATTTTTGTGAGGTGGGGTGGGGTTGACTTTTTTTCGGAATGGAGTATTATTAAGAGATTGTGTCTCATTACGTTTTTTCCTTTTTATTCCGAAAAGATAAAAATTATGCATAAAACTCAACGTACCGAAGCGCTGGCCGGTCGAATCACTCCCGAAATGGAAACTGTGGCGAAACAGGAGTTTTTGCCCCCTGAAACCATTCGTGATGAGGTGGCTCGCGGGCGGCTCGTGATTCCTGCAAACCGGATTCATCTTGAAAAAGGGCTGAAACCCGCCGGAATTGGAATCAGTTGCCGTACAAAAATCAACGCCAATCTCGGAAACTCGCCGATTCAGAGCGACATGGGGTGCGAACTCGCGAAAGTCCGATGCGCCATCGAGTGCGGCGCCGACACGGTGATGGATCTTTCGACGGGCGAAAACATCAACGCGATTCGTCAGGCGATCATCGACGACATCAACGTTGCTATCGGAACGGTCCCGCTGTATCAGGTGGCGGAAGAACTGGAAAAAATCGAGGACATGAAACCGGAAGATTTTCTGCGAATCATCGAGTTTCAGGCGCAGCAGGGCGTCGATTACATGACGGTTCACTGCGCGCTTCTTCGGGACTTTGTACCGCTTGCGGCCAAGCGGACGCTCGGAATCGTCTCTCGCGGCGGGTCGCTCGTTGCGCAATGGATGGCGATTCACAAACAGGAAAATCCGTTCTACACGCATTTCGACGAACTCTGTGAGATTCTGGCGGCTTACGACGTCACGTGGAGTCTCGGCGACGGTCTGCGTCCCGGCTGCATCGCGGACGCATCGGACGAAGCGCAATTTTCCGAGCTGAAAGTGATGGGCGAACTGACGCTGAAAGCGTGGGAACACGGCTGTCAGGTGATGATTGAGGGTCCCGGGCACGTCCCGATGGATCAAATCGAAAGGAACGTCAAAAACGAAATCGAATGGTGTCACGAAGCGCCGTTCTACGTTTTGGGTCCCCTCGTCTGCGACATCGGTGCGGGTTACGACCACATTACGAGCGCCATCGGCGGCACACTCGCGGCGTACTACGGCGTCTCGATGCTTTGTTACGTCACGCCCAAAGAACATTTGGGACTTCCGAACATCAACGACGTTCGGGCGGGCGTCATTGCGCACAAAATCGCGGCGCATGCGGCAGACGTTGCGCGTCATCGGCCCCGCGCACAGGATCGCGACGACGAAATGAGCCGCGCACGGTACAATTTCGACTGGGTGAAGCAGTTCGAACTCTCGCTCGACCCCCAAACCGCGAAGCAAATGCACGAAGAATCGATCAACAAATCTGCGTCCCATCACGAATATTGCAGCATGTGCGGACCCAAATTCTGTTCAATTCGCAACTCGCAGAACGCGATTAAAGAAATCGGAAAAGACGGCGCCTCTGAATGAATAGAAAGTTCTTTCTGAGAGGATGAAAATTTTTCAGCCTTCATCCTCTCAGAAACGTTCCTTCCAACCCCTCCTCTTACGAAGAAGTACGGGATTGTACAAAAAACAAAGAAAATCCGCGAAAATCAGCGCGTGGTTCGTCCCGGATTTTGAGCCGTTACCTGACGCGCGCGGGCCGCATAGATTTCGGGGTTGCTGCGAAACTGTTCGCGGCTCTCGTCAGTCGCAAAAACGAAATTCATATTATCGTACCGAATTCCAAAACGTCGGTCTCCCAGCGTTTTTTGCTGATTTTCGGTCAAAAGCACGACATCGAGACCGTCAAACACGAGCGCATAAAATTCAGGATTGTGATTGAATTTTTCTTTTGCCGCTTCCGAGGCGAAAAAGTACAAACCGTCGCCGTAACGCAGCCCGAACTGGGTGTTTCCGCGAATCCAAGTCTGATTCTCAACCATGGAAACGGGACAGAAACCTTCAAGCATCACCGGCGCCGCATCTTCCGCGCTGGAAAGATCGGAAGCGGAGTTTGCAGCGTCACTCGGCTTAAATGACGTGTGCTGAAGCGGACGTTCCTCCGCAAATCCCGGCAAATCGGCTTCATCGACGGCCACTTGTACCGCCTCCGCACTGCTTAAATCTTGCGCAGGCGGCACATCTTCCGGACGTTCAAGCGACAAAAGTTCCAATTCCACCGTTCCATCCGACGCCTCCTCAGTTTCGTTTCCCGCAGCAGAGCGCAGCGCGTTCGCGTCGGCCGTCAGACGAGTTTCAGACGACCCCGAAGGCGCTTCGGAGGAAATTGAAGGCGCTTTGGCGGAAAGCGAGTCGCCGGGAATCGGGTCGAGCGACAGTAAATCCAGCGTTTCTTCCGAATTTACACCCGCGATGCTTGCGAGTTCAGGCGCCGCCGTTGCGTCCGTTGCGTCCGTTGCGTCCGTTCCAGCCGCCGGGACCGTCAAATTCGCCGAAACCTTCGAAACTTTCGCCTTCGGTGCGTCCGCCGAAGCGAGTTCAGCCGGAGCCGTTTCGAGTCCCACGGGGGTCAAAGTCGGCTGTACATGGAGTTTTTCTGCCGTTGAAGCGAGAAAAGCGCTGTAATTTGCCGCATCCTGAAAGCCCGTCCGTTTCGCAGCCGCTTTCCCGTCCGGAAGCAGAATGACGTCGGCAGGAAACGATGTGACTCCGAGCCGGGTACAAAGCGCCGGAACCGTATTTCCGTCCAGTTTTACCGTAACGAAATACGTTCCCATGAGCGTTTGAATCGTTTCTTGCGAAAAAACGAGTTCCTCCATCCGTTTGCAGGGACCGCAGTACGCCATGTACAAATGCAACAGGATCGGCCGCTGCGTTTCCCGAGACGCTTTCAGCGCCGCGTCGAAGTCGGTGAACCAGTAATTTCCCATCGCGGGTTTCTGCACGGCGGCAGCAGAGGGAGTAAAAGCGGGTGAATCAGTCGGTGCGGACGGCAAAGACGTCAAATCCGTACGTGTGTCGGAATCCGTCGAAAGAAACGCGGTTTCAAGTTCCGGCAAATCCCCCTCAGGTTTCTTCTTTTCCGCAGTCGCAGGCACATTCGCAACGGCAGGCACAATCGCAGCGGCAGGCGCATTCGTCCCGGAAGAAGCTCCCTGATAATTGCTGCTATAATCAGACATGTAATCAATTCCAGCATTTCTACTTCTTGCAGCACGGCGCGCCCCCGCGCGAGGAGCAGCAGAAACAGAATCCGTTACGGTCAAACATCCCAACAGAATTGTGCCGGAAATTCCCCACGCAACCAATCGGCTTCCCAACCTTAAACATGGATTTTGCATTTTATTTTGTGTTCTCCAAAGACTCCTAAAACATCTACTGAGAGATTATCGGAAAAGAAATGTTCAGGATTTGGAAAAAATTTTTTTGACACGCCTGCGACAATTAAAAAGAATCTTCCACAAACAACGGTTTCAGCCAGTGAAAACGAAAAGACCCATGAGAGAAACTCTGAGTATTGTAAGGATTAAGCCAAAAAAAGACCTTTTTCCCCTCAAAATCCTCACTGGAGATAAATATTTTGAAAAATTTTGGAAAAAAGTGGGGAATTTACACGGTGGGGGATTTGCTTTTCTTGACGAATTCATGTAAACTATAAGAATCCGTAATCAGCAAAATCTCCAAACGACGGCCAATATTTACGTACGTATATTACTTTCACTTTCCAATTTTGCTCGAGACGGAAATCACAGCCGTCATTCCATAAAAAGAAAAGACGTGACCGAAAAAGCGATTCAGCCCAAACGGCATCGGTAACCATTTATTTATTTCAACAGACAGAACGCGGGAAAAACATTATGGTAATTAAAGACTCTTCCACCGTAATGAAGATCATTGAACGAAGCCGACTTCTTCAGCTGAGCGACCTCGACGAAGTGCGCGCATTAAGCGAGACGCACCCGGAAAGCAAGGATTTTCTCAAACAACTGCTTCGGCAAAAGAAAATCACGCTCTGGCAGGCCGGCCAGCTTCTGGCGGGAAATTCCTCTTTTTTCCTCGGAAAGTACAAACTCGTGGATTTGCTGGGCGCAGGAGGAATGGGCCGCGTGTTTCGGGCCGAACACATTACGATGAATCGTCCGGTGGCTCTGAAAATCATCGCGCGCGAACTGGTGACCGACCCGGAGGCGCAAAAACGGTTCCTCAATGAGGCTCGCGCCATCGCCGCCCTCAATCATCCGAATATCGTACACGCATACAGCGTCGATAAAGAGGGGGATCGTTACTATATTGTTATGGAATTCGTCGAGGGGAAGAATCTCGAAGAAATCGTCGAAAAAGAAGGCCCCATGCGTCAGCAGCGCGCGGCGCAGTACATGCATCAGGCGGCCGGCGCTCTTCAGCACGCGCACGAAAGAGGAATGATTCATTGCGACATAAAACCCGCAAATTTGCTCGTAAACGATTCGGATCAAATCAAAATTCTCGACATGGGTCTTGCTCGCTTCCACTCTTCAGCCGATGCAAAGGGGAGTTTGAAGGAAGCCGCCAATTTGAATCAAAATATGATTGGGACCGTCGATTATATGGCGCCGGAAATGGCGGAAGACAGTACAAAAGCGTCGCCGCAGTCGGACATTTACTCCCTGGGATGCGTCATGTACTACCTCCTCACCGGTCAGATTCCGTTTCCGGGAGAGACGCTTCCGGAACGTATTTACTTGCATCAAACGCAGGACCCTAAAAATCCCATGGAGTTCAACAAAGCGCTTTCGCCGCAGCTCTGTGAAATTTGTTTGAAAATGATGGCGCGCGACCTTTCCGAACGCTACAAATCGTGTCAGGAAGTGCAAAACGATCTCGAACAGTGGCTCTCAAACGCCTCCCGCGAAGAGAGTGCCGCAGACACCGTGTCGCTCGATTTTTCCCAATTTACGCCGAGTGATTCCAAATCCAGCCGTTCCAGCGGTTCCAAAAAATCCGGTTTTTTCGGAAAGTCGGCCGCCAGACACTCTAAAGATTCGAAAATTCATTCGTCCGCCTCCGGCGTTCTGCTTCGTTCCGACTCTGGGACGGGTTCCGATTCGGGAAGCTCTCACTCCGAAAAATCCTCCGATAAAACACCTGATTTCGACTTTAATTTCGCTACAGAAAACGATGAAGATTCAAACGACACCGTCATTTCGACGAACGACGAACTTGAAATCGGCGAAAAAGCAGGGAGTAATGCACATAATAACGCAGAAAAACCTGCGGACGCCGACCACACACTGGTGAAAGCCGTACAAATTCTTGACGATGACGACGATGACGACGATGGAAGCATCGTGATGCTGAAACGAAACGAATCCAAAACGGAACCAGAATCGAAACCGGAATCGAAAAGTTCCGCCTCCTTCAATTTCACGGGCGGCGAAACCAAATCCACCCCCAGTTTTTCTCTGTCGGGAACCGGAAAATCCAGTAAGAAAAACGCTGGAAACAGCGGGAAATCCGCTTTGGGAACGACTCTGAGCGGGTTCGGTGCGACAAAAGGCGCGAAAGCGTCGACAAAAAAAGCGAAAAAAGACGATGCGTCTGCCGCGTCGGACGTCCAAAAGCATGTAGCGAGTGAAATTCTACTGAAGCTGAAAACGGCCGCAAAATCCACGCTGAGTTCCGTCAAATCGATGACGCGGAAGCAGAAAATCCTGTACGGTTCCATTTCCGCCGGGGTTCTGATTTTGTTGATTCTCGGACTTCTGCTCTGGTTCCTTCTGAGCGGCGGGGACGAAAAAGCGAAAAAGAACGCGGCGCAGCAATCGGAAAATCCAGTCGTTGAGGAAACGGTTGTGGATGACGTTGCAGAATCCGAAACGAAGAACGCCGAAACGAAGAAAGAAGGTGCGTCCGAAGCAGACGGTTCAGACGGCGAAAAACCCGCGGACGGCGAAAAACCTGCGGACGGTGCAGCTCCCGCGGACGGTGCAGCTCCTGCGGACGGTCAAAAACCTGCGGACGGCGAAAAACCTGCGGACGGCGAAAAACCTGCGGACGGTGAAAAACCTGCGGACGGTGAAAAACCTGCGGACGGTGAAAAACCCGCAGACGGTGAAAAACCTGCGGACGGTGAAAAACCTGCGGACGGTGAAAAACCCGCGGACGGTGAAAAACCCGCGGACGGTGAAAAACCCGCGGACG
>CAYTLK010000024.1:38578-44899 GCA_964438515.1 uncultured Planctomycetaceae bacterium
GGTGAAAAACCCGCGGACGGTGAAAAACCCGCGGACGGTGAAAAACCCGCGGACGGTGAAAAACCCGCGGACGATGCAGCTCCTGCGGAATCCAATTCGGAAGAAGATGCAGCTAAAAAGAAAGCGGATGAAGAAGCGGCGGCAAAAGCAAAAGCGGACGAAGAAGCAGCGGCTAAAAAGAAAGCGGACGAAGAAGCGGCGGCAAAAGCAAAAGCCGACGAAGAAGCGGCGGCTAAAAAGAAAGCGGATGAAGAAGAAGCCGCCAAAAAGAAAGCGGAAGCCGACCCGTTTAAAGAAACCGCAAAGGCGGTCACGCTCCCCGACACGAAGAGTAAGAGTAAGGTCGGACTCGCGACGGTGGACGCCTCGGAAGACGTTTCCATTTCACTTTTGGGCGGCGACACCGCTTTCCCCGTGAAAGCGGCGGGAAAGAAGCAGCCGACGCAAACGAAATTTTTCACTTTGGAAACGGGCGACGGCGATGTTCCGACGTGGGATGTAAAGTATAAAATCAAAGACACCGAGATGAAGCTTGCGACGCTCTCGCTCGAAGATAAGTCGCTCAATTTCCGATGGGAAGCGGACGGGGAAATTCCTCCGAAAGACGTTCCGATGCTTGGAAACTGCGCGCTGAAGCTGGAATATGGTGAAAAGTCGCATGTTTTGGGACTGCGGGAGCCGATCGTACTCGAAACGCTCGTTTTGAACCCGAAAAACGGCACTGCAAGCATCAAAGGCGGAAAACTTCCGCTTCCGCTTCCGTCGCTCGACTGTGTTTACGTGGAAATCGTTCGCGTTGGAAATCTTCCGGACGATTCGCCGGACGTTCAGATTCCCGAACCGAAAAAGGCGTCCGAACTGGGGCCAAAAACGCCGATTTGCATCAATTTCTCGTTCAAAGATTCGAACAGCAACCTGCAAACTCCATTTTTGTATTCCTTCACACCCACTTTTGGACAGAATTTCAGCGGGACGATGCTTGCGCTCATGGCGCAGAATGGAACTCCCATTCCGAATTCCGGAAAGATGTACCTGCAGGCGGTCACACAGTCGCAGGACCCGCAAATTGATATTCAGCTGAATAATCTGAGGAAGGATATTGATGCGCGAAAGAAGGAACTGGCGGACAAACCCGGCTGGCAGGGCGATGCGGCGAAAACCTCCGAAATCGCCCAAAAAGAGATGCAGATTTGGATGGTCGGCGTCCTGAAAAATCTCGTAGATGCGGATGTTGAATATCGTATTTATGCCGATTTTAACGGCGAACAGATGGATTTGATTACGAGTCATTTCGTTTCACCGGACGAGAAAAAAACACCTAAAAAGGGCGGAAAAGCCCGTTCGGAGGATGAAGAAGGCGATTCCATGGGTTCAAACGATATAGGCGGAATGAAGTTTTAACGAAAAGGGTTTCGTTTGGACACTCGCTCATTTTTATTGAGGATGAATAAAACATCAAGGATTTTATGGTTATGAGAAAAACGTACGTTTGTTTGCTTTCCATTTTTGTTTTTTGTGCCTTTTTCGTTTGCGAAAATGGCGCGTTGGGCGGCATTCTGGATGGAGTTCCCAAAGCGATTTCCCTTCCGGAATGCACGAGTGGGGACTCCGTGGTTCTCGTTCCGCTCGACACAGCCGGAAAACCCGTCACGATTGAACTTTTAGGCGGTACGACCGCTTTTCCTGCAAAAGTCTCGACCAAGAAAAAGAAGAATCCGGAAGATGATCTGGTGGGATTCACCCTTGAAAAAGAAGAAAATAAGGAAAATTCTGCCGTCTGGAAAATCAAATATAATCAAAGAGGGAAAGTCGCGTCCGCAGCGCTTTTGACGCACGACGGAAAAGAACTCAAATTCCGGTGGAACTTAAAAGTCCCTGCGAAATTTCTCGCGCCGCTGGGAAACTGCGTCCTGAAAATCACGGTTGAAAACGAAACGCACTATCTCGCGCTGCGGAAAGCCGTCGTGATTGAGTCCCTCGTTCTGAATCCGAAAACGGCCGCCGGGTCCATTCGGAGCGAAAAATTGGACTGTCCTTTTCCCTCGCTCGAAACGGTGTACGTCGAAATCCTGAATCTCGGTCAGTATCAGGCCGGCGGAACGGACGTCGTAATTCCTCCTGCAACGAAAGCCTTTGAAATCGGACCGAAAAATCCGCTGCAAATCAAATTTAATTTTACCGATTCCAATAACAACGTTCAAACTGCCGTTCAGCTGGACGTCCTTCCTGGTTTTGGAAACAATTTCACCGCCTCGCTGATTCCGGCAAAAGAACTCGCAAAGCAGCTTCCGATTTGGATTCAGCAGGCAAACGACCCGCAAATCGACATTCAAATTAATAACTGGAAAAAAGATATTCAGGCGCGCAAGAAAGAACTGGCGGACAAACCCGGCTGGCAGGGCGACGCAAAGAAAACGACGGAAATCACGCAAAAAGAAATGCAGATTTGGATGGTCGGAAAATTAAAAACCCTTTCCGACGCCGACGCGCAAGTCCGAGTGTACATCGATTACGGAGAGACTCAGACCGACTTGGTGACCACCGAAAAAATGACCGTCGAACAAATCGCCGACGCCAAAAAAGCCTCAAGAAAATCCAGTTCCAAAAAAGGGTCGAAAGGCGGCGCTGAAGGCGGCGACGGAATCGGCGGCGAAAGCGGCGAAAGCGGTGAGGACGGTGAAGACGGCGGCGGAAAAGGCGGAAAAGGGAACGATTTTGGCGGCATGAAATTTTAACCCCAACCTCTTCCAAATGTTAAAAAAAGTGAGAAAATCCAAATGCTGAATTTTGCGCGTTTTTCAATCCCCGTGTGTGCTTCCGTCGTATGGGTGTCGGCGACCCTTTTTTGCGCGGCAAAAGACCCTTCGAACGCGGTTCCTGCTTCCAAAGTCGCCGAAACTCCCGTTTCTCAAGCGTCGGAACTGGAAATGGATTCCATCTGGCGCTCGAAGCCCGTCTCGGCCTGGGTTTCCGTCCTCGAAAAGTCGGTGTCGAACGCGAAACGCAAACCTCCAATCCGAGAACAATGGTACGCGGCGTACGCGCTCGGAATGTACGGTCCCGACGCAAAGTCTGCCGTTCCCGTTCTTTTGAAGCGTTTGGCGCTTGATGCGGGAAGCGACGACGATGTGCGCGCCTGCATCGTGTACGCGCTCGCGCAAATTGGCGACGAAAAAGCGTTTTCATCGATTCTCGAAATGCTGGATTCGCCCTACCCGATCATCGAACGCACGGCGGCGCTCGCGCTTGCACGTTTTCCGAAACAGCTCGCGCAGAGTTCCGACGCTCTGAAAAAAATGAAATCCGTTCTTTCCGAAAGTTCGACCCTCCAGCTTCCTCTGGCGGCAAACTGTGCGGCGGCGCTTTGGGCGGCAAACGAACACGAGGACGTTTTGGCGTGGATTCAGAAGGCCTTGCGGTCGGAACGAGAGGATGATTTTACCAAAAATTTCGAACTTTATTTAGCGATTTCCGTCGTTCAGCAGATTCTCGATTCCGAAGGAACCGACGCATTTGCGCAAAAATCCGAGGAAATTGCGTCGCTTCTCGCTGCAACGCTGACGCTTTCGCGCGACACGGACGTCATTTTGGCGTGTTGTGACGCGCTCATTCAGCTGAAAAAACACGCGGTCCCCGCCGTGATGGAATCGTACGAAAAGAAGGAAAATTCTCGTCTTTTGTACGTTTTAGCGTGTACCGACGCGGACTCCGAAAAGACGCAAAATCTCCTTTTCCGAACCGTTTCCGATGCTGAAAAGAACGTGAAACTCCGCGTTTCCGCCATTCGCGGACTCGCTTTTTTGCCGCAGGAACGATGGGAGGACGCGCAAAAACAGCTCGTTTCGTTGATTAACGACCCAGAAATCACTCCAACGCTCGCGAACGAGGCGCAAATCGTGCTGAAACAATTTGGAAAGCAGAGTTCAGCGTCGTTTTAACGTTTCCGTGACGAACGAATAAAAAGCGTTCAAAAGCGTTCAAAAGTGTTCCGAAAAAACATATTCGAAAAATGTTCGAATTAAATTGATTTAAATTCCGATTCAAAACCTCCAGGTTCCTTTTTATGGCGCATCATTTTTCAAAAACTCCGGCCTTTTCCAGCCTCGAAGTGAAATGTCTGCTGTTGTTCGGCACATTTCTTGTGGGGGTGATGATGGTGAGTTTCATGCTGTACTGGTACGTCACCGAGTCGGTTGTGGCGCAGCGCGACCCCGATACAGCGCGGCTTCTGGCGGATCGGGCGCTCCTCATCAAGCATTGGGGAAAACTGGAATCGAAGAAAGAGTTTTTGTGGGTCGTGAATCAGCTGACGGACCAGCTTTCCGAACAGCAGTACGAGTGGGAAATGGTTTCGCCCGACTCGGAAGCGGCTGAAGAGGACGAATACGTTCAAAAGATGCTTGCGGAGGCGCGCGCGAATCCGGAAAAACCCTTGGAGCCGCTCGGTGTGCTGCTGGGGGACAAATATTTGTACTACAAACCGGTGTATGCGGAACAGGCGTGTTTCGACCTCTGCCACAACGACCTCAACGCAGTGCAGCGTCTCGACCAGGACGAAGATCGGCCGCCGTGCAAGCTGCTTCAGGTCGGCGACCTTATGACGATTCTTTGTGTACAAATTCCAAACGGTCCCACGCAGTCCGCGATGAACTGGTTTTGGAACATGCTTCTGACGGTCGTTGTAATTACGGTCGTTCTGGGACTGATTGCGTTTTACGCCACCATTCGTTACGTCATCATTCGGCCGCTGCGTCACTTGCGCGAGGTGAGTTCTGCGATTGCGCACGGCGACATGGAATTGCGCGCGGACCTCCATACGGGCGACGAGTTTGAGTCGCTCGGACAGGCGTTTAACCGGATGCTGCGCGGACTCATCAACTCCCAGCATGATTTACGTCGCGCGAATCAAACATTGGACCGAAAAATTGAGGAACTGGGGCGCGTAAACCTTCAGCTTCGTGAATTGAACCGCATAAAAAGCGACTTTCTCGCGACGATGAGTCACGAATTGCGCACGCCGCTCAACAGCATTCTTGGGTTCAGCGAGGTGCTGGCCGACATTAAGTCGCTCAATGAAAAACAGAAGCGGTACGTAACGAACATACAAAACTCAGGGCGCATGCTGCTTGCGATGATTAACGACGTGCTGGATCTCGCGAAGATGGAGAGTGGAAGAGCGCAAATCCATCTCACCGACTTTTCGCTCGAATACATCATTTCTGCGCAGTGCGATATGGCGCGCCCGCTTGCAGAACAAAAGACGATTTCCATTTCGTACGAAATTCAAAAAGGAATTCCGATGGTTCATCTCGACCAAAATCGAGTGCAGCAGATTTTGAACAATCTTCTGTCGAACGCGATTAAATTCACGCCCGAAGGCGGCGTGGTGAAAGTCGTTGTGACGATCGAAAATCCACTCGAATCCGGCGAAATCGACCCCGACGTTCCGGGAACCGGCTTCGTGATGGAAGTGTCGGACACTGGGGTCGGAATGACGGAAGAAGACCTGAAAACCATTTTCGAGAAGTTTCGTCAGGGGTCCTCCGCAATCGGCGGCAGTATGATGACGCGCGAACATTCCGGAACGGGACTGGGACTCTCGATCGTCAAAGAAATTTGTCGGCTTCTGCATGGTGAAATCACCGTCACAAGCACCCCCGGCGTCGGTTCTACGTTTATCGTACGACTTCCATGGAAGATCGCCGAAAAGGTTCAACAAGAAGAAATTTATTTTTGAAAAGGAATGAAATAAAATGAAAAAGATTTTGATTTTGTCTTCCAGTCCCCGAAAAGGAGGAAACTCCGATTCCCTGTGCGGCCAGTTCATGAAAGGCGCGAAAGAAGCGGGAAACGATGTGGAAAAAATCCGAATTGCGGAGAAAAAAATCAATTATTGTTTCGGATGCTACGCGTGCAAAAGCGGAACTTGCATCCAGAAGGACGATGCGCGCGAGGTCCTCGACAAAATGATGGCCGCCGATGTGATTGTGCTTGCGACGCCGGTGTATTTTTACTCGGTTTGCGCGCAGCTCAAGGCGCTGATTGATCGTTCGGTCGTGATTTATCCGCGTTTAACCAACAAAACGTTCTATTTTATCGTAACGATGGCCGACACGAATGAAAAAATGCTGACCGGGACGATCGAAACGCTCCGAGGGTTCCTTGCGTGTTACGATGGTTCCGTCGAAGCGGGGATTGTGCGCGGCGTCGGTGCGTATGAAAAAGGCGAAATCCTCAACACTCCTGCGTGGGACGAGGCGTACCAGATGGGAAAAAATGTTTGATTTTTCATAAAAAATTTTGAAAGAAGTCCTAAAAACA
>CAYTLK010000025.1:0-39916 GCA_964438515.1 uncultured Planctomycetaceae bacterium
TTTTCCAGCGGCTTGACATAAAAAATCACTCATGTTATAATTAAATTCAGTGAAAGAAGAATCTCTTTCTAAAGATCTTTGTTGATTTCGACAAATCACGATCCTGCAACCCCATCTCACACCAATCCCTATGTTTAAAGGTTGAATTCATGCCCGCACTTTCCACTGTAACCATTTTATCAAAATTAAACACTCTCAATCCGGAGTCCTGCAAAGAAGCACTGACTCTCCTTGTGGAACATTTTTTCAAGGAGTGGGAAGCAAGAGTAAGATGTTTGATTCAGAAACGGCTTCCCGACCAGTATTTTGCTCAAGAGATTCGTACGTACGATATTATAAACGCGGCGTTCATGAATTTCTCAAAATACATCCAAGCACATCCTGAAAACGTACCTCGCAACAGGGCGCATGTTGAGGCGATGTTTGCAAATAATATTCGTTTCGCAATCAGTGAAGCGATTCGTCGTCACGTGAAACACAAAGGCGAATCGAGTCTGGACGCCAATTTCGGAAACGACGACGACACCCGTTCCGGTGATGTGGATCCTGCAAACGCGCTCGTTACACCACTGGGCGACGAATACTGGGAAGATTTGGAACGTCTTTTTGCCGCCATTGATCATCTTTCCAAAAAAGAATACAAAGAGGGAAGCGGTCTCGATCCGGTAGTGCTGTGCGAGCGGCGTCTTTTCCTTCAGGAATCGTTCGTCGATATAGAAACAAAATACGGTATTTCCAGAAAAACGATCGCGTCTTACTGGGGCGATATTTCTCGCACGCTCCAGCACGAAATGGCAAAAGAAGGTTCCTCATCCGAATATGGAACCCGTCCGCAAATCACGAAAATCGTTCCCGGCTCTCTGCCTGATAAATTGGGTTTTCACGAAGGCGATGTGGTTCTGAGCTGCAATCGAATGATTTTCTTCAGCGGAATCGCGCTGACGATGCATATGATGCATATGATGGAACGTCTTCAAAATAGTACGGAAAAAAAGTATGACTGCGAAATCGTTCTTGAGCAAAAGTCGGGCGACGAGGGACCCGTTACGATTCCTTATGAAGTTTCATGGGACGACTGGGCGGAAATCCTCAACAACGCTGAATTCGGCTCGGTTGAATATCGTGCGTAGATTTTTGATTTATTTTTTATTATTTTTGAAAAAAGTGTGGATTTTTTACAAACAAAGAACCTTAATAATATATCCGAGCCTTTTGATTTCCTTTTCAGTCGGACTCTCTGGATGGTTTTTATGGACGACCGGGGAAGAATAGAATGAATTGTTAGATTGAATAAATTGGGAAATTTGGTGAATTTAGTTGGTTTAATCAGTTTAACTAATTTGATTAAATAAACAAAACAAATCAAACGCATCGTCTTGTTTGACGGATAAACGAACCTCATTGGAATTTTTAGGAATATGTGCGATAATTATGACTGAAACAACGAATCGAATTGATGAATATCTTGCGCAATGGATCGCCTATGCGAAAAGTTTGTTTACGGAAGAAGATTTGGACGCACTGATGATGCGCCTCAAGCTGAACATCGACGCCTTCTTCAAAGAACAGGCTGCGCCGCTGAATCTGTCGGAAAAGATGGAATTATATCAGCGAATCGAGGGAATTCTGAGCGACCGCGCGCTGTTTTGCGACGTCGTTGGAATCGTTCCGTCTCTTGATGAAGCTCTTGCGCCTGGAAACGTCCCGATCGTCGGCTACACCCTCATTCAGCGTCTCGGTGCGGGCGGATACGGCGAAGTGTGGAACGCAAACGCGCCGGGAGGGGTTGAAGTTGCACTGAAATTCTTGCCCAAAACCTCCATTTTATCTGCTTTTTCCTCCAACTCTGAGCTGGAAGCGCTGCAAATTATAAAAAACATTCGGCACGTGAATCTTGTACCGATTTCTGCGATTTGGCCCGACGAAAATCCTGCTTACATCGTCTATCAGATGGCGCTTTTGAACTCTAAATTAGTGGACGAAATTCATTTTGAGGAACATCCGAAAGGGGTTTCCGCAACGACTCTTCTTCCTTATTTTCGGGACGCCGCCGCAGCATTGGACTGTTTGAATCACCCGTCCGAAAAGACGCCGCACCCGCCGATTCTTCACGGAGACGTGAAACCCGACAACATTTTTATTCAGGAAAAACACGCGCAGCTCGGCGATTTCGGTTCGGTTCGCATCATTGATGAAACGGCCGCGGACTGTACGGGCAGTTACTCCCCTGCATTCGTCGCTCCGGAACGGCTTCAGGGCCGTGTTTCGACGCACTCGGACCAATACTCGCTGGCCGCCAGCTGGTTTTATCTGCGTACCGGTCACCTCCTCGACGCCGGGGCGGACGTTTCGTCGGTTTCGTCGATTTCGTCGATTCAGACGGTTCCTGGAGATTCTGTCAAAAAGCCGCCTCTTCAGCCGTCTCAATCGTCCCGAACGATTGATCTTTCCGAACTTCCAAAACGTGAGCGGAAAATTCTCGCAAAGGCGTTGAGTCTCAATCCGAACGAACGTTATGCGACGAATACAGAGTTCGTGAATGCGCTGGGCCGCAAACGCTGGATTTTCCCATGGGCTGCACTTGTGCTTCTTCTCGCGCTTCTTTCGGGGATTTACGTCCATTCGAACGTTCAGACGGCGCAGAAAGAACATGCGGAGTATTTGACGGCCGCGCAAAATGTTTCGATGCAAATGGCGGCGCAAATGCTGTTATTTCAAGAACTTGTGACGATGGTTCATCAAACGGACGACGAATGGACGAAGCTGACCGAGAAATTCAAATCCACACCGGAAATGCGGGAGGAATACGTCAAAGATTTTATCAGCTTCCTCGACAATCGTAAAATCGCGATGGACGCCGGGATTCCCAAAATCACCTCGCCGACCGACGTGACGATGAAAATTTTGCAGAAAAACGGCGCGGAGATGGAAGAAATCGAGGCTTTTTACACCCAGATTTATCCTGGCGTCTGCAGTTCCTACCTCGATTATTTGAATTTAATGCGTGTAAACGCTCAAAATCTGTCTGTCGAACCGGGAATGATCGACTATTGGAAAACGTACGGAAATGTCTGCTGCATCATGTTCGAGAAAGAAATGGGGTTGATGTACTGTGCGTATCTTGAACTGATGACCGGTATGCCGGCCGAGACGAGGGAAAAAGTGTATCGGTTTTTGGAAGATCAAAAGGTCACGCTTTGCGACAATATTTCGAAAAATCTGACAAAACAGCAGTATTTGGACAAACAGGCACAAATTTTGGCCGAGTCGAAAGAACTGATGGAATCGTTCGGGGCCCCGATAGATGAGTTGGGCGAGGAAGCCGACGCGATGATGCTTGAGATGAAAAAAGATTCGAATCGTCCGAGCCGCACAAAGCCCCAGTCTGCCGACGTTTCCGAAGGTTCCGACTCCTCCGAAGGCTCCGACGCTTCTGATGGTTCCGACACTTCTGATGGTTCCGACGCTTCCGACGCTTCCGACGCTTCCGACGCTTCCGATTCCGCAGAAAGCGCACCGGCTTCATCCGAGTCTTCTTCTTTTGAGGAACAGGCGGCGGCACTGCTGCTTGCGAAGGAAAATCCGCTTCTCGTGATGAATTCCTACTACTTAAAGAATCTTGAGGAGGTGGAAACCGCCTGGAAACAGATGTACGAAAATCTGCCAGAAGACTCTACCGCACGAGCCAAAGGAATCCTTGAATTCTGTGACATTATTAATAAAAAACAGGCGGTCTGGGACAAACTTCCGCAGGACCCGATGCCGCAGCCGAGTGCGGACGTCATGAAATTTCTGCAGAAACTTGGATTCACACAACAAGACCTTTCGTTCTTGTATATGCCGCTTTCGCCCGGCTTTAGTGAGGCGTATCCCGACACGCTTTCGGTTTTGAAAATGAACGCTCTGCAGCTGGGAACGTCGGAGACCCAAAAAGAAAAAGTGAACGAAATCAGCCTGATTCAGCTTCAAATAACGCACATTGATATTGAAATTGCGTATTGTGCCTATTTTGAATTTCTTGCAAACTTCCCCGATTCGGTTCAGGAGTCTGTTCGTCAGTTCTTCACCACGCAGAAAATCCTTTACGATGGAATCCCTCTCACGCTCAAACGTGAAGAATATACGGCAAAAATCGACGAGTTGCTTGCGGCGCTGGATGAATTGAATCAGCGTCTTGAGGATTTGGGTGCGTTCGCCGATCCGGTTACAGACGCTCGTGAAGAGGAACTGAACCTTCGAAAGCAGGTGATTGAAACCAAAAAGCAGGAAGTGGCGCTGATGAAGGATGAAGTCGAGCAGCGGAAACTTAAACTCAACGTATTAATGCAGGAAATATTCGAAAAAACGGAGTTTCAAGAGACCGATTCCCCTTGGAAAAAGTGGGGAAAAATGCTGCGGCTTTCGACGCTCCTAAGGCTGCGGATGAGTTCCGGAATTTTGCCGTTTGAACCCGTGCTGAACGAGATGAATACGCGTTGGGACGTGCTTGCGGAATCCAGCGGTTCTGACGAGGAATTACGAACGTGTGCGCTGACGGCCAAACGGTTTTTCATCCTTCTGTCGGAAAAAAAGATTGAAGATGTGGGAACGCTTGTATACACGATCGAAAATCATGCGGAACATCCCAATTTGAAGGCGGGCGACATCCTGATTGAGACGAACGGTCATCCGGTGATGAAGATGGAGGATTTGACGACTTACGCGAATCCCGACAATCGAAACGTGATTAAACGGATGCGTTTCAACGACGCTGGCGAGCCGGTCTTCGACACGTTCACCTCGACCCCCGACGCTCCGCGTGCCGGTTACATTGAATTTCGCGAGGAATCCAATGAATAAAACGGCAGAGAAAAATTTTTTGATGAAAGAAAACCTCTGTAAAATAGGGTGGAAAACCGCTGCGGTGCTTTTTTCCGGTATGATTTTCTGCGGAACTGCGGCGGCGGAAAAGAACGAGAAGCCTCAGGCGGGGTATACGGTGAGCGAGCCGCCGACCCGACTGACGATTGCAGACGGACAGGTGATGCGCTACGGAAATACGTGGATCTGGCAAATTCCCCCGAACCTTTTACCTGACGAGTCCCTACAAGAAGGAAACGAAAATCAAAGAACCAAAATTCAGCTCAAAAAAAGCGACGAAATTCAAAGCAGCTTTCTCGGCGTGAACACCTCCGGAATGCCGCGCTCTCGTTGGACCGATTATCAGCCGCTTGAGGCCGTGAATTTGCTCGATGGAGACCCGCAAACTTGCTGGCTGAGTCGGGGAACGAGGCGTCCGGAACAGGATCCTGCGTGGGTTCGGCTGGATTTTCCGCGGGAACAGTCGATTTCAAGGGTCGTAATCGTCGAACGTCCAAAATCGAATTACGTACGTCCAAACTACACGAAACTTCCGATTCGCGGTGCGGCTGAGGTCGGGCAGGCGATGCCGGCGCGGATGAAAATTGATTATTGTTCGGATGGTTTCACATGGAACACTCTTTTTGAAGGAGAAACGGCTACGCTTGTAAAAGACGGCGTTTTGACCGTTTCTGGGCCGGAAAATTCCGCTCCGATTCGCGCAAAATCGCTGAAAGTGACGGCTCTCGAGTCGGTAAATACGGAAAATTTCGGTTACTCTTTCTCCGTCGGCGAGCTGCAGGTCTTGGATGAACACAATACGAATATCGCACATATTTCGCAAGGGACCGGAATCGTCGCGAGTTCGACCGAACATGGGCGAAACGAGATTGAAATGCAGCGGGTTTTGTGGCCGGTGCAGGTTGAAGCGGGTTTTAAATGGTCGCGTATCGGCTATCACGATGACCCCATCAACTGGCACGAAGTGGAGCGGAAACGCGGTGTTTTTGAGGTCGATCCCGTCACGGACGCCGCAATTACGGAACTGTGCGGCCACGGAATTGAATTCATTATGTGCCTGAATTTCGGGAACCGTCTTTACACCATGCGCGACACACCGAAAAATCAAAACATAAATCAAGACGAAAATCGAAACGAAGATCGACCCTTTCCGCAACTGTGGGAGTGGTACTACGACTCGCCGAATCCTCCGACGACGCCCGAAGAAATGGACGCTTGGGAGAAATATGTGCGATTTATGGTCTCGAAATATCGCGACAGAATTCATTATTTTGAGCTTTGGAATGAGTGGAACATTTCGCTTTACTGGGGCGGAGAGGTGAATCTCGAAGCGTTTGTGGAGGCGAATCGCCGTGCCGCTCGAATCGTTCGGGAACTTGCGCCGGACGCGAAGATTTTGATGGGGTCGATGGCGAATTTCCCGCATGGTTGCGCGCACTGGAGTCCGGAGGAGTGGGAAAAACAGACGCAAAATCTCGTCACGCTTCAAGCGGTCAAAGCGTTGGCGCCTCTTGTGGACGTTCTCGCCTGGCACCCGTACTATCAGCCCGAGCCGGAAAATTTGCTGGAATATCCGCAGGATGTGCGCGCCTTCAAAAAATGGTGCGAGTCGGTCGGTTTCCACGGTTCGTACATGTCGACGGAATGGACGTTTTCGTACAATTATCCTGACTTTCTCGAAAAGGATCGTGAGGTGACGTGGCGCGCACAGGTGCGTTCGACGGAAATGGAAAAGGCGAAATATGTGGCGCAATGTTATTTGCAGGACGCAGGTTTGGGGCTGGTGTCGTTTTTCTGCGAGATTCATCAGCCGTTTTATGGTGCGTTGGACCTCAGTCTTTTTCGGCGTTCTGCCGATGCGGACCCCGTGACGAACGTGCAACCTGAAGCCGCGTTTTACGCAGTGCGAAACATTGCAGCGATGACGGACGGTTTCGTTCCGGAGGAGTTCCCGATAGAGATTAAAGACGAAAATCAGACGCCGATTTCGCTTGAGAATCTGCGTTTTTATACGTTTCGGACGTCTGACGGCGGGCGGGCTGCGGCGTTTTGGTTCGGCGGAAAGGCGCAGGACGTGACGTCTCGTGTTTCGCTTACGATTACGGTTCCGTTTTGCTGTACGTCGGAGGTTTACGCGTTCGACACGCTGAATGGAGTGCGTCAGACGCTTCAAACGCAGACGTCTGACAGAAAAACTACAATTCGAGGAATTCGCATCAACGACGTTCCTCTCGTCCTTTGTTTTCCGGCCTGCGAGCCGTAACGCCTCAAGGCGAGAGGCGGATAGTGCGGAGTTTTCAGGGACAGTTCACCCTATCGCCTTGCGCCGACTGCCGGGGACTTGCACCAGGGCTGGCGCATGAACGGGTAAAATTTAACGATTCATGTTTTGGTGCCGGAAAATCCGATACTTATTGAGGACTTTCACAAAAAAATGAGTGGTAAAATAGACAAAATAAGTAAAATCGATCCGAAAATTTTACAAAACCACAAACAGTTATATTCATTCTTCCAGCGAGTGTTCGGGCAAATATCGTCTTTTTCCCATTTCCGGCCCTTGACTTTTTCAGAACAAACCGCTATAATTCACCTATCCCAAAAGTCGGCGCGACTTTTGCAAAATTTCCGAGTGGAATCCAGAAAATTCATAAAACCAGACAAACCATTTTAGAATGGAAACAGAAAATGACTGATGAAAAAAATCCGCTTACGTTTGAAGATGCTTTTTCTCGATTGGAAAATATCGTCACCGCATTGGAAACGGGCGGCGTTTCGCTTTCTGAGTCTCTTGCGTTATACGAAGACGGCATCCATCTTGTACGGACGTGCCGCGATTTTCTGGAAGGTTCGAAGCGCAGAATTGAGTTGATTTCCGGCGTCGATGAAGATGGAAATCCTATTCTGACGCCGATGCAGGAAGACGAACGAACGCTGGAAGAAAAATCCGAGACGCGCGGACGCTGATTCAAGCCTTCCCAAAAAGAAAAAATGTCGCCGCATGGTACATTGAAGCCGTAGAATAACGATACGAAAAACGTGATTTTTTCAATTCCCACCCCTAGGTACGCATTCGCGAGATGAACCGAAATTTTTTGATTTCAAATTTTCTCTTCTGAATTTTCTGAGGAACGGAGCCGACCTCTTGACTTTCCACCCGTCGACTGGTATAATAATCCCATAGAAAAAATTTTTCGGAAAGGAAAAAAACGAATGGAATTCTATAGCATTAATCAAATTGCGCCGATTCTGAAGCTTGACACTCGGCAAATTCAGCGAATGGCAGAGCGTGAAGAACTTCCTGCGCGGCGCGTGGGCGGTGAGTGGCGCTTTTCCAGAACCGAAATCCTCGAATGGCTCGAATCCAGGGTCGGAAGTACAAGCGAGCAGGAATTGCTGGAACTCGAAAATACGATCGAACGTCTCGTCGCAAATCGTGACGTCGAGAATATTCCGATTGCCGACCTCATTCCCGTCGAGGCGATTCGTGTGCCGATCCGAGGGAAAACGCAGCCGTCGGTCATTCACGAAATGGTGGAACTTGCGATGAATACGAACCTTCTCTGGGACGCTCAGGGAATGGAAGAAGCCGTTCTGGAACGTGAGGCGATGTGTCCCACCGCAATGGAAAACGGCGTGTCGCTTCTGCACCCGCGTCACCCGATGTGCGACATTCTCGGCGACCCTTTTATCGCGTTTGGACGTGTGCGCGCCGGCGTTCCGTTCGCAAGCAGCGGAATGTGGACGGACGTGTTTTTCCTCATTTGCTCCATTAACGATACGCAGCACTTGCGGACCCTCGCGCGTTTAAGCCGAATTCTCTCCGTGCCCGACTTTTTGACGCAGCTCCGTGAATTGGAAAATTCGGACGAAATTCTAAAACTGTTCCGCCTGACGGAAGGAAACTTGAAATGAAAATGACGCCTTATACAGCGGAGGATTTTCGTACGAATCCGCTCATGTTTTATTATGAAGTGACGCGCGCCTGCGACCTTCAGTGCAAGCATTGCCGCGCCAGCGCGCAGCACGATGCGGCTCCCGACGAACTGACGCACGAACAGTCGCTTCAGCTCATCGAACAAGTCGCATCTTTCCCGCGAAAACCCACGATGTGTTTTACGGGCGGCGACCCGCTGAAACGCGCCGACATCTTTGAGCTGCTTCAATTTGCGGTTTCCAAAGGAATCATGACGGCTTTGACCCCTTCCGCGACGCCGCTCGCAACGTTCGACGCCTTTCGACGCGCCAAAGAGGCGGGCGTTTCCGCTATCGGAATCAGTCTCGACGGTGCGGACGCCGCGACTCACGACGCATTTCGCGGTTTTGAAGGAAGTTTTGCGCAAACGATGGAAATGCTTCAATTTGCGGCCGATTTGAATTTTCCAGTACAAATCAATACCTCCGTCACGAAACGAAATTTTCAGCAAATCGACCAAATTGCGGACCTTCTTGAAAATAAAGGAATCGCGATGTGGTCCGTTTTTTTCCTCGTTCCCGTCGGAAGAGGCGTCGAGGAACAACGAATCGAGCCGGAAGAGTATCGTACGGTTTTCGAAAAGTTGTGGAAGCACGCACAGACGAAACCGTTCAGTGTGAAAACGACGGAGGCGCCATTTTATCGGCGTTTCGTGTTGGAACAGGGTGGAAATCCTCTGGCGTCGCCGAAAAACAGCACGCATTCTGAGTTTGCGGCGAGCATGAATCGAGGGGCGCATACGAGTCGTGCACCGCTGGGAATCACGGATGGCCGAGGAATTATGTTCGTTGCGCATAATGGTACGATTTTCCCTGCCGGCTTTTTGCCTGTCGAATGCGGAAAATTCCCGGAAGTTTCGGTTGTGGATGCGTATCAGAAGAATGCGGTGTTCACACTTCTTCAAAATCCCGACAACTACCACGGAATTTGCGGTTCCTGCAAAGATCGATTCATCTGCGGCGGCAGTCGTGCGCGCGCGTACGCCGTCACGGGCGACTATCTCGGCCCGGAACCCGACTGTTTTTTTGAAGAATTGAAGAAATAATTCAAGAATTATCCTCGCAAGAAAAAACAAAAGCCGTAAAACACAACGTTTTACGGCTTCGAAATAGCAGCGGAGGGATTCGAACCCCCGACAAGCGGATTATGACCCCGCTGCTCTACCAGCTGAGCTACACTGCCATTCATGTTGTTGCGGGAAAACAAGGTTCAAACCGTTTTTTCCCTCATGATGTTTTTAATATACCATATTTCGCGCGCCTGTCAATAGGGGGGGAAATCAAATTTTCAAAAATTTTTGAAATTCGAGATCTCCACTTGTCTCAATCCTATTCCTCAGAGGATTTCACAAAAAATCGGCCCAGCGGACTCGTTAAAAGCGCCGGAGTCAGGAAAAGGTCCGCAGTTACCGCCGCCGTCAGCAGTGTGCAAAGCATCCAGGCGAAACGCGCTACCGGTACAAAGTTACTGAACGCAAACACAAGGAACGTAAAACTACAGATGAAAGCCGTCTGAAGCATGGCGCTTGCACAGTGCGTGTATGCAAAAATAACCGCATTCTTCCGCTTCATTCCTTCCGCAATTCCCCTTCTAAACCACGTGAGAAAATGAAGCGTTCCATCGACCGTGATTCCCAGAGCAACGCTGGCCGTCATCATGGAACCGATATCAATTTTAATTTCAAGGAGCGCCAAAAGTCCGAAAATCACGACACTCGGTAAAATATTCGGAATCATTGCAATCATTCCCGCCGGTATACTTCGTAAAAGAATAATCATTGTTACGGAAATCAACACAAACGCCATGATGAAACTATCAATGAGGTCCTTCAAAAGCTGCTGCTGTGCCTTGAACACGAGAGGAATCGCTCCCGTCACGACGAGGGAAACATCTCGGAACTTCATCACATCCTCTTCGGCCCGTTCACGCTCCAAGCGTCGGCGTTCCTGGGGCGACAGCTGCGTCTCATCGGCCGGAAGGGTGGAAGCTGCTGAAGTTCGAAACTCTTCCGGAAGCCCTTTTTCACCTGCTTTTTTCAGCGGTTCGGCCAGAAACGGCGTGTCGTGCACCTGGGTGTCTGTAATTGCGTACGTTATTCCGTTTGCGAGCATTACTTCATACGCTTTCAGTTCCAGATTTTGCAGCAGCGTTTCGTATTTCAGATCGGCACCTGCCGGAACACGCATGGAAATGCGCCACATTTCCTCTTCCGCCCCCTCGCAGAAGAACTGAGAATCCGCGAGATCCTGCGTTCCTTCTTCGAGACGCCGATTGTACACACGACGGGCAGAAACCGAGGCTCCGCTTCGTTCCGTGAGCGACGGTTTGTCGGGCAAAACATTCAGAATGGAAACACTTCCATCCACCCCGGGAACCTGATTCAGCGCTTCTTGAACCATCGAAACCAATTCGAGTTCCTCAAGCCGTGTTCGACATTCGTTCGTTTCGTTCAACGGAATCCGCAAAATCACTTCAATCGGCACAAGCCCCCCAAAGTTTTTTTCGAGGTAGTTGTAATCGACAATCACCTCGTTGTCGGGCTTCAGCATCCCATGAAGTGTGATATTCGTTTCGATATTGAAAACAAAAACTGAAAAACCTGCGATAAGCAGCAGACTCCCTAAAATAATGAGTCCGTAGGTGCGAGAAATAAACCCGGCGAGATAGTGCCATACACCGTTCTGCAACTGGGCGTTTCCCTCCTCGTTTGCGGCGTGAACGGAATGCTGAAGCAGCACTTTGCGTTGTTTTTCCAGCGGATCGCGGCGGCGGCGCCAGAATGGAACATAGTATTCAAACGGCGGCCAGTTTTCCCACGAAGCTGCAATAAAAAGGAAGAGGAATATTGTACCCAGACACAATGCGATGGATGTATAAATTCCAAAGTTGCAAATCGGCGTCACTTTGCTGATTGCGAGCGACCCCATTCCCAAAACGGTCGTAATCGTCGCGAGCGCGCAGGGAAGTCCCCCTTTTTGAATCGTACGTAAAACAGCCCCTCGCGTCCCTTCTTCGAGAACCGAGTCGCGATAGTAATTGGATAAATGAATTCCCGACTCCATCGTCAGAACGAACGTCAGCGCGGAAACGAGGAGCGAGATGGAATCCATGTGCGACCCCGTAAAAAAGATGGCGGCCGGCCCAATTTCCTGATTCATGAGCGCCATAAAAAAGACCGTCATTACAAGTATCGGATTCCGCAGACACAATGCGAGCAAAAAAGAACATAAAATCCCAAAAATCGGAAAAAGCGTCCCCTGCGACGTTGCAGTCGCTTCATCAATCGCGACGCTGTCGCACGTTCCGCCGGCCAGATGGATTTCCTGATGAGTTTTTCCCGTGATTCGCATCGTGTCGTCGTAGAGCTTTTTCAGCAGCGCCGCACGGTTTGCCGCCCCGTTTTCCGACGCCATTACAATGATGCACCCTTGCTCCTTATTTCGGCTCAAAATCCATCCGTGCAGCTGATCCTCCGAGATTTCTCGAATACTTTTTGGGGGCCGCTGGCGTTTGTAACGCTTTTCGTTCATTTCGTCCAGCATCCCCAGCATCTCGACGGACGTAATCGTTCGACGCACGAGCGGCGGCAGCGGTTTCCCCTCTGCGTCTGTGCCGGGCGACTCCATGTACGCCGCCGTCAGTTCCTCCTGAATCGGATCTTCCGGCTGCAAACCGTCCCAGCTGATCATCACCATTTCGTTGGAACCAAAATGATTCTTGAAAAACTGCAGCTTCTGCGTTTCGGGAAAGTCCTCCGGAAACCAGTCCTGCACACGATTGTTGCACGTTTTTTTCGCCTCAAATCCTCCGTAAAGCATGAAGCCGAACAGGACGATAAATGCAATTAAAATCAGCCAGCGTAGCGGACGATTTAAAAACTCTCTAGGCTCCGGGGTCGAATACGGAGTGCTTTTTTCCGGGACGGATGAAGATGTTGGTTCGTTCATGGCTGAACTCCATGGATTCCTTGAATATCGCAACTGAATTGCGCCATACACCGTTAGCATACAATATTATTATCAAATTGAAAATATCCGCAGTCGATTTTTTTCGAAAATTTTCCAAATAAAACGCAGAATCGTTCCGATTGCACAAAATGCGAAAGATACGCAATCTCCAACCCCTTGACGCGGCCCCCTTTTTGTGGTACAGTAAGGACACAAAAAGGAAACACATAGAAGGAATTTGAAAAAATTTTGTAAGATGAATACAGAATAAATTCAAGAAGAATATAAGGTGAATGAAATGAATACAGATTTCGAAACAGCCGGTCTTTCGGAAAAAGAACAACTCGCGGACCGTCTTTTTCACTCCGGCGCGAACTGCGCTCAATCCGTTTTGGGAGCGTTTGCAGCCGACTGCGGACTTTCGGAAGAGGACGCAATGCGCGTCGCATCAGGTTTCGGCGCTGGAATGGGACGTCTGCGGGAGGTGTGCGGCACGGTCTCCGGGATGGTTCTTGCCGCCAATCTGCTTTTTGGACCGAATAATACAACCGAAAAAGCAAAAAAAGACGCTCATTACGCGCTCATTCAGGACCTCGCAAACGCTTTCAAAGCCGAAACGGGTTCCATCGTCTGCCGGGAACTCCTCGGTCTCGAAAAGAAGCAGTCCGACGCTCCGATTTCCGAAGCACGAACGGAAACGTACTATAAAAAACGTCCCTGCGGCGAGATGGTGCTGCTGGCGGTTCGAATCCTCGAAAATAAGATTCGAACGATGAAAAACGAATAAAAGGAAATCCTAAAAACAGAACGCTAAGAGTTTTCCAGGTGAGGGGGCTGGGGAGAGGGACGGCTTGCAAAAAGCCCCGCTCTCCACGACCGCAGCGACATTACGGGAACGTTTGTTTCCTCCCGCAAGGGTGGAAACACCGCCGCGGTGCGAAAAAACCCTTGAAACGCGATTTGTGTTGTACGATTTTTGTACAATATTGTTTTTGACAAAAATTTCAAATTTGAGGTTTTTATACTAACACTATTTTGAATTTCAGTTTTCCTGTCCGCCGTTGGAGCTACGCACCACGGCTCCCGAAGTCTTTGTGAAAACTGAATTTCATTGTAGAACCAGCATAGAACTTCCTCAAACAGAATCATAGAACGCTTTCATGAAAGGAACGCGAAAAATGTCGAATCAACCACTGGCGATCGTGACGGGCGCGTCCGACGGAATGGGACGTGAATTTGCACGCGCACTCGCTGAAAAAGGATGCGACCTGATTCTTGTCGCTCGGCGTGCGGAACGTCTGGAAGCGCTGAAATCCGAACTCGAATCCCAATTTAAGGTCTCCGCAGAGGTCCTCGCACTCGATCTCTGCGTTCGGGAAAACCTTTTGATTCTCGAACAGAAAGCAGAATCCGCTTCCAATCTCCTCTGGCTCGTAAACTGCGCGGGTTTCGGAGCGGGGGAGAGCGCGTTTCCTGATGTGGATGTGGAATTGGAGTCCCGCATGCTGCTTCTTCACAACATGGCGCCGATGCGTCTCTGCCGGGCGGCCCTCGTCCCCATGCGCAAAAATCATCGCGGTTTCATCATCAACGTCGCATCCGTCGCCGGGTTTCTCGCTTCACGCGGAGCCGTCGATTATTCCGCCACAAAAGCGTTTCTCATCACCTTTTCCCGCGCGCTCCAATGCGACTGTGCCGGAACCGGAATTCTCGTTCAGGCGCTGTGTCCCGGTTTCGTCCGCACGGGTTTTCACGACTCCGAAACGATGAAATCCAGCCCGCTGAAGCAGCAAGTTCCAGCGTTCATGTGGGACGACGCTCGCCGAGTTGTACGAAAATCTATCCAAAACGTTCAGAAACGGTTCGGCCACGCGGTGATTTTTATACCGTCCTTTTTTTATCGATTCATTTCCCGCATCCTGTCGGGTCCGCTTCTCGCGCCGCTGCGAATTCTTTTCACCGGAGGAAAAACACGATGAAAGAGGTTTCGGAGTAAAAACTCGCACCGAAACTGCACCGAACTCGCACCGAAATTGCGCCAAACTTTGCGGATTGTAACGTTTGAACGTTGGAATTAAATAGAAATGATGAAAACGATTAAAAGGGACGATAGAAAAATGATAGACCGATTTTTTGGTTTTTAACGATAATAATAAGCAATATTCGTCAATAAATATTCGTCGAGGAATAAATATGAAACGTGTTTTTCTTTCCATCCTGTGCCTGACGGCTGTTTTTGCGGCCGTTTCTACCTCTGCTTGGGCGCAGTTCAAGGAAAATGTGGACGAAAACGGAAGCGAAATCCCTTCCGGAGGCTGTTCGTTAGGCGACTCTGCCGTTCAGTACTGGGAATGCGGAATCAAACTGACGGCCCGCAGCGCTCCTGTGACGAATGTCGTCGCGACGGTTCCCGTCCCGGTGAACTGGCCGGAACAAAAGGTCAAAATCTCTGAAGAACGTTATTCACCGTACGCAAAAGTTTCGTTTCAGAAGCAGCCGGGCGGTTCCACGCTGATGGTGATTAAAATGTCGTCTCTTCCGGCGGGGGAAAGTGCGGAAGTCGTGGCGCGCTTCGAGTGCGAATCCTACGCTCTGACGCGTCCTGAAGATCCGTCGAAGTTCCAGAAACCCGACGTGAAAGACCTTCCGAAGACGTTCCGTTTGTATCTCCTTCCGAGCGACAAAATCGAAAGCAAGGACAAAGCGATCGTCAAACTGTCGAAAGAAATCGGAACGGACGCCGAAAACGTCTGGGACGAAATCGAAGCCGTTTACGATTGGGTTCAGAAGAACATCAAGTACGAAAACGGACAGCTGAAAGGTGCGCTGGCGGCTTTGAAAGACGGGACGGGAGATTGTGAGGAACTGTCGTCGCTCTTCATCGCATTGTGCCGCGCAAAAGGCGTTCCCGCTCGAATCGTCTGGGTCCCGGAACATTGTTACGCAGAATTCTACCTCACCGATAAAGACGGGAACGGATTTTGGTTTCCGTGCCAGCCGGCGGGAGACAAAGCGTTCGGGGAGATGCCGTTCCAGTATGTGATTTTGCAGAAAGGCGACAACTTTACGCTGCCGGGGAGTCGGAAAAAAGTACGATATTTGCCGGAACAAATCAGTGCGAAAAGTTCCGTCAAACCCGGTTGCGAAATGATCGGAAAAATCGTCACGCCGTAAAATCGGACGCACTGAATCGCGTTCGAAACGTTCAAAACGTCCAAACCGTTTAAAACACCATTCGAAACGCACCAAATAACGTTCAAAAACGCATCGAATAACGTTCAAAACATCCGAAAACGTGTAAGGAAATTCGATACTTATTTATCAAAAAGAGGGAGAGACGATGAAACTCGTTCAAACTACAGCGCTTGTACTTATTGCACTTTTTTCAATCAGCATCCTTTCCTGTTCTCGGCGAGCGGCGCCGTCGGCTCCCAAAATCGACCCCTCTGCAATGGCGGCCAAAGCGCTGGAGCTTTACGATACCGACAAAAACGGGAAAATTGAAGGAAAAGAACTGTTAGCGGCTCCCGCTTTGGCGTTTTCCCTGAAAGAAATGGACGCAAATAAGGACAAAGGGTTGGATTCGGACGAAATTCAAAACCGTCTTCAGGCGTGGATCGACTCCGGCGTCACGCTGATGTCGCCCAATTTTTCCTGCAAAGTCGGCGGAAAAAGCATCAAAGACGGAACATTAACCCTCACTCCCGACCCGCTTATGGGCGGTTCCTTCCCTGCGGCGCACGGCGATTTTCTCAACGGATACTGCCAGCCGTCGGCTCCGAATGCGGGAAATTACCAGGCGATTCCGATGGGTTTTTACAACGTAGAAGTTTCCAGCCCGCAAGGGACGGTCGCGCCGGGAAAATTGGGGGTGGAGGTGTTCGAAGGTTCCCAATATTTCCAGAAAAAAGGGGAATACAATCTCTCACTGTAAATCGTACGAAAAGAATATTCGAAAAAAAGACGGCTACTTTTGTTTTTTTTTTCAAAAAAGTTTTTTTCCTGGCCCCACCCACTTGTAAAGAACAAATAAAAGGATAAAATAAAAGAATCGTTGTTTCCCATAAAATTCACAAAGGAAGTCCTAAAAACTAAAGATCAAGAAGTTTTTGAAAAAGGGGTCTGGGGTCGCGAGCCGCGACGGGCGATAGTGCTGCCGCACGAGTGACGCCCTCGCTGGGGCGAAATCACGAGCAGTAAACACATTCAAAATGTTTTTTCCCCACGACCGAGAGCGACAGTACGGGAGCGTTTTGTTTCCTCCCGTCAGGGTGGAAACACCGCCGCGGTACAAAAAAGACCTTTGAACCCCGATTTGTGCTATATGATTTTTGCACAATAATGGTTTTTACAAAAATTTCGTTTTTGAGGGTAGAATTTCCTACAATCCTTTTTTTCTCCTCCGATGGGTGTCGTATGCACGAAGACAGTCCAAATCCCGAATCCGAATTTTTTGAATCCATTCAAAACAGCCCAATGTCCGCTGCGGATTTGCAGGTGGCTCCGCAGTTGCTTCAGGGGATGAAGTTGCTGGAACTCCATAACGAGGAACAGGCGCTGGATGTGTTTCGTTCTGCGATGCTTCAATCTCCATGTTCGTTCAAAGCCCTCTATTTGTTCGGTCAAACGGCTCTGGCTCTCGAACTCTTTCCGGAAGCAACGGAAGCGTTTCAAAACGCGCTGGCTCTCGACCCGGAAAATGTGGAAGTAAAATATCTGATTGCGCATCTGCATATTTTGCAGGATATGGTGGAAGAGGCGGCCGGAGAACTGCAGACACTGCTGAAAGAACGTCCTGATGTGGTGGACGCTTACTACGATTGCGGCGTGGCGCTGCAGTTGCTGGGACGTTATGGAGACGCAATCGCTGTCTTTTTGCGCAGGCTTGAAATCTCCCCCGATTTCGACACTTCCATCATGTGCGCCATGACGTACGAAATGCTTCAGGATTACGAAAATACCGAAAAATACTACGCACAGGCGCTGGCTCTCGACCCTGAAAACATTATGGTCATCGAAAGTCACGGAAAAACGCTGATGGAAATGGAGCGTTATGAAGACGCTCTCGTCGATTTCAACCGCGCCATTGATTTGGACCCTGAAAGTCCCGACGCCCGATGCGGACGGGGACAAACGTACTTCCATCTCGGAAAAATCGATCTTGCGCTGGCGGACTTGCTCGCAACAATAAAATTGGATCCTGAAAATATGATTGCGTGGGGGATGCTCGGACAGGTAAAACTGTATCAGGAGGAGTACAAACCCGCGCTCGAATACATCGAAAAAGCGATCGAAATCGATCCGGAACTGCTAATTTATGATTTTCGTGCAAGTGCAAAACGAGGGTTGGGCGATTTGCAGGGCGCGCTCGACGACATCTCGCTCGCGCTGGAATTTGAGCCGGAAAATACGGATTATATGATTGATAAAGGTTCCATTTTGACCGAAATGGATCGTTTGGACGAAGCCGTCCAGGTGTTCGATCAGGTTTTGGCGGTCGAACCGAATCCCGATGCGTATCGTTTTCGCGGAATGACGCGAATGGAACAGATGGATTACGAGCAGGCGATCGACGATTTTACGCATGCAGAGTCGTTAGGATCCACAAATCCCGACCTTTTCCTTAGACGAGGCGAGGCGCTTTACCAGCTCGGCGAGCGCGATGCGGCTTTCGGCGACTTTCGGAAGGCTGCGGAAATTGCGGGTCAGAACGGGGACGAGGAACTGTCGGAAAAATGCACGCATCTTCTGAAAAAGATGCAGGAGTTGGATCGCGACTCTGAATGAACGTTCTTCTGCATTGAATTTTATGTCCTGAAAATCAAAAATTGCCGCCTTACAACAGCGCGAAGGCGGCAAAATACGAACTCTCTGAAATTGATAAATTTTTATCTTTTCAATTTCTTTCTACCATACATAAATCAGGGAAAAATAAATTCCTGCCAGAATAAAAATCGAGCCGGAAAGGAGACGCAGCCCCCAATCCAGATGGGTTAAAATTCGGAAAGAACCTGCGAGAATTCCAGGTAAAAAAGCGAGTATAAACGCAAACCCAATCACAGGGAGTGCGGACGCCAAACTGAAAATCAGCGGGAAAATGAAGAGCGACTGCGCCTCCGCCGCCATTCCGAGCATCGCGAAAAACGCGGCGGCCGAAGTGGGGCAGAACGCCAGTGCGAATCCGATTCCCAACGGAAACGCACTCCAAATTCCGAGCCGACTCACGATTTTTGTCCGTCGTTCTTCCGAGTTGGAATTTTTCCCGAAAAACGAAGGAATCGCCGGGAACTCCAGCAGTCCGCAAAGCATCATTCCAACGAGAATCATCATCGGTCCCACCCACTTATGGATCGTGATTCCGAGCATCCGAACGAGCGTTTCCTGCGTTCCGATTGAAAAATACAAAATTCCAAACGAAAGTAAAATGTAAGCGGCTGCACGTCCTAAAGCGTACAAGAAACCGGAAAAAACGAGTTTTCCTGGGTTCGAAGCGTGGCGTCCGATAAAGGAAATGGCTGCAATATTCGTCGTCAGCGGGCAGGGACTCACCGACATGAGGATTCCTGAAAGGAACGTTCCGCCCAAAAGCATCCACCAGGAAATGGAATTCATTCCGGTTCCTCCTGTTCCTGCTGTTCATTTATGAAGCTATGAATTTCGGACGAAATGTACTGCTGAAATTGAGTTTTATCACCGCATAACGCCCAAATTTGCGTGAGTTTGCGCGCACGAATGGTCCGTCCGTCACGAATCTGAAACAGAATCAGCGTGGAACTTTGAATTTTGAGCGTTTTTACTATGACGGCGTTTTCCGGCTTTTCGAAGTCCATGTAACGAAGTACGATTTTCTTTTGTTCCGCCTCTTGCGCAAATTCGGTCTGAATCGTGGAATACAGCATTTTCGCCATTTTTTGACACGAAGAACAACCCGGATTTCGGTGAAAATACACCACACGAAGGAACTCGGACGGATTTTCATCTTTTTGAACGTTCAATTGTTGATCAAGTTCCTGCGGCGTCCAGTGATACGGGACCTCTTGCGCTTGATTTTCATTGAAAAATCCCAAAAGCATCATGAATCCCATCCAAATTAGGAAAGTTTTTTTCATTTTTACCTCTTTTTTCTGTTGGAAGAATTATTCTTCAGAAATATTACTGTTCGAAATTCAAAAAACGCATTTTTATTCCTTCCATTCGTTCGGTCCCGCATCGAGTTTTTCCAGCAAATCGGAAGAAATTTCCTCATCGGTTCCCACTTCCAGCGTTTCGGCCGAGGATGTTTTATTCAAAAAGCGACGGATTCTTGTACGAATCATTTCTTTGAATACTTTTTCATCTCCCACCGCGTCCCACGCCTCCGCAGCAAGATTTTCGATGCGCGTCAAACGTTCCGCACCCTCCGAATTTTCAATCAGCAAAACGGCGGCGGCGGCGATTCGATGTTCCTCTGCAAACGTCTGATTTTCCGGCGCTTCGTAATTGAGTGTGCAAAACGAGATGGGAATTTCCGAAAAATCGTCCCTCAAAACCTCCTGCACCCAGCGTTCCATGGAGGTGCAAACGGTGCAACGCTGCGTCGCGTGCGCAACCACGGCCGAAATACCGACCGGCGGTGTGAAAGTCCTTTGAAACGAGGAATCTTTCCAGAAAATTTTTCCCACGGTTGCGACGGTAAAAAGCAGCAGAAGTATCGTAAATAACGACTTCAAACGTTTTTTCATTTTTCCTTCAGCCATTTCTGAATCTCCGCAGACGAAGGGATGCGTCCCGACGCTTTCAGGACGCCGTCGAGAAGAAGAGCCGGGGTGCTGAGGACGCCGAGCGCAAGAATCTCGTTGATATTGTGTACCTTTTCGATCGTAAAATCGATGCCGAGCGCCTCCGCCTCCGCGCGTACCGTCTCGTAAAGACGCGCACATTTGGAACAACCGGAACCTGCAATTTGAATTTTCATGATTTTTGTCTCCATTTCTAAAGAAGTTTTAAAAACACAATATTAAAAAGTTTTTGAAAAAGGGGTCTGGGGTCGCGAGCCGCGACGGGCGATAGTGCTGCCGCACGAGTGACGCCCTCGCTGGGGCGAAATCGCGAGCAGTAAACACATTCAAAATGTTTTTTCCCCACGACCGTTACGACATTACGGGAGCGCTCTTGTTTCCTCCCGTTAGGGTGGAAACACCGCAACGGTGCAAAAAGACCTTGAAACACTCTCATTATTGTAGGATTTTTATGCAGTAATATCTCAAAATTTCTAACTCGGAGGTTTGTTAGAACAACTTCCTTTGATTCTTTTTTGAAAATTTTATCCGTTTTAGAGGAACAATCCATACATTTTTCCGCAAATTGTGGCAAAAATAACAATCAAACTCACAAAAATACATGTTTTTTTCCAGCCCAGCTGTTGCGCAAGGACAAAAACTGCCGGCAGTGAAAGTGTGGGTCCCGCCAAAAGAAGCGCCATTCCCGGTCCAGAACCCATTCCGAGTTCGCGGAGTGCTTCCAGCATGGGAATTTCACTGAGCGTTGAAAAATACCAAAGCATTCCCAACGTCGATGCGACGAGATTTGCAGACCAACCATTCCCGCCGACGAATCGGGCGACGATTTCTGAAGGAATCAGCGACGCGACGAAACCCGTGATGAAAACGCCGCCGAGAAGCAGCGGGATAATCATTTTCGAGAAACTCCACGTTTGAAAGAGCCACTCTTTCAGTTCCCAGCGTTCGAACCAGCGGAAAATCATCAGGAGCCACGCAGTCCCCAAAAAGCCGCAAATGAACCAGCGAGAGGTGTAAATGTGTTCCGACCACTCGTAATTCGGAGGCACATTTTTGGTCATTTCTGTCATTTTTTTCTTTTCGATTCGAAAACGCTCCCCTTCAGGAAAAACGTTCGAAAATCCGTCCGATTTCTGAACCTGAAATACCGTCTCGCTTTGCGTTTGCTGCAGGAGCGACACTTCGAGACGCACTGGGGCGGCAAGCGTCCACTTTCGGATTCCGTGTACACGATCGAGATGCGTCACTTCTGCATCTCTTGGAATCGTAAATACCGTATTTCCCGGACTCGTCCAGTCGCTGAAAATCAGAAACAGAAGCATCGTTGCGAGGAAAACACCCGTCTGCCACGGTCGACGGCGAGTTTCTATCGGTTCGGGAAGTTGAAGGACGGTTTGGATTCGCTCTTTTTCTTCCTTGCGAAAGAAAAACGACATGCAAATACCTACGAAAATACTCATGAGGATCGCCAAAATCATTCGTCCGAATCCCATCGAAATCCCTAAAACACGAGCAGAAAGGAAAATCGCCATGACGTTGAGTGCCGGTCCTGCGCAGAGGAACGTGATGGCCGGTCCGAGTCCTGCTCCGACCCGATAAATTCCTGCAAACATCGGAAGAACGCTGCAAGAACAAACGGACAAAAGGGTTCCGCCGACCGAGGCGAATCCGTACGCCAGGAAGCGATTCGCACGGGGACCGAGATATTTTAAAATCGATTCTTTCCGTACGAACGTTGCGATTGCACCCGCAATGAACATCGCCGGAACCACGCATCCGAGCGTGTGGTAGAGCGCGTACCACTGAACCATCCGAAACGCATCCAGAATCGCCGTTTGAACCCGCAAATCCCCGATGGGAAGAAAATAGGCCGTCAAAAACGCGATACTGATTGCAAAAAATATCTGAATCTCTCGTTTCATATAAGGATTCCTCTAAATTTGTCATTTGGCAAAATAAACAATGATAAACTCACAAAAAAACAGTAAGGAAATCATAAAAAAACAATATTAAAAAGTTTTTGAAAAAGGAGCCTGGGGAAAAAACAACATTCAAAATGTTTTTTCCCCACGACCGTTACGACATTACGGGAGCGTTTTGTTTCCTCCCGTTAGGGTGGAAACACCGCCACGGTGCGAAAAAGCACAACATTCATTGTACGATTCTTGTACAATGTCGTTTTTACAAAAATTTAGGATTTGAAGTTTTTAGAACTTCCTTTTTATATTTATTTTTTTAGGACTTTTATCCGCACCCGCATTCCTTCGTGTCGGAAATCAAACACTCTGTCATTTTCAAAACACAGGGGCGAATCAGTCGGTAAAAAACGTTTTTTCCTCGTTTTTCGTCCTGAACCAGCCCCGCATTCTTCAAAACCAGCAGGTGTCGGGAAATGGTGGAAAAATCAAGCTGAAATTTCTGCTGAAAGACGCAGACGCAGCGTTCTTCGTCCGCCAGCATTTCCACCATCTGCAAGCGGACCGGGTGCGCCAGCGCCTTAAAAGTGGAGACGAGCAGGGCGATTCGTTCGTCATTTTGCAGTTCCATTTCATTTCCTTGTTCGGTAAAAAACTATTCTGATGTTTTTAGATATTTCAAATAACAATTCCATTCTGAAAACATTTGTAATTATAACCAAATAAAAATCTTTGGAAAGGGGGGGGAGTGAGAGAAAACGTAAATTAAATTAAAAATAAAAATAAAAATAAAAATTTGCAATCGCTGATTTCATCCCGCTTTTTTTCGTAAAATTTTGTCCCCCTCCTGTTTTTTTCACAGCGTTTGAGTTATAATCTTTTTAAACTCAACCCATTTTGGATTTTCTCCCTTTTTCGATTCCAAATCATTTTAGGAACAATCATGAAAAAAATTTGCATCCTCCTTTTCGGAATATGGATTCTTTCCGCAACTGCATTTCACGCTTTTTGTGCAGAAAACATGCTTTCACTCGCGGCTCCCGAAAATCTTCCGACGCACCAAACGACGCCTCCCGGCTATCCGTTTGAAAATGGAAAAACTCTGGATTTTTCGGACTTTCAGACTCCGCCTGCCGGTTTCGGCGAGGTCCCGTTCTGGTGGTGGACCGGCGATAAACTCGACCGCGAGCGGCTTGCGTGGCAGATTCGTGAACTCCACGAAAAAGGCGTTGCGGGAATGCAAATCAATTACGCTCACAAAGACACCGAGGGCTGGCCGACTTTTCCCAACTCGCCCGAGATTTTTTCTCCCGAATGGTGGGATTTCTGGACGTTTGCCGCTGCGGAATGCGGAAAATACAACATGGGAATCGGTCTTTCGACGTACACGCTCGATTGGACGAAATCGAAGAACCTCTTCAACGAAATCATCTACAATGACCCCGATTTTCATGCACAAACCCTCTGTGCGCGCGAAATATCGAGTCCCAACGGAAATTTGAACAATAATCAAAGCGGTAATTCAAGCAACAATTCAAACAACCATCTGAGTCCGTCGGAAAACTCGCTCGGATTCTGGGCGTACCCCTTCCAAAACGGTAAAATAGTCGGAAACGGGGTGCAGGTTTCCTCTTTTTCAGACCCATTTGATTCCGTAAAACACGACTCCATACGCGTCTGGGAGTTTTTCTTCGTCACGCATCCCGGAACGCTGAACCCTCTGCATCCCGAATCGGGGAATCGAGTGATTCAAAAATTCTTTCAACCGTTCGAAAATCATAGCGCAACGAAAGACGCGCAAGGTTTGAACTGGTTTTTCAACGACGAACTGCGGCTGGGCGTCCCGAACGAATATGCGTGGTGGAAAGATTTTCCGGAAGAATTCAAACGTTATAAAGAATACGACATTTTTGCGAAACTGCCGGCGCTTTTCACCAATGTCGGACCGGAAACTGCCAAAATTCAGATGGATTATCGCGATGTGCAGATGTTTTTGACCGAAAAACGGTATTTTAAGCCCATCTACCTCTGGCACTACGAGCGCGGACTCGTTTTTGGGTGCGACAATAACGGACGCGGCACAAATCCTGCGGAATACGGCGACTATTTTCGGGCGGTGCGCTGGTATTCGGCTCCCGGTCACGACACGCCCGGCGGTCACGCGGACTTCATCAAGGGAAAAGTTTCAAGTTCGATCGCGAATCTGTACCACCGTCCTCGCGTCTGGCTCGAGGGCTACCACTCGCTGGGGTGGGGCGCGTCGCCGAACCTGCTTATGAATGTGACGAACGAAAATTTCGCGTACGGATGTACCCTTCTGAACCTCCACGGTCTCTATTACACGACGCACGGAAGCATGTGGGAGTGGGCGCCGCCTTGCTACCATTTCCGGATGCCGTACTGGAAACACATGGGGGCGTTTTTGAAGAATTTCGAACGGCTGAGTTTCGTGCTTTCGCAGGGCGTCTGGCAAAGTGAAATTGCGGTTATGTACCCCACTTCCCCCAATATGGCCGGAATGTCGGAAAATCAGAATTTCGCGACGAAAACCGCTTTTGATGCTGCAAGAACCATTTACGCTTCGGGACGCGACATCACGTTTTTGGACGATCAGTCGCTGCTGAGAGCCGAAATTCGCGGCGGAAAATTGTGCGTAAGTGGAATGGAGTTCAAGGTTTACGTCCTTCCGGGGGTCGAAGCGATTCGGTGGGATGTGCTGAAAAAACTCGACGAATTTGCACGCAGCGGCGGAACCGTCGTCTGTCTCGAAAAACTCCCTCGAATTTCCGACCGAATTGGGGCCGACGACCCGCAGCTGGAAAAACTCGCTGCGAAACTTTTCGTTCAAAAAGACGCACCGGGAGTGCTTGTTCAACGACAAACGGAAAATTGTGCAAAAACCGAAAATCCGATGGAACGTTCGGTAAAACGAGTGATTTATGGAGTTTCAGAAGACGAAAAAGGCGTGCTTCCGCGCACGTACGAGCCGGCGCTGGCGGGATTCTGGTGCTGGGCGCACGAAACGGATCGACGCGACATTACGGCCGTCGGAACCCTCGCGGGACTCGGCGACGCACCCAAAGAATACAACGTCCGCTTCTTCTGCGACAATTCCGGAACGCTTCTTCTGAATGATGTTCAAATTTCAACCAACGTCAATTATTCGGCGGGCTGGAAAGGGCGTCTGACGCTTAAAAACGGCGATAAAATTCGGATTTTGGCGCACGACGACGATGCTGGAAACCACACGGCCGGGATTTTCTTTGCAGTTTCGGACGGTCAAAAGACGCTTTTTACAACACGTGACCTTCAATACTACGAACCGGACGGCTCGCCGGCGGCGCTGGACCCGCAAAACACGCATCAATTGCATCGTTTCGGAAGCACTGACGCACCCGGCGCGCCGCAAAACTGGTCGCCCGAAGCGCAATATCGGAAAGATTTTGCCGACCTCATCGAAAATCGGTTTCCGATAGACGTTCGTGCGGAAAATCAGCACGGATTCCCCTTCATTCATCGTCGGGCCGGAACGCAAGAGATTTATTTTCTGACGGGTGTTGAGAAAAATGCACCGGTTACTTTCCGCGCGACGGGTCGGCCGGAACTGTGGGAGACGCAGTGCGGAACCCGAAAAGTCCTTCCGATTCTCGAAAAGACGAACGATTCCACAACGATTGCGTTTCCTGTTGCGAAAAACGAAGCGGCTCTCATCGTCTTTTTTGAGGATGAAAAAGCGGAAACAGCAGAAGAAGCCGATGGAAAAACGGAGGCAGAAACTGTATCCAGCGCGATTCCGGAAGAAAAACCAACGTTCGAGTTTCCGCTGGACGGAAGCTGGAAGTTTCGTTTGATTCCTGTAATGAATAATGAATGGGGCGATTTCCGGCTCCCCGTGACGCCCGACAATCGAGTAATCGGTGCGGAAGCACGAAAGTTCCGATACATGGAACTGAATACGGATTCGTGTACGGAAAACATTGTAAAAACATACACGGCGTCCGACGCACCGGATGAAACGTGGGCCGTTCGGACGTATGGTTTCGGAACGAAATTCATACTTACATCGACGGACGTGAATTCGGGAAAGACGGAAGAACGTCCTTATGCGTTTTCGCGGCGCGTCGGCATCGAAATGAATCCGGGTCACCAAGGCTGGCACGGAAACAAAAAAAGCATTTCGGACGCCTTCATCGGACTCGGCGCAACGTCGCGCGGTCACAACGAGACGGTTTTTGGGGCGGAAAAATCGCCGAAAAACTATCATCTTACGACGTACGTCCGACACTCTGGCGACGTGACGATTCAAAAAGGCGGAAACCTTCCGACGCACGTTCTTTTGGACGGGACGCCGATTTCACCCGACACGCAGACGCTGAAACTGACGGGCGCGCCGCAAAAACTTGAGTTGGAATACGACACGCCCGGACGCGGTTTCTGGCTTTTCGAGGCGGGAATCGTCCCCCAGCGCGCCGCCCAGCCGGAAGAAGCGGACGTTCCGCCGCACGCATTCGACGGGAGCGACGGTCGTACGCCGCTCGCAATGACGTGGTTCGACACCGACGTTGTTCCCTTTGCGCCGTTTGCCGTAAGTCCTTCTCGCACAGGAATTTACAGATTCAAAGCTCCTGCGGGACTTCAGCGGATGATTTTCGTACTGGATGAAGCGGTCCAGACGGCTCCGCGAGTGTTTGTTTCGGGAAAAGAGTGCGAATTGAAGGAGACGGAGGCGTTTCAGAAACGAACGCGGCGTTTCGTCTGCGATTTACCGAACGCGGAACGTCTTCCGGCCCAAATCGCAGTGGTTGCGGAGCTTCCTGAGACGATTGAGGGCGGTGCGTATTTTGCCGAGCCGGTGCGACTCGAAACGGTCGAAGGAGAAATTCCGCAGCTTGGCGACTGGAGCCGAGATGGAACGGTTTTGGAAACGTATTCCGGCGGAGCGGTTTACACAAAGACGTTCGTTTTGACTCGTGAAGAAGCGGCGCGAACGGCGACGCTTGATTTACACGATCTCTGCGCCACGGCCGAGGTGCGTCTCAACGGTAAAACCATACGAACGCTGGTTTCGTCTCCTTGGGAAGCGGATCTGACGGGAAACCTCAAAGAAGGCGCAAACACGCTTGAAATCGAGGTTTACAACACGCTTTCGAATCATTTTCAGACGATTCCGAACAACTATCGCGGCACACCCACTTCGGGACTCATCGGACCTGCGGTAATTCGATTTCAATGAACCTCTGACGGTTTTTCTGAAAAGAACCACCGACGGTTTTTCTGAAAAAATGAACCGTTAAGAAAAAAGGAGAGGGAAACATTTTGATTTTTGTTTCCCTCTCAAACTCCAAATGTCCGCATTTCGTACGGAGAATCGGTCACTTTAGATAATCGTTCGTTTATTGTTTTTTGTTTACGAGTATAAAAACTTTTGGATTCTTTCGCTGACTGCGCTGTTTCAACAACGTCACGAGTTCTGCCGGGTGAAGTTTGCACTCTGAAAGGTTTCGGGTTGAGCCAAAGAAAACAAAAATAATGTCGTTATTGTGACGTAAATGACCGACTTTCTTCTGCTTATGGACTGTTCGTCCCATTCTTCAACCGCCCGGTCATCAATATTCACGTAAGCCCGCATCCTCGTTCTTTGATTTATGAATCGATTCCGATGCCGGCGTCAGTCGTCCGTTACGGAGGTCGCTACTTTGAAGCAGCACCAGGCAAAAAGAATCGTCACAAATCCAACTGCTACCGTCATACAAATCCAGCCGCCGATCGTCATTGTTTGCCTCCTTTCGGCTCAAATTCATTCGAGTTTTCCGCACGTTGTGCATTTTGTGGAATCTGTGCATTTTGTAAGTTTTGCGTACATTGTGAGTTTTGTGCACATTGCAGACCCTGTATGTTTTGTGTACTTAAAATCTCTTGCTGCACCAGCGACTTCGGCGACCGCCCCTCGTATTTCCAACGACGAAGCGCCAGCCACGTCACAAACAAGTAAAAACAGGCCGTGAACAACAAAAATCCTACAACCAGCTGCACCGTGGAGTTCTGAAGGATGGAAAGGAAGTATACGCTCGAATTTTCCCAGAGCCAAAGCGTTAAAATCGCCGCCAAATACGGCAGAGAAATATACTTCAAAATCCAGCCGAGAAAGTTCGGAGTCCGCATTTTGGCACCCATCGAAAGCTCCTCCTGCATGTTTTTCGGACCCCAAATCCACCCAACGAGAAACGTCTGGAACGTTGCGAGAACGAATAACCCGCAATTTCCAACCCAAAAATCAAACGTGTCGAGCGCGAGCATCCCCTTCGAGTAATAACACGCAATCAGCGTTCCAGTGAGCGAAAAAACACACGTCAAACAGACGCTGCGTTTTCGTCCAAAATTCAAACCTTCCTCAAGCAGTGCGACAGACGGCTGCGCCATCGAGAGGGAACTCGTGACGGCCGCCAGGAAAAGAAGGAAGAAAAAGATGAATCCGAAAAATTGACCGAAGGGCATATGTTCGAAAACGTTCGGTAAAACATTGAAACCGAGCGAAAATGTGCCGAGATTTCCCTCGACGCCGGAAACTCCCAAAAACATGATTGCAGGGGGCAGAATCATGATTCCGGCCAAAACCACTTCGCAGAATTCGTTGCTGACGGTGGCGGTGAGGCTTGAAAGCGCGATGTCGTCGCTCTGACGCACGTAACTCGCATACGTCACGATGAGACCGAATCCGACGGAAACGGAAAAGAAAATCTGCGACGTGGCGGCCAGCCAGACGTCGGGATTGGAGAGCGAGTCCCAAAGAGTGACGCCCGGCCGCGTCGGATTCCACATGAACCCCAAGCCGTCGAGAAAACTTTGCCCCTCGACGCCGGTAGGATTTTTGAGCGTCAAAACACGAAACAAAATGATGAGGGAACAAACGATCAGCATTGGCATCGCGATTTTGCAGAACGCCTCGATTCCTTTCGTGATTCCTCGATAAATGAGGTAATAATTGAATAATGCACAAAAAAGTATACATCCGAGTACGGGTGTAAAAGCGCCGGCGGCAAAAAGGCTTCCGTTTTCGAGCGAGCCGGCCACGGTGTTCAAGAAGCTGGAATACGCCTGTGCGGAACCAAGTGAAAAGCCGGGTCCGGGAGTTCCTGGGAGAAATGAGGGGACGTGAACTCCGATCTGCATCAGGAATCCGGTAAAATATTGAATCGCAAAGGCGAGACACCATGCTTCAATAATGATGTAATACATACTGACACCCAACGGAAGAAACGCGCCGAAAGAACCGATGTAGGCCCATCGTCTCTGACCGTGCGCCGCAAGGGTGTAAATCCCGGAGACCGAATTGAAACCGCGTCGTCCTCCGGCTCGTCCCAGCGCCCATTCCGACATGGAAAGCGGGATTCCGATAATCAAAAACGAGATGAAATAAGGGATCATGAAAGCGCCGCCGCCGTGCATCGCCGCCTGACCTGGAAAGCGGATGAAGTTTCCCAAACCGACAGCGCTTCCCGCAACCGCCAGAATAACGCCCAGTTGAGAGCCCCAATTTTCCTTTTTACGTCTGCCCATATTTTCCCTGGAATAAAGTTCGAATTCGGAGTGTCCAATTTTTTCTATTTTAACAAAAAAAGCCGACTCTTCAAAGGGGGAGAGTCGAGAATTTTTCAAAAAAACAAAAAAGAATCAAAGATTCAGAGGAAAAACATTCAGAAACCCTGAGAGCGCGGGTGTCTCGCCCTCATAACCCCATGAATGAACGTTGAATAGAGGAATTATGCAGACTGAAAGCCTGCGCTCCCAAGGGACGCTCGTCAGAATACCATAGGATTCTTAAACAAGAAAAACCTTCCCCAAAACCTTCTACCCTGAATGGGGATAAAAAGGTTTGCGGATTCCATTGGAAAATTCAGGGAATCGTCACGCGGGGTTCAAATGGAATCCGTATCAAACATCAATCTGCGGGCATTTGATTTGTTTTTGATTTACAGTCCGCAGATTGTGCTGATTTTCGGGGGTTTCTCTCCCTTTATTCCGTCAGAACTGGGAAGTAAATCGGTTGGGAGGAACGCTCCGCCGTTTGCGAAAGAGGACACCGTCCCTGACCGCACGCTCCGCACGTTTTTGCCGGGTCGCTCACGAGCACAAGCGCGTAGTGCCATCTTCCGGAAGATGCAGTTTTATCAACGTACATAAATCCTTCCGTTTCCGCCAAAAACGTCTCGTCTGAAGGCGTAAAATCGGGTTTTTCCGACCGATAAATGCGGAAAATCAGTCCCATCATCGCGGCAGAATGTTCCCACGTTAAAATCACATCGCCCGACTCGCCCTTTTTCACGTCCGTTTTGGGTGCCTGTTCGGGAAGCGGCTGGGGCAAAATTTGCCGATATCGTCCGAAAATCATTTTTCCCTGCAGTGCCGCGCTCGGCATATCGACACGCGGCGATGCGTACGCTTGAGTCTGCGCCTCACGAATCACCCCCAACATTTTGACGTAAAGCGGGTCGTCCGCTCCAGAAAGAGAAACGACCGCCTCGCCTTCTTCGGGAATTTTCCGCCACTCCTGCGTTGGAAAAGAATCAAGCTCCTGCACCTGATGCACGTACGGTTTCCCGTAAAGCAAGCCCGATCGGAAGAATTTCGAGTCAATTTTATGATTTCTGCACACACCCAAACCGTACGGAGCGTCTTTTCCGGAAGCGAGCGGCGCACGAAGAACCCGGCTGAACTCCGGACGGTCCAGATTGATCCAGTCGGTTTCAAAACGCGAAATTTTCCCCTCCGCGTCGGTGTGACAGTCGGCACAGGAACTTTCCGCCATGATTTGACGAATCGCCTCCTGCGCCTGCGCGTACGGAAGAAGCTGCGGTCCGGACGCGGTGTAATTCCACGTTCCGAAATACAGTCCGTTGCTGTCGAGCCACGCGAATAAAAGTTCCTTTTCCGGCGGAGAAAGAAGGGTTTTATGAATTTCGTCGTTCAGCAGCAGGTCGGCCAGCGGGGCTTTTCCACTCCCGTGCGAGTACGGCGGAAAAATCTTGCAGGAAAAATACGCGGTGCCGTTCATGCAGCCGATTCCAGCGATTAAATCCGCCCAATACATTTTCTCCCGTCGTTCGGTGAGGTTGTTGTAACTGATGTTGAACCATTCGTTTGGCGCTCCCGAAAGATCCAGTCCCGCCGCAATTCCTTCCGCGCCGCCGTGACACGAAACGCAGTGCGCGTCCAGAATCGGCTGAACCATCGACGCATAATCCATGTACCCCGTCCCCCACGATTCCGACCGCAGTCTCTGCAGTTCTCGCCCCGCCAAATTCGCACGACGCAGCGCTCCCTGCGGAGGGCCGTATTCGTGACAGCCGGTGCAGCTGCGGACCGTACCAGGCGCCGCCTGAACAAACGTGCGCATTCCGCGAACCAGCCGATAATTCTCGTCCAAAAGCTGAAAATAAAGCGCTCGCCCCGACGGAGCCGCAAAATAAACGGAACCGTCCGCCTCTACAGGAACGATTCCGTGATAAATTTTTTCACTCCACGCGAGCGCCGCAGAGACGGAAAACGTCTGATTCAAGCGATTTCCCCCCGGAGATGCGGTGATTCGCGAGGTTTCCTCCACGACTCGGAGCCATTTTACGCTTCCTCGTTTCACGTCCGAAAGTCCTTGGTACACGTCCGTCACGTAGAATGAACCTTCCGTCTGACTGCGGTCCGTCTGGTCGGCAATTACCGGCGGAACGGGACGCGGAAGAAGCGGAATTGGATTGTGAAGATCAATGTTTGCGTTGGAACAAACTTCCGTTTTCGTTCCCGTACGGTCGACGAGAAGCAGTGAGTTGAACTTTCCGCCGTTTGCCGAGTTGGGAATCTGACCGGAAAACAAAACGACATTTTCGTTCAGCGCCCACGGGTCGCACGATTGGCCGCGATCAAACGTCGGTCTGTCGGGGTATTCAAAGTTGTAAATCGTACCAATATCGTTTTTCCCTGTGACAGAATTCTGAATTCCGGCGGCGATATCGATCATTGCGATGGTTCCGCGCGGCGGAGCGTTGTGAGGCGCAAAGGTTCCGACTACCAAATTGTCGCATCCTGGGACGGGTTTCGCCTGCAAAATCGCCTCTGGAAAAACGAGATTGTTCGCGAAAATGGCCGTCTCGTTTCGACCGTCAGGGTAAATCGACCACAAACTTTGAATCGTGAGCGCGTTTTTATCAATGTATTCCCAGCGTCCAAAGAGGATTCGACCGTCGGGAAGAACGGAAGGATCGAATTCTGTTACGTTATTTACGGAAATCGTGTGCAAGTCGGAACCGTCCGCATTCATCACGTGTAGAATCGCGACGCCGTTGTTTGCGCACGGAACCAAACCGCTGTAGCGTGTGGAGGTGAAAACGATTCGTCCGTCCGGGAGATACGCAGGCCGAACGTCGTGATGACCGCTCCCTCCGCCGTTGTACGGATTTCCTTCCGCATCGAGCGAGGTGAGCTGCCGCAAGCCCTGACCATCGACGCCGATTTCGTAAATTACGGAGTTTCCATGATTTGAGTTTTTGTAGCAAAAGAGGATCTTTTTCGCGTCGTACGAGAGGGACGCGTCGAAATAATTCCCGTCGCCGAGCGTCGGTTGGGTCGTTGGATCAATAATCGTTCGAATGCGGTGCTGTTCGGGCGGGTCGGCCGGATTTTCCAGAATATAAATACCACTTGTTCCGCCGCGTCGCCATTGGTAAAAAGTATCATAGATATGCAATCCCTGATAGTTGTTCCGCTGAACGAACAGGATTGGAAACGTCAGCATTTCACGGGACGCCGATGGAATCGGCTCCGCACCCAGAAGGGTCGAGCACATCAGCAGAAAGGCGAGCAGGAAGGATCTTCGGAACATGGAGGTTTTCCTTTCATGAAAGACCAAAAACGTATTTTTGTTTGAAAAGGTTCCGGTTTTTTGAATTTTCTGTTACGAAAAACAAGATCTTTTCAATTTAGATTTGTACAAAAATCAAACCATGGGGCGGGTAAAGGAGCCTCGATGAAAATTCGTTCGTCACGCATCGGATGCTTGATGTTGATGGAACGACTGTGAAGCGCAATGGAACGCAGTCGTTCATCCTCAAACTGCGGACCAAACGGAACCGTCGACCCGTATTGCGCGTCGCCCAGAACCGGAAAGCCGCGTGAAGAGGTTTGAATGCGGATCTGATGGGTTCGTCCCGTTTCCAGCTCAATTTCAAGACGCGTACAGTTCCGCTCCGGAAAGCGCTGAACAACCGTGTAATGCAGAAGCGCCCAGCGCCCCTCCGGGTGGCGGGACGTCACGATTTCCGAACGCGGCTCGCCCGGCACTTTCCGTATGAAATCTTCCCACGACCCCTTTTCGTCGGGAATGAGTCCGGAAACCAGCACCCAATATTTTTTGCAGACGGTCCGCATTTGGAACTGATCGGAAAGTCTTTTTGCCGCTCGAACGTTTCGTGCAAAAATCATACACCCTGTTGCGGGTCGGTCCAGTCGGTGCGGAACCCCCAAATAAACGTTTGCGTCTGCCGGCTTTCCGTCTTTTTGACGCACATATTCCTTAATTTGATCCACGAGGGAATCGATTCCGGGGGGCGATTGAACCAGCAATCCCGCCGGTTTGTTCACCACAAGGACGGGACCGTCTTCATACAGTATATCGAACATAAATCTTATTCTTAATTTTCTTCTTAATCTTATTCCATGAAATTGTGATTTTTATGCAATCGTTTTAACAGTATCGTGCTTTTACAGTATACCGTTTTTTCAGGAAAAAAACAGTCGGAGTTCATGTTTTTTTTAATTTTTAGTGAAAAAAAGAAAAAAAAGGTGAAAATTTGTGAAAATTTGTGAAAAAATGTCAAAAAATGTCAAAATTTGTGAAAAACCTCTTTCCAAAAGACGTATTTAAAGGTAGAATAAGATGGAACTCATAATTTTATACTCGACGCAGTTTAAATTTCCACTGCGAAATTTTCAGGTGAAACGAGTATCGAATTTCCTTAAACAATCCGGGGCCGCGACTCGCAGGAGGTGAAGCCATGTTGATAAAAAACCGTTTGAATTTCAGTGTTTTGGGCGTCATTTTGACGTTGGGAGCCTCCGCCGCGTGGGCGCAGTACCCGCCTCCGGGCGGAACAATGGTACAAAGTCCCAGAACACCCGCAATGGCTCCCGCCTCTCCGTCTGCCGCAACTCCCGGAAGAGCCGCGGTTGAGAGCGCCACGCTCAATACGGTCAACGCGGGACTTCCTCAGGGCGGAAACATCCCCGGCGCAGGAGTTACAGGAACGACAGGCCGACCGATGCCAACGCTGAATCCGTATCAGAACTTGCAGCAGCCGCAGGTGCGTTCGTTCAATGGACCGGCACAGTACGGCCAGCACAATCCGAGCGCCGCCACGGAGAAACCGTTCGCGAATTACGAAGCAGCGCCGCTCATTAATCCGTACATGAATCTTTATCGCCGCGATAATTTTACGGGAATCGATAATTATAATTTGTACGTAAAACCTGCGATTGAGGCGGAACAGAAACGTCAGCAAATGCAGCATCAGCTCAACGCGATGCAGGAAAATCAGACGCAGTATCAGCAGCAGGCGCAGACTCAGTTCAACGCAAACGTCGGAGCCGCAACGGTCGGCGCGTCCTACGGACAGATGAATACGGGAACGAACGTGAATCAGCCCGGCGCGTCCTACGGTTTTTCCGGGACCGGCCCGACGGTTCATGTGGATCCTGAAGCGGCGGCGGTGAAAACCGACAAAGAAAAATTGGACGAAAAGGCGGAAAAGGATAAAAAGGAAGAAGAAGAGAAAAACGCCTCGTACTTCAATCCTTACGTCCCCCAGCGCCGCGGATACGTGAATCCTCATTACGAACCTGCGAGATAGTTCGTTTCAGAGGGCGACGGGGCTTTCCCTCGCCTTGCACATTTTCACCATTCCTTCCATTTTACGCCTTTTTTTATCATTTAATCCTCAATTTTGTGAATCCAGTTTCCAACGGCGCGCCCTGCGTCATTGGAAACCTTTTTTATAAACGTAAGAGTCTGAATACCGTGACAGAAAAAAAGAAAACGACGTCCCAAAAACTTCAATCCCTCCTGTTTTTTCTTTTAAAAATCGGCGTATCGCTTGGAATTTTAGCGTTTTTGGTCTATCGTGCGGCTCAAGACGAAGAAACGATGAACGGTCTGCTTCACGGTAAAAAAATTTGGTCCTCCATTGCGTTCGGTTTCTTTTTCACGTTCATTGCGGTTCTGGCGACGATCGTACGCTGGTGGAGGCTCGTACGCATTCAAAAAATGCAGGCGGAGTTTTGGAACACGCTGCGAATCGGTTACATCGGCTACCTCTTCAATCTGGCTCCGATGGGGATTGTGGGGGGCGACCTGCTGAAAGCGTGGCTCCTCACGCGCCGCGAAAAGACGCGCTATCCCAACGCAGGCCCCGTCATTCTCGGTTCGATGTTCGTCGATCGAATGATCGGACTTTACGCGCTTTTTATGCTGGGCGGCATCGCGATTCTTGCAACGGGCGTCCTCTGGAATCCGTCCACGTCCCAAACGCTTCGTTCCGCAAGCTGGGCGGTACTCATTGCGTGGGTCGTCGGAACGCTCGCGTGGATGGTGCTTTTGTGCCCGCCGCTTTCAAAAAAGGAACCCCGAACGCCGCGTTCCAAACTCGAAGAAATTTTTCAAAAAATTTCCTCAAGCGTGCGTCTGTATCGCAACTATCCGCTGAAACTCGCATGGATTTTGCTCATCAGCATCCTGATTCATGCGTCTTTTGCGACGTCGATTTATTTTTTGGCAGACGGAATCTGGCGCGGGTGCATCTGTCCTCCGCCCACTTTCGCGCAGCACATGTTCATTTCGCCCGCCAGTATGTCGATGTCGGCCGTTCCGCTTCCTGTGGGGCCGGTGGAAGTGGTGCTCGACGAACTGTATCGGGACGTCACCGGCCGATCCGGAATGGGACTCGTCGTGATGCTTGCGTATCGTTTTATCTGTCTGCTGATTGGATTGCTCGGCGTCGTTTTTTATTTCAGTGCACGAGATGAAATTCGGCAAACCATGGTGGAAAGATAGATTTTGCGCAGAGGGATCCAACCTATGTGACGCACAACGTTCGTTGTACGATTTTTGTACAACAATAAACAAGCATGTTTTCCAATATTTCACAATATTTCACAAAAAATTTATAATTTTCCTACTTTTTCGCAGGTTTCATGAAATGTAATATTGAAAAAATTCCTTGTTTCTGATACACTATATTATGCTGATTCCACTTGAAAATTCCGCATTGGGCGGCTGCGGCGGCAGTCGTTTCTCGATAGAGTAACGACGGGGAAGCGAAAATTCAAAATGCATCGGGCATAAAATTACTTCTGAAACCTTCAACTTAAAAACGCAATGTATTCCTTTTGTCCTTCCGATTATTTAGCGATTCGCAACGATCCGGAAATCCTTCAGCTCACTTTCGATTCGGAGGAGCCGACGGATTACTACCAGATTCTTGAAAGAGCGGTCGCGAAGTTTTTCGGAATGGAAAATGTACTGTTTTTTCCCGACAGTTACATGGCGTTCATTGCACTTTTGCGCAGCGTCATTCAAAACGACGATCTGATTCTTGTTCCGCCGGATGCTTCAGGTTCCCTCCTGGACGTACTGGAAATTTTGCCGCGTCACTGCGAAAACATCCATCTGGGAACGCTGCACGTACAGACTTTCAAGAACATTCCAAGCACTACTTCACGTGTCGTGATTCTTGCAGACGGAATCAACGAAACGACCGGAAAACTCTCGCCCGTCGAGGATTGGAACACGCACCTTCAAACCCTTTACACCGAACGCGGCGTTCCCGGCCTCATTGTGCTTGAAGACTCGCACGGGGTCGGAATTCTCGGAAAAAACTATCGCGGAACCTTCGAACATTTCGGATTGAACGCGAATCGCGCCCTCAATCCCGCTTCCGGCGTTCAATATTACTTCAGCGGCTCGCTCTCGGAAGCGTTTGGGGCCTGCGGCGGATTTCTTGCGGGCGAAAAAAAATGGCTCAAACCCATTCGGAAGAACGAACCCACCTGCTGCGTGAAAAATCAAATTCCAATTTCGAATATTGTTTCAACAATCAAATCTCTGGAACTCGCGCGGGAGACGGAGCGTCACATTCGGCTGAAAAACAACATTCGGCTGATTTTCGAGAAACTGAAGGAGGCCGGCCTTTCGTTCGTCTCCGATCCTTTTGTACCGTTTGTACTTATTAAAACGCCGAATCCGAAAGAAATTCAAAGCGTAATGAACGCGCGCGGCTGCCGCGTGGCGGTGACGCATTTTACGAAACATCCGATGCTGTGTGTCGCGGTGACGTCCGCACATTGCGAGGTGGAAATGGATTTTCTCATCAAAACGCTTCTGGATGTTCTGAAATCTGCATAATTTTCGAAAGAATTCTATGAAAAACAAATATGATTCGGTTTTGATTTATGCTTACGGCGGCCCGGAAACGATGAGCGACGTTCTGCCGTTCCTCAAAAGCACACTCGGCGGAAAGGTTCTGACGCCCGAACGGTTCGCGGAAGTTTTTTCCCATTACAATTTTTTTGACGGCTGCAGTCCCATGAACGCGTACGCCCGGGAATTCATGGTGCTTTTGCGCACGTCCGGCCTTCCGCTTCCTTTATATTACGGGACGCTTCATGCAAGTCCGCGTCTGAAAGAAACGCTCCGTCGGATGTTCGAAGACGGACGGCGGTGCGTGCGCGTTCTGATTCCGACGCCGTTTGGGGGGTATTTGAAGGCGTATCACGAAAAACTCGCACAGGCGCTGGCGGAACTTGCGGACGAATTGCATCTTTTGCCGGACGCGCTGCCGCAGCTCGACGTCATTCCGCCGTTCAGTACGCATCCGAACTTTTTGGAGGCGCATCGACAGACGATTTTAGACATTTTGCAGACGCTTCCGCCTTCCGCACGTCAAAAAGCGGTGTTTTTGTTTTCCGTACATTCTTTGCCGGTTTCGCTCGCTCAAAATGGTTACGAGTCGGAAGTTCGGCGAGCGTTCGACGTTTTAAGAGGGTGGTTTCCGCAAAATGAGTGCCGACTGGCGTGGCAGAGCGCGAGTTCCGCACCTGTTCCGTGGTTGAAACCTGCGCTGAAAGAAGAAATCGGGACGATTCAGCCGAATTTAGAGGGAAAACGTACGATTTTTTTGATTCCTCTAGGATTTCCGTTTGAAAACATGGAAGTTGCGTACGATTTAGATGTGGAAGCGTTCCGCGACGCGGAGACGGCTGGGTTTTTGCCGATTCGAGTGCCGACGGTTGGAACGCACACGGAATTTCTGACGATGGTTCGTCAATTTGCGGAATCTGAGTGACGCAAAACCCGCCGGAGGTTTGCGCCTCCGGCCGAGTTGAATCGAAGGAAGTCCTAAAATACAATACCAAGAAGTTTTTGAAAAAGGGGTCTGGGGAAAAAACAACATTCAAAATGTTTTTTCCCCACGACCGAAACGACAGTACGGGAGCGCTCTTGTTTCCTCCCGTTAGGGTGGAAACACCGCCACGGTGTAAAAAAGCCCCTTGAAACACGACGTTCATTGTACGATTTTTGCATCGTAATGTTTTTTGTAACAATTTCAAAATCTGAGGTTTCCAGAACTTCCTTTAAATCGAATCGTACAAAAGAACAATTACGCAGATTTCTTTTTACCGTTCATGAATGCGTAAATTACGAGGCCGGCAGCGACTGCGAGAAGCGGAATCGCAACGAGCGGACGATAGTACAGCCACGCAATTCCTACAACGACGAGCGAGCCGGCGAGCGAAATCAGGAAGGCCGCAAACGTCGTCGCGCCGCCCACAAGCGCCCCGATGAACGGAACCACATCCGCCACAACGGAAAGCGGTTTGAAAATCATAGAGAAACCCATAAACATCATTACGAATCCAACGACTCGCAGAACCCATCCCAGCATGGTGTTTGCGCTCTGCGCGTCGGCAAACATTTTTTCTGCGGTGACGATTCCCACGTCGAGGAGTTCCAGCGGGTTATTTGCGGTCTGATACGCGCAAAGCGTGTCGCCCTGCTGGGCCGCAATGACGCTGACGTCGCCGCTGGGAACGAACTCGAACGTGATTTTCATATCGCCGATTTCGGGTCTTTTGGGGTTTTTCCCGATGTAATAACCGCCATTGTACAATTTCTGCGACACTTCCTCGTTCGACATTCGGTCCGCAGCCGCATTTGCAGCCTGCGTGAGAGTCGCAGCGGTTGCGTCCGTCGCCGCATTTCCGGTGGAAGCCGGGGCGGGAATCGTGTCGGCTGTCGATGTGCTTTCAACGACTGTTTCAGCGGGTTCCACAGTTTCGGCCGGAACGACTGTTTCAGCGGGTTCCACAGTTTCAGCCGGAACGACTGTTTCAGCGGGTTCCACA
>CAYTLK010000026.1:0-5591 GCA_964438515.1 uncultured Planctomycetaceae bacterium
CTTTTTGCCCGCTGTAAGTGCGGAGCCGTCACATCGGGGGTGCGCCTTGGACCGTCAAAAAACGAATCCAATGAAAGACCGAACCCTCCGGGGGAGCTAGATGGGAATCCGTTTATATTACAGTAAATTAAATTTCACGATGTGTCTGGAATAAAAAAATGATTGAAAAATTTTTTGGAACAGTGCTTGCGGCGCTGACCGTTTTAAGCTTTATAATCGTTGTATGTGCCGCAGAAGAAACGACCGAAACGCATGCGCCGTTGCGGCAGACGGAATGGGAAAACCCGTCCGCACAGATGCGGCCGCTGCGAATCGTTCACGGACAAAAGATCGACGAACTTCAGGCGGAACGGAATCGCAATGAGTACGGTCTCGGCGGACTCGTAATGAACGTCCCTTTCGAAAACGGTTATTTGCGCAACGACGCGAACTGGAAATCGTTCGTCGAAAGCGTTCGGGCGGCTCGTGAAGGCGGGCTGCGCGTCTGGATTTACGACGAGCAGGGCTGGCCCAGCCTCTCTGCCGGAGGAGTGGTTCTGGAACAGGATCCGTCTCTCGAGTGTCTCGAACTGGTTCACGACCCGGAGGCGGCCGAGCCGTTTTACTCCCGGAAAAGTTACGAATATACGTTTGCGTCGATGGACACGCTTCGGACGGCCCGACGACATCCGAATCCGCTGGATCCAAATGCCGCACGAAAGTTTCTGGAGGTGACGCATCAACACTATTGCGACGCGCTGGGACCCGAACTTTACGCGCAAGTTGAGGCGTTTTTCACGGACGAACCGACGCTTTTGGGGATTTCTCTGCTGAGAATTTTGATGCCGGAAGAGCGCGAAAAATACGGCGTGACGGACCCGCTCGACTGGTCGAAGAAGCAGCTCCCTGCGATTCCGTGGCGGGCGGACCTCGAGGAACGTTACAAGGAAAAATACGGTGAGGAACTCCGACCGAATTTCAAGTCGCTTTTTGGCGGCGATGCGGAAACGGACCGTGCAGTGCGCGGTCGGTTCTGGAAGCTCGTCGGCGAGCTGAACGCAGAGAGTTATTTCGGCGAAATCCGTCGTTTTTGCGAGAATCATCCGAACGGACCCAAAGCATCGGGACACACGCTGGCGGAGGAAAGTTTCTTGCTGAATGTGCCGCTCGACGGAAACAAGCTGGAAGTGCTGAAACAGTTTCAGATACCGGGTCAGGACCTGCTGACGAGTGTGCCGCGAAATCAGTTTGAAAGCAACTGGCTCACGAGCGTTTTTCCCGCTTCGGCTGCGTATCTCATCGGAGAACGGAAAATCATGACGGAAATCAGCGACCACATTGAGCGTCACGCCGCGCCCCCGCACATTGCGACGCTCGACGAGATGCGTTCTGCCGCAGGAATCATGGCCGCCAATGGAATTACGGAATTTACGCTTTATTACTCCGTTTCCGGCGGTGAGGAATTTCCGTATCGGACTCCCGAAACGTATCGGACGTACTGCGGCTTCGTGGGGCGGCTGAATGCCGTTTTGCGAGACGCGCAGCCCGTGCGCCCCGTGCTGCTTTACTATCCGATTGAGGTCGTTCAGGAGGAGTATTTGCCGATGGCGGGTCAATTCCGGTCCGACTCGCAGAGCCGACGGATTCAGGAAATTTCGCATGCGTTCAACGCGTTGGGAAAGGCGCTCACACAGGCGCAGATACCGTTTATTCTTGTGGACGATCAATCGATTCGTGAACTCATCGCGAACGGTGCCGGTGCGGAAAAAACGGGTCGGACGGTCCGCAGCGACCTGGAATTTTCCGAAATTCTCTACCCTGCAGGCGTCGAAAAGAAGAATTATGCTTGGAACAATCGACTCCTGAAAGAAATTTACGTCGAAAACGTCCCCGGCAGAACGACTTTGGAGTTTGTTCAAACGTACGCTCAGGAGGACGCCGGTCCGCGTTTGAAACTGGATCCGCCGAATCCGAATGTGGCGCTTGGGAGTTTCATTCGGGATGGAAAGTTCGTTTTTGTGCTCGCCTGTGCAAGCGAAAACGGTTACGAAGGAAACGTCACGTTCCGCGCATCCGCGTCGATGGGACTCGGTGGAAAAGTACCACTTTTTGACGGCAAAGGCGGTATGTACTGGCCGGATTCCCGTCCATGGACGCTTCTTCATCCGGAGTCTGGAGCGATCGAAACGATCGATTCCGACGATGGAACGCTCCACGTGAAACTGAACGAATATCAAACCATCCTTCTCGCCGCACCGTGAGGAAAGCTCAGGCGAGCGGCGGGCTTTTTTGCCCGCTGAACGTGCGTTCCTGAAAAACGGAATTTTCCGGTTGAATTATCCCCAGGGGACTCACACTTTAAAAACAAATTTTAACGAAACGATTTTCATAATAATATCAAAAAGTACTTGTTCAATTATCAAATAGGAGATTCCTATGAATCAAAACAAATTTTCAATCGGTGTCGATTACGGCACAAACAGCGTGCGGGCCGTCGTCGTCTCGCTTCTGGACGGAAACGTCGCAGGGGAAAGCGTCTTCAACTACCCAAGCGGCGAAGCGGGAATCATCCTCGATGAAAAAGACCCGAATTTCGCGAAACAAAACCCCGCAGATTACATTCAAGGGTTTTTAACGTCCGTGAAAAAAGCGGTTCAGGCCGCAAAAAAAGTCGAAGGTTTCGCACCTGAAAACGTGGTCGGAATCGGAATCGACACGACCGGCTCCACGCCGATTCCCGTAGACGCGGAAGGGACTCCGCTTGCGTTTCTTCCGGAGTTTCAAAACGATCCCAACGCAATGGCGTGGCTCTGGAAAGACCATACTTCCACTGCTGAAGCGGACGAAATCACGCGCTGGGCGTCCGAATGTCCGGAAAATTACGTCTCGAAATGCGGCGGAAAGTATTCGAGCGAGTGGTACTGGGCGAAAATTCTTCACTGCATCCGTACGGCTCCGAAAGTCGCAGCCGCAGCCGCCTCGTGGGTCGAGTTGGCCGACTTCATTCCCGCTTACATTACGGGAAATACGGCTTTGAACGTGCTTCCGCGCTGCATCTGCGCCGCAGGTCACAAGGCCCTTTACAACGAACAATGGGGCGGTTTGCCGTCTGCCGAGGCGCTCGCGAAACTCGATGAACGACTCGTGAGGTTCCGTTACGAAACGAAAGCGGTTCCAATCGACCAAAAAGCGGGAGGCTTGATTCCTGAAGTCGCGAAAAAAGTCGGTTTGCCGGCGGGAATCGCAGCGGCGGTCGGAGCGTTTGACTGTCACTTCGGTGCCGTCGGCTGCGGAATCAAACCCGGAACGCTCGTCAAAGCAATGGGAACCAGCACGTGCGACATCATGGTTTCGTCCCTTGAAGAATCCATTCCCGACATTCCCGGCCTGTGCGGAATCGTCCCGGAGTCGGTTCTTCCCGGAATGTACGGCCTCGAGGCGGGACAGTCGGCGGTCGGCGACATTTTCAACTGGTTCGTCAAAAATCTCACACCGGCGACCTTCACCGCGAAAGGAAATCCGCATGCCGCTCTGACGAGAGAGGCGGAGAAACTCGCACCCGGCGCGTCGGGACTTTTGGCGCTCGACTGGAACAACGGGAACCGAACCGTTCTGGTCGATCCGGATTTGAGCGGTTTGATTCTCGGACAGACGATTCGAACAACGGCTCCCGAAGTCTTTCGCGCACTCGTCGAAGCAACTGCGTTCGGAGCTTTGACGATCATTAATCGGTTCGAAGAATACGGAATTCGGGTTAAAGAGGTCATCAACTGCGGAGGAATCGCAGAGAAAAACGATTTCATCATGCAGATTTACGCCGACGTCTGCAACCGTCCGATGAAGGTCAGCCGTTCGGCTCAGACGTGCGCGCTGGGAGCCGCCATCGCCGGCGCGGTGGCGGGCGGAGCGTTCAAAACCTTCCCGGCCGCCATGCGCAAAATGACGGGCGTGAAGGAAAAAGTTTTCCGTCCTCGAAAAGATGCGGTTGCGGTTTACGCGCAGCTTTTCGAGCTTTACACGCGTCTTCACGATGCTTTCGGAAACACGGGAAAAACCCTCGCGCTGAGCGGCGTGATGAAAGAACTCATCCGCATCCGTAAAGCAACGAGATAGTTTCATATATATTTCATTGCTTTTTCATCAAAAATCAATTTGGGGGGGCCGTTCGTTCTTTTGACGGTCTCCAAAAGTTTTAAAAAAGGGGTGACAGAGGGAAACGACGCTGCGGGAGCGCCGGGATTTTCTCTCGTTAGGTGAAAATCCCGCTGCGGTACAAACTTCCTTATACGGAAAGGTCCTTTAATTGAATTTCATTACTTTAATCCAATCCCACGCCATTTCCTGCCACGCACCCACCTGATTGCGGTTCTGATCGGTAATCGGTCCAAAACCATGCGGCGCGTTCGCCCAAATATGAAGCTCGGCCGGAATATTCATCGTTCGAAGTTTGTGGTAAAGCGCGACGGAACCCATCGGTGAATACACGTCTGCATCGCCGTGCAGGAAACACATCGGAGGCGTTTGAGCGTCGAACACAAAATCTTCCACCATCTTTGCGTGATTCCCGCGGTCTGAACCGTTTGAAGCGTCGCGGCCGTCGTCCAAAACGTAGGCCGGATACCTGGCGATTCCAAATGCAAGATTTGCAGGAAGCGCGTCGATTTCATCCACAGGTTCGTAACTCTTCAGCGAGCTGGACGTACAGCACATCACCGTCAAATGACCGCCTGCCGACCCGCCGGTCGCACCGATTCGATTCGGGTTGAAACCGTATTTTTCGGCCATGGAACGCGTCAGACGAATGGCGCGCTGCGCGTCCTGGAATGCAGGAACGTGTTTGGCGATTCCGCCTTGAGGCCGAGGAACGCGGTACTTAAGCAGAACGGCCGTCATTCCGTGATTTGCGAAAAACTGCGCCATTCCGACGTCATTTCCGCAATTGACGTACCCGCCGCCGGGAAAAATCATAATGCAGGCGTCCGATGTTTTGTTTTTCGGGACAAAAACTCGAATCGTCGGAACCGTCACGTTCGTGAAACGACCGTTTTTTGCAACGTCCGGCTGATTTTCCGTCACGCCCGGCGCGCGGTCCGGCCAAACGTTGTATTCGTCCTGCGCACGAGTCGGAACCTCCGAAAAAAACAGCACAAACTGAATCAAAATGAGTGTTTGAAACAGGAAAATGGCGGAACGTGAAGAAGAACGACGCAAAGTGAAAAATGTTTGCCGCATGATGGGGGTGGGTCCTTTCAGTGAAAAAGTGGAATTCTTGTAAAATTTGGAACAATTTCTGAAAAACATTGACGATTATGCAGGATGGATACTTGATTCCCTATACAAAATCTGTTATGATAGAAATATTACGTCAAATTTTCCAAAAATGGGGTCTGACTATCCGCAGACACGCGTCCTTTTTCGTTATTATAACCGTTTTCAAGATGATTACAAGAGTTTCCCACATGTTTTTTGCTCGTTTCCGCCTGATTTTTTTGATTTTGGTTTGCGTTTGTTTCCTTCACGAACGCACGACGAACGCGCAGGACGCAGCGCCCGCCCCCTCTGACGCTTCCGAAAACGCAGCTGCGCCAGCGGAGGAAACTTCCGGTGCGTCT
>CAYTLK010000026.1:5691-19444 GCA_964438515.1 uncultured Planctomycetaceae bacterium
CTTCCGGTGCGTCTGAATCTTCCGACGGGGTGAAATCTTCCGGTGCGTCTGAAACTTCCGACGGGGTGAAATCTTCCGGTGCGTCTGAAACTTCCGGTGCGGCGGAATCTTCCGATGTGTCTGAAACTTCCGATGATGCGGAAACTCCGGAACCTTCCGGCGCTGCGGCGGCTGAGGATTCTGAGGAGGAAAAAGAAGAGGAAGAGGAAAAAACGCAGCACGCGTCGTTTCCGGAACCGCCTCGGGAACTGCGCCGAGCGCTCGAAGACGCGCAAAAACTGATGGAAATGCAGCGTTTTGCCGAAGCGGTACACAAAATCGACCAGATTCTTGGAACTTCGGAGGAATATTTCGTTCCGAAAGGGAAAAACAAGCATTCGAATCAAGGTTTGTACTACAATTTAAAGCGTGAGGCGGAAATGCTTCTGGAGTCGCTCCCTCCGCAGGGGGTGGAGGCGTACGAAACGGAATTCGGTACGATTGCGCGTTTGGCGCTCGAAGACGCGCTCGCACAGGGAAATATGGAGCTTGCGGCCCAAACCGCCAAACGCTATTTTTTCTCGCAGGCTGGAAGTGAGGCGGCGTTCCTCGTCGGAATGTATTTTATGGACAAAAATCAGCCGACGGCGGCGATGGAAAAGTTTCAAAAACTGTACGAATTTCCTCGTCTGGGAATGCGTTTTGAGCCGGTTTTAACGCTCTATTTTGCGGCGTCGTGTTTTGCGGCGGGTGCAAAAGATGAGGCGCTTCAAATCCTGCACGACGCGGAGAAAAAACCGACGCCTCAGTGGAATTCTTTGGCGTTGGGCGGTAAAACGCCGGCGTCGCAGGTCACTTCCGGGAATCTTTCTGCGTGGCTCCAGGAACAATTTCCGGTTCTCGAGTCGTACCTCCCGTCCGACACGCTGCAGAATTGGCGTTTGATGCTTCAAAACACGGCGCGGAGTTCCGATTTAGGAACCGTTTCGCTCCCCGTAATGACGCCGTGCTGGCGCGTTCCGACGATCGACGACCCGGAAGGAAGCGCGATGTTGTTTCTTCTTCAGCAGAAACAGGAGGAAGAAGGGTTTTTTGCGACTCACGCGCCGCTTGTGGTTGGGGAAACCGTCCTGATGCGCACCGCTTGGAACTTGATGGCGATTCATCTTTCCACCGGAAAGCGGCTTTGGGCCGTTCCGTCTCCCGGATACGCAGAAATTAAGAAAAATTTGGCGCATCTCGCAGAAACAAACTCCCGTTTCGACGCGGGTCTTTCCGGCGACAAAACGAATTTGATCCTTATGGCCAGCCTCCTGAATCAAAAAATGTGGAGTGAAGCAATTTACGGAACCCTTTCGAGCAACGGAAAGTACGTTTTTTGCATCGAAGACACAATGGATCGGCTCATTCCGTCCGAAGATTCCCTGCTTTCCCAGCGTTTTACCGCCCCGGCAGTACAACTGAAAAAGGTGCAAAATCCAAACAATCCTCCGCTTGCGCAAAACGCCGACTCTTCCGACCTGGAAGACCCGCAAACCGTTCCGAATCGGCTCGCGTGTTACGATATTCAATCTGGGAAGCTGCTCTGGCACGCAGGGGGGAATGCGGCGCAGTGGAACCTCCCCGCTAAAGGAACGATGTTTCTCGGCGCGCCGCTCGTTGCGGGAAACGTGCTGTACATCATCGGACAGCGTGAGGGACTGGTGCGGCTTTTTGCTTTCAGTACGGAAACTGGTGAGGAACTTTGGACGCAGACGCTTTCGTTGATTCCGGCTGGAAGAAACGGACTGTTTCTCACCTGCACACCCCGACTTTGTGACGGAATCCTCGTCTGTCCGACTCCGTCGCTCGCGCTCGTCGCCGTCGATTCTGCAACGCACACCCTTCTTTGGGGAAATATGTACGGATCTTTCGCTGCGAACGATTACGATGCGTTCGGCTACGATTCCCCCTCGGCGGTTCTTCTGGAAGACGTTCAGAAATATTCCTCGACGGAACTCGTGATTTCTGACGGAAAGATTCTGTACATCACGCCGAACGAGAATAATTTGATTTGTATAGAACCGCAAACGGGAAAAATCCTCTGGAATGCAAACAGCAGTTCTTTCAGCTGCATCGCTGCGGTGCGGAATCAAAAGGTTTACGCACTCGACGGAGGAAATCATTTTGTCGTTCTTTCGCTCGAAACCGGGGACGTCGTGGGAAGTTCCGAAACCCCCGCACTTGCTTCCGGCCGCGGATTTCGGGCGGGCGATTTCTATTTTGTGCCGATGAAGGATGGACGCATTGTAAAAATCGACCTCGAAAAGCTGGAAATCGTCGAGACGGCAGACCCTCATACACCCGAAAAACTCGGAAATCTGACGCCTTCCGGCCGATTCATCCTTTCGCAGAGCGCGACGTCGCTCGAATGCTTCGTACAACAATCAGAAGCGATGAATTACGTCGCAGAAATTCAAAAAACGGACCCGAAATCTCCCGAAGCGCTGGAGATTCAGGCGCTCCTCTGCTGGAAGGCGGGCGACATTGCGCAGGCGGTGCGGCTTTTGAAGTCCGGCGGGGTTTATACGCGCGGCCTTTTGAAACTCGCACTCATTGAGTCACTTCGAATCGCGGTTTCAAAAACTCCGAGCGCGACTCCGACCGCAGCTCCGACCGCAAATCCGACCGCGACTCCGACCGAGACTCCGACAGAAAGCACGAACGCCGACGCCGCAAGTGAGGCGGAATTTGAGGCGATTTTGGCGCAGATGGACACTCCGCGCGAAAAAATACAGTGTTTCGAGTCGCTCGTCGTGATGTTGGAACGTGAAAAACAGCCGGCGAAAGCGTTGGAAAAAGTGATGCAGATGCAGGAAATTTTCGACACCATTTCTGCGCCCGCCGCCGAGTCCGAGCCGCCGAAAGACGCAGCAGAAAGAACCAGTTTTCTGCCGTCGGAGATTCAATTCACGATGCCGTTCAATCCGTCGGGAGTGAAAGACGAAGAGGGAAAAGTCGTCGGGGAAGGGGTTCAATTGTTCTACCAGCCGGATTTGTGGCTGGGAACGATGTTCGAACGTCTTTTGACGCAGCTGGACGCGCAGGACCCGCAGGTTTTGGCGCTCAAAAAGACGGTTGAGTCGCGATATTCGGAGCTTCACGCACAGATGGAGGAGCTTGCGCCGTTACTTTCCACGAAAATCATCACGCTCGAAACGCGTAAAAAAACGAAGGCGCTGACCGACGCGTTCTGGCGTTTTCAGACCCGGTTTCGATTCTGGGATAAAATGAATATCGTACAGTCGGAATATCAGAAACTGTTGGAGCTTCAGAAGAATTACGCAGCGCTTGAGGCGTTCGTACAGTCGCAGGAACCGACTCCCGCAGCGGCGGCCGCCCGACTTCTTTTGATTTACGAACGATTACAGGAGCCGCAGTTGGTTCTTGCGTATGCGCGCTATTTGAAGCGTGAGTTTCCGGGCGAAATGGTGTTGGAGGGAAAAACGGTCGTCGAGTGGCAGAACGCGCTTCCGGCGGACAGTTGGGTCCTTGAACGCCTCACTCGCGACGACACGCCGTTTCCGATGGGAAAGATTATTGTTGCAAAATCCGAAAAACGCGGTCCGAACCTTCAGATTTCACGTGCAAGTTTTAACACACCAAGCTGGAATCCGGGAATTCAGCTTTTTAAGACGGAAGGCGTCACGATGACGCAAGGGGATCCGCAAACGGTCCTTTGTGAGGATAATTTGGGCGAGTGCCTCCTGAATATTTCGCCGGTCGGTTCGTCTTCGGACTCTTTGGACTCGCCGTGGAGCCAGATGCGTACTTCTCAGATGCTGCTTTGCGGAACGAAGTATGTCAGTACGCAAAACATTACGACTTCCGTATTCTTTACGATGGGAAAACAGGCGGAAATCGACGCAACGGAGTCGGTTTCTCCCGAATGGACGTACATTGCAAAACCCATCGAAGAGCCGTACGTCGAGCCGTATTTGAAACCCTTTGTGAAGCAGCTGCAGGATGAAAATCTCGAAATATTCAAAAAAACGCGCGGTTCATTTTCTGCCGGCACCATTTTGCCGACCAGCGTCGTTCTGAATGATGATTCCACTTCGAATTACTACCGTTTAAGTATCGAATCGGGTGCGTTGTGCTGGACGCTTCACAATTCGGCGATTTTGGACTGCCGCTTGGGAACGACTTTGGCCTCTGGTGATGATTTGGTTAGTTTGTCTTTCCCATTCAATTCGTTCCTCTGTTTGCTTCCTACTGCGCAGATGATGTTGCTGTATTACGACATGGAAAAACCCGGTGACGAGAAAGAGGGTGATTCGGAAGGCGATTCAGCAGAAGCACCCGAAAGTGTGGAAGATGTAAAAAATGTAAAAGATGCGGAAGATTCCGGCGATTCTGAAGATGCAGAGGGGGCGGGAGACGCAGGAAACGCAGAGGACGCGGGAGATTCTGACGATTCTGACGATTCACAGAGCGAGAAAGAGGGAAAGAAGAAATTCGCGCCGATTCCGGAAAATTTCGTTCCGTATCAGATTTTCAAAAACGTTCCCGCTTCCCGTCTGTTAGAAATAAAGGAAAAATTAGAAAAACAGAAGGAACTGAAAAAACAGAAAGAAAAGGACGAAAAACAGAAAAATCCGGGAAAGAATGCTGGTTCCAACGGTTCCGAGGCTTCCAACGTTTCTGCTGGTTCTGATGGTTCCAACGTTTCCGACAGTTCCAACGTTTCTGAGGCGTCCGACCCGCTTGAAAAGGCGTTTTCGGCGGATAGTTTCTGCACAAGCGAGTTGTATTTTCTCGATTCGAAGACCGGCACACTGAAATCGACGCAGAGTTTACCGTTCCAGAATTTAGTGGGTTTATGGGAGACGAAACTTTTGATGTGCAGCGATTCGAATGGGATTGCGCTTTACGACACACAAACGAAGGTGTTCGACTGGATTCTGGTTTTTAACCCGGAAATCACAAAATCCTTCATCCCCTACTTTCTCGACTCGCAGTACGTGGATTTCAATCAACGGCTTTACATGCTGAATTGGAAGCATCAGATTGAAATTCTCGACTGTCGGACGGGAGACGTCACGGTTGCGGAATTTCCGCCGCTCGATCCGACCCTCAATCTTAAAGGGGCGATTCATCCGCTCGAAACGAATAGTCCGTATTTTTCGCAGAAATTATGGATTTTGGAAGATGAAAACGGCGCTTTCACCGCAGTTGTTTCGTTCGAAAATTTTGAGGAAATGCCGAAACCCGAAAGTTTGAAGCCGAAAGAGTCAAAAAAACCGGACGATTCGGAAGGTTCGGACGATTCGGACGATTCGAAAGATTCGAAAGATTCGAAAGATTCCGAAGAAGACGGTTCCGCAGAGGATGAGGATTCGGACGTCGAGAAGGATTTAGAAAAAGAAAAAGCCCAAAAACAGTCGAAAGAGGAAAGCGACGAAATGGAGTTTGAAAATCCGGACGCGAACGAGATTCTGGCGCCGGACGACCTCGAACACATTCCGCTGAATCACGGCGTTTTGTGCCACTTTGACGGAAACGGAAAAGCCGATTGGACGCATTCGCATTTTGAAAATCATACGTATTTGGTCATCAATCTTGCGAAACGCATCCCGGTTTTGGGGCTGATGCATCGTGAAGTTTCGACCCGCAGCGGCTCGCGGGCTTCAGGAATCAGCATCTCGGTAAAATTCCTCGACCGACGCTGCGGACGCTTGATTTACGACATTAAAGAGAGCGCGAATTCCATGATTTCATTGATTGGAAACCCAAAAACGAAGAGTGCGGAGTTTTTCTGGGACAATTCCCGCATCGAGTTCCGATTCACGGACGAGCCTTACGATGAAAACGACGTCGTCGTTGCGGACCCGCGGCCTGCGATTCTGGCGGAAATCACCATTCGGGAACGAGAAATCCAGTCGTCGGAACGTTATTTAAAAGGACGTACGGAGGAAGTCGAACGCGAGAAAAAACTTTTTGAACAAAAAACAGACACAAGTGATGAAGACAAAAAATTCTTCAAAAAGTACATCGATCAGCAGGAAAAAGAACTGAACGACCACAAAATTTACCTCGAAAAGGAACGAAAAATCATCGACGACCTGAGAGCAAAACTCAAAACAGAAAACGAGCGCCATCCAAACACGCCCCCCGTCGAAGTTCCGAAGCCGCAGGAGAAAAAAGAATCATGACGTTTTTCAATAAAATCAATTTTAAATTCATACTCGTTTTTTCCCTTTCGTTTGTGTGTTCGTTCACGGGGTCGTTCCCGTTCGTTTTGCCGCAGGGTTCTTCCAGCCTTTTCGCGGAAGAAGTGCGTCTGACGCCGGAAGAAAAAGCACACGTGCAGGATTGTGTGCGCCGCGGGCTCGACTGGCTGGCGTCTCAACAGATGCGTTCGGGACGCTGGTCGGCAAACGGCGGCGAGTATCCCACGGCGATGACGGCGCTTTCTGTAATTGCGCTCACTGCGGAAGGTTCGACGACGATGCAGGGGAAATACTCCCTCCAAATCCGTCGAGGCGTCGATTTTCTTCTGGCACAGTCGCGCGCAAACGGTTTAATCGGCTCGCAGAGCGATCAGCGCTACACGTACGGACACGGATACGCGATGCTGGCGCTTGCGCAGGTTTTGGGGGAAGAAGAGGATTTGAGCCGCCGCGAAGAAATCAAAACGACCCTCACGCGAGCGGTTGAATTCACGGCTTTCGCCCAAACGACGGCCGGCGGCTGGGGGTACGTCAGCGCGAAAGACGGCGGCGATTTCGACGAAGGTTCCACCACAATCACGCAAGTTCAAGGGCTGCGCGCCTGCCGAAATGCAGGAATTCCCGTTTCGAGCGACACGCTGAATCGTGCAATCGCGTACATCCATCGCTGCCGCGGAGTGGATGGAGGGATTTATTACTCGTCCAAAAGCGGCCCTCCCGGACGTCCCGCGATTACGGCGGCGGCCATTGCGTGTTTGTACAATGCGGGCGAGTACGACGACGAAAATGTTCCTCCGATGCTCGCGTTTTGCCGCAAAAATCTCAACGACATTAATAGCGTCGCGATGGGTTTCTGGCACTACGCCCATTTTTACTACGCGCAGGTGATGTACCGACAGGGCGGGGAGGAATGGGAAAAATATTATCGTCAAATCGCCTTGAAACTCGCGAAAGAATCCAACCCCAGCGGCGGCTGGTCGCAGGGATTCGTCGGTGATGTGTACACGACCGCCAACAATTTAATCATTCTTCAGCTCGAAAACGGAACACTTCCAATTTTTCAGAGATGAATTTTGTACATTATTTAATTCAAAAAGAAATCGTATGAAGGAAAAAACCTATGAATATTGAAGAAATTGGAACGTATCGGACGCGGATTCAGGAACAGCTCGCGCAGGTGATTGTGGGTCAGGAAAGCGTGATTGAGGAACTGATTATTGCGCTTTTCTGCCAGTCGCATGCGATTCTTGAGGGGGTTCCGGGCCTTGCAAAGACGCTTCTAATCAGCACGCTCAGTCAGACGATGAATCTTTCGTTCAACCGAATCCAATTCACGCCGGACTTGATGCCGGGCGACATTACGGGCGCGGACATTATTGAGGAAGACCGAGGGACGGGACGCCGTGAATATCGGTTCATTGAGGGCCCGCTTTTTGCAAACGTCGTACTTGCGGACGAAATCAATCGAACGCCGCCGAAAACGCAGGCCGCGCTGCTTGAAGCGATGCAGGAGCGTCAGGTGACGGTGGGTCGAGTGCGTCACATTCTTCCGAAACCGTTTTTCGTTCTGGCGACGCAGAATCCGATCGAACAGGAAGGAACCTACTCGCTTCCCGAGGCGCAGCAGGATCGATTCATGTTCAAGATTTTGGTGAAATACCCGTCGTATCAGGAGGAATTTGAGGTTGCGCGGCGCACCACCTCGACGCTTGAGCCGAAGATTGAGCCGGTGTTGGGGGCGGAAGAGATTCTGGCGATTCAGCGTATGGTGCGTGAGGTTCCTGTTTCGGAACATTTGATTCGGTACGCGATTTCCCTTGTGCGTCAGACGCGTCTTGGGGAGGCGGGGGTTCCGGATTTCGTCACGGAAAACATTTCGTGGGGGGCGGGGCCGCGAGCGGTTCAGTACTTAATATTGGGTGCGAAGGCGCGAGCGCTTTTGTTGGGGCGCAGTCACGTAACGGTCGAGGACGTTCAGAAACTTGCGTTTCCGGTGCTGCGCCATCGAATTGCGCTGAATTTCACGGCTGAGAGTGAGGGAATGACGACGGACGTATTGATTGAGCGTCTTCTTTCCGAGACGCCGGCGCGGGAGGACGAGTTGTTGAAGCATCCGCGTTTTGCGAAGATGTTTCAGGGCGAGAAAGAGTAAATATCAAGAAATATTAGGAGTTTTTTGAAAGGGGAGTGTGAGGGGAAAACAAATTTGCAAAAATGTTTTCCCACTCACCATCGTCGCGACATTACGGGCAGTCAGATTCCTCCCGAAGGGTGGAATCGCGCGTGCAGCCGAAGCCAAACACCCCGTAAAACAAAAATTAGAGTGCGTAATTCAATCTTGTTGCAGCTTCGGTTTTACGTCAGATTTACCCTTTGGGAAAATCTGACTGCCCGTTAAGACTTCAACCGTCGTGGGGAAAAAACATTTTGAATGTTGTTTTTTCCCCAGACCCCTTTTTCAAAAACTTTTTAATATTGAGTTTTTATGTTCCTTTTTTTTGGGGGGAAACGCCCATGTTTTATCACAGTGATTCAGACGGACAGTCGCAGGGAATATCGAATTATTTTCATCCAGAAGCGATTAAACGCATTCACAAACTGGAACTGCGCGCCCGTTTCCTCATGGAAGGAATGCTTTCCGGACGGCATAAAAGCCCTTTTTTCGGTCAGTCGCTTGAGTTCGTCCAGCATCGCGAATACGTTCCGGGCGACGATTTGCGCCGAATCGACTGGAAAGTCTGGGGAAAACAGGACCGTTTTTACATTAAACAGTATGAAGACGAAACGAACCTCCGCGCCGCCCTCCTCGTCGATGCGTCGCGCAGCATGCAGTACAGCGGGAACCCGAACGGAATGAGTAAATTCGATTACGCCTGCACGCTCGCCGTTTCGATCGCGTATCAGCTGCTGCAGCAGCAGGATGCGGTGGGAGCCGTCTGTTTCGATTCCGTAATTCAAACCGTCGTTCCGCAGCGCATGAGTCGAAACCATTTGAACGCTTTAATTCAGGCGCTTGAAACGACGAAACCCAACGAAAAAACGTCCTTGGAGCCGGTTCTTTTACGAACGGCCGAACTCTTTCCGCGCCGCGGACTCGTTTGTATTTTCAGCGACCTGTTCGTTCCGCGTCCGGAACTCTGGCGGGGCCTCAAGCTGCTGCGGTCGCGCGGTCACGACGTGCTTGTGTTTCACATCCTCGACGACGACGAACTGGAATTTACGTTTCACGGTCCCACGAAGTTTCAGGGACTTGAACTTCCGCAGTCGCTTCGGTGCAATCCGCGCGCGCTTCGTGAGGGATATTTGGAAGTAATGGGTGAATTTCTCGATGACGTTCGCCGCGGGTGCGCCGCTAACGAGGTGGATTACGCGCTCGTACGTACGAGCGACTCGTTCGACAAAACGCTTTCGCAGATGCTGTTGAAGCGTATGAAATAAGTACATACATTTTTTGATTTAATATTCAATTTTGCACAAGAATCACTATTTTACGTTCCTCTAACTGTAGGAGAAATACTATGAAACCGACCACGCAATGCTTTCGGTCCCTGATTTTCGGGATTCTGCTGCTCCCCGCAGCCGTTGCTGCAGTTCAGGCAGAAAACGAGTCTGAGTATGCGGCCGTCGCTCCGTACGTCACTGCGGATACGGCGGTAATTCAGCGCGTCGATTGCACTCAGCTGAACGTTCCGTCCGTGTATCACGATCTTTTGGGAGACGCAAAACTGCTGCTTCCCCGCACGTTTTCCTCGCCGGAAATGTCCGAACTTCTTCCGAAATTTGAGGAGGGTGTGACGGCTTTCCAAAAACGTCTTGATGCGGTTTCTGCGGTTTCCGGCGGAATCCTCTATGTGGTGAGCGGCAAAAACGGAACCGCGCTCGTTATTCCTCGAAATCAGTCGAAATCAAACTCAGAATCAAACGCAGAATCCAGGACGTATTCCAACGTGGATTCCGATGCAATTTCGGACGCTGAGGCGCTGATTGCTGCGATTCCGGAAGATTTTCCGTTTTTCGAGTTGGAAGAACCGAAACCGGTCGTGAAAATCGGAACCTCCGATTCCGACGACGAGGAAGACGATTCGGAAGACGCGGCGGACACGTCTTTTGAAACCTATACATTAATTAAAAATACGGTTAAAACTCGCGTTATGGTGCTGAAACGAGACGATGCGTTCGTCCTTTGTATTCCCGGCGACGAATGTTTCGACGTCGATTCGATGGATGCGGGGCGCAACAACGCCGACATTGTGCGGTCGGCAGCCGAAAAGATGTTTGCGGAACCGAAAGAACGTCCGGAATTTGCGAGCGCGTTCGAGTCGTGCACGTTCGGAATTTTTTCGACGAATTTCATTTCGCTTCAGGACGAAAGTCTGATTCAGGGGCTGAACGAACTCGCGGAAAACGCAAAAGAGGATGATTTTCCGCTCACCTCGGAAGAGATTCAGTCGGCGCTTCAGAATGCCGGCGCGCTGACGTTCCAGGTGAATTCCTTTGCGGACTGCAGTTCGGCGCAAATCGCATTTTCTTCGGAAGAAGAAGCGGCTAAAGCGCTGAAAATGCTCGAGGCGGTTCGTGATTTTATGCTCGAAAAGAGTGCGGAGACGCTCGAAGATTTTGCGTTCATGACCGACATTCTTCGAATTGCGTCCGAATATCTGAAGCCGAGACAGGACGGAAACGTTTTGATGATTGATTTTAATGCGAAAAATAATGAATTTTCGTCTAAATATTTTTCGTCGTACGTTTCGTTCCGTGCGTACCAGCAGAAAATGCGCGAGGAGCGAGCGCTGGCCGACCCGAAAGCAGAGGCGCAGCGGCAGTTTGACGTCATTTCCCCTTGGATTTCCGACGGAACGCAGCTCGTCGTACGTTTCAATCTCAAGCAGCTGAATCCCTCGCAGAACGCCGCCGCGATTTTGGACGCCGCCAAAGTTTGGATTCCGACCGCACTGGAGACGCCGGAACTTTCCGGTCAGCTCGCGCAGCTGGATGCTGCTCTGAAAATGGTGGATTCCGTCAAAGACCTTTTGCATAAAAAGGGGATTGATGAGGCGTTTTTCGTCGTGGATCTTTCGAATTTCGCCCTTCCTGTACGGTTCATTCTTCCCGACGGGAAGGAACATCCGGAAAAGGGAAAGTGTGTGGAATTCGCAGATTTTGTCGGCGACGCACTTCCTAAAGAACTGCTTCAGGAAGTAAGCGAAAAAGCGACGCTCATCGAATGGAAAAATTCGTACGTAATTCTTCCGAAAACCGATGAATCCGTTTCGTCCGACACAATTTTAGAGAGTTTCGTCGAGGGATTCAAGCCGGCAGACGTCAAAAATATCGAAAAACTCTGTTCCGGTCTCGAACTCAACGCCCACTGTTCCGTTTCGGCCGTTTTCGGGATGAATCCTGTGGCGGAATTGTACATCAATCAATTTGTGTCGCAAATGAAAGAAGTTGCGGAATACAACGAAAACATGGTTTCGATTCCTTCTGCGAAAGTGCTTATTCGAGGTTTTGACGTTGCGTCGCTCGGACTCGATCCGGACCAGGGAATTTGCGCACTGAACGTTCTTTCCAAAACGGAAAAAGCGGCCGAAAACATTCAGAAACTGGCGCGAATTTGGCGGAATGAGTTTCTGGATCTCTTCGATGAGGAACTCACGATGTATAGTGAGGACGAACCGTTTTGGCGGCACACCGTCCCGGTCGATATGATAGATTTGTTCCGTCTGTCGCCCTGGATGCCGGAACGGGAGGGAAATCGTCTGTTTTTGAGTCCGATGAAAGACCCGAGATATCAGTTGCTGGGGGCGCAGCTGCAAAACACGACGACTCAAATTGCAGTTGCAGGCGTTGCGGCGGGTCTTTTGCTTCCCTCAGTCTCGCAGGCTCGCGGAGCCGCCCGAAGGATGCAGACGATGAATTTTTTCAAACAGTGCGCGCTTGCAATGTTGAATTATGAATCGGATCACGGCTCATTTCCGCCGGCGTACACGGTCGATGAGGATGGAAAGCCGCTGCATTCGTGGCGCGTTCTGATTTTGCCGTATCTCGAACAAAACGAGCTGTACGAGAAAATTCGTCTCGACGAACCGTGGGACAGTGAGTGGAACCGTCAATTTCACGAAATGTGTCCGGCGGCGTTTCGTTCGGTGTACGAACCTGAGTCTTCGAAAGCCGTCATCGGAGTCGTCGTGGGAAAAGGAGGCGTTTTTGAACCCGTTACGTCTCCCGATGAAGATGGAACGGATATTGACGACATTACAGATGGAACTTCGAATACGATTCTTCTCGTAAACAGCAAACCGGTGAACTGGATGGATCCGACGAGCGACATTTCGATGGAAGATGCGTGCCGACCGTGGGGCGGCGAAAAGGGAATTCCTTTCCTTTCTCCGAAAGAACATGAAATCATCGCGGCATTCGTCGATGGTTCTGTACGTTTTATAAAGGATGGAACGTTTGAGTGTGTGAATTTCCGTGAATTTTTGACGCGAGACGCAGACGATGCAGTCGATTTCAGCAATGAATGAAACGTTTTGACCCGGTAAAACGAGGAAAGACGAGAGAAAAACGGGGAAAGACGGGTATAAAACGTTTTTCCCTCCCGTTTTCCTTTCCCAAAAACTCCCTCGGATATTCAGATTTTAGAATTCCTTTTTAATATTAATATACGATAATAAATTATGTTTGCAAATCCTCTCCTCCTTTGGGGACTGTTTTTCGTACTGATTCCGCTTGTGATTCACCTCATCAACCTTCTGCGCCACCGGCCGGTGGAGTGGGGTGCGATGGAGTTCCTCCTTGCGGCCTACAAAAAACATCGAACTCGCGTGAGGATGAAGGAAATGCTTCTTTTACTCATGCGGATGGCGCTCGTTGCGCTGCTCGTTCTGATGCTTGCGGGTCCGTCGGTACGCGGAATTCTGCCAGGCGGAGCCAAAACGCACCACATCGTTATTCTCGACGACAGTTTTTCCATGTCGGACCGAGTCGGCGAAACGTCCGTCTTTGAAAACGCGAAAAACTCCATTCAACAGCTCGTCGATACGCTGGAACATCAGGGCGCCGTCCATAATTTCACGCTGCTTCGCACCTCGCAGGCGCGGCCCGACGTTCGAAAGGCGGACGTTCACGAACAGCGCGTCAGTCACAATTTTCGCGAAATTTTAGGACTTGAATCAATGAAAGCGTCTCATTTTGGCGGAAATTTGCTCGAATCACTCGATTACGCGCTCGAACTGGCGCCTGAAGCGTCCGATGGAACACGCATTTTGTACCTCTTTTCAGATTTTCGTACGAAAGATTGGAAGGAAAATCCAGCTTTGATGAAGCGCTTGGATTCACTCGAACGTGCGGGATTCAAGCTCCGTTTCGTCGATTGTGCGTCGGTGGAACATCCGAATTTGGGACTCAGCGTCCTCAAACCAGAAGAAGGCGTTCGAGCGGCCGGCGTTCCGCTTGTAATGTCGGTTCGTGTTACGAATTTCGGAAACGCAGCCGTTCAAAATGTCGTGATTCATCCGGAAATTCAGTCGGAACGTACGTCGAATGCGTCGGGAGGTGCA
>CAYTLK010000026.1:19544-29753 GCA_964438515.1 uncultured Planctomycetaceae bacterium
CGGGAAGTAAAAACGCTCCGGGACGTTCCACGCAGACCGTTCCAGCCGTCACGATTCCCGAAATCTCCGCAGGTTCAACCGTCGTTGGGAAATTTCCCGTCACGTTTCCGTCGGAGGGAAATTTTACGGTCAAAGCGTCTTTGGAGCCGGACGCTGTTGCAGACGACAATCAGGTTTTTGCGGCTTTCTACGTTCCGCCTTTTGAGCCGGTCCTCATTATTGATGATTCGTTGGACGCCTCCACCTCCCTTTTTCTTCGCACCGCCCTTGCGCCCGGCGATCGCGTTCTGACGGGAATCACTCCGCGAGTCGAAAAAGCCCGTTTTTTAAGCACAAACGACCTTTCTGCGTTCCGAAGTATTTATCTCCTCGACACTGCGTCGCTTGAACCTCAAGCCGTCACCTCAATCGAAGAATTCGTTCAAAACGGCGGCGGACTTTGTATTTTTACCGGCCCGCACACCGACCCGCTGATGGCGCAAAAATGGTTCCGAGACGGAAAGGGTTTTTTCCCGGTTGTTCTCGACCAAACGGAGGAACTTCCTCCTTACTATGCGGCTCCCGACATTCGCGTCTCGCCGCACCCCATTTTTCGTATTTTTTCCGGGGAGCACGCGACCCAATTCAACACCATCCACGTGGAGCGTTACTACACGCTCGACGACGCGACCCTCGAAACCGTCATTCCGCTGCAGGACGAAACGACACTCACGCAAAAGAATCGACATAATTCAAAAAAAACGTCAGAAAATTCTGGAAATTCCGCTTTCAACACCGTTGATTCCGCCTCCAACGCTGCGTCGGATTCCGGTTCCGTTGCGGGTTCCGGTTCAGCAGCGGGTTCCGATTCCGCGTTGGGTTCGGACGTTCATGTAATTGCGGCGCTGCGGAACAATGCGCCTCTTGTGGTGGAGCGGGCTTTCGGACGCGGAAAGATTGTACTTTTTCTCACCTCTGCAGACCGTACGTGGACGGACTGGCCGGTCGGAAATCCGTCTCAGCCGAATCCGTTCACGCAAGGTTCTTACGTCGTGATGATTTTGCAGCTTCAGGCGTATTTGACGCAGCGTCCCACGCAAGATTTTCGCGTCGGCGAGCCGCTTTCGACGGAATTTTCTCCGGAATTATTCGACGCATCCGTTCGATTTTTGAATCCGGACGCGAGTGTTTGGAAGCTCGTTCAATCCGTCGCTCAAAAAAATGGAATGTTTCAGGCGACTTCACCGCCTGCCGCAGAACCGGGGGTGTTTCAGGCGGAAATGAAAGGACTTTCCGGAATTCACGAAAATCGTCTTTTTGCGGTTAATGTGGATGTTCGGGAAAGCTCACTCACCAAAATCACGCCTCAGGAACTCGCTGCTGAAATGCACGAAACTCGTTTCGATTTAAGTACGATTCAGGATTTTCATTTTGCGGTTTCCGACTCCGCTCGTTCGGCGCTTTCGGACTGGATTCTTGTTTTGATCCTCATTTGGATGGTGCTTGAAATGCTTTTGGCCGCAAACGCCAGCTATCATTTATCGGGAAACTCCGCAGAGAAACAAATGAAAAAGAAGTCCGCAAATCAAAAAGAAACACGCACAAAAATCATCGGAGGTGAAAAATGATGCCGCATCTCGAACGCATTCAAACGCACAGCGACTGGATCCTTCCGCTGCTTGTTTTTTCACTGATGGTTTGGATTGTTTGGAAAATTTATCGCCGCTACAGTGTGGAACTTCATCCATTCTGGCGGATTTTGCTCCCGATTTTACGCACGTGTGTGCTTTTGGTCCTCCTGTTTTTCTTTCTGAATCCGCAATGGATTTCGGAAAAGGAACGCAAAATGAACTCGCGTTTTCTCGTTTTTTGCGACACGTCGCTCAGTATGACGCTTCCGGAAGATGCCGCCCCGGATTCGGTGACGCGCGCGCAGTTTCTTGCAAATTTGTGGGAAACGACGCCTCTGCTGGAACGGCTCAACGAAAAACACGACCTGATTTTTCTCGCGCTTGATTCGGAATCCAGAGTCCTTTGGACGGCTGAAAAAGGTGCGATTTCCTCAAAGGATTCTTCTGAAAATCAATCGGCCCCGAAAAATAACGTTTCCGACGCAGCTCGTGGCCGGAAGCCGGACTGGAACGCACTTTTATCGCCAAAAGGGGCGCAATCGCGCATTTGCGACTCCATCCGGGAGTGGCTTTTAAGCAATTCGACGCTTCCGATTTCAGGAATTCTGCTTTGTTCGGACGGAATGCAGACGGCGGGAGGCGAAATTCAGCCGCTCGCGGAGACCGCGCGAAAGATGGGAATTCCGATTTTTACTTTGGGTTTAGGATCGACGCAAGTGATTCCGAACTATCGACTTACAGAGATGGAAGCGCCCGCCAGAGTTCTTCCGCGCGACCCGTTCGTCATTCGAGGCTCCGTCGATGGTTTCGGTTTCGACACACTGAAATCTGAAAATGGTACACATATCGTTCAGGTCGATCTTTTTCAGAAGAAACTTCCTTCCAACACGGAAATTTCCGCCGCGCCGTCTGATTCACCGAATGAAACGCCGTCTGACGCTGCTGCACCCGCATCCGCACCCGCATCCCCACCCGCAGATTCGATTTCTGAAACATTAATTTCGACGGAAGACGTGATTCTTTCGGAAGAAGGAAAGCAGACCGCTTTTCAGTTCACCGTTCCGCCGCAGCCGGTCGGAAAGTACCTCTACATTCTGCGCGTGCGTGCGGACGAAAAGGAAATGAATCGCGACGATAACGAACGCGACACGGAAATCGACGTTGTGGATCGAAAAACACGGGTTCTGATTTTCTCCGGCGGTCCCACGCGCGAGTATCAGTTCCTCAGCACGATGCTTTTGCGCGACAAAAATGTGGAATCGGATATTTTGCTCGAAAGCGCCCTTCCGGAAGGCGGAGCCGTTCCGAAAAACGCAGAGGAAGAAAAAGCGCTTCGGTCACGAATTCAGCAGGATGGAACCCGAATTTTGCTTCGATTCCCCGACACGCGTGAGGAACTTTTCGCGTACGACTGCATTTTGGCGATCGACCCCAACTGGAAGATTCTGACGCCGGCGCAGACTGATTGGGTCGAGGAGTGGACGTCGCGACAGGGCGGCGGTATGATTTTCGTGGCGGGACCCGTATTTATGGGGATGGTTGGAGGGTGGATGGATGATGCGACGCTCGGCAAAATTCAGACGCTGTATCCGGTTGAGTTTTACGATCGAACCTCCTCGTTCCGTCAAAACACCTTCACCGCAGATGAAATTTGGCCGATCGAATGGACGCGGGCAGGGAAAGAAGCGTCGTATTTTTTACTCGACGATTCCCCGGCGACGAGCGCGCGCATTTGGTCCGAATTTCCCGGCGTGTACGGTCATTTCCCCACCAAAAAACTTCGAAGCGGCGCAACGGCACTCGCGTATTTTTCCAATCCGCAAACGCGCTTCGGAGATTCCGCCCCGATTCTGCTTGCGACTCAATTTTACGGTTCGGGACGCACGCTTTACATCGGAACGGGTGAGTTTTGGCGGCTTCGGGCACAAAATCCTGAATATTTTACGCGGCTTTATACGCAGCTTTTGAATTACGTAACGCAGGGACGCACCTTGCAGCAGTCGCGCCGCGGACGTTTGATGCTCGAACAGACGCGTTGTTTCCCCGGAGACCCAATTGAAATTCGTGCGCAGCTTTTCAATCCGGCCCTCGAACCCATCGAGGCGGCCGCGATGCCGGAAGTTTCTGCCGAAGTGTTCCTTCCGAATGGGAAAATTCAGAACGTAACGCTCGCAGCTGACCGGGAAATGCCGGGATTGTTTACTGGACGTTTTTCTGTTCTGACGGAAGGACGGCTGCGGATTGAGCTTCCGATTCCCGACTCGCAGGAACGTCTTGTGAAACGGGTGGAAGTGGTTCTTTCCGATGTGGAGCGCGAGAAACCGCAGCGGAATCAGGCGTTTTTGGACGATTTGGCGAAACAGACGGGAGGAAAATCGTTTGAATCTTCGACGGATTCTGCTTTCGTGACGTTTCCAGAGGAGCTTCGGGACCGCACGCGCACGCTTGTGGAGTTCGACTCCGCGGTTCCCGTCGTTCCGTCCACGACGCTTTTGTACATTTTTGTCGTTTTGCTTTCGCTCGAGTGGATTCTTCGGCGTCTGCTTCAGCTTGCGTAGCCGTCCAAAGCGGAATTTTCGAGTGGAATCAGTATAATACTGTGTTTTTAGGACTTCCTTTTACGTATTTCGTTCTTCCGCAGGTTCTTACAGTTGAAACTCGAAATCGTTGAGGTCGGAAAGCTCCCACGCCAGTTTTTTGGTGTCCGGCGAAATGTCGAACAGCGGCGAAAACGTTCGAACGCTCACGTGCGTCAAATCCGGGTTGAATTCGAGCAGCCGAATCCAGCCGTCGCCGCCGTTTCCATTCCAGCCGCCGCCGAGGGCCTGAACGTCAAAAAGCATCTGCGCGACGGGCTTTCCCGCCTGATTCTCGTCCATTCGGAAGGCGGTACTGTCCGCAAAACTGTTCGGGCCGGAAAAATGACCGTTGACGACGAGCCGAATGTTGGGAGAGGGAAAAACGAGCTTCTGCCAGATGGCCTCGCCTGCGTTTCCGCCGGCTTTGTTGAGTGCGTAATGTTCCGCTTCGGGCCGAACTCCGCCGCGTTTGATGAAGGAATGCGTCAAAATCGTGACGAAATGATTCGCGTACTCCTCACGGGCTGCGAGTTCCTTCGCCCAGGCCAGATTCGCGTCGGTCGGCGCAAAGGGGAGCGAAATCGTCAGCATCTTGCGGCCAGCGGCTGTCGTGAACTCATAAGCGGCATTTTCAAGGGTCTTTTTGCCGAAAGTGTTCTCGCCCATTTCCTTCAAAACGCCGTTCCAGGCGGGATTCCGGCCGGAGGGGAAGTAATCGTTCACCTGTGTTTCACGGTTTTCCGAGTCGCGGAAGCCGTAATCGTGGTTTCCGGTGCAGATGATGTAGGGCGTCACGCCGTCGAGCCGTTCGAGCGCGCGCGAGGTCGCTTTCCACATTTGCTCGCTCGTTTGATTGTACTGTCCGCACCCGATGTTGTTCTGTTCAACCAAGTCGCCCGTGATGAGGACCTGCTGAATGTTGAATTTTTGGATGTTTTCGGCGATCCAGGCGGTCATCAGTTCGAAAATTCCCTGATTTCGGCTGTATTTTACGTACGATTGCGGGTCGGGAATGACGACCATGGTCCAGCCGTCCGGATTGAGGAGGCCGTTTTTAACAGGTTTTGGATTTTCTTCTGCCGGGACATTCGCGCCGAATGTGCTTAAAACGCCGGCAGCGGTAAAGGTTTTTAAAAGGTCACGCCGTTTCATTTTTCATCCTTTTCGTTTGAAGTTCTTTCTGACTGTCCAAAACATCATTCCGATTCCTGAAAACAGCAGAAGTATACATTTTACGTGGGGTGAGTTTAGTGGAAAATTTCGTTTTTCGGGAACGCACATTCAGCAGGCAAAAAGCCCGCCGCTCGCCATTACAGGAACCAGGGGCGGCGCTCACGAACGATTGTTGAGACGCGAGTAAATCATCACTTCCAGCATGCTGGCTGCAGAATCCCCGTCGGTGGGTTCCAGCGCGCTAAAGTCGCCGTTGCGGCTCATCCCGCCCGTCAGAATGTTCCCCAATTCCTGCCAGCGCTCGGAGGTAAAGACCCACTGTCGCCGAATAAGAACCCCCTCTTCCATCGCGTGAAGCACGTCCTCCAGAAGCTCCGACTTCGACAAATTCCGAATCTTCTCGCATTCCGCCAACGAATAATTGCGCTCCAAAAGCTGAAGCGTCCAGAAATATGCAGGTTTCCGCTCGATTTCAGCCTCCGAAAGCGGTGTGCGTCCTGAAACAAGCGCGGACGTCTGACTCAAAACGGGTTTCGGTACGGATTCTGCCGCAGTAACGAGGGTTGAATCTGTAGATGAATTCTGTGTTGAATTCATAGGTGAAACTACGAACTGACTTGCGGACGGAGTTGCAGTGGAACCCGCAGACGGAACCTCCGATTTCTCAGAAGACGGCGCAGCGTTCGAATCTTTTGGAATGGCGCCCAGCCGAAAAAGAATGAGGCGGGGAAAAGGCGGGACCGTTTCGAGGGGTTTGTACCCGCGCATCACCGCATTTCCAAGGTCCGAAAGAACCAGAACCGGACGCCGATACTGACCCGAACCGCAATTTTCCTGACGAATCAAACCGATGTTCAGCAGCGCCTCAATCATTTCCGCAACGTCTTTTTGAAGGTACGACGCGAGTTTGCGGTACGTGGTGATGGTGTCGAGATGCAAATCCACAATGCGCTGCGACGCGGAGCCGCACAAAACCTGCGCAAGAAGCGTTTTTCCGCACGAAAAATTTCGTTCAATCGTGACGCGCGCAAGTCCGCTCAAAATGATGCGCACAAGCTCCGTGAGAGCCGGCGTCACCGTCATTTCATCACCCGGATGAAAGACGGAACTGCGTTTCTGCGGCGTCTCTTCGACGGATGTTTCTGAAAGTTGTACTGTATTTTGTGATTTTTGTGCGCCGTTTGGCGCTTCGAAAACCGTAGGACTCGTGACGGTCGGCGGCGCTTCGGGTTTCTCGAAGGCGTGCGCGTTCGTCGTAACGGTCGTTGAGATTGTATTTCTCCGAATCCCGTGCGCCTCGCAATTGTCGCAGTTTCCGCAGCTTCCTGCGTTTTTTTCGCCGAAATATTCGAGGATTTTCGCCTGTCGGCAGTGCTGCGTCATCGCGAAACCGCAAACACTGTCGAGACGTTCGTATTCGGCGGCCTTGCGGCGTTCGTAAAGCTCAAAATCGATTTTCAGATTGCTGAATTTCGGAAATCGAGGACGATAATTCGACGCATTCGATTCATCTTCCGCGTTGTTCGGAATCATCCGAATGGCCCGACCGCGAAAGGGGGGAATGTACGTAAAAAATGCATGTCGATTCAGCTCGCGGAGCGCCGCGGTGATGGAGGTGGTTTTGAGTTCCGTTCGGCGTTCAAGATCTTCGATGTTGCAGTAAACCATCTCGTCGAAACGATTTCCGACGATTTCAAGCACCGCGTCCCACACTTTCAGACGTGTTTTTGCGTTTGCCGCCAGGAAATTCCCAGCCTGCGTGTACGAGGAATCGACGCGGAGGGAGATGTAATTTTCCGATGCGTCCATTCGTTCCAGGACGCCCGCCTCTTCGAGGATTTTTTCGCAAGCTCCGATGGCGTCGGCACTTCCAGCAGTGATTCCGAGGTCCTCACGAATCTCCTGCTGCGTTTTTTCAATGATGCGGTCCCCCTCGGAACAGAGGTACGAATACACCTGATTCACGATGTCGCGCGACGGATAAGAACTTTCGATGAAGAATTCCTGCGTTCGACGGTCCCCATAGTTGAACAGCAGCAGACAGTGCGACGGTTTCCCGTCCCGTCCCGCGCGTCCCGCCTCCTGATAGTACCCCTCCAGGGACCCAGGAATGTTATAATGTATCACAAATCGGACGTCTGCTTTATCGACTCCCATTCCAAAAGCGGTCGTCGCCACAACCACATCGGCTTTCTGACCGCCCGATGCACCCGATGCGCCGCCCGAAAAAGAGCCTGCGGAACCCGAATAGGGGTTGTTTGATGCATTCTTTTCGCTCCCTTTTCCCCGCATGAACTCTTCCTGGACGGCCTTTCGGTCCTGAGGATTCATTCCGGCGTGGTACGCGACCGCACGACGCGTTGTAAACTCATTGATGTAATTCGCCACATCATCCGTTCTTTTCCGACTGGAAGTATAAACGATTCCGGAACCGGTATGATGGTTCAAAAATTCGACGAGTACGTCTTTTTTGTTCTGCTCGCCTCCGACCTGCGCCACCTCATAAAAGAGATTCGGCCTCGCAAAACCACGAATGAAAATCGCAGGGTCGCCGAGCGCCAGAAGCTCAATAATGTCGCGTCGAACCGTGGCGGTGGCGGTTGCGGTCAGAGCAATCGTCGGCGGATTCCCGATTTCCTCCCGGAATTTTCCCAATTTTGCATAATCGGGACGAAAATCGTGTCCCCACTGACTGACGCAGTGCGCCTCGTCGATTGCAAGAAGCGAAATGTTCGAACGTCGAGCGGCCGAGACGAAACGCGAGCTGCGAAACCGTTCCGGAACTACATACATCAGCCGAAATTCCCCCGCCGCCATGCGGTCCATCCGATCCCCTTGTTCGTCTGGAGAAAGCGTTCCATTGATAAACGAAACAGGAATTCCCAACGCAGAAAGCGCGTCCACTTGGTCCTTCATGAGCGCAATCAGCGGCGAAACAACAAGCGTCACACCCGGAAGAACAAGCGCCGGGAGCTGGTAGCACAAACTTTTTCCGCCCCCAGTCGGCATCACGCACAACGTGTCGCGCCCTCCGATTATTGTACGAATTATTTCTTCCTGTCCCGGTCGAAACGCCGCCAGACGGAAGCGCTTAAGGTGCGGCTGGAGGTCGATGAATTCGTTCGAACGGTTCGCGCTGTGCGATTGGTTCGCGCTGTTCAAGCTGTTCGATTCGCGTATTTCGGAGGTTTCGGAGGACATGAATCCGATTTCAATCTTTCGTAAAATAAGGAAGTTTCAGCATGAGGAACCCTGATTCCATATTCAGATATTCAAATTGTACCATATTTTCGGAATTGTGCAAGGGAGAATCCTCGCACAATCGAAAAATGAAAAGAAAAACGGCAAAAGAATCATTCGTTCACGATTTCTTCGTACAATCGTTCGTATTCGTACACCATTTGGTCCTCCGTAAATCCCTCCTCGAATCTTTTTCGCGCGTTTTCGGCGAGAGCTGCAGCATATTCCGGCTTTGTGAGAATTTTGTGCAAATTTCCTGCGATTCGAATATCGTCTCCAGCCGGCGCCAGAAGTCCGTTTTCGCCGGATGTGATGATTTCCGGAATCCCTCCGACTTTCGTCGCGACGACCGGCACACAGGACGCAAACGCTTCAAGAATCGTGAGAGGAATTCCCTCGCTCTTGCTCGTCAGAAGCAAAACGTCCGCAATTTGCAGCAGTTTCTCAACGTCCGTACGCTCGCCGAGCATTCGAACGCGTTTTTCAAGACGGTATTTCACGATCTCATTCCTCACGTTTTCGAGGTCCGGCCCGCCTCCGACCAGCAAAAGAACGGGACGGCGCGAACGGGATTTAGAAATTCGTGCGATTTTCGAATTGTCTTCGGCAGCGGGGAATTTCAGGATGGAGGAGCCGCTCGCCAAACTGGTTAAAAGGGCGGAATCGCCGCTGAAGATGGAAGAAAAAGAGGAAATAGTCGAATCTTCCGCATTGGACGTCGGCGCGACACGGAAACCGCTTCCAGAATTTTCATTTCTCGGAGGTTGCGGAGCCGGTAGCGAAATCAAACGTTTCATCGCGCGAATGGCGGTGGGATGGTCCTTGATGGAATCGAGGCGAGCAACCTGCAGAATGACGTATTCGTCCGTGAGTCCCAACGAGGCGCGCAGGTCGTTTTTTTCCGTCTGCGACAGCCGATTTTGTGTAAATTGTTCCGAATTGACGCCGTTGTAAATGACCTGCACACGTTCGGCCGGAATCCCCTCATTTTGCACAATCGCGTCTCTTACGGAGCCGCCCACCGTCACGATTCGGTCCTTCGCGCTCATGAGCAAGTGATTGTAAATTTTATGCTTCCAATTCGGCAAATCGGGGAAAAAGCGTCCGTGTTCGGTAAACAGAATGGGAGGCGCCGAACGAAACAGCCCGCGCGCCCCAAGTGCGTAAAAAAACGGAGTGTATTGATGCGCCTGAACGAAATTCACGTTGTAATTCTTCCAAAGATGTGCAATATTGCGCATACATCCCCAGTCGCAGCCGGGCCGTCGGCGCAGAACTTCCACCGGAAATCCCGCCTCCCGCATTTCAGTCACACGCACGCCCGGCGCGTCGAGACAGAAAAAGACGAAACGCCAGCGCGGACCGGAAAGCCTTTGTGCCAAACGGGTTGCGAGAATTTCCGCACCGCCCACATTCAGCGTGTGAAGCAACTGACAAACGGTTATACGTGTTTGAGCCATAAATTTAATTATAAAATAAAAATTAAAATGAATAGGAAAAATAAAAAGGAAAAATAAAATGGAAAAACGTGAAAAGGTCCGCAAAGCTGCAATCAAAAAACGATACTCAAACTGCATTAAAATCGTGTTGAAAACCAGGTTAAAACC
>CAYTLK010000026.1:29853-35368 GCA_964438515.1 uncultured Planctomycetaceae bacterium
TCAAAAAACGATACTCAAACTGCATTAAAATCGTGTTGAAAACCAGGTTAAAACCGGTTTGAAAACTGTGTAAAAATCCGTCGGTTATTTTTTCTGCGTGTCTTCGGCCGCTTCCACCTGACCAATTGTATTGAGGTAAGAAAGCGCTTCTGCGTCTCCCTGTTCCGCAGCTTTCATCGCAAGCTGGATGGCGGTGTCGCGATTTTCGATGACGTAAATCCCCATTTCGTAGTACCACGAAAGAGCCGCAAGCGCCGCAGGATGATTCTGTTTCACCGCGAGATTGTAGTACGCCGCCGCCGTTTTGTCGTCGCGTTTGACGCCGCAGCCGTCTGCGTAAATCTCACCCATGATGTATTGCGCCGCCGCATTTCCCGTTTTCGCGTCGGACGCCAGCTGCTTCAGGAGCGCCGGACCGGAAACGTAGGAAAGGTTTGATTTTGTACAATAATCCGTCAGCGCGATTGCCGTCGGGTCTTTCATTTCAGCCGCCTTCGCAAACAGTTTCTTGGTCGTTTCTTCATTCGAGACGATTCCGATTCCGAGGAGGCTGCAAAAACCGAGCTGCGTGAAGGCGTTTGCGTTTTTCAGTTTTGCGGCTTTCTGCAAGTACTCGATTGCTTTTTTATCGTCTTTTGCGACGCCCGTTCCGTTCCTGTAACAGACGCCCAGCAGGAGCTGCGCCTCTGCGAAATCGCCGTCAGCCGCTTTTTCAAGGAGAGCCGTTCCTTTTTCAGGCGTCAACTCGTGATTGATTCCTGAAACGTAATACATTCCCAGTATGAATTGTGCGCTGATTTGGCCCTTTTCAGCCGCTTTTCCGGTCCAATATTTGAATCGGTCATAATTTTTCGGGATGTAACCGTCGCCCAAGAGGAACGTGTAACCGATGTCGAAGCACTCGTCCGGCGTGGGTTCCAGCGTTTTCAGAACTTCCGCACCGGTTTTGTCGCCGTTAAGGAGCGCCACTTCGAGCCAGACGACGCCGGGAACGTTTTCTTTCTGTTCGATGAAACAGGCACCGAGGGTGGTTTGCGCGTCTGTATCTCCTTCCATCGCAGCCAGAATGAGCCAGCTCATTCCTTCCTGCATTTTTTCGCTTCCCGCCTCGGAAGTCGCCGTGAGGTACGCGCCCAGCGCCGTTTCTGCAGGGACGTATCCCTGTTCGGCCGCCTTTTTCATCCAGACGGACGCTTCATCCTGCTTTTCTTTTTCGGAGAGGTACGATGCGTATTCATACTGCGCCTCCGCGAAGCCTCCATTTGCGGCACTCAGAAGGAGTTTCAGCCCCATTTCCTCGTTTTTGGTGACGATGTGACCGTTCATGCACCAGAGAGAAAGAATGTACTGCGCCTGATAATTTTTCTGCGCGGCGGAAAGCTGGAGCCACTTAAGCGCCTGTTTGTCGTCCTGCGTGACGCCTTCACCCAGCGCGTAGCACATTCCAAGGTACAATTGCGCCTGCGCGTCTCCCTTTCCAGCATCCGTCAAAAGCTGTGCGATATTCAGAGGCTTAGGAAGGAAGGCCTCGATCTCGCTTGTGTCGTCTGCGTCTGCCGCACCCGTTGTTCCTGCTGTGCGTGTTGTTCCTGCAGTACTTGCAGCGCCGACGGCTGCCGCCGCTCCTTGCGTGTCGGCAAACACCTCATTCCGCTCGAAAAGAAACGGGGAAGTACTTAAAACTAACGTTGTAATCGGAAAAATCCAATATTTTCGAAAAAACATTCTATGTTCCTTATGGTTTTGTAATACACGTAAACTGGGAGGTTTGCACAGTTTTTGAGACGGACTGGTCACGGAAACGGAACGCGCCTTCGAGACTGTCAGACAATCTCAGGTTCTTTTTTTATCGTCGCTTTTCGGCAAAAAGTCAATATAAATAGAATCGTTTTGACGCGAAAAAGTCGGAAAATCCTAAAATTTCGTTTAATCGTTGTTAAACAAGAACGATTAAAACGAATATGATGGTTGTATTGTTTTGAATATTAAATATTAATCAAAAACTCAAAAAGATTTTGACTTTACCATAGAAAAAATGAGGGGTTGTGTTATACTTATTGTAGTTTGCAAAAAAATTCCAGAGTGTTTCATTCCGTATGTTTTGTTTTTGTGCAAAAAAATCGTACCGTGAACGTTGTGATTCAAGGGGCTTTTTCGCACCGTGGCGGTGTTTCCACCCTAACGGGAGGAAACAGAGCGCTCCCGTAATGTGGTTTCGATCGTGGGGAAAAACATTTTGAATGTTGTTTTTTCCCCAGTTACTCGCTCCCGGTCGCACCGGGTCAAAAACTTTTTAATATTGAGTTTTTAGGACTTCCTTTAAGTTTTTAGATGTTTTTTTCGTTTCCCGCTGGGTGTTTTCATGAGTTCCGAGGATAAAGATTTCGTTCAGATTCGACACAAAGAAGCGATGGAGCTTTCGCACCCGCGCGAGCTCGTCGTCGCAGTTCCTCCCATGCACAGCAACGTGAATCTCTCGCGTATCGTTCGTGCGGCCGGCTGCTGCGGCGTTCGAAAAATCATCTGCTGCGGAAACGCAAGCGTCAACGCAAAAATCGCACGTGAAACGGGAATCGACCTTGAAATCGAACAACATCGGACTCTCGCTCCGGAACTCCTGCAAAAATGGAAGGAAAAAGGCTGGCGCGTGGTGGGACTCGAACAAACGAACGATTCCTACTGGCTGCACGAATACGCATTTCCCGAAAAAACGCTGCTCGTCGTCGGAAACGAACGACTGGGAATCGAGCCGGAGATTTTACGATGTCTCGACGATGTGGTTGAAATTCCGATGTACGGTCTCCCTTTTTCTCACAACGCCGCGACGGCCACCGCAATCGCAATGTACGAATACTGCCGCCAACACCCTCGCTGAAAAGCAGAGAAGAAATCGGAAACAATCGAACATGTAATTAAATAGATTGAATAAATTAAACAAAAAACAAGAATGAATCAAACAATCACTGAACAAAAATCAAATAAACCTAACTTTTAATCAAATTGCACACGAAAACCAAAACGGGACCGCGTCGGCAGTTCCGCTAAAGTTTATTCTTTCTGAAAGCTTCAGACGAACGGATTCGTCTTGAAATTCAGAAATTCATTTTCGATTTTGGAGTCATTCATATAATCATGGACAAGAAAAATATTTACAGGGTTGTGACTCGTGATTCTGACGGTCGAATTGTAACTCAGGACTTTAATTCCATTGAGGAAATTGGACGGTCTTACCAACAAATTGGCGTGGATAATTGCAGCACTCGGAAAGAGTTGCGGTCGCTCCCGATTTTTCGGGGACTCATTGGTCCCATGAAGGAAGGGGCACACGTCATCCGATACGAAGAACCCAACGTTTTTGAGGAACTGACTCGAGAGTGGTTCGACGCGGTACCGGTTCGAAGAATTCGGAACACTGCACTTTGAATAATGTGCAGCAGTGCGGGGCGTGAATGCGTCGTAGAAATACGTGCTGCTGTATTATTCATTCACACTCATTCATTTACTCTCGCGATGGGTTCAAAGGATTTCAGGAAAATATGAACACCCCCAAACAAGCGCTGCGTTTGCCGTCGTCGGTTCCGTACATTGTGGGAAACGAAACGGCAGAACGCTTTTCTTATTACGGAATGAACACCATTCTGATGGTTTACATGACGAGTGCCGTCTATCTCGCGATGCCGAAAGCGGAAGCGGCGGGATACATCCATCTGTTCAAAAGCGCGGTGTACTTTCTGCCTCTGTTCGGTGCGCTGCTTGCGGACGTTTTTTGCGGAAAATACCGCGTCATGTTCTGGCTCTCGATTGTGTACTGCTTCGGTCATCTGGCGCTCGCGCTGCCGGGAAGCATGTTCGGAGGGAATCTGCGTATCCCGCTTTTCCTCGGTTTGGCGCTCATTGCGCTGGGGTCCGGCGGCATCAAATCCTGCACCTCGGCGCTGCTCGGCGACCAGTTCACGTCGGAAAACAAGCATATGATGAATGGAGTATACAACTGGTTCTATCTCGGAATCAATTTCGGCTCCTTTTTCTCCACACTTTTAACTCCCTGGCTCCTCGAATACTACGGTCCCGGCTGGGCGTTCGGCGTTCCGGGCGTGCTGATGGGAATGGCGACGTTCATTTTGTGGCTCGGAAGGCGAAAATACCGCATCGTGAAACCTTCCGGAATCACGTTCCTCCGCGATTTAGGAAGTCGGGAGGGACTCACGGCACTCGGAAAAGTACTCGTCATTTTCCTCTTTTTGATCCTCTTTTGGGCTGTTTACGACCAAAATTCAACCCTCTGGGTCGAACAGGCGAAAGTGATGGATCCTCACATTCTCGCCTGGTGCAGTTTTCTGCCCGACTCCATGCGCGAGTGGACCGTGCTTCCGTCGCAGCTCCAGGCGATGAATCCGCTTCTCATTCTCATCCTGATTCCCATTTTCACGCTCGGAATTTATCCGTACTGGAACCGATATCTCGGCGAGTCGGCTCTCGTCAAAATGTCGGTCGGGCTGTTTCTGGCCGTTGCGGCGCAGTGTTTCCCGCTCTGGTTCGAAACCATGGCGCAGCGCGGCGTTGTGCTGAATGTTGCGTGGCAGTTTCCGGCATACGTCGTTCTGACGGCGGGGGAAGTGCTGGTTTCCGTCACGTCGCTTGAATTCGCGTACACGCAGGCGCCGCGTTCCATGAAGTCGTTCGTTGTGGGAATTTACCTCATGATGATCGCTGCTGGAAACCTCGTCGTTGCGGGCGTCAATTTCATTTGCGAGTCGCATCCCCGCCTCCTTGAAGGGACGGCTTACTACATGCTGTTCCTTGTTTTGTCGCTCGTAAATGCGGTTCTGTTTACGATTGTGATTCAGTTTTATCGCGAAAAAGTGTATTTGCAGGAAGACGATGCGGCTGAGAACGGGGAGGAACGGTAAAAACGGGGGTGTTTGGAGGTTTTTTTAAATTCGTGATTTTTTTCGGCGTTTTCTCCCGGAAAATGCAACTGTTTAAGTGAAGTCAATTTTAACTTTCAGTTTTTCATTTTCAAGGAGAAAACAATGAAGAAAACCACAAAATTCATGCTTAGCGGTGTCGCGGCACTCATTTTGTCCCCGGTGATGCTGTCTGCACAAGACGCTCCGGTTCCGCCCGAAGGTCCGGCTCCCGAAGGTCCGGCACCTGAAATGCGTGACGGTGAAGTTCCTCCGCCTCCTCCGGAAATGCGTGACGGTGAAGTTCCTCCGCCTCCTCCGGAGTTTGATGGAAAAGGTCCGCGAGGTCCGCGCCCTGATTGTGACGGAAAATGCCCGCGTGGCCCGCGCCCTGATTTTGACGGAAAAGGTCCGAAAGGCCCGCGCCCTGATTGTTACGGTGATGGTCCGAAAGGCCCGCGCCCTGATTTCGACGGAAAAGGTCCGAAAGGTCCGCGCCCTGAATTCGACGGAAAAGGTCCGAAAGGTCCGCGCCCTGATTGTTACGGTGATGGTCCGAAAGGTCCGCGCCCTGATTTCGACGGAAAAGGTCCGAAAGGTCCGCGCCC
>CAYTLK010000026.1:35468-39902 GCA_964438515.1 uncultured Planctomycetaceae bacterium
CCTGAAGAAGGTCCGGCTCCGGAACCCCGTGACTGATTCGTGCGATAATTTCACGGTCTCAACGACCTGAAGATTTCCGTTTCAAAATCGTTCCCATCCGCAAGCGAGGCTGGGACGCCATTCCAACGGATTTTCAGGCGGAGATGGAAAGAAGAAAACGAAAGTGCTTTTTGGGTGCTTTCGTTTTTCTTGCGCCCTAGGGTGTCGTAAACTTTATCCTTTTTTCATTTTTTGGAATACCGAGAACAAAATGACTTCCGACGATTTTCCTTTTGAAGAACTTTTGAAAAACGCACGAAACCATGATTCCGCAGCGCTGGGACAGTTGCTTGAGAATTTTCACAACTACCTTCTTTTTCTCGCTCGGCTTCAGATTGATCCGCGAATTTGCGGGAAGATGGATGCTTCGGATATCGTACAGGAAACGTATTTGGAGGCGTATCAGGCGTTTCCGAACTTTCGCGGAGAGACGGAGGCGTCCTTCCTTGCGTGGCTGCGGCAAATACTTGCTTCGACGCTTGCAATGTCGGCGCGGCGTTACTTGGGGACTCGACAGCGTGATGTGCGGCTTGAACGCGCAATTTACGTTAAAGTCGACCAATCCTCGGTCTTCTGGGACCAGCTCGTGAGTAACGCAAGTACGCCCAGTTTGAAAGTTTCGCGCAAGGAGATGGAAAATCAGCTGGCTGAGGCGATTGGAAAATTACCGGAACACTACAGAACCGTTTTGCGTCTTCGTCACACGGAAAATCGTTCGTTTCAGGAAATTGCAGACGAAATGGGCCGTTCGGTGGACAGTGTGCAGAAACTGTGGGTCCGCGCGCTCGCTCAATTAAGGAATTTGGTGAATCCTGATGGGTAAAGAAGATTTGAAGACGGAAATCGGGAACGATCCTTCTGCGGAGGCGCAGGAAAAGGAACTTTTTGAGATTCTCGATCGTTACATGACGCTTTCTCCGAAGGAGTTTCCAACTCGTGAGGAAGTGGAACGCGATCATCCGACTCTCGCTGCGGAAATCTGGCGCTGTTTGGAAGGAATGCTGTTATTGCGAAACGAAGACGCGTCTGGACGCCTTCAACCGGATTCCTTTGACGCTCCCACAACCTCCCCCTCATCGGGTGTGGTTTCTTCTCGAGGCGCAAAAAAACCTGAAATCGCGAGCGGGTTGGAACCGATTGGTGATTTTGAACTGGTGCGTGAGATTGCGCGAGGCGGAATGGGGATCGTTTACGAAGCGTGGCAGAATTCCCTCAATCGTCTCGTTGCGCTGAAGGTTTTGCCGCTCGCGTCGACGTTCGACGAACGTCAGCTGCAGCGTTTTCACAACGAAGCCGCCGCCGCTGCGCAGCTCGAACATCCTGGAATCGTTCCGATTTACGCCATCGGATGCGAGCGCGGAATCCATTTTTACGCGATGAAACTCATTAACGGTCCCCATCTCGGAACCGTGATTCAGGCGCTGCGTGACGAAGAAATCGAACGACACGCAAAATCCCAAAAAACCCAAAAAACCGCGAAATCCTTCAAGTCCGCGAAACTTTCGGAAACTTCACAGTCTGCCGGAACCGCCGGAACTTCACAGTCTGCCGGAACCGCAAAACCTTCCGAAACCACAAAACTTTCAGGAACTGCCAAGCTTTCCGAAACGCCCAAGACGGGAAACTCCGCCTCCGATTCGACCGTGCTTTTGGATCGCGGCACGCCGCAGGAAGTCAGTGTGAGTTCGTGGATGACGCACCTTTATTCGGACCGGCGGCAGGAATACTACCGTTCGGTTGCGGGCCTCATGCGTCAGGCGGCCGATGCACTGGAATACGCACATCAGTGCGGCGTCATTCATCGCGACATTAAACCCGCAAATTTGATGCTGGATCCCGACGGAAAGCTCTGGATTACGGATTTTGGGCTGGCGCTTGTGCGTTCGGACGTCCATCTTACGCGGACGGGCGAGGTGTTCGGGACGCCGCGCTACATGAGTCCGGAACAGGCGCAGGGAAACCATCGTCTGGCGGATCATCGCGTCGATATTTACTCACTCGGCGCCACGTTTTACGAATTTTTCACGCTTCGTCCGATGTTTCCCGAAACGGATCAAGTTCGGCTGCTGAAACAAATTACGCAGGATGAGCCTGCAAAGCCGCACATTTACGCACCTTCCATCCCGCACGATCTCGAAACAATTTTGCTGAAATGTATCGCAAAGTCGCCGTTTGAACGCTACGAAAGCGCGTCCGAACTCTCTGCCGACCTCGCTCGGTACCTCGAAAATCGACCCATTCAGGCCCGGCGGCCCGGTCTGTTTGAAATCCTTTCGAAATGGTTTCGGCGTCATCCAGGAGTGGTTGCGACGACGATTTTCCTCCTTCTGGCGCTCTGGGTCGGAACCATCGTTCTGCATCAGATGATGATTCAGGAACGAAAAAAAACCCTGACGGCTCTCTCAGAGGCGCAAGCTCGTTTCGAGAAAGCTCGGACGGCGGCCGATCGGCTCATTAAAATCGCAGAAGAGGAACTTGCGGAAAACAACGCTCCTGAAGTGCGGCGCGCACAGCAGAAAGTCCTCGACACGGCCCTCGTTTTGTATCAGGATTTCCTCACGATCGACGAGCTGGACCCCGAAACCGAGCAGCAGCTGACGGCTATTCGGAATTACGTACAGCAATTCATGGAACTTTTGTCCAAGTCGAACGGAATGCCGCCGATTTTCATTCTGATGGAGCCGGACGTTCAGGATGATTTGAATCTTGCACAAGAACAAAGGGAAAAAGTACGTGAATTCGGGCTGGATTTCCTTCGGCGCGGTGAGATTGTGTTCCGCAACGCGCGCAACATTCCGGCAGACGAACGAGTGCAGCGCATGACGGAACAGCTTCAGGCGACCGATGCGTTTATGAAAGAACTTTTAACGGACGCTCAAGCGGTGAGATTGCGGCAAATACAGCTTCAGATGCAGCCGGAGATGATTTGTGACGATGAAATCCGCACACGGCTGAAACTTACGGAAGAACAAACGACGGAGCTGGAAGAGCTTTTCGCACTGTCGGGACGGACGGAAAGGCCCCGTTTCAAAGACCCTCCGCGCCGCAGAAAGGGACCCGGTTCCAATGGTTTTAACGGTCCTAAAAGTTTCAGCGGTTCCGGCGGTTCTAACGGTCAAAAATTCGGAAAGTGGTCCAACTGCGAAGATACTTTGTGTGTCGCACCGCCGCTCGATCCAACTCCGCAGGTTCCTTTTTTGCCGACTCCTCATATGCGTATGGGTTCCAATCCTCCTCCGCCGCCGCCGGAAAACGCTTCGCCCGAAGAGTGTGTGTTGGAGGAGGAACAGAGTCAAATTGAGTCGATTCTCACGCCGGAACAGTTGGAAAAGTGGAATGCGCTGAAGGGGAAAACGTTCGAGAAAAAGCATTTTCATTCATCGGAAAACCCTTATAAACCGCAGTCCAATCGTTTTCGTCACGAAAACACGCCTCAAAATCCTCGGAAGAATCCTTGATTCACGCGGTTTGAAAATGATTTTTGTATTAAAATAAAACTGAAAGAAGAGGGATTGCGGAAAATCAGCGGTGATTTTTTGAAAATCTCTCCGATCTGCCTTTGGGAGATTATTTATGAAAAACGTTTTTTGTTTTGCGGTCCTTTGGGCCTCTTTTTGCCTGTCCGGCATCGTGTCGGCACAAGAAAAAGAAACGATTGATTTGTTGATGGTCGGAGACTCCATCACCGATTTCTGGGACAATGAGGGACGCGGTCTCGAAGTCTACAAAAAATATTACGACAACGGGACGCGAAAAGTCCTCAATATCGGCGTGAGCGGCGATATTACGGATCAGACGATGGGACGGCTTCAGAATCCGGTACTCGATAAAATCGCGCCGAAGATGATTATGCTGATGATCGGAACCAACAACATGGATCGGGGTCCGGAAACCACGGCTGAATATACTGTTCAGGGGATTCGGAACATTTTGGCCGAGCTGAGAAACAAGTTTCCGGAAGCAAAAATCCTGCTTTTGGCGGTCTTTCCGAGGGCGCAGCCTGAAACCGCTGCGGTTCCTGGAAAGCAGTATCGTCTTCGAATTGCGGCAATCAACGCCCAGCTGCCGGCTTTAGCGGACGGAAAGGTTGTGTTCTTCAAGAACATTAATGAGCTTTTTTTGAACGAGGACGACACGTTGAAAATCGACTTGATGCCGGACCAGCTTCATCCCAACACCGCGGGATATTATTTGTGGGCGGATGCGGTTGAGCCGATTGTGAGTGCCTGGACGCAGACGCAGGTTCAGAAGTGAGAAAACCAGAAGATTCTTTTTCAAAACACTGCTAAACGGCTTATTTTCGGGGCGGGAATGAGTTTTTTTGAAATTTTTACAAAAACTTTGAAAAACGTGGTTCCCGCCCCTTGATTTTTGTTTGGAGGGAGAGTAAAATGA